>JBBRRC010000024.1:0-37496 GCA_038225385.1 Sphingomonadales bacterium | reverse complement strand
CCGCGCTCGATCTCTCCCACAATCCGGTCCCGCAAATCCGAGGAACTGCTCTTGCCCATGATCCACCTCCAAACACGGTGAATCACACATCGTCATCTAAAGGAATCCCTCGATTCACATTTCAGGCGCGACGCTCTAGCTGAAACGGGTTCTCCGCCGCGCAGTCAGCGTGAGGACGGGCCATTCGCTGCTGCCCGAACGAACGGCGCGCAGCGCCAGCGGGCGATAGGCGTGTTCGACATCCTCCGCTTGCGTATCAAGCAATCCGGCCAGGACGAGCGTTCCGCCCGACGCCATTTGCGCCGCAATTCGGGGCGCCATGTCGATCAGGGGCTGGGCCAGAATGTTGGCAACGATCAGGTCGTAGGGACCACGGGCAAAGAGGTCGCGGTGCGACAGCCCGTCCGCCAGCACGAGGTGCAACCCACGCACCGCATTCAACACCGCATTTTCGCGCACGACCGCTATCGAGACTGGATCAATGTCGGAAGCCGTCAGCGAAGCGGCGGGCCACAGTCGCCTGGCTGCAAAGGCCAACAGCCCCGTTCCCGTTCCCAGGTCGAGAATGTTGCGAAAAACCTTGCCGCGCCGTTTGAGGCGGTCGAGTTCGGCCAGACAGCCAGCTGTCGTCGCATGCTGTCCGGTACCGAAGGCAAGCCCTGCCGGGATGACGAAATCAATGAGGTCGCTGCGCGCGGGATGATCAGGGGTGCGGACGTGGAACCGGCCGGCGATGAGCGGGGCAAATCCGGACTGGCTGAGCGTCACCCAATCCTGCACCGGCACCGGTTTCGCGCGTGGCTCACGCGCGCGCGCACTCGGGACCAGCGCGGCGACGCGCCGGAGGACGTTACGCGGTGGCTTGCCCTCGAAATAAGCATCGAGGCGCCAGCCACCGGGACCGGGCGGGTCGGTCTCTGAAGTGACCAAGACCGGCATCGGGTAGAGGTCGGCGATTTCGGGTAGCTCCCCCGATAGCCTCTCCGCCTCGCCCTGCGTGCAGGGCAGCGACAGCAGCCAGGATTCACCGGACATAGCTTGCGCCGTTTACATCGAGGACCGCCCCGGTCATCGATGGCGGTGCATCGAGCGCGCAGAAAGCGGCGACCTCCGCGACTTCCTCGGGATCTGCGACCTTTCCCAGCGGGATGTCGGCCAGCAACGCCTCGCCCCCGCGACTGGTCAGATAATCTTCGGCCATGCCGGTCCGGGTAAACCCCGGGCAGACGGCAAAGGCGAGAACCTTGTCTCTGGCATAGCCCCGCGCAATCGTCTTGGTCATGGCAACCATGCCTGCCTTCGATGCGGCATAATGCCAGTGTGCCGGGCTGTCCCCGCGATAAGCGGCGCGACTGGCAATATTGACGATGCGCCCGCCGCCGCTTTCCAGAAAATGCTTTACGGCAAAACGGGACAGTTCGGCGCTTGCGATCAGATTGACCTGCATGGTTCGTGCCCAGGCCGCAGTCCATTGGGCATCGGAGAGATCGAGCGCCGCAGCTTCGAATATACCGGCATTGTTGATCAGGACATCGATCCGTCCGTCAAGCCGGTCGAGTGCCATCGCCCACAGCCGTGCCGGCGTCGCCGGATCGGCAAGATCACCATCGGCGCTGCCCGTGGCGACGACGCGGTGGGCGGACAGCCGCGCGGCGATTGCTGCACCGATGCCCCGGGTACCCCCGGTCAGAAGAATGTTTTGCATTGCACCCGCGTAGCGCGAGCAGCGGCCTTATGCCACCAGTCGTACGTAATCACCGGTTGCGCTCTGAAGCTTGGCAAGCTTCAAGTTCACGCTGTCGAAACCGTTCTCGAGTTCGTCGATCTCGGTTGCGACCGTTTCGGTATCCACCCGAATTGCCGCGATCGTCGAGGACATCGTATCGGCCGCGAGCGCCGTTTCGTCGACCGCTGCGGTGATCATCGTTACCGTCCGTGCCTGGACTTCCATTGCTTGCCGGATACGCGTGGCCGACTGCTGAACCTCCGAAACCGTCGCCCGGATCGAATCATTGGTGGCCACGGTCGAACGGGTCGCCGACTGAATCGCCGCAATCTTTTGCGCAATGTCATCGGTCGCGCGCGCCGTCTGGTTGGCGAGGCTCTTCACTTCCTGCGCGACGACCGCAAACCCACGCCCCGCTTCGCCAGCGCGCGCCGCTTCGATCGTGGCATTCAGGGCCAGCAAATTGGTTTGTCCCGCAACATCGCGGATAAGGCCGAGGATCGATTCGATCGATTTGGCGGTATCCGAAAGCGCTTCCGACACGGAAACGGCATTGGCTGCCTGCTCCGATGCCCGCGTCGCAATCTCGGCGGCCACTTCGACCTCGCCGCGCGCGTCCTCGATGGCGCGGATCAGGCCCGCTGCAGTCTGGGCGGCGTCGCGCATTGCCACCGCCGACTGTTCAGCCGCCGCCGCGACCTCGGATGCCTTGCCCAGCATGCCGCGCGTCGCGCTCGATGCCTCGGATGCCTGACCACGCAATTGGGTCCCCAGATCCGACGCCCCGGTTACTTCCGCGGCGATCCGTTCCCGAAACAAATCCGCTCGCTCGCTCCTGATCCTGTCGACCTCGCGCGCGTTGAGGGCTGCGATTGTTGCCGACATGATCTCTGCTTCCAGCATCGACACGCGAAACACCGCCACGACACCCCGCTTCATCACGGTCCGGTCATCGCCGCAGACTTCGCCCAGGATATCGAGCGTCCGCTGTTGCCCGGCCTCAAAGGATGACAGCACCAGCGCCACTTTGTCACCTGCCCGCGAAGCCATCCGCGCATAGTCGCGTGCCATATCCGCCCACTGCTGTCCCCTGGGGTCGGTATATTTCATCCGCGTGTAGGCGATTCCCGCGGCGATGACTTTCGCCCGTTCCTCATCGGTCAGGCGAGTTCCGACGCCCTGACACCGCTCGTAATGAGCCCAGAATGCATCCACCACTTCGTTTTCGCGCCCGGCGATGGCGTCGCGGACAACCGAACAGCCTTCAGCAAGACTATTGTCCGGATCGAAAAACGGAAGGCGTTCGGATATCAGGATCTGGACGGGATCATTCTCACCGTGGCCGGATTTGGGCGTGCGCGCAGTGCTGCTCATGATCTGACGGCTTCCTGTCCCGAGTGTGTACTTTACTGAAGGAATGCTAGGGCCGTCTGGTTAACAGAGCGTTAGAAAGCGGCTGCCGTTGCCAAGCCCGTTGCATCGCGCGTTCGCTTGGCTAAGGACCGCAACAGTCAAAGTTCACGCAAAAGGCACGTCCATGAGCCGAACCGCCGCGCGCGCCCAGAGCCGCCCCTTGTCGCCCCACCTCAGCATCTGGAGATGGGGCCCGCACATGCTGGTCTCGATCCTGCACCGGATGTGCGGCGTGGCGATGGCGACCGTCGGCGTCCTGGTCTTCGTGTGGTGGCTGGCGGCGCTGGCGGGCGGGCCTGACAGCTACGCGAATTTCCACTATTGGGTTGTCGTCGCGGACGACCACGGCACGATCGGCGTGGCCGCCAACCTTGTTGCCAAGCTGGTGGCGATCGGCCTGACCTGGGCCTTTTTCCAGCATTTTGCGAACGGCATCCGCCATTTCGTCATGGACCTTGGCGCGGGCTTTGAACTGCGCGTCAACAAGGCGGGTGCGATCGCGACGATCGTCTTCAGCGCGGTCGCCACCATCGCGATCTGGGCGGCCATCTTCGGAAAGGGGCTGTAATGGGCCAGGGTACCGAACTCGGACGCGTGCGCGGTCTCGGCTCCGCACGCGAAGGCGCGCATCACTGGTGGCGACAGCGCGTCACCGCCTTCGTCAACATCTTGCTGATGCTCTGGCTGATCGTCTCGCTCGTCCGGCTTCCGACGCTTGGCTATGACGTCGTGCGGGGATGGATGCAGGGACCCGTTGTGGCGGTTCCGCTCATGCTGATCGTCATCAACACCTTCTGGCATTTCAAGATGGGGCTTCAGGTCGTGATCGAGGATTACTGCCACGACGAAAGCCGGATCCTCGCCATCGCCCTGTTGCACTTCTGGACCTTTGGTGCAGGCGGTCTCGCTCTATTCAGTATTCTAAAGGTCACGCTCACAGGGACGCCCAACGGATGAACGAAGCCTACAAGATCATCGATCACACCTATGATGCCGTCGTCGTCGGAGCCGGCGGCTCCGGCCTGCGGGCAACCATGGGGATCGCTGAAACCGGGCTGAAAACCGCGTGCATCACCAAAGTCTTTCCGACGCGCAGCCATACGGTCGCGGCACAAGGCGGGATCGCCGCGTCGCTCGGCAACATGGGCCCGGATCATTGGACCTGGCACATGTACGACACGGTCAAGGGCTCCGACTGGCTCGGCGACCAGGACGCGATCGAATATCTGGTGCGAGAGGCGCCGCAGGCAGTGTACGAGCTGGAACATGCCGGCGTGCCGTTCAGCCGCACCGACGAGGGCAAGATCTACCAGCGCCCGTTCGGCGGGATGATGCAGAACATGGGCGCCGGCCCGCCAGCGCAGCGCACCTGTGCCGCGGCCGACCGCACGGGGCACGCGATGCTCCATGCGCTCTACCAGCAGAGCCTGAAGTACGACGCCGATTTCTACATCGAATATTTTGCGCTCGACCTGATCATGGAACACGGCGCCGATGGCCCCGAGTGTCGCGGCGTCATCGCCATGTGCATGGAGGACGGCAGCATCCACCGCTTCCGATCACACTCGGTGGTGCTCGCGACGGGCGGCTACGGCAAATGCTGGTTCTCGGCGACGTCGGCTCACACCTGCACCGGCGACGGCGGCGGGATGGTGCTGCGCGCCGGATTGCCGCTGCAGGACATGGAGTTCGTCCAGTTCCATCCGACCGGCATTTATGGTGCCGGCGTCCTTATCACGGAGGGTGCGCGCGGTGAGGGCGGGTACCTGACCAACAGCGAGGGCGAGCGGTTCATGGAGCGCTACGCCCCCAGCGCAAAGGACCTTGCCAGCCGCGACGTCGTGTCACGCAGCATGGCCGCCGAAATCCGCGAAGGGCGTGGTGTCGGCGAGCATAAGGATCACATCTACCTCCACCTCGACCATATCGATCCGAAGGTATTGGCCGAACGGCTTCCCGGCATCACGGAGACCGGCAAGATCTTTGCGGGCGTTGACCTGACCCGCCAGCCGCTGCCCGTCACGCCGACCGTGCATTACAACATGGGTGGCATCCCTTGTAATTATCACGGCGAAGTCGTGACGTTGAAGGACGGCAACCCCGATGCCGTCGTCCCCGGCCTGTTCGCGGTCGGCGAGGCGGCGTGCGTCAGCGTGCACGGCGCGAACCGCCTGGGCTCGAACAGTCTGATCGACCTCGTCGTATTCGGCCGCGCGACCGGCAAGCGTATTGCCGAGATCATCAAACCCGGCACCGCGCACAAGCCATTGCCCGGCGGGTCCGAGGAGCTGGCACTGACCCGCGTGGACAAGTTTCGCCACGCCAGCGGCGCATCACCGACGGCGGAGATACGCCTCGACATGCAGCGCACGATGCAGAAGCACGCGGCGGTGTTCCGCGACACCGAACTGCTCGACGAGGGCAAGGTGCTGATCGACAAGGTCGCAGCGCGCATCGCCGACGTGCGCGTTGCCGACCGCAGTATGGTATGGAACACCGACCTGATCGAGACGCTCGAACTGGATAACATGCTGCCCCAGGCGGTCGTCACGATGCACAGCGCCAGCAATCGCCACGAAAGCCGCGGCGCGCACATGCACGAAAGCTACCCCGAGCGGAACGACGCCGAATGGATGAAGCACACGCTGGCCTGGCGCGAAGGTGCCCAGGTCGCAATCGATTATCGCCCGGTGCACGATTACACGCTGACCGACGAGGTTGAGTATATCAAGCCCAAGGCCAGAGTTTACTGACCGACGGGCGCTTTGCTTGCCGATACGCCCTATCCCTTTGTGGAACCTCGTAACCCTTCGCTAACCGCGCCATTGCTATGCTGGGCGGCATGGCGCGGAATCGCATCATCGGGGCGGCTTCGATGCGTGAAGAGCGCGCGCCGCGCCGCGTTGCCGATGCCGCGGCCCATGCCGAATATCGCGAGATGATCGTCGCCGAACTGGGCGTGCCGGACTACCAGGCCAAGCGACCGGTCGACGACGTTGGGATGCCGGGGCCGATCACCTTGTTGATGCGGCCGCTCGGGCTGTTTCTGCTGTCGATTGTCGCCTTGGCAAGTGTTTTCACGGTCAAGCTGTGGCGTGAGGGCTGGTTCGAGCAGTTCCGCAGACCCGAAACGCCGACCGTCGCGGTACCGACGACGCGCTGGATTGCAGGGCACGGCGAGGCACCGCCCACAGACCTTCACCTGCCGCCGCCGGAATTGCCGAAAACGCTGAAGCCGCCCGCCACACAGGCAGAGCCTGCCGAAGACGCCGACCCGCAGTCCGAAGCGACCGACAACACCGAGTAGCTGCCCGGTTTCCCTCCGCGCCACCATCAGGCGCCGGCGGCGTGGTCCTCAGCGCTTGCCAATCACCACCGCACTCGTCACGCTGGTCGCGCAACGATTTGCGGGAGAAGTTTCATGATGAACATCATCAGCACGATCATCGTCGGTTTCCTCGTCGGCCTGATCGCGCGGTTCGTCTATCCGGGTGGCGTTCCGGCCGGCTGGATTCTCACCACTCTGCTCGGCATCGGGGGGTCGTTCGTCGGCACGTTCATCGGCGGTATGTTCACGCGCGAGAAGGATATGATGAAACTCAGCCCGTCGGGTTTCTTCATGTCGATCATCGGCGCGCTGGTGCTGATCTTTCTCGCGCACCGTTTCGGGATGCGTTAGGCAAAAAAGGGGAGGAGCGTCATCGCCCCTCCCCCTGGATACTCAGAGCCGGCTCAGGCCGCCTTGGCAAGTTCAAGCGCTGGCGCCTGCCCATTGATGGCGATCTTGCGTGGCCGCATCGCCTCGGGAACCTCACGCTTCAGCTCGATCGTCAGCAGCCCATCATCGAGACCGGCACCGGTAACCTGGACATAGTCGGCGAGTTCGAAACGACGTTCGAACGCGCGGGTCGCGATGCCGCGATGGACGAACTGACGGCCCTCATCGGCAGACTCGCCCTTGCGTCCGGTGACGACGAGCAGGTTATGCTGCGCGGTCAGCTCGACCTCCTCCGCCTTGAAACCGGCAACGGCGATGGTGATGCGATACGCATCCTCGCTGGTACGCTCGATGTCGAAGGGCGGATAATTGTCGACGGGTGCCGTACGCGCCGACGTTTCGAGCAGATCGAACAGCCGGTCGAAACCGACGGTAGTCCGGCGATAGGGGGTAAAGTCGAAATTGGTTCGCATGTTTTCAGTCCTTTCAAAGCAACTGTCTTGCCGGACCCGATTGGCGTCCGACGGGGCAAAAATAGGTGGCAGGCGGACGCCTTCAAGTCGGATTATGTAAAAAATATCATTTTTTCGGGTTGCGGTGCATGTCGGTGACACTACCCCGTGCAGACGGTCGGTCCGCTTTTACGGCTTGGCAAACCCCGCCCGCCACGCCACATGCACTCCAGCTATTTCGCGCAAGCCGGATACCTGACGATGGCCGAATTTCTGTTGCCCAAGAACAGCAAGATCAGCGGCAAGGGCCGCGTCCACAAGGCACGCGACGGCGCAAAACGGGTCAAGACGCTGAAAATTTATCGCTACGATCCCGATAGCGGTGAAAACCCGCGTTACGATCGCTTCGAGGTCGATCTCGACAGCTGTGGTCCGATGGTCCTCGATGCCCTCATCAAGATCAAGGGCGAGCAGGACAGTTCGCTGACCTTTCGCCGGTCGTGTCGTGAGGGTATTTGCGGCTCATGCTCGATGAACATCGACGGGAAAAACGGGCTCGCGTGCACAACCGCGCTCGAGGATGTGAAGGGCGAAATCCGGATCACGCCGCTGCCGCACATGGACGTGATCAAGGATCTGGTGCCCGACTTCACCCATTTCTACGCGCAATATGCAAGCATCCAGCCGTGGCTAAAGACGGTCACCCCGACCCCGTCGGGCAGGGAGCGACTGCAGAGCCCCGACGACCGCGCGAAGCTCGATGGGCTGTATGAGTGCATTCTGTGCGCCTGCTGCTCGACGGCCTGCCCCTCTTATTGGTGGAACAGCGACAAGTTTCTGGGACCTGCCATCCTGTTGCAGGCCTATCGCTGGCTGGCCGACAGCCGCGACGAAATGACCGGAGAGCGGCTCGACGAGCTTGAGGATCCGTTCCGCCTCTATCGTTGCCATACGATCATGAACTGCGCCAATGTCTGTCCTAAGGGTCTGAATCCGGCCAAGGCCATCGCCGAAGTGAAGAAGCTGGTGGTCGAGCGCGCGGTCTGAGCGCGTGTCCGACGAGCCCTCCTTCGCCTTTGGCGAGGATCCCGACCATCCCGGCTGGCACAGCTGGCGCCTGAAGGACGAAACGCGGTATAACGGCTTCCTCGGCAAGCTGATCGTCCGGCGGGACGGCGACCTGGCACGTGTCCGCATGTTTCCTGCGCGCGTCCACACCAACCTGCAGGATGCGATCCACGGCGGTGCGACACTGGGGTTCATCGACGTCAGCCTGTTTGCGGCATCGCGGATGTTCGGCCTGATCGAGGCGGGAACCGCCGTAACGCTCGACCTTTCCACGCAGTTCATCGGCGCCGGACGGGCGAGCGAGCCGCTCGACGCCGAGGTCGAGATGCTGCGCGAGACACGCCGCCTGATCTTCATGCGTGGTCTGGTTGTTCAGGGCGAGCACAAGATCGCTGCATTTGCCGGAACGATCCGCAAATCTGTCGGCGCGGGCGTGGCCGACCGGTGAATGTCGCCGACCGCTACGCAGCGCTCGTCGCGGCGGGTGAACTGAAACCGGACCCGGTCCAGGCGGATGCGGCGCAGCGCCTCGCCCTGCTTCAGGCCGAACTCGAGGCCGTGCCGCCGCGCGGGTCGATCCTTTGGCGTCTCGGCCGCGCAAAACCCGCCGTGCCGCGCGGCGTCTACCTGTGGGGCGGCGTCGGGCGTGGCAAGTCCATGCTGATGGACTTGTTTTACGGGTGTCTGAAGATCGACCGCAAGCGCCGCGCCCATTTCCATGAATTCATGATCGAGGTGCACGAGCGGCTGCGTGCCCACCGCGAGACCGAGGTCGTCGATCCGCTGGCCCGGGTCGCGCTCGACATCGCTCAGGACACGCGTGTGCTCGCCTTCGACGAAATGGTCGTCAACAATTCGGCGGATGCGATGATCATGTCGCGCCTGTTCACCGCGCTGATCGACCATGACGTGACGATGGTGGCAACATCCAACCGCGCACCCGCCGAGCTGTACAAGGACGGACTCAACCGTGAGCATTTCCTGCCCTTCATCGCGTTGATCGAGGCGCGGCTGGACATCGCCGCGCTCAACGGACCGACGGACTACCGCATGCAGCGCATGGCCGGCGTGAAAACATGGCATGTGCCGAATGGCCCGGCGGCGACGGCCGCTGTTCGCGAAGCCTTCTTCAGACTGACCGACTATCCGCCGGAGGACGCCGTCCATGTACCGACCGCGACCATCCCCCTCGGCGGTGGCCGTGCTCTCCATGTCCCGAAGAGTCTGAAGGGCGTTGCGGTCTTCTCGTTCAAGCGGCTTTGCGGTGAGGCGCGCGGTGCGCCAGACTATCTCTCCATCGCCCGCCGCTATCACTGCGTCGTCATCGTCGGCATCCCCCGCCTTGGTCCGGACAGCCGCAATGAGGCTGCGCGTTTCGTGACGCTGATCGACGCGCTCTACGAGCAGAAGGTCAAGCTGATCGCGACGGCGGACGCCGAGCCGCCACAGCTTTACGAACATGGCGACGGCAGCTTCGAATTCGAACGGACCGTGTCGCGGCTCATGGAAATGCAGTCGATCGACTATCTTGCGCAGGGGCACGGATCGGCTAACCTGTCTGTCTAAGGGAGAAAAATTCATGAAATCGTCCTTGCTCGCCTGCGCTGCGTTCGCAGCCGCGGCGCCCGTCCTGGCAGCACCCGCGACCTCTCCGGCCGACCATGCCGCGACACGCGCGATGTTCGAACACGTCATCAACACGCCGACGGTGCTGGGGCGGACGAAAGTGCCGGAAATGGCGCAATATCTGGCAGCCGAATATAAAAAGGCCGGATGGGCCGACGGCGACGTCAAGGTCATGCCCTACACCACGACGAACGCGGACGGCTCGCAGAAGGACGAGACCGCGGCCCTGATCGTGCGCTGGCCGGCGATGGCGCGCGGCACACCGCAAAAGCCGATCATGCTGATGGGGCACATGGACGTCGTCGAGGCGAAGCGCGAGGATTCGACGACCGATCCGTTCATGCTGACCGAAAAGGACGGCTATTACTATGGTCGCGGGACGATCGACATGAAGGCCGGGATTACCGGCATTACGCAGGCGCTGATCCAGCTGCGCAAGTCGGGGTTCAAGCCGCGGCGCGAAATCGTCGTGTTCTTCACCGGCGATGAAGAAACCAACGGCATCGGTGCCGACAATGGCGCAAAGCTGTGGAACGATATGCTCGACCATCCCGAATACGGCCTCAACGCCGATGGTGGCGGCATCGCGTTCACGACCGACAACAAGCCGATCGGGGCGACGCTGCAAACCGCCGAAAAAACCTTTGCCGGCTATACGCTGACCGTCCGCAATCGTGGCGGCCATTCGTCGAAGCCGCGCAAGGACAATGCGATCTACCAGCTGGCCCATGCGCTCGAACGGCTTGAGGCGTACCGCTTCACGCCGATGCTGAGCGAGACGACCCGCGCCTATTTCGAGGCGAGGCAAAAGGCGGAATCCGGCCCGCTGGGCGATGCGATGCGCGCCTGGCTGAAGAATCGTGATGATGGCGCTGCCGCCGATGCGATCGAGGCCGATGAGAAGGAAGTGGGGCTGACAAGGACCCGCTGCGTACCGACGCGGCTGTTCGGCGGGCATGCCGACAACGCCCTGCCCCAGCTCGCGACGGCGATGGTCAACTGCCGCATTTTCCCGGGGATCACGCCCGATGCCGTGCAGGCCGAACTGACGAAGATCGTTGCCGACCCCGGTGTCGTCGTGACGCGCAACGATGCCTATGGCGCGTCGCTGTCGTCGCCGTTGCGACCCGATGTTACCGCCGCCTACACAAAGGCCGTGACCAGCCTGCACCCGGGAATGCCCGTTTTTCCTGAAATGTCGACGGGAGCATCGGACGCGCGTCCGTTCCGGGTCGCCGGCATTCCGGTTTATGGTACCGGCGGCGAATGGGTGCGGGTGCCAGAGGATCTGCGCGCCCACGGCAAGGATGAGCGGCTGCCGGTGCAGGCACTTGATGACAATGTCGCCCATTGGAAAATCATGGTGACGGAGCTGGCCGGGAAATAGCTTGTCGCTACTGCGACTAAGTCGCAAAGATAATCCTGTTCATGTGGTTGCGGCGGTCGCCCAACGCGTCTAGGCGCGTCGCAATTCCGCAACCGCATGGAAGGGCTGCCCCGCATGGCACGCAAGAAAATCGCGCTGATCGGCGCAGGTAATATCGGTGGAACGCTCGCCCATCTCGCAGCGCTCAAGGGTCTGGGCGACATCGTCCTGTTCGACGTCGTCGAGGGCGTGCCGCAGGGCAAGGCGCTCGACCTGTCGCAGTGCGGCCCTGTCGAAGGGTTCGACGCGACGATCACCGGATCGAACGACTATGCCGATATCGCGGGCGCCGACGTCATCATCGTAACGGCGGGTATCGCCCGCAAGCCGGGGATGAGCCGCGACGATTTGCTCGGCATCAATCTGAAAGTGATGAAGGCGGTCGGTGAAGGCATTGCCGCCAATGCGCCGGGTGCGTTCGTCATCTGCATCACCAATCCGCTCGACGCGATGGTCTGGGCGCTGCGCGAATTCTCGGGCCTCCCCCACCATATGGTCGTCGGCATGGCTGGCGTGCTCGACAGCGCGCGGTTCAGCCATTTCCTGGCGGACGAGTTCAAGGTGTCGGTCAAGGATGTGACCAGCTTCGTGCTGGGCGGACACGGCGACACGATGGTCCCGGTGATCGAATATTCGACCGTTTCGGGCATCCCCGTGCCCGACCTGATCGCGATGGGCATGTCCACGCAGGCGCGCATCGACGAGATCGTCAAGCGCACCCGCGGCGGTGGCGGCGAGATCGTCGCGCTGCTCAAGACCGGCTCGGCCTTCTATGCGCCCGCGACCAGCGGCATTGCGATGGCCGAGGCATATCTGTTCGACCAGAAGCGCGTCCTGCCAGCAGCGGCGCACCTGACCGGCCAGTACGGGGTCGATAACCTTTACGTCGGCGTGCCGGTAATGATCGGCGCAGGCGGCGTCGAGAAGATCGTCGAGATCAAGCTAGGCGACGAGGCCAAGGCAAACCTCGCGGTCAGCGTCGATGCGGTCAAGGAACTGCTGGTGGCGTGCAAGGCGATCGATGGGTCGCTGGGATGATTCAGCCACTGACTGAGCCCGCACCTACTCCACGCACGCAGCTGCTGTTTGGGTGACTGTGCATATTAAGGTATTATTATGAGCATCCTCGTCGACAAGAACACGCGCGTTATCACGCAGGGGATGACAGGGGCGACCGGCACCTTTCATACCGAACAGGCGCTGACTTACGGCACTCAGATGGTCGGCGGAGTGACACCCGGCAAGGGCGGCACGACGCACATCGGGCTGCCGGTGTTCGACACGGTGGCGCAGGCGGTTCACGCAACTGGCGCCACCGCCAGCGTCGTCTACGTCCCACCGCCATTCGCCGCAGATTCGATCCTCGAGGCGATCGACGCCGAGGTGCCGCTGATCGTGTGCATCACCGAGGGCATTCCGGTACTCGACATGGTGAAGGTCAAGCGCGCGCTGTCGGGCAGCAAGTCGCGGCTGATCGGGCCGAACTGTCCCGGCGTGCTGACCCCGGGCGAATGCAAGATCGGCATCATGCCGGGCAGCATTTTTTCGAAGGGCAGCGTCGGTGTCGTCTCACGCTCGGGCACGCTGACGTACGAGGCCGTATTCCAGACGACGGCGGAGGGGCTGGGCCAGACGACGGCGGTCGGCATCGGCGGCGATCCGGTCAACGGGACGAATTTCATCGACGTGCTCGAGCTGTTTCTCGGCGACCCGGCCACCACCTCGATGATCATGATCGGCGAGATCGGCGGTTCCGCCGAGGAGGACGCCGCGCAGTTCCTGATCGACGAGGCGAAACGCGGCCGCAAGAAACCGATGGTCGGGTTTATCGCCGGGCTGACCGCGCCGCCCGGCCGGCGCATGGGCCATGCTGGTGCGATCGTATCCGGTGGCAAGGGCGGTGCCGGGGACAAGATCGCGGCGATGGAAGCGGCGGGGATCCGGGTTTCGCCGTCGCCGTCGGAACTGGGCACCACGCTCAAGGCTTTGTTGACCGCATAACCGTCACCTCCGCTTTCTCGGGAATGACGGGGAGATTGGACTATGACTCTCGAACACCAGGATTTCACGGCCGAACACGAAGCTGGTCCGTCGTGGCAGCGCCCCGACTGGCCGCCGCTCGACAATGACGAGCTGACGTCGGCGCTCGACCCCCTGCAAATGGCGGTCATGGTGAAAAAGGCGGCCGCTGACATGGGCGACATGATCGACGAGGCGCAGGTGGCGCGCGCCGCCACCGACGCGATCAAGGCGATGCGCATGATCCGCACGTTCCGGGTCCGCGGACACCTCCAGGCGAACCTCGACCCCCTCGGCCTCGCGCCGCGTCCCGAACGCGAGGACCTTCAGCCTGCATATCATGGTTTTGCCGCCGGCGATCTCGACAAGCCGGTTTACCTCGGCGGCCTGCTTGGCTTCGACCGGGCGACGCCGAACCAGATCCTCGCGACCCTGCGTGCCAATTACTGCGGCAGCGTCGGCCTCGAATACATGCACATCACCGATCACGAGGAACGCAAGTTCCTGCAGGACCGGATGGAGGGCAAGGACAAGGTCATCACCTTCAGCCCCGAGGGCAAGAAGGCGATCCTAGCCAAGGTGATCGAGGCCGAGCAATGGGAACGCTTCCTCGGCAAGAAATACGTCGGGACCAAGCGCTTCGGTCTCGATGGCGGCGAGGCGATGATCCCCGCGCTGGAATCGATCATCAAATACGGTGGCCAGTTCGGCGTGCGCGAGATCGCCTATGGCATGTCCCACCGCGGACGGCTGAACGTGCTCGCCAACGTCATGGCGAAACCCTACCGCGTCATCTTCCACGAATTTTCGGGCGGCTCGGCCAATCCCGATGATGTCGGCGGATCAGGCGACGTCAAATACCATCTGGGCACGTCGACCGACCGCGAGTTCGACGGGATCAAGGTTCACATGAGTCTGGTCCCCAATCCGTCGCACCTCGAGGCCGCGGACCCGGTGGTGCTGGGCAAGGTCCGCGCGATCCAGACCGATCGCAACGATCTGGCCGAACACATCCAGGTCCTCCCGGTGCTGCTCCACGGAGACGCCGCATTCGCCGGACAGGGCATCGTCTGGGAATGCCTCGGCTTCTCGGGCGTGCGTGGGTACAACACCGGCGGCTGTATCCATTTCATCATCAACAATCAGATCGGCTTTACGACCAGCCCGCAATTCGCGCGCTCGTCACCCTACCCCTCGGATGTTGCCAAGGGCGTCCAGGCGCCGATCTTCCACGTCAACGGCGACGATCCCGAGGCCGTGACCTTTGCCTGCAAGATGGCGATCGAGTTCCGCCAGCGCTTCCACCGCGACATCGTCATCGACATGTGGTGCTACCGCCGCTTCGGCCATAACGAGGGCGACGAGCCAGGCTTCACCCAACCGCTGATGTACAAGGTGATCAAGACGCATCCCGGCGTCAGCGACGTTTATGCCGCGCGGCTGATCGAACAGGGCGTGATCGACAAGGACTGGGCCGCCGAACACGCCACGCGCTTCAATACCATGCTGGAGGGCGAATTCGCGGCGGCACCGGGATACAAGGCGAACCAGGCCGACTGGTTCGGCGGACGCTGGGCTGGCCTGCACAAGCCGACGGACAGTGAGACCGCAAGGCGCAACGTCGAGACGGGCATCGAGAAGAAACTGTTCGACGCGCTCGGCCGCACGCTGACGACGGTGCCCGACGGCCTCAACATCCACCCGACACTCTCCCGGGTGCTCGACGCCAAGCGGGCGATGTTTGCCAGCGGAGAGAATTTCGACTGGGCAACCGGTGAAGCGCTCGCCTTCGGATCGCTGCTCTCGGAAGGATATGGGGTGCGTCTGTCGGGCCAGGATTCGGGGCGCGGCACTTTCAGCCAGCGCCATGCCGTCTGGGTGGATCAAGTCGACGAGCATAAATACGTCCCGCTATGGACGGTTCCCCACGGCCATTTCGAGGTGCTCGATTCAACGCTCAGCGAATTCGGCGTGCTCGGTTTCGAATATGGCTATGCCGGTGCCGACCCGAAGACACTGGTCATGTGGGAAGCGCAGTTCGGCGATTTCGCCAATGGTGCGCAGGTGATGATCGACCAGTTCATCGCATCCGGCGAAGCGAAATGGCTGCGGGCCAACGGCCTCGTCATGCTGTTGCCCCACGGGTTCGAAGGGCAAGGCCCCGAGCATTCGTCGGCGCGTCTGGAGCGTTATCTGCAGCTTTGCGCCGAGGATAATATGCAGGTGACCAACATCACGACACCCGCCAATTATTTCCACGCGCTCCGCCGCCAGATGCACCGGTCGTTCCGCAAGCCGCTGATCGTCATGACGCCCAAATCATTGCTGCGTCACAAGCGCGCCGTGTCGAAAGCATCGGATTTCCAGGGCGCGAGCCATTTCATGCGGATCCTGTCGGACCCCGACGCGCCCGCCGACGCCGATGTGAAACGCCTGGTGCTGTGTTCGGGCAAGGTCGCCTACGACCTGTTCGACGCGCGCGACGCGGCGGCATTGAAAGACACCGCAATCGTTCGCATCGAACAGCTCTACCCCTTCCCCTCCGACCCGCTGGTCGTGCGGCTGAAACGGATGACCGGCCTCGAAGAGGTCGTCTGGGCGCAGGAAGAGCCGAAGAACAACGGCGGCTGGTTCTTCGTCGAGCCGTTCATTGAGGAGTGCCTCACCACCGCCAAGGTCAGGCCGCAGCGCGCCCGCTACGCCGGACGCAAGGCCAGCGCCTCGCCTGCCACCGGCCTTGCCAAGCGCCATCAGGCCGAACAGGCGGCGCTGGTTGCTGACGCGCTCGGCCAAAGCGTGCGGGGCGAAATACGCCGTCGCCGAAAGGGATAAGACATGAGCACCGAAGTTACTGTTCCGACGCTCGGCGAATCGATTACCGAGGCGACCCTCGGCGAATGGCTCAAAAAGCCGGGCGAGGCGGTCATGGCAGACGAGCCGATCGCCAGCCTCGAAACCGACAAGGTCTCGGTGGAGGTGCCTTCACCGATCGCAGGGACAATGGGCGAACAGCTCGTCAAGGTTGGCGACACGGTCAACGTCGGCGCGATCATCGCCTCGATCGAGGCAGGCAGCGGTGCGCCCGCTCAAGCCGCGGCGGCGCCTCCGGTCGTGGCGACCGCTCCCGACGCGCCGGCCGACGGCCTGTCGCCGACGCTGTCGCCCTCCGTTCGTCGTCTGGTCCTCGAAAAGGGTGTCGACCCATCGACGATCAAGGGCAGCGGCAAGGACGGGCGGCTGACCCGGGAAGATGTGCTGGCGGCCCCAAAGGCACCGCCAGGCCCCGCGGCGGTTGCTACGGCACCTCTGGCCCCGAACGCGGCAGCGACGTCTGGTGAGCCGATGCGGGGCGAGGAACGGGTGCGGATGACGCGCCTGCGCCAGACCGTCGCCCGTCGCCTGAAGGACGCACAGAACACGGCCGCCCTGCTCACCACCTTCAACGACGTCGACATGTCGGCGGTTATCGAGGCGCGCACCAGGTACAAGGACCTGTTCGAGAAAAAGCACGGCGTCCGCCTCGGCTTCATGGGTTTCTTCGTAAAGGCGGCGTGCATGGCGCTGCGCGACATCCCTAACGTCAATGCCCAGATCGACGGCGAGGAGATCGTCTATCACGATTATGCGGACGTCTCGGTCGCGGTCAGTGCGCCCAACGGCCTCGTCGTGCCGGTCATCCGCGACGCGCAGGCAATGTCGGTTGCTCAGATCGAAAAGGCAATCGGTGATTTTGGCGCAAAGGCCAAGGCGGGCACGCTGACGATGGACGACATGAAGGGCGGCACCTTCACCATATCGAACGGCGGTGTGTTCGGCTCGCTGATGTCGACGCCGATCATCAATCCGCCCCAGTCGGCGGTGCTGGGCCTGCACCGCATCGAGGACCGCCCGGTCGTCCGCAACGGCCAGGTCGTCGTGCGACCGATGATGTACCTGGCACTCAGCTACGACCACCGCCTGATCGACGGGCGCGAGGCGGTAACGTTCCTCGTCGCACTCAAGAACGCTATCGAAGATCCGACCCGGCTGCTGATCGATTTGTAAGGACTGCGTAATGGCTGATTACGACTATGACGTCCTCGTCATCGGCTCCGGGCCGGGCGGTTATGTCGCCGCGATCCGTGCGGCTCAGCTCGGCCTCAAGACCGCCTGCGTCGAGAGCCGCGAGACGCTGGGCGGTACGTGCCTCAATGTCGGCTGCATCCCGTCAAAGGCGATGCTGCACGCGTCGGAACTCTATCACGAGGCCGCCTCGGGCGCGCTCGCCAAGTTCGGCATCGATATAACGGGGGCGGCGCTGAACCTGGACCAGATGCACGCGGAAAAGGCGCTGGCGGTGAAGGAACTGACCGGCGGCATCGCGTTCCTGTTCAAGAAGAACAAGGTCGAATGGCTGAAGGGTCGCGCCGCGTTCACGTCTGCTGATTCCGTGCAAATCGGTGACCGGTCGGTGCGCGCAAAAAACATCATCATCGCCACCGGGTCGAGCGTCACGCCGCTGCCCGGCGTCGAACTGGTCGAGAACATCGTCGTCGATTCGACGGGCGCGCTCGCACTGCCAAAGGTCCCCGAGCAGCTCGTCATCATCGGTGGCGGCATCATCGGGCTGGAACTGGGCAGCGTGTGGATGCGGCTGGGTGCGAAGGCGACGGTGGTCGAATATCTCGACCAGATCATGCCGGGGTTCGACGGCGAGGTTCGCCGGGAATCGGCGAAGATCTTCAAGAAGCAGGGCTTCGACTTCCGCACTTCAACGAAGGTAACGGGCGTCAAGGTCACTGGCGGTCGTGCCACGGTGACGATCGAACCGGCCGCGGGCGGGGCGGCCGAGACGCTGGCGGCGGACGCGGTACTGGTCAGCATCGGGCGGCGACCGAACACCGACGGACTGGCGCTCGACAAGGCGGGTCTGGCGGTCAACGCGCGTGGCCAGATCGAGACGGGACACCGGTTCGAAACCAGCGTGCCGGGAATCTGGGCGATCGGCGATGTCATTCCGGGGCCAATGCTGGCGCACAAGGCCGAAGACGAGGGGATCGCGGTCGCGGAGAATATCGCGGGACTGACGGGCATCGTGAACCACGACGTGATCCCGAGCGTCGCCTACACCAATCCCGAGGTCGCCGGCGTCGGCCTGACCGAGGAAGCGGCGCGCGAGCGCGGTGAGGTGAAGGTCGGCAAGTTCCCCTTTGCGGGCAACAGCCGCGCCAAGACCAACCGGGATACCGACGGTTTCGTGAAGGTCATCGCCGACGCCAAGAGCGACCGCGTGCTGGGCGTGTGGATCATCTCCAGTCTTGCCGGCACGCTGATCGCCGAGGCCGCGCTCGCCATGGAATTCGGCGCGACCAGCGAGGACATCGCCTATACCTGTCACGCCCATCCCACCCACGCCGAGGCGTTGAAGGAAGCGGCGATGGCGGTCACCGGCAAGCCCATTCACATCTGACGCCGCAGTACCAAGGCTGGTCGGCAGGCGCGTCACCGCGCCTGCCGAACGGCATCAATGCGTGACGGTTGTGGTCGTCGTCTTCACATGGACATTATTGTGAGTGGTATGCCGAACGTGGTGATGCACGACGCGGTGTGCGGCCTTTTTGGCGACCACGGGATGGGCGTCGGTTTCGGTGGTGACGGTCGTTTCGGTCGTCGGAGCGGCGGGGGCCGGGGTGACGACTGCTACGACCTGCGGGGTGGCACGGGCGGTCGCCGCGTCCTGAGCCGAAGCGCGGGCGGCCTGGGCCGCGGCATCCGCGCGCGCGTTGGCGGCGGCTGCATCCTGCTGGGCAGCGCTGGCGGCCATGGCGGCCTGATTCTGCTGGATAGCGGCATTGGTGGTGGCCACCCGCTGCGCCTCGCCCATTGCGCGGTCCGCGAGCTCGGACGCGTGGTTGGCGTCCATGATCGCCTGATCCTTGTTGCCGTGCGACAGGTCATCCTTTGCCGTCCGCAACGCCGCCGAGGCGCTCGCCTGAAGCTGCGGCACTTCGCCGCTGGCCCCAACCTTGTTCGCGGCGTCAATCTTGGCTTCGGCTGCGGCGATCGCGGCGGTCGCCTGCTCGTTCTTGCCGCCCGCCAGCGCGGGTGACGCGGCAATCAAAGCAGTAAGCGATACAAGCGTTGTAATAGTTACACGATTCATCATCGATCTCCGTTTCGATACCGGAGTGTAATGAACGGATAGACGCTTGGGTTCCATTCGACAGCCAAATGGCTCAGCCTGGCGAGCCGACCTGCCCCCGGTGCATCAGCTTCGCGTCGGCAAGAACCAGCGCCATCATCGCCTCGACCACGGGCGCGCCGCGTATCCCGACGCAGGGGTCGTGCCGCCCCTTGGTCACGATCGCGGTCGCATCGCCTTCGCGCGTGATTGTCTCGACCGGAGTCAGAATCGATGAGGTCGGCTTGAACGCGATCCGCACCACGACCGGTTGCCCGGTCGAGATCCCGCCCGCGATGCCGCCCGAATGGTTTGCCTCGAATACCGGTCCCGTGCCGCCCGGTCGCATCGCATCGGCGTTTTCCTCGCCGCGCAAACGCGCCGCCGCAAAGCCATCGCCGATCTCGACGCCCTTGACCGCGTTGATGCTCATGCAAGCATTTGCCAGTTGCGCATCGAGCTTCATGTAGAGCGGTGCGCCCCAACCAGCGGGCACGCCGGTAGCAACGCATTCCACGACAGCGCCCAGCGAAGACCCTGCCTTGCGTGCGGCATCGACCAGCGCTTCCCAGCGTTCAGCGGCGGCCGCGTCCGCACAGAAGAAGGGGTTGCGGTCGATTTGCGCTGCATCGAAAGTGTCCACGCGGTCGCCGCCGATCTCGACAACATGCGCGATGATGGTGACCTCTGGAATGACCAGCCGCGCCACCCCTCCCGCTGCCACTCGTGCCGCCGTCTCACGCGCGCTCGAGCGCCCGCCGCCGCGATAGTCGCGAAACCCGTATTTGGCGTCATAAGCATAGTCGGCGTGGCCGGGCCGATAGGCCGCGGCGACAGCGGAATAATCCTTCGAACGCTGATCGACGTTGTCGATGACGAGTGAAATCGGCGTGCCGGTCGTCCGCCCCTCGAATACACCCGACAGGATGCGCACGGCATCGGGTTCCTGGCGCTGCGTCGTGAACTTCGACTGACCGGGCCGGCGCTTGTCGAGAAACGGCTGGAGATCGGCTTCGCTGAGGCTCAGTCCGGGCGGGCAGCCGTCGACGACCGCGCCGATAGCTGGCCCATGGCTCTCTCCCCAGGTCGTGAAGCGGAACAGATGGCCGAAGCTGTTGTAGCTCACGCCGCCCCCCGGTCAGACAAGCGCAATATCCGGCGCGTCCTCAGCCTTCATGCCGATCACGTGATAACCGGCATCGACGTGGTGCGTCTCCCCCGTCACGCCGCTCGACAGGTCGCTGAGCAGGTAGAGCGCGGCGCCGCCGACGTCCTCGATCGTGACATTGCGCTTCAGCGGCGCGTTCAGTTCGTTCCACTTCAGGATCAGGCGGAAATCACCGATGCCACTTGCGGCCAGGGTTTTGATCGGACCGGCGGAAATCGCGTTGACGCGGATGTTGTCACGGCCGAGGTCGACCGCGAGATACCGGACGCTCGTCTCCAGCGCCGCCTTGGCAACGCCCATTACGTTATAATGCGGGATGACCTTTTCCGCGCCATAATAGCTGAGCGTGAGCAGCGCGCCGCCCTCAGGCATCATCTTCGCGGCACGCTGGCAAACGGCGACGAACGAATAAACGCTGATGTTCATCGTCATCAGAAAATTGTCGAGGCTGGTATCGACATAGCCGCCGCGCAATTCGTTCTTGTCCGAAAAGCCGATGGCGTGGACGACAAAATCGATCGTCGGCCAGCGGCTGGCCAGCGTTTCGAACGTCTTGTCCAGCGCGGCCATGTCAGCCACGTCGCAGTCGATCAGGAAATCGCTTCCCAGTTGCTGGGCGAGCGGGCGCACGCGCTTTTCCAGCGCCTCGCCCTGATAGCTGAAGGCAAGTTCGGCCCCCGCCTCGCCCAGCTTCTGTGCTATACCCCAGGCAAGCGACCTGTCGTTGGCGAGGCCCATGATCAGCCCGCGCTTGCCATTCATCAATCCTGTCATTGGGTCTCCATCACTCCCCCGTCGCTTTCGCTTAGCGCAGGGGTGGGGGTCTCCGCCAGTGCGGCGTTGAGATGGGCGCCGATGACAAAGCCCAATCCGACGAACCAGAAGAACACCAGCGCGATAATAACCCCCGACAGGGTGCCATAGGTGAGGTCGTAGTTGGAAACGCGCGCGATGATGACCGGCAACAGGGCGAGCGCCCCGTACCACCACAGAGCCACGAACAGCGCGCCGGGCCATTTGGGGTAGCTGCCAAGGCGATATTTGCTTGGCGTCAGTGTCCACATGAGGGCGTAGATCGCGCCCCAGGCGACGAACAGCGGAACCAGCCGGCCGAGCTGAATCCAGCCGACGACTTCGCTGGCCAGCGGGAACAGCCGAAAGACAAACTGCTCGGCGGCGGTCAGGAACACTTGTACGGCAAATGCCATCATCATCACGATGACGGCACCGACGATCATGCCCATCGAGCTGAGCCGGTAATGCCAGAACGGAGCGGAACCACGGGTGCCATAGGCCCGGCGAAGGATGTCGCGCACCGTCTCGATAAAGCTGCCGACGGTCCAGAGACCGACGATCGCACCCAGCCAGAGCAAATGCCCGGTGCGTTCATTCAACACGTCGTGAATGGGTTGGCGCAGCACGGTCTGAACGGTTCCGGGCAGCGCGCGGAACACCGAATTGATCGCCTGCACCGTATCGTCGCTGCGCCCCAGCAAACTGGCAAGCGCCGCCGTGACGATGAAGAACGGGAAAAGTGTCAGCAAGGAGAGATAGGCGAGATTGCCCGCGTGAATGAAGCCATCGCTGAACACGCCAACCGCGACGCGCTTCGCCACCTCGGCGACCCGCGCAGCGATGCCCAGCCGCGGCAGCTGGTGCGCCTGGGCCTCGCGGTCCCCCTCCAGCCGATGCCGTCGGCGCGCTTCGGGAGATTGCGGCGACGGGTCCTGCTGCATGGATTTTAGACGCCCAGCCTCGACCTCGGGTTGCCGAGGACCGTCTGCGCGCCCTCGGCCCATTTTCGCAGCGCTTCATCGTCGCCGGGAACCTCGATCATGAGGGTCACGAGCTGGTCGCCGCGCGTACCCGTCTTGCCTGTGAAACCCTTGCCTCGCAGACGCAGCACCTTGCCCGAGGATGTTCCGGCAGGGATACTCATCATCACCGGCCCATCCACTGTTGGTACGCGGACGTTGGCGCCCAACACGGCTTCGGCAAGTGTCAGCGGCAGGTCCAGCCGGACGGCGTCCCCGTCCCGTCTGAAAAACGCATGGCTGCCGACCTCTATCGTGACGATTGCGTCTCCTGGCCCTCCCGGTCCCGGCTCACCCTTGCCCGCGAGCCGCATCTGTGTGCCCGTCTCGACGCCGGGCGGCAGTTTCAGATCGATCGTCTTGCCATCGCCCAACGTGATGCGCTGCGGCCGCGAGGCAGCGGCATCCTCGAAGCCCACGGCAAGGCGGTAGGCGACGTTTGCACCCTTTGCCGCTGCCCGCTGGCCAAATGGGTTTCCGCCTCGCCTGCCGCCGAACAGCCCCTCGAAGATATCCCCGATGTCGGCCCCGCCGTTGTTGAACTCGAATCCGGCCGGCCCGCTTCGTGCCCCGCTACCACCGCCACCGAAACCGAACGGCGCCGCCGGATTGCCGTCGCCATCGATTTCACCCCGGTCGAACCGAGCCCGCTTGTCGGCGTCGGACAGCAAGTCATAGGCCGCCGTGACGCGCGAAAACCGGTCGCTTGCCGCAGGATTGTCCTTGTTGCGATCGGGGTGCAGCTCCTTGGCGAGCTTGCGATACGCTTTCTTGATGTCGGCCTCGCTCGCGCCACGGGCGATGCCAAGTGTTGAATAGGGGTCAGCCATGTCGGCTCACCTATGATCGACCGGCACAGCGATCAACTCATCCCTTCGCTCGCCGTCGGGTGCAACGTCGACGGAGACAATCATGGACGACACCCCCGATCCCAGGAAAACGCCGTCGATCGGCGCGATTTCGGAATAGTCGCGGCCAATCGCAATGACGATGTGATCGCCCGCCATCCAGATGCCGTTGGTCGGATCTACGCCCTCCCACCCCCGTTGCGGCCCGCACCAGACCAGGACCCAGGCATGGGTGGCGTCGGCACCGACCAGACGTGGCTGGCCCGGCGGCGGCAGCGTCCGCAGATAGCCCGACGCATAAGCGGCCGGAATGCCGTGCGAGCGCAGCCCCGAGATCATGACCTGCGCAAAATCCTGACAAACGCCGTGACGGCCGGCAAAGGCTTCGTGCGGCCGTGTCGCCGTGTGGGTGGCATCGGGATCGAAGGTGAATTCGCGCTGGATGCGCTGCGCAAGACCGATCGCGGCATCCATGATCGATCGATCCGGCGCCAGATCGGCGGCACACCAGTCGGCGATTTCGGGATCAAGCTCGATCATGGGCGACGGGAAAAGATAATTGGCAGGGCCATGCGCGCTCACATCACGACTTGCTCGCGCCACGTTTCTGACCGTGGCGACGTCCGGATCATTTGCCGACGGCAACGGGACCGGGCGGTCGATATCGACGATCGCCGTGCTCACGATGCTCAAGGCGGTAACGGCGGCAGGGATCACCAAACGGGTGACGTTGGCAAGGCTGGCATCGGCCCGGGCAAGGCTCAGCTCGCCGCCCGGCTCGACCACCAGGTCATGCGCGACCAGCGATTGCCCCGACCAGATGATCGGCCGCAGCCGTAGATTGCAGCGCGCGAACCGCACCGGAGCAGCATATGAAAAGCGCGTTTCATGGCGGATGTGATAACGCACCGCGGCTCAGGCCAACGTCAGACCTGAGGCGCGCAGGACCTCTCCACCGCGGAGGAAAAACCGCCGCGCGATGGCATCGGACAGCGAAAACAGGCGATTCTCAATCCCTTGAAGCGCTGCTGGGTCGAGGCCGGTTGCGGTTGCCGTCCTGAGCATCGCCGACAGCGCAAGCGCCTCGACCTGTTGCACTTCGGCCATGCCATCATCGGACAGGCGTGGCAGGGCGTTCAGATGATCGAGAATCGCTTCGACCTGGAAAGCGATGCTGCGCGGGTTGGAAGCATCGAGCGCGACCAGATCGCGCACGGCCAGCGCAGCAAGCCCGGTCGGGTAACGCTGACGGTAGGAGATGGCGCTGCTGGTGAGGTCGAGAAGCAGCGACAAATCGTCCGCGGTGCTGTCGGCTCCCCCGAACACTTTCACCAGACGGACGACGCCGATCGCCCGTTCAAGCCTGCGGCCGACGTCGAGGAAGCGCCAGCCCGCCGTGCGGCCCATGTTTTCAGCAGAGAGGCCGGCCAGCGCGGCCAGCCGTTCGGCAAGCGCGGCCGCGCGCTGGGCCAAGACACCATCGCCAGGCAGGGGCTTGTCGAGGAGGCGCCAGACGTCTGCCGAGATACGCTCACGTGACCCCGCCCCGATCGCGTGCGCCAGTGCGAGCAGCGACGCGACGCTCGACGAATGGCGCGGATCGGCAAACGCTGCCTCGAGGAATGCCGTGCCCGCTGAGGCTGCCCCGCTGCCGACAATCATATTTTCGAGCCGCGCGGCCGTGGCGGCATCGAGGCTGGCACCCCCATCGACGTCGGCAGAACCACCCAGCGCACCGCGAATGAGCGCAAGAATCGAGTCGGTACGCTCGAGATAGCGACCGAGCCAGAAGAGATTATCGGCAACCCGCGACGGCAAGGTTCCCGGATTGCGACGGATCGTAACTTCGTCCCCTTGCGGCATCAGCGTGAGCGGGGCGACGCGCGCGCGCGAGACGATGGCAACGTCGCATGAAAAAGCGCCGTCCCCGATCACGATTGCCCGGGGATCGAGCCCCGACCCGAGACGGGCAAAGCCACCGGGCATGACCCGCCAGTTCCCGCTCGCGTCGCGAGCGGCAAAGACGCGGAGGGTAAAGGCACTCGGCACCAGACCGTCTCGTCCAATCGTCGGTAAGGTCGACAGCTGGACAACTTCCTGGCCGACATAATCGATACCGCGCCGGGCCAGATCGTCGATCAAAGCGCGACGCTCATCCGGGTCAAAGCCCGAACCGAGGCGCGCACCGTCTTTATGCAGCGCGCGCGGGGCGACGCCGAATGCCGGTGCAATGACCATCGTGTCGAGCCTGTCGACCACATGCCGCCGTTCGGCATCCTGACCGCACCACCACGTCGCGATATTGGGCAGGAGCAAATCCTCGCCAGTCATCCGCACCGCCAGCCGCGGCAGAAATGCGCCGAATGCCGCCGACTCAAGGACGCCAGCACCCGGAGAATTGACGATGACCACATTGCCTGCGGCAAATGCGTCGATCAGTCCTGCAACCCCGATCCGCGAGTGAGAATCGAAGGCAAGCGGGTCGAGCAGACGGGCATCGATCCGCCGCCAGAGGGCATCGACACGCTTCAGTCCCTCGATCGTCCGAAGATAAACGCGGCCGTCGTGCGTGGCGAGATCCTCTCCCTCGACCAGCAGCAATCCCAGGTAACGGGCGAGGTGGGCCTGCTCTGCATAGCTGGGGTTGAGCCGGCCCGGCGTCAATAACGCCATGCGCGGATCCGAACGGTGACACGCCGTCGCGATCCCGGCGCGAAGATCGGCGAAAAAGGGAGCGAGGCGTTCGATGTTCAGCCTGGCCTGCAACCCCGGTAAAACACGTGAGGCGGCGAGCCGGTTTTCAAGCGCATACCCCGCGCCGACGGGATTTCGGGTATGGTCGGCGAGGACGCGCCAGGCTCCGCTCGGGCCACGTCCGAGATCCGCCGCATAGACGTGGAGGTGATGCCCCCCCGGCGGCGGCAAGCCGACCATCGGCCGCAAGAAATTGGGGCTTCCGTTGAGCAATGCGGCAGGGACGAGGCCGTTGCCCACCAGCCGCTGCCCACCGTAAATGTCGGCGAGCAGCAATTCCATCAGCGCCGCACGCTGGACGATGCCCTGTTCGACGGCATGCCATTCCCGCTCATCCATCATGAGCGGGATCGGAGACAGGGGCCAGCGTCGCTCGTCGGCCTCTCCCGGCATCCTGAACGCCGCACCGATGTCGTCGGCCTGCCGCTCCGCTCGCCCCTTCAGGGCAAGGAGGTCGCCCCCCGCTTCCCGCGCGACCTCGGCAAGAATGGTCGCCCAATCGGCGGGCGAGCCTGACGACGCGTCACCACGGGGCGCAATTTTGGCATAATCATCGAGCCACGCCCGGCCGGTCGCTTCGCTGTCGAACGTGGCGGATCGTGCGCTGGCCGAAGCCATGTCCCCTCCTGGGCGTTCGTGCCCGCCGGAACGCCGAAGTCGCCGACTATGACCAGCGCGTTATCGCAATGCAACACGAACTCGACTTGCGCGCGTACCTTACCTAGATGATCGGCATGGCAACCGATCCGCACGTGCTTTTCGATAGCTGGCTCGCCGAAGCCGAATTGGGCGAGCCAAATGACCCCAATGCCATGGCATTGGCGACAGTCGACGCGCGCGGTCAGCCTTCGGTGCGGATGGTATTGCTGAAGGGGCACGACCGGCGCGGTTTCGTCTTCTACACCAATTTCGGCAGCCGCAAGGCGCACGAAATTTCCGGCAATGCCCGCGCGGGGCTGCTTTTTCATTGGAAGTCGCTTCGCCGGCAGGTTCGCGTCGAAGGGCCGGTCGAACGGGTCGACGACGCGACCGCCGATGCGTATTTCGCTACCCGTAGCAGAGCGTCGCGCCTCGGTGCGTGGGCATCCGATCAGTCGCAGCCACTGGCCGACCGGGCAACCCTCGAAGCCCGTCTCGAAGACGTCACCGCACGGTTCGCGAACGAAGATGTCCCGCGCCCGCCCCATTGGTCGGGCTACCGCGTCGTACCGGAAATGATCGAATTCTGGCAGGACGGCGCCCATCGCTTGCACGACAGGCGCGTCTTTCGACGCGGCGGCGAAGGCTGGAGCGAAGGGTTGCTCTACCCATGAGTGGCGGCCATCATCACCACCATCATTCGCACGGCGACGGACGCGCTACGCTCAACAGCCGCGCGGCACTCGCCAGTATCGCGACCGCCACTTTCCTGCTGGCGCTGAAAGTCTGGGCGTCGGCGCAGACAGGGTCGGTAGCAATGCTGGGGTCGCTCGCCGACACCGGTCTCGACCTGTTCGCCTCGCTGGTCACTCTCTACGGGGTACGATTTGCTGCCCAGCCCGCAGACCGCGAACATCGTTTCGGCCACGGCAAGGCCGAGGCACTCGCAGCCCTGTTCCAGGTCGTCATCATTGCCCTGTCCGCCTGCGGCATTGCGTGGCGCGCGATCGAACGCCTGATGACGGGGGCCGTCACCGCCCATCCGGAAGCCGGGATCGGCGTATCGGTCATCGCGATCGTCGCGACAATCGCGCTGCTCGCCTATCAGCGCTTCGTGATCGCGCGGACGGCGTCGGTCGCGATCCATGCCGATCACGTCCATTATCAATCCGATGTCATGCTGAATATTGCCGTGATTATATCGCTGGCGCTCGACCAATATGCCGGAATACCCTGGGCCGATCCGCTGTTCGGCATTGCGATTGCCGCGGCACTGGGCTGGGGGGCGTGGCGGGCAACATCGGGCGCAGTCGACCAGCTGATGGACCGCGAATGGCCGGAGGAAAAACGGCAGCGCTTTCTGGAAGTAGCGGCTCGCCATCCTGAACTCGCAGGCATTCACGACCTTCGCACCCGGTCAAGCGGCACCCACGATTTCGTGCAGTTTCATGTCTGGGTTGACCCTCAAATGACGGTTGCCGACGCGCACCGTGTGATGGACGAGGTCGAACATCGGCTGGAGCATGAATTTCCGGGCACCGAAATCCTGATCCACATCGATCCCGAAGGGCATGAGGATCGCGAGGGAGTCCTGTCGACTGAACTGGCCGAGGAGGCCACCCGGTGAAGCTTGCCTTTGCCCAGGTCGATGCCTTTGCCGACCGCCCCTTTACCGGCAACCCGGCGGCGGTGATGCCGCTCGATGCATGGCTCGACGACGCGACACTGCAGGCGATCGCCGCCGAGAACAACCTCGCCGAAACCGCTTTCCTCGTGCAGACGGCGGGGGATGCGGACTTTGATTTGCGCTGGTTCACGCCTGCGGTCGAGGTGGCGCTCTGTGGTCATGCCACGCTGGCGAGCGGGCATTACCTGCTGAGCCGCGATGGCGGCGACCGCGTCCGGTTCAGGACGCGTCAGGCAGGCGTGCTCGAGGTGCGCCGCTCAGGGCAAGGCTATGAGCTCGATCTCCCGGCGTGGCCGATGCAGCCGAGCGACGGTGGAGACATCGCCCGGCTGGTCGGCGGCAACCCGGTCGAGACATTGTGGCGGGAAGGCGGCTACAGCCTGCTCGTTTATGAGACGGCGGCGCAGATTTATGCGCTGCGTCCTGATTTCAAGGCACTGGCCGCAATCGACCCAGGCGACATTCTCTACATCGCCACGGCACCGGGCGACAGGACCGACGTGGTCAGCCGGGTGTTTGCGCCGGGAGCGGGGATCGACGAAGACCCGGTCACCGGTTCGGCCCACTGCCTGCTGACTCCTTACTGGGCGAAGCGGCTCGGGCGCGACACGTTCTCGGCTTATCAGGCCAGCCCGCGAGGGGGTCATGTCGCCTGCCGATTGTCGGGAGAGCGCGCCATCCTGGGCGGACAGTGCGTGACGATCATCGAGGGTGTGTTCAGCCTCTAGGCGGCGAGCGCCATGTCCGCTGCCACAGTTTCTTCGATCCAGCCGCCGCCGACCACCCGGTCGCCCGCGTAGAGGACCGCTGCCTGCCCCGGTGCCACGCCGTATTCCGGAAGATCGAAGCGTAGCCATTCACCATCGAGGGACGCTTTGGCCGGCTTGGCCATTGAACGAACCTTTGCCGTGATCGCACCCTCATGTGGCCCGCCGACGATATTGATGTCCTTCAGGCGAACGCCCGAGACGGCGAGCGCAGCCTTGGGTCCGACGACGACCCGGTTTGCCGCCGCGTCGATGCGGATCACGTAAAACGGCTCGGTCAGGCCGCCGATCTCGAGACCCCGGCGCTGACCGACAGTGAAGCCCAGAATGCCGCGGTGCTCGCCCAGGACGCGCCCCGCCAGATCAACGATTTCGCCGGGGCGATCGGCGTGGGGTCGCAACTTGCGGACGAGGGCCGAATAATCCCCGTCAGGGACGAAGCAGATATCCTGGCTGTCGGGCTTGCCCGCCACTGCAAGACCAAGGTCGCTGGCGATACTCCGGACCGCGGTTTTCTCCATACCGCCGAGCGGGAAACGGAGATAGTCCAGCTGGGCGTCGGTCGTCGCGAACAGAAAATAGCTCTGGTCGCGAGCCGGATCGACGGCGCGGTGCAACTCGGCACCATTTGGACCGACGACACGCCGAACATAATGCCCGGTCGCCAGGCAATCGGCCCCAAGATTTCGTGCAAGCGTCAACAGGTCCGTAAACTTCACGCCCATGTTACACCGGACGCAGGGGATTGGCGTGCGGCCCGCCACGTAATCGTCGGCAAAATCGTCGATCACCGAATCGCGAAAGCGCGTTTCATGATCGAAAACATAGTGGGCAATGCCCAACCGGTCCGCGACAGCGCGCGCGTCACGGATATCCTGACCGGCGCAGCAGCTGCCCGCGCGCCGGACTGCGGCACCGTGATCATAGAGCTGCAGCGTTACGCCGATCGTCTCGGCCCCCGTCCGCGCAGCCAGTGCGGCAACGACCGAGGAGTCGACGCCACCCGACATCGCCACAACGATCCGCGCGTTGCGTGGCTGCTTCGCCAGTTGAAAGAGATCGCTCATCGAGCCGCTCTCTAGCGTCGGTGGCGCGCGCGGGAAAGGCGGGGATGATTCATACTCGTTACTGAAAGGTACCTCAGTGGTTTACGCGCTCTTCACCGGACGCAGTGCATAAGTTCCGGATGCAGCCCGCCTTTCTCCGTTTCAACAAACCCGGTGCCCTCACAACCGACCTGGCAACACTGCTGGCGCGGACTGGCGCTTTGCAGGCCGCGACACCCACGGCGCGTGCTCATGTCCGCCTGCCCGCCCGGCGCGAGCAGCCCCATGATGCCAATCCGCGCATCGCCGTGTTTGCGCCCGATGTATCGTTTTCGCGCTTTGTGCCGGCGGTAGCCAGCTTTGCTGAGCAGCTCGGCATATCTTCAGGTGCCGTCAACCATTTTGAAGCCCCCGTTTACCTTGGCGTTTCAGCGTTCCTTCAAGCGGCTGCCGTAGAGCAGGAAAACGAAGCGACTTTCGAAACATTTGGACCCGCGACTGAGGCAGCATGATCGAGAACCAGAAAATACGTCCCGCGCAAGTAATTGGCCCGCTCGGTGAGCCGCTGACGCTTGCGACGCTGCCCCCGCCGTCAACGACGCGGTGGGTCGTGCGGCGCAAGGCCGAAGTCGTCGCCGCAGTGAGTGGCGGCCTGCTTTCGGTGGATGACGTCTGCGACCGCTACGGCCTGACGCTCGAAGAGTTTGCCGGATGGCAGCGTGCCGTCGATCGTTCAGGCATGCCTGGCCTACGCGTAACCCGAATTCAGCATTATAAGTCGCTTTACGAGCGCCAGCAGAAATATTGACCGGCACGCCGTCGGTCTGAATTATTACACCAAGGGAACCGTCGGGCCGGTTCGCGCGTCTCACTCCCTGTAACCCGCCGGTATTGCCCCGGCGGTCCAACGGGAGAAAATCAGTGTCACTCATTCTCTGGATCGTGATCGGCGGCGTGATCGGCTGGCTGGCCAGCATCGTGATGCGCACCGATGGGCAACAGGGGCTCTTCCTGAATATCATCGTCGGCATCGTCGGGGCGTTCCTCTCGGGCCTGCTGTTCAACCGCGACGGCCTGAATAATTACAATTTCAGCTTGCCGTCGCTGGTCTGGGCGTTTGTCGGCGCCGTCATATTGTTGGCGATCGTAAACCTGATCCGGCGCGGGAGCGTACGCTAAGACCGCGCCAGCCTCGTTAGGGTCGAACAACGGGTCAACCATCCGATTTCGTTTCCGATTCTGTCGATAGCGCCGCTTGCCATCCCCCGCGGGCGAGTTCATTGCGCCAGCGAACGAGCTGCTTGAGCAAGGTGACTTGTTCGTGTAACACACCCGACTAATATAGGGTGTGTCTGGCGGGATGGTTGTGATGAATTACGAAACCGGGTTTGCGCGCGAAACGGATGGCGTGGCACTGGCGGACACAGAATTTAGCCGGCAGGCTCGCCGCCCCTACCTGATCGCGGCGGCCGTGGTGGTCGTGATTCTCGCCGTCGCGGCGCTCGCGTTTTTTCTGCTGAAACCGGCCACGACCGCAGGTGAAGACGCGGCAGGCGACAAACAGCTGCCGACCGTTACGGTTGTCGTACCGGGCCGGCAGACCGTTGACCGCGTCATCTCCTCGACGGGCAATCTGGCGGCGCGTCGCGAGATGCCGGTTGGCGTGGCTGGTGAAGGCGGGATGGTCACGCAAGTGCTGGTCGAGCCCGGCACGTGGGTACAGGCGGGCCAGGTTCTGGCAACCGTCGATCGTCGCGTCCAGACCGAGCAGGGACGCTCGCTTGCCGCCCAAATCGGCGTCGCCGATGCCGATGCCCGTCTGGCCCAGGCAAATCTTGAACGGGCCCAGGCGCTTGTCGCACGCGGCTTCATTTCAAAGGCGGATATCGACCGGCTGACATCCACCCGCGATGCCGCGCGGGCACGCGTCGCCGTTGCGCGCGCCCAGTTCGCCCAGCAACAGGCGAGCAATTCGAGGCTCGACATCCGGTCACCCGCCGCCGGGCTTGTTCTCGAACGGCACGTGGAGCCCGGACAGATCGTGTCGTCGGCCTCGGGCATGCTGTTTCGCGTCGCCAAGGACGGCGAGCTGGAAATGCTGGCGCGTCTCGGGGAGAGCGATCTTGCCCTCCTCAACGTCGGGCAGCGCGCCGGCGTGACTCCGATCGGCGGAGAGCAGTCCTTCGAAGGGCAGATCTGGCAATTGTCGCCTGTGATCGACCCCCAAACACGTCAGGGGATCGCACGCATCGCGCTCCCCTATAACAAGGCATTGCGACCCGGCGGTTTTGCAAGCGGCAGAATTATCAGCGGCACCGCATCGGTTCCACTGCTGCCCGAATCCGCGATCCAGAGTGATACGAAGGGCAGCTACGTTTATGTCGTCGGTGCAGGCAACAAAATCGAGCGGCGAGATGTAAAAGTAGGCGACGTCAGCGACGCCGGCGTCACTATTCTGGCGGGACTGAGCGGAAATGAAGCCGTCGTGTCCAGCGCCGGTGCCTTCCTCAACGCCGGAGAGAAAATAATCCCGCAGCGCGCGAAAGCAGGCGCATGAGCTTTCGAAATATTTCGGCGTGGGCCATCCGCAACCCGGTGGCGCCCCTCGTCCTTTTCGTGGCATTGTTACTGGCGGGCGTCCTCTCGTTCACGCGCATGAACGTGAACGACAGTCCGGACGTCGATTTCCCCGCGGCACAAATCGAGATTTCCCAACCCGGCGCGGCGCCGAGCGAAATGGAAACCCAGGTCACGCAAAAGGTCGAAGCCGCCGTGCGCGGCGTGCGCGGCATCGATGAAATCAACTCGACCGTTCGCGAAGGAACATCGGACACGTTCGTCCAGTTTGAGATCGGGACGCCGGTCGACCGCGCCGTGAATGACGTGCGCGACGCGGTTGCCAATATTCGCAGCGATCTGCCGGACGGCATCCTCGAGCCACAAGTCTCACGCATCGATTTCAACGGCAACGCGATCGCCTATTTCTCGGCCGAAACGAAGGATATGACGCTCGAGGAGCTGAGCTGGTACGTCGACAACACGGTGGCAAAACGGCTTCGTTCGATACCGGGCGTGGCGAGCGTCGACCGTGGCGGTGGCGTCAGTCGCGAAATTCGGGTCGTGCTCGATCCGGCCAAACTGCAAGCCCAGGGCGTTACCGCCAGTCAGGTCAACGCCCAGCTTCGGGCGATGAACGCCAATGCCGCGGGCGGGCGGGCAGAGATCGCCGGAAGCGAACAGTCGGTCCGTGTCCTCGGCAATGCGAAAAACGCCTTTGCCTTGTCGCAGATGGACATTTCGGTCGGGGGCGGACGCAGCGCAAAGCTGTCCGACCTGGGTACGGTCCGGGATGCCTATGCCGAACAGCGCAGTCTGTCGATGATGAACGGACGGCAGGTTCTGAGCTTTGGTCTCCAGCGGTCCAAGGGCGCATCCGACGTCACCGTCTATAAGGCGGCGCGAAAGGCGCTCGACGAACTTCACGCGAAAAATCCCAAGGTCAGTTACAGCGAACTCTTCACGAGCGTCGGCTACACTATGGATCAGTACAAATCGGCCATCCACGCGATGATCGAGGGAGCCATACTTGCGGTCATCGTCGTGTTTCTGTTTTTGCGTGACTGGCGAGCGACACTGATTTCCGCGATCGCGATTCCGTTATCGGCAATTCCGGCGTTCTGGTTCATGGATTTGATGGGCTTCACGCTCAATTTCCTGTCACTCCTTGCTCTCAGCCTCGTTGCCGGGGTGCTCGTCGACGATGCAATCGTCGAAATCGAAAATATCGTCCGCCACATGCGCATGGGCAAGACGGCGTACCAGGCAGCGATCGATGCTGCCGACGAGATCGGCCTGGCCGTGCTGGCAACGACGATGGCGATCGTCGCCGTCTTTTTGCCGGTCGGCCTGATGCCCGGCGTTTCGGGTCAGTTCTTCAAGAATTTCGGCCTGACCGTTGTTGCTGCAGTGCTGGTCAGTCTTGCTGTTGCGCGGTTGATCACGCCGATGGTCGCGGCCTATTTCCTCAAATCGCATGGCCACGCCACGCACGGCGAGGGCAGGCTGATGGACCTCTACATGAGGGCGCTTCGCTGGACACTGGATGACGGGACAGCGAAGCGCGTACGCGCTGGTCGTAACTTCGTCGGCCGGATGGCGTCCTATATCCACGACCACAGGGTTTGGACAGTCGGACTAGGCGGTCTCGCGTTCCTGCTAACGATCGTTTCCTTCTGGGGCATCCCCCTCACATTCCAGCCGACCCGCGACAATGATTTCAGCCAGGTCAAAATCAACCTGCCCCCTGGATCGACCCTGGCGCAAACCCAGGCCGTGACGAGCCGCGTCGCCAACATGCTGTCAACGGACAGTGACCTGAAGTCCGCATTCGCCGACATCGATGTGGCGAGCGCGAACATCTTCCTGACGCTCAGCAAGTCGCGCAAGCACACCAGCGTCGAGTTCGAGCGTAGCTGGGCCGAAAAACTCAACAAGATTGCCGACGCTCGCGTGGGGTTCCAGTCGCAAAGCAGTGGCGGGCCCGGCAGCAGCGGCCGCGACATCACGATCACGCTGGGCGGCGACGATCCCGTCCTGCTCAACGCAACCGCGAACAGGGTCGTGCGGGAGATGTCGGGTCTGAAAGAACTGGTTGCGCCGCGCACGAACGCCGACTTGCAGCGGCCGGAGATCATCATCAAGCCACGCGTCGATCTGGCCGCCGACCTGGGCGTGACCACCACGGCGCTGAGCCAGGCGATCCGTATCGCCACCCTGGGGGAAATCGACCAGAACAGCGCAAAATTCTCGCTCAGTGACCGCCAAATTCCGATTCGCGTCTCGCTCGACGAGACATCCCGCCGCAATCTTTCGACAATCGAGAATTTGCCCGTGCCGACGTCAACCGGTGGCTCGGTGCCCTTGAAGCTGGTCGCCGACATCACCTTTGGTTCGGGGCCAGTGGCAATCCAGCGGACCAATCAGATACGCCGGGTCAGTCTCGGCGCGGATCTTGCGCCCCGACTGGTATCCGGTGACGCCATGCCAAAGATCGACGCCCTGCCGTCGCTGAAGAACCTGCCGCAGGGCGTGACCCGGCTTAACCTTGGCGACGCGAAGTGGCAGGCGGAACTGTTATTCAACTTTGCCGTCGCAGTCGTCACCGGGATCCTGCTGGTCTTCGCGACGCTCGTGCTGCTCTATAAACGGGTCATGCCGCCGTTCGTGAACATGGGCTCGCTGGTGCTGGCTCCACTCGGCGGCGCGATTGCATTGCGGCTCACGGGCGACCCGGTTTCGATGTCGGTCCTGATCGGCATGCTGTTGCTGCTTGGCATTGTCGCGAAGAATTCAATTCTGCTCGTCGATTTCGCGCTCGAGGAAATGAACAAGGGCATCGCTAAATTCGATGCGATCATGGACGCGGGACACAAGCGGGCACAGCCGATCGTGATGACGACCGTGGCCATGGTTGCGGGCATGGTGCCCGTGGCCTTGTCGCTGTCGGGCGATGGCAGCTTTCGTGCGCCGATGGGCGTGACCGTTATCGGCGGCCTGATCGTGTCGACAATCCTCACATTGCTCATCGTGCCGGCGACGTTCAGTCTCGCCGTCGGGTTCGAGCAGAAGATTGGTCCGTGGCTGTCACGGACATTGACCAATGGCGGGGAACATGGGGAGCAGGGCACGTACGTGCCGCCACTGGCTGCCCCTCAGCCTGCCGAGTGAACTTAGTCCCTAGGGTGGGCGTTCGCTGACGATGGCGAACCGCATCCGCTCCATATCAATTCCTGTCCAGGGTGGTGCCGCCCAGATGCGTGCGGCGGCCACCGGGCTGCTGGTCCTGATGGCGGCACTTTATCTGGTCGCGCGAGCCTATCAGCACGATCATCCGATCATCGGGTTCATCCGCGCGTTCGCCGAAGCCGCGATGGTCGGCGGCATGGCGGACTGGTTCGCGGTGACGGCGCTCTTTCGCCATCCGCTCGGGCTGCCGATCCCGCACACGGCGATCATTCCGCGTAACAAGGACCGGATCGGCGACACGCTGGCTGCTTTTCTGCGCGACAATTTCCTGACGCCCGCCGTGGTCGCGCGGCGCATGTATCGCATCGACGTCGCGTCGGCCGCCGGGCGGTTCTTGTCGAACAATGCGGACATGCGCGGGCGGTTGCGCGAGGGGGCGTCGCGGCTGGCTGCCGACATGCTCGGTGCGCTCGATCCCGACCGTCTGGGCGGCATGGTCAAGGGAGCGATCTCGTCGCGCATTGCCAACCTCGATCTCGCGCCACTGCTCGGCCAGGCGCTCGCCGCCGCAATTCGTGAGGGACGACATCGGCCGTTGATCGATGGCATCGTGCGCTGGGCAGCCAAAACGCTCGACAGCAATGACGCGATCGTCCGCGAAATGGTCCAGAAGCGTGCCGGGGCGGTCTTGCGCTGGACAGGCCTCGACGAAACACTGGCCAGCGCGATTATCGACGGGTTGCAGAAAATGCTGGGGGAGATGGCGGACGACCCTGAACATCGTTTGCGGGCCAAAGCGGAGGAGGGCCTCGCGAGGCTGGCCATCGATTTGCAGGACGACCCCGTGATGCAGGAGCGCGTTGCCCATTATCGTGACGAAATCATGCGCAATCCGGCCATGGCACGGTGGCTCGACGGTCTGTGGGAAGCCGCCCGCGCGGCGATGCTGCACGCGGCGCGCGATCCCCAGGCCGTGCTGGCGGGCAAATTCGGCGACGCGCTGCGCCAGCTCGGCCAGACCCTGCAGGACGATCCGGAGTTGCGCGCGACGATCAACCGGTTCGCGCGTCGCGCCGCGGTCGGCACCACGGCCCGCTATGGCGACGGCATCGTTCGGCTGGTGTCGGATACCGTGCGGGGGTGGGACGCGCAGACGATCACGGACCGCATGGAAAATGCCGTTGGCCGCGATCTTCAATATATCCGGATCAACGGCACCGTCGTCGGAGGTCTAGTCGGCGTTACGCTTCATGCGATCGACGGCTGGCTTTAACGAGGCCTAGGCTCAGGACTCATTGATTGATCCAGAAGATGAAGGTTGCGGCGATGCAGATGGCGGACATGAAGGTGTGGGCGCATCGATCGTAGCGGGTGTGGATGCGTCGCCAGTCCTTGAGCCTGCCGAACATGTTCTCGATCT
>JBBRRC010000023.1:0-38817 GCA_038225385.1 Sphingomonadales bacterium | reverse complement strand
TTCAGTGCGAATGGGGCACTCGCTAGGCCGACTGCGGTTGCATGGTTTCGTGCAGTCCGAGAAAGCCAACGCGGGCGGGTTGCTGCGCTCGCAGGCGACGCAGAAGGGCGAAACCAGCGAGCCGGTTGGCGGGTGGCGGAATGGGTCTAGCTGATCTATATGTGCATTAGGGAGACGATGCATGGACGCTTGGCGACAATCCACACACCGTCCCTGTCACGGGCCGCTTAATGCGGCCCCTTGGTTACGCCGCTACCTCGCTTGGGGTCACGTAGTTCGACAACCAAGCATTTGCTGCAACCGGAACGCGGACAGTTGCCCAATCCGATCCTTGCTTCAGTTCGAAAACCGCGACGGTATCGTCATTGTCGAGCACGCTGCAAACGATGGACCGGATACTCTTTGCCGGGCCGACTAAGTTGGCGAGCCAAAGCGACTCAGTCACGCGAGTTGCACGCCAACTCGCCAATAGACGATAGAGCGGTTCGTAGTTTCGGACCCTGTGAAGGTCGTAGGTAATCATAAATGTCATGGTACTGGTGTCCTTTAAATGGACGCCAGAAGCGGGTTGACATTCCAGTAACAACGGTACAGTAAGCGGCTGCTAGCAAGTTTCTCAACCGCGCTTCTGACGCGGGTGTATCAAAAATCAAACGCAAAACCCGGGCCGCGCCAACGGCCCGGGTTTTCGTTTATCAGGCGTTAAGGATTGAGTCGAGTCACGATTCGTTCTTCAAACGGACCGCTGCCAATATCCCGCAAACCGGCGTGACTGACGCGACGCCATAGCGGCCTGTCCAACCATCGCCGCTTGCGTGCCGTTTGCGACGCGACGATTATCCTCACGCCATGATGCTTCGCCCGCATACTGATCGAGATACGGCCCGGCGATATGGTGGTGCGTGCCAATCTCCATGCGGCGAAGGCGGCTGAAAAAGCTTTCCGCCTGATTGGTGCAAGCCTCGCCGTCCGAATACGAAACGGTGTGATTGATCCGGTGCGTCTCGAATTGACCGTGCAGGGCATCCCAGTGTGACGCTTCGTCCGCATGGACGGTGGACATGTGGTGAATGTTCGCCGCTACAATCTCGCCGCCGCGTGCTTCCGAACGCTCAACGACCGTGAGCGACTGTCCCCCGCGCTCGCGGCCAACAACAACGACCTGGCGCTTGCCAGTCTGGTGGATGGCAAGGCGACGGTCACGACGCTCGGACTTGCGATTGGCAGGGCGAACATGACCGCCAAAATACGCGCCGTCGACTTCGACCGTGCCAGCAAGGACGCGACCCTGATCCTCAAGCGCCATCGCCTCACGCAGCTTGTGCGAGAGGACGAACGCCGTCTTGTATTGGCAGTCCAGATTGCGGCTGAGTTGAAGCGCGGCAATGCCCTTCGCGCCGTTCACGAATATCACGATGGCGGCGAGCAGATCGGTGAAGGACATTTTGCGCGAGGCAAAAATCGTTTCCGATGTGACGCTGAATTGATGATGGCAGGCGATGCATTTGAAGCGGCGACGTGACGTGATGTTATAGGTCTCTGTGCCGCCGCAACGCGGACACACGGCCTCACCGTCCGTGTCAGGCCAGCGCAGCGCGCGAAACGTGTCGTAAGCCTTGTCCTCGCCCATGCTGAAAACAGCTTTGAGGCTCAATGTGCGGGCGGCGGCGGTGAGGAGGAAATGTTGCATTGTCATCGTATCCAGTGCTTATGCATTGGATATAGTGACAACTGGACACTCTATGCAAGGATAAAAGTATCGCGTATGATGGCATTTGCGACGAATGGAGTGCAATCATGGCTGATACGAAGGATTGGGAGGATCGCGTCAAGGCGATGCTCAAAGCTGAGTTAAAACGAAAGGGAGTCACCTATGCCGGATTGGTCGGTAAGTTGGCGGACATCGGCGTTATGGACTCTGAGCCGAACATCAGGAACAAGCTTGCGCGGGGCAAGTTTACAGCGGTGTTTCTGATTCAATGTTTGGAAGCTATCGGCACAACGTCGCTGCGACTCTCGGAGTCGTAGGTGTCGTAACATTTTCTATAGGATTCGCGTTACAACCCGAAAAGCCACACCTTGCCGGAGAGAGCGGCTACCGTAAACAAAGCCCAGCTTATCAAGCTGGCGGCACTGACTGCGAGCAATCTCGTTTTCTTACGCTTCGGGGCATCGACCGCGAACGAAAAATAAGCGACTGCCGTGAAGCCGAAGAACAGCATCGCGAAGCCGCTGACAATGTCATAGAGGCGCGTCGTTCTGCGAGCGCCGCCGACGCAAGCGCCGTCGCTGCCTACCAGCAAGCATGGATTGCTGCTTGGGGCGCGGCTTTCGTGGCGGCTACGTTGATCGCTGCTATTGGGGCCGCTATTTTTGCGGAACGCGCTGCTTTTCATACGATGCGCAGCGCCGATGTTGCGGAAAGACAACTCGCGGAAGCTGATCGGCCATACTTGATATTGATCGAAAGCAATCTGGCTGGAATTGCTGACATAAACTGTATAGAGCCGCTGGGTTTTACCTATAAATTCCTTAATGTAGGCAGGGGACCGGCATTGATGAGTCGGTATGCGATCATTGCCTATCATCACGATACTTTTGAAGAATTGAATTACAATAAACAAGATTGTGTCTTTGCGCCATCGACTTGGGCGATATCCCCAAACGCTAATTGGAGTAGTATTAGGCCGTCCGTTTTTGAACTCTCGACCGAAGTTAGAAAAGGCATTATAAACGGAACGTCCTTCTTGTCCGTGGTCATTACTGCTTATTACACTAGCTGTATTGACAGATTGCGTGAGTACGAATCTACTATTTGCTTGGAGTATCAGCGCCTTGATGGCAGACTGATTCCTGTCGAACGGCCCTTTAGTTGCTACATCTAACGCCATCGCTAAAATTGCGCTAATCACGCTCCGCACCCCAAACGATGACATCCGCCATCGGGGCTAGGGGCGGTTGCCCCTGCCTTGGTGCGTTTGCTACATAATACCGCATCGATCGTGGCTCTCGCGATCTTCGAACTGGCGAGCATCGGCGTCGCGCGCGCGCAAGCGACTGACGCGGCCGCACCTGTTGCAGCGCAACCTGCCGCAGAAGCGACGGCACCTGCCGCCGAGGGGCTAGGCGAAATCGTCGTCACCGCGACCAACCCGAACCTAGGCAATATCCTCTATCAAGTTTATACCGTGTACACGCCCGAAAATGCCGCGTCGGCATTTGTCGACTATGCGCTGCCTGTAGGTGGCAACGGCATAACGGTAAAACTCCACCTCGACGCAAACTACGCTTCATCGCAGTACAGCTTCCAGAATGAAGCGGTAAAGGCGGACGCGAGCTTCGTCATGAACGGCCGGCTTGCAGTCGCCGATGTGCCCGTGGGCACCAACGGCACCAAGGTCACACTTTCGGTTTGGTGCCGCAACTTGCTCGACACGACCTACATCTACCGGCGTTCGGCTGCTAATGATGCGGTGCTCGGCGACTACGGCAATTTCAATCCACCGCGCACCTTCGGCGTAGAAGGCAGCATGAAGTTCTAAGCGAGCGAACAGAGGGAGCTGCAATCGCATGCTCCCTCTGTTCCAGTAGATATACCTATCGCCATTCGCCGGGGACTAATGGAAATCCCGCGATTTCGGCAGAATGCGGACATTCCGCGGGTGACTGTCGCGCGGGTAGCGAGGGTATTGAAATTCGTCTGCAGGACTTAACAGCGGGTTGGCATTATGCGTGGTCGACAGGTGTGCCAGTTCGGCCGTGCGATCGTGGACGCGGGCGGCCATCAGATGGATGACGCCTTCGGGGCTGCGCTGCACTTCACCCTCGACTAGCATCAGGCGCGCGGCCATCACTTCGCGCCGCAGTGTTTCGAACAGCCGCGCCCAGATGACGATGTTGGTGATGCCGGTTTCATCCTCGATGGTCACGAAGATCGCATTGCCCTTACCGGGGCGTTGGCGAACGAGGACGATCCCGGCGGTCCTGACCCGCGCACCGTTTCTTGCCGCTGCGGTTTGCGCACAGGTCAGCACGCCTTCCGCCGCGAACCCGGGACGCAGGAATGCCATCGGATGCCCTTTGAGTGACAGGCGGATCGTTTGATAATCGGCGGCGACATGTTCGCCGAGTTGCATCGTCGGCAGATGGACTTGGGGTTCGACGCCGAGTTCGCGGGCATCGGCGGCGGCGAACAGCGGTAACGTGTCGGTGGGAACACGGCGGATATCCCAAAGCGCATTGCGTCTGTCGAGATCGATCGAACGGAACGCATCGGCATCGGCCAAAAGTCGCAGGGCACGTGTCGGTAAACCCGACCTGCGCGCGAGTATTTCCACGCTGTCATAGGGGCGATTGGCGACGACGCTATTGCTCCAGTTCTCCGAGAAGCCGGTGATCTGGCGCAGCCCAAGACGCAGAGCACCGCCCTCCAGACTATTGTCCCACGCGCTGACATTCACGTCGACGGCGTGCACCGCGACCCCGTGTTCCTGCGCATCGCGCACGATCTGCGCAGGAGCGTAAAAGCCCATCGGCTGCGAGTTCAGCAACGCACAGGCGAATACAGCCGGATGGTGGCATTTGATCCATGACGACACGTAGACCAGCCGCGCGAACGACAGCGCATGGCTTTCAGGAAAGCCGTAGCTGCCGAACCCCTCGATCTGTTTGTAGCAGCGCTCGGCGAAGTCGCGTTCATAGCCGCGCGCGACCATGCCGCCGACCAGCTTTTCATGGAACTTGTCCATGCCGCCGACATGGCGGAATGTCGCCATGGCGCGGCGCAGCTGGTTTGCTTCGGCCGGCGTGAAATCGGCAGCGACAATGGCGAGCTTCATCGCCTGTTCCTGAAACAGCGGGACGCCATAGGTTTCACCGAGCAGCGTCCGCAGTTCGTTCGGGTCATGCGGCGGCTTTGGCGACGGGAATTCGGCCTTTTCGATCCCCGACCGGCGGCGCAGATACGGGTGGACCATGTCTCCCTGAATGGGCCCCGGCCGAACGATGGCGACCTGCACGGTCAGATCATAGAGCTTGCGCGGTTTCAACCGCGGCAGCATATTGATCTGCGCGCGGCTTTCGACCTGGAAAACCCCGATGCTGTCGCCCTTGCACAGCATGTCGTAGACGGCCGGGTCACTGGCATCGAGATCGACTTCCAGCGTGTGATCGCCCAGGTCGTGCTGGCGCATAAGATCGAACGCCTTGCGAATGCAGGTCAGCATGCCGAGCGCGAGCACATCGACCTTCATCAGGCCGAGCGCGTCGATATCGTCCTTGTCCCATTCGATGAAGGTCCGGTCGGGCATCGCGGCATTATGGATCGGCACGGTTTCGTCGAGCCGGTCCTGCGTCAGCACGAAGCCGCCGACATGCTGGCCCAGGTGGCGGGGAAAACCGAGCAGCTTGCCGACCAGCATGTTGAGCCGAGCGATGTCGGGGTTGTCGAGGTCGAAGCCGGTTTCGCTGATCCGTTTCTCGTCCATCGTCGTCGCATGGCTGCCCCACACGGTCGAGCTCATTCGGTTGGTGATATCCTCGCTCAGCCCCAGCACTTTACCGACTTCGCGGACAGCACTGCGCGGGCGGTAATGCGCGATGGTCGCGGCGATACCCGCGCGGTGGCGGCCATAGCGACGATAGACATACTGCATCACTTCCTCGCGCCGTTCGTGCTCGAAATCGACGTCGATGTCGGGCGGTTCGTTGCGGTCAGCGGATACGAAGCGCGAGAACAGCAAATTGTGAGCGACCGGATCGACCGAGGTTATTCCGAGCATGAAGCAGACGACCGAGTTCGCCGCCGAGCCGCGCCCCTGACACAGGATCGGCGGGTTCTGATCGCGCGCAAAGGCGACGAGGTCGTGGACCGTCAGGAAATAATAGGCGTAATTCTGCTGCCGGATCAGTTCGAATTCGTCACGCAGCATAGCGCGCAGTTTTTCGGGCAGACGCTGGCGTTGATGGCGCTCTCTCGCATTGCGCATCGTCAGGCGGACGAGCCAGCCCATCGGCGACCAGCCGGGAGGTACCGGCTCATGAGGATATTCGTAGCGCAGGTCGTCGAGGGTAAAGTCGATACATGCCAGTAAATCCTGCGTCGCCGCAATCGCCTGCGGCACATCGGCAAACAGCCGCGCCATTTCGGACACGGGTTTCAAATGACGTTCGGCGTTGGCGGCAAGGCGACGTCCGGCCGACGCAATCGTCGTCTTTTCCCGGATGCACGTCATCACATCCTGCAACACGCGGTCCTTGGAAGTCGCATAGAGCGGCGCATTGACCGCGACCAGCGGAACACCGGTTGCGGTCGAAATGGCTTGTAACCGCACCAGCCGCCGCCGGTCGCGCCCCCCACGATGCATTGTCGCGCCAAGCCAGGTTCGACCCGGATTCAGCGTATTCAAACGTTCGAGAACGGCGGTGTTCTCCCCCATGACAATCAACGCCATGCCGTCCACCACCGCGGCAAGATCGTCGAAATACAGATGGCAGGCACCCTTCTCCGCACGCAGATTGCCGGTGGTCAGCAGCCGCGTAAGCCGCCCCCATCCTCCCCTGGTGGTTGGGTAGGCGATGATGTCCGGCGTATTATCGGCAAAGACGAGCCGGCTACCCACGATCAGTTTGAAATCCAGCGGCGATCTCGACGCAGCGAGGGCGGCGCGCAGTGCAACATGCGCGCGGACGACGCCCGACACCGTATTGCGGTCGGCAATGCCGATCCCGTTATGGCCGAGTTCCAGCGCCGTCGCGACCATATCTGCCGGGTGCGACGCGCCGTGCAGGAATGAAAAATTGGTGGCAGCGGCCAGCTCGGCGAATTTGACGGGGTTCGGGCTCAAGCAAACAGCCCATGCAGATACCAGTCGGGATGGGCCTTTTCGTCGCCGTACAACCCGTGCCTGAACAGCCAGTAACGCCGCCCGCGCACATCCTCGACGCGGTAATAATCGCGGGTCAGACCGGAATTGTTCCGGCGGGTCCACCATTCGGACGCGATCCGTTCAGGCCCCTCATGCCGCGCAACTTCGTGCATTGTTCGCCGCCATTTGAAACGGCGTGGCGGGCCATCCGGCACTTCGGCAATCACCTCGATCCGGTGCGGCGGATCGAAGAGATGGATGGGGCGCAGAGGCGGCTCATCGGCCTCCAATTTGGGCCATGCGCCTGGCTTGCGGGTTTCAATGGCGGGAAATTCGAGTGCGGTCTGTTCGGGAATATGACTATCGACCGGGATAAAGCGACGAACACGATTGCGGCCCAGTCGAGTGCCCAGCCGATCGATCAATTCTGCTAATTCGTGGTTGGCTGCGCGATCGCCATCGAGCCGCAGCTGTTCGGGCACGAGCGGCTCCACGACATGCACCGCCAATCGGATCATGTCGTAGCCGAAGCCCGGGTCGAGCGGATCGGTGAGCGCATCGATGCGTTCGCCGAACAGCCGCCCCAGAACTTTAGCCTCACGCGTCGGTTGTCCGGTTTCGACCGACAGCCGCGCGACATGGCCGTCGCTGCGGAACAGCGCGACCGAAAACTGCCGTCCTCCGACACCGCGCTCTGACAGGGTGACAGCAGCTTCTTCGATGAGGTGCGAGATTGTGGCGAGCACGTCTTCGGTTCGTGCCACAGGTTCGGCGAAGCGGGCTTCGCTTTCGATTTCCGCAAGCCGACGTCGCGGTGTGATGCGGACATCTGCCTCACCCAGAAGGCGCGCAAGCAAATTGGGCAGGGCTTCACCAAAGCGGGCCGCAAGCGGTGCGGACGGCAGTTTTGCGACATCCCCAACCGTCATCAACCCTGCCCGCGCGAGCGCAATGTGGGTATCGGGTTCGATGCGAATTGCTCCGACCGGAAGCATGCGCACATCATCGCCGCCATATTGTGCCAGCGCCGTCGCCGCGTCGGGGGTTGTCGCTATCGATACCCTTGCCGTCAGACCGAGACGGGCAAACCGCTGCACCAGATCGCACGCCAGCCCGCGCTCTGCCTCTGCGTAGGGGTGGATACACCCGGTAACGTCGAGGATCAGGCCCTGAGGCGGATCGACAGCGACCATCGGCGTATAACGGTCGCACGCCGCTGCAAGCCAATCGAGCAGTGCTGCATCGGCACGGGTGTCGGCATCATAAACAACCAGTTCGGGCACCCGCGCCCGTGCATCGGCAAGCCCCAATCCGGGAATAAGGCCAAGCCTGAGCGCCACTTTATCAACGGCGGCGAGATGCACGCTCCCGCGTATTTTTTCGACCAGTACAAACGGCCGATCAGCCGGGCCATCAGGCGGCTTGCCGGTGGCCGAACGGAGACGCTCGATCCGTTCCGAGGACAGAAACGGCAGGAACACCCCCAGATAGCAGCGCGAAACTTCTTGTATCACGGTTCCACTCCAGACGGGTTTCGAACCCGGCGATCCCGCCGCGGTGGCGCAACAAAGCGATGTCGAAGGCAGGATGACCGGGCGCGTTGGTGGCAAGTGGCGACGAGGGCGCAGCGGCTATCCGCCACCGGGTTTGTGCCGCGCTAGGCATCGGCTCCGCATCGACCCGCAGCACCAATGTCAGCACGCCCGAAGTTGCCGCTGCCATCGACAGCCGCCGCGACGCTGTCAGGTCGAGTAACGGCGCCTTTCCCCAAGGTTCAATTACGACAGAACCGACTTGCCCGCATTTGACGATGTCGGCCCCGGCGCGAAGTACCGCGCGCGTGTCCGGGGCATCGACCAGAACAAGATCACCAGGATCAAGGCCTAGCTCGGCAAGCCCGTTGGCGTGCAAATACCCGCTATGGCTGCCGCATCGCCGCTCACGGACCCAGATGATCGGTTGACCAGCCGGGCATCCGCGCAAGGCCACTGCAACGCCGAAAGCAGCGCCAGCGCTCGCATCCTCGATCGAGGCGGCAAAAACCTCATGAAGCGCCCGCCGGACCAGTCCGCCGCCGATACGCCGGTCCATCGCCTCCACCCCGAACGTCAAAGGTCTTTCGACAGAGGCGCTGTGTTCAAGGGCAGTCTGACATCGAGGGTCTATGTGTTTCGGGCGCAGCGAGCGAATCATGATGTTCTTATTATGTTCTATAAAATGGAATTGCTAGCCTGCGACAGGCGCATCGATGACCCTATGTCATACGGCGATTGGCCTCGGATGCGCGGCTGCGTGAATACCAGGCGCATTGCCACCAGCACCGCTCTGCAGGCACCGAGCGCGCAGCCACTCACGTCCCATCGCGACATCGAGCGAATGAGGGTCGAACCGATCGAGCCCCGATCCGGGGTAGAAGGTCAATTCGCCAAAGAGCGGCCGGCCGGCAACTTCGTAGAGATCCACACGGACGAAATCCATGTCTCGGCCCAATTCTTCCGCTGCAGCGATCATCCGATCAAGCGTTTCGGGCGGGCGAGGATCGTCATCGCGGGATGGCGCCGATACTCGCTTCCAGTCGCGGTCCATCACGATCCACCGGTGATCCGTCTCGCGATCGAGATGAATCTGGACATAACGTACACGCCCCCCGAACACGTAAAACTTCCAGTCGATCGGTAATGTCGTACCGCCGCCGATGAACGGCTCGACAATGATTCCGCGTGGTATGTCGCGGTACAACCATTCGTCGAGCCAGCGGCCATATTCACGGCGCGTCCAGCCGGCTGCCCTCTGCCGCAAATCATCCCAATCCACATTTTCGTCACGGACGAACGCCGTCTGGTTACAGCCATGGCGTGATTTGACGACGAAAGGGGCGGGCCACGCCGGACGCTCTGGCAGGACGTCTCCATGGTAAAGCGTGGGGATGATCCAATCGGCGCTCAACCGCGTTGCAGCAAACTCTTTTGCGAGGATCTTATCGGCTAGCAGCGGCATGCGTGCGTCGCGGTCATTGAGCTTGCGATGCTGGACGAGTTCGGTGAACAGCGCCGGATGCCGCAGCGCCGGTAAGCGCCCATGACGCCAGAGATAGGTCAGCATTATCCTTGCCGTGGGAAGGAGCTGTCCGCCGTTGTCGGATCTGGCGGTCACAGCGGGTATCACGGTGCGGCAACCGTCAGCTTGGCGTTCCGTTCCCATTCGCCGACCGGGGCGAGCCTGATCATCGTTTTTAGATTATCGAAGCCCCGGTCCGGCTTTCGTTCAGTTTAAGCTGTTGCGGCATCGAAGCTGGTCGCGCGCGCCCTTGCCCAATTGTCCCGGTAATAGGGTAGCTTGCATCCACCATCGAGCAATTCTCCCTCCGCCAGGAAATGGTGAAGTTGATCGAACTGGCGCGTCTCGAACGAGTTCAGCCGGTGGGACAAATGATGCGGCCGGAGGTCGTCGGGGTGGCTTAACCCGGCCGCCGCGAGCATGTCTGCCAGCGCCGCAACCGTGCGATCATGGAACCGACGGACGCGTTCGGCCTTGTCCGGCACGACCAGGGCGCGCTGGCGCCCGACGTCCTGGGTCGCCACGCCCGTCGGGCAGCGGTTCGTGTGACAGTTCATCGACTGGATGCATCCGAGCGCAAACATGTAACCGCGGGCGGCGTTCGCCCAGTCCGCACCGATCGCCAGGACGACGGCGATGTCGAAGGCGCTGACCAGCCGACCGGCCACGCCGACCCGAACGCGATCGCGCAAACCTGCTCCTAAAAGCACGTTGTGCACGAGCAGCAGCCCCTCGCGCATCGGTACGCCGACATGGTCGCTGAATTCGACGGGCGCGGCGCCAGTGCCGCCTTCGCCGCCATCGACAACGATGAAATCGACGACCGTACCGCTCTCGAGCATCGCCTTGACGATCGCCATGAACTCCCACGGATGGCCGATGCAAAGCTTGAAGCCTACCGGCTTTCCGCCCGACAGGCTCCGCAATTGCCGGACGAACGCCATCATTTCCAGCGGTGTCGAGAACGCCGAATGGCGGGCGGGCGAGATGCAATCCTCGCCGACAGGCACGCCGCGCGTTTCGGCGATCTCCCGAGTCACTTTCTTCGCCGGAAGGATCCCGCCATGGCCGGGCTTGGCGCCCTGACTCAGCTTGATCTCGATCATCTTTACCTGGGGCATAATTGCCTGTGCGGCAAAACGACCTGGATCGAAGCGCCCTTCATCGTCCCGGCAGCCAAAATAGCCGCTCGCCACTTCCCAGACGATATCGCCGCCGTTCTCCCGATGATACGGGCTGATGCTGCCTTCGCCGGTGTCGTGGTAGAAGCCGCCCATCGCCGCACCCTTGTTAAGCGCGCGGATCGCGTTGGCCGACAGCGAGCCAAAGCTCATTGCCGAGATGTTGAAGATACTTGCCGAATACGGCTGTTCGCACTGATCATTTCCGATCAGGATACGAAACGACTTGGGGTCGGGCGGATCGATCGGGCGGGTCGAGTGCTGCATGAATTCATAGTCGCGCGCGTAGACGTCCATCAGCGTCCCGAACGGATGATCGGATGGCACCCCCTTGGCGCGGCGGTAAACGAGTGATCGCTGGGCTCGCGAGAACGGTGTGGCCTCGTCCTCATCCTCGAGCAGATACTGGCGCAGCTCTGGCCGGACCATCTCGACCAGCCAGCGGACATGGCCGATCACGGGATAGTTGCGCAGGACGGCGTGGCTGGACTGCAACAGATCCCAGATGCCCAGCACCACAAGGAAAACAGGTATCGCAGCAAGTGTGCGACCCCAAAATCCGCTCGGCGCCATTTGCAGTCCGAGCGCGACGAGGCCGATACACACAATAAAGACCGACCACCGCCCCAGGTGCATTTTCATCATGGCCATCCTGTCCGCTATTCACGCAGTCTTAGGCCGGGCTGCTGCTTGAAACCAACAGCAGCTTGGTGACCCCTACGGGAATCGAACCCGTGTTTCAGCCGTGAGAGGGCCGCGTCCTAACCGCTAGACGAAGGGGCCGTCGGGCGAGATTTCGCCTTACTCCGCGTTTCCCGACATGGTCAATGCCGCTCGAACGTCGCCAACCGACCGGCCGCATCGGCGCGGATATTGGCCCAGAACAGGCTGTAATCGAACACGTGGTAGTTGTTGCCGGGCAGTACATAGCTGACGATCCCCTCGGGCGGCGGGCCGATCAGCAGAATGCCGCGCTGCCCGCAACGGGCAGGGACTTTGCCGATGACAAGCGTTGCATTCTTGAGGTTGGCGTCGGGAATGAGCGTGCCGAGATTCTGTGCGGCACCAGCCACAGTGCCCGGCACGCCGGTGATCGGGTTGGTACAGAGCAGCGGCGTCCCCCGTCGCGGGCGTCCATCGAAACCGACCGTCGCATCGAACGCCGCGGTGATCAGTTTGGGATCAGCGGGTTCGGCAAAACTCTCCCACGAGAGGATGCAGCCCGATTGCGCACGTTCGGTGCAGGCGGGCAGGCCCATCGCCTTTACGTCGGTGTCGGTCGAGACTGGCCAGCCGACCACATAGGCAGCGACGATGCGCGCCGCGATCGGCCGGCCCGCGATCTTTTCCCGTAAAAGGCGGGTCAGGTGGAGCGCACCCTGGCTGTGACCGGCGAGGATGATCGGGCGGTCCGCAGGAATGGACGCGACAAACGTATCGAAGGCGGCCGCGACGTCGCGGTAGGCAGCATCGAGCGCGCGTGTCGCCTCCGGCTTCGTGGTCAGGAACGAACCGAACGTCGCTTGCCGGTATTTCGGCGCCCAGATGTCCCCCACGCCGTTGAATGCACTTGCCTGCCCGCGAACGAAGGTGCGGGCGAGGTCTGCCGATGCGGCCTCGTCCAGCGGAGCATTCCACGCTGAGCGATCAAGAAAGCTGGTCGGATGGACAAAAAAGACAGCGGCGGGGTGGGCGGTCGGCTGAGCGGTAAATCCGGGAGGCAGCCAGAGCGCCGGGTTGGCCGCAATGTCGGGACGGGCGTACCACAGTTTTGGATCCCGATAAGCGCCCGTTGCCAGCGGCTGCTGCTCGACAAACGCGGCACCAGGCACGAAGGCCGCGCGCATCAGCCGGTCGGAAAATGTCGCCCAGATAATGCCGGCGAGTATGACGAGTCCCGTCAGTGCGGCGACCACGAACAGGAATTTGCGTGCCACAAGCGGCTCCGGTGGTTGAAGGACTGAGGCACGCCTGCTAGCCGCGCGCCCTATGTCAGTCGATAGCGCAACCGTCCGCAAGATCGCATCGCTCGCCCGAATCGCCGTCACCGACAGCGAGGTCGAGGCGATGGTCCCTGAGCTCAACAATATCCTGGGGTGGATAGAGCAACTGGGCGAGGTGGACGTTGCGGGTGTCGAGCCGATGACCGCGGTCATCGCCAACACGCTCCGCCTGCGCGAGGATGTCGTGACCGACGGCAATATCCGCGATGCGGTACTGGCGAACGCCCCCGCACCGGAACACGGGTTCTTTGGTGTGCCCAAGGTGATTGAATAATGACCGAGCTGACCGATCTGGGGATTGCCGCGATTCGTGATGGCGTGGCCGAAGGGAGATTCTCGGCCCGGGAAGTAACGACGGCGTTCATCGACAAGGTCGCGGTGGCGAAGGCGTTGAATGCTTTCCTGGTCGAAACCCCGGACCATGCGCTGGCGGCGGCAGATGCGGCGGATGCGGCGCGTGCCTCGGGCGACCTGAAACCCATGTCCGGCGTGCCCATCGGCATGAAGGACCTGTTCTGCACGCGTGATGTGCCGACGACCGCGGCGAGCCACATCCTCGAGGGGTTCAAGCCGCAGTACGAGTCGACGGTGTCGGGCAAGCTCTGGGCAGCCGGTGCCGGGATGCTCGGCAAGCTCAACATGGATCAGTTCGCCATGGGGTCGTCGAACGAGACATCAGCGTTCGGTACCGTCATTTCACCGTGGCGGCGCAAGGATGGCGGTAATGCGCCGCTCGCTCCCGGAGGGTCGTCGGGCGGAAGTTCTGCGGCGATTTCGGCGCGACTGTGCCCCGGCGCAACCGGTACCGACACCGGCGGGTCGATCCGCCAGCCTGCCGCTTTCACCGGTATTTCTGGCATCAAACCGACCTATGGCCGCTGTTCCCGCTGGGGCGTGGTGGCGTTCGCCTCGTCGCTCGATCAGGCGGGGGCGATGGCACGCGACGTGCGCGACTGTGCGATCATGCTGGAGGCGATGGCCGGGTTCGACCCGAAGGATGCGACCTCACTGGACCTCCCCGTGCCGCATTGGGAAAAGAAACTGTCCAGCGATCTCAAGGGCAAGCGCGTCGGCATTCCGAAGGAATACCGGGTCGAGAACATGCCGCCCGAGATCGATGCGCTGTGGGAGCGGGGCATCGCCTGGCTGAGAGATGCGGGCGCGGAAATCGTCGAGGTTTCGCTGCCGCATACCAGGTACGCGCTGCCGGCGTATTACATCATCGCCCCTGCGGAAGCATCGTCGAACCTCGCCCGTTATGACGGCGTGCGCTACGGATTGCGCGACCTGCCCGAGGGGGCCGGGCTGCAGGACATGTATGCCGCAACCCGGGCCGCAGGCTTTGGGCCAGAGGTCAAGCGTCGGATCATGATCGGCACCTATGTTCTTTCAGCAGGGTTTTACGACGCGTATTTCACACAGGCATCGAAGGTGCGTTCCCTCATCGCGCGCGATTTCGACCGGGCGTGGGAGCAGTGCGACCTGCTCCTGGCGCCGACCGCGCCAAGCGCCGCATTCGCCTTGGGCGAAAAGTCCGACGATCCACTGGCGATGTACCTGAACGATGTCTTCACCGTGCCCTCTTCGCTGGCGGGACTGCCCGCCATGTCGGTGCCGGGCGGGCTGGACGCGCAGGGGCTGCCACTCGGGCTTCAAGTGATCGGCAAGGCGCTCGACGAGCAGGGCGTGCTGAATGCGTGTCTGGCGATCGAGGAACGCGCCGGATTTGTCGCCCGGCCGGGAGAATGGTGGTGAGCAGCTACCGCATCAAGGGCGCAACCGGCGACTGGGAGGTCGTTGTCGGGCTAGAGGTCCATGCCCAGATCACGTCTAATGCCAAGCTGTTTTCCGGCGCTTCCACGGCCTTTGGATCGGAGCCCAATGCCAACGTCAGCTTGGTCGATGCGGCGATGCCGGGGATGCTGCCCGTGCCGAACGGTGAGTGTGTGAAGCAGGCGGTGCGGACGGGCCTCGCCATCGATGCCGAGATCAACCGCTGGAGCCGATTCGACCGCAAGAATTATTTCTATGCCGACCTGCCCCAGGGGTATCAGATTTCGCAGCTTTATCATCCGATTGTGGGCGAAGGTTCGCTCTCTGTGGAAACCGATGAGGGCGAGAAGGTCATCGGCGTCGAGCGCATTCACATCGAACAGGACGCGGGCAAGCTGATGCACGACCAGCATCCGACGATGTCCTATGTGGACCTCAACCGGTGCGGCGTCGCGCTGATGGAAATTGTGTCCAAACCAGACATGCGCTCGCCCGCCGAGGCCGGAGCCTATGTCAGGAAGCTGCGCGCGATCCTGCGCTATGTCGGATCGTGTGATGGCAACATGGAGCAGGGATCGATGCGCGCCGACGTGAACGTCAGCGTGCGCAAGCCAGGCGATCCGTTCGGGACGCGGACCGAGACCAAGAACGTCAACTCGGTGCGCTTCATCCAGGCGGTCGTCGAGCATGAGGCCAGGCGGCAGGTGGACGTGATCGAAGGCGGCGGTACGATCGTCCAGGAAACGCGGCTGTTCGACCCGGACAAGGGGATCACGCGGTCGATGCGGTCGAAGGAAGACGCGCACGACTATCGCTATTTCCCCGATCCCGACCTGTTGCCGCTGGTGCTGACCGAAGCGTTTGTGGCGGAATGCAAGGCTTCCTTGCCCGAATTGCCCGACGCCAAGCGGGCGCGCTACGTCGATGTGCTTGGCATGACGCCCTACAATGCCGACGTCATCACGTCGGACGTTGAGACGGCGCGCTGGTTCGAGGCGCTGCTCGCCGAGGGTGTCGATGCGAAGGCGGGCGCGAACTGGCTGACGTCCGAGCTGTTTGGCGCGCTGAACCGGATGGGCCGGGACATCGCCGATAGCCCGGTATCGCCAGCGGGCGCGGCCGAACTGCTGACGCTGGTTGCTGACGGTACTCTGTCGGGAAGTCTCGCCAAGCAGGTGTTCGAGGCGATGCTCGAAACGGGTGAGGGTGCCGGCGCGATCGTCGAGGCGCGCGGCCTGAGACAGACCAGCGATACGGGCGCGATCGATGCTGCCATCGCGGCGGTGCTGGCAGCGAATGCCGATAAGGTCACTCAGTACCGCGAGGGCAAAGAGGCCCTGTTCGGCTTCTTCGTTGGCCAGGTGATGAAGGCGATGGCGGGCAAGGCCAACCCCAAGGTCGTCAATGAGTTATTGAAGAAGGCGTTGATCGCGGCCTAGACTCAGACGTCGCCGTATCGAATCGCGGCAGCGTCAGGGGGCGGGATGAAGCAGCGATTGGTAGTCGCGGGAACGCTGGCACTCGCGCTGGCAGGAACAACCGGCCATGCCGGGACGAAGTCGATGGCCGCGTCCGGCTATGCCTTGCCCGCCGACAAGCCGCTGACGATTGTCCTGATGAGGCCCGATGTCGAGGTGGGCGCACTGGCGGCCGGGGGCCTGCCAACGCCCAATGCCGACTGGACCAACGCGGCGCGCGACAATCTGGCGGCGGCGCTGGTCGCCAATCAGGAGAAACGGCGGATTGCGGTGAAGCCCCTGGGGGAGCAGGGCGACAATGCGCAACTCGTCGCGGATTATGAGGCGCTGCACCGTGCCGTCGCCAATGCGATCATCGAGCATAAATATTACGGGGCGAAACTGCCGACGAAAAAGGGGCGGTTCGACTGGACGATGGGGCCGGGGACACAGCGGATCGCCGACCTGTCGGGCGGAAACTATGCCTTGTTCCTCTACACCCGTGACAATTTTGCCAGTGCGAGCCGCAAGGCAATGCAGATCGCGGGGGCGCTCGGCTGCATCGTCGGATTTTGTGCGATTGTCGGGGGCGGACAGCATGTGTCCTATGCCTCGCTCGTCGAGTTGTCGTCGGGCAACATCGTCTGGTTCGACATCCTGCGCGGTTCGAAGGGAGATGTTCGCGAAAGGGACGGAGCACAAGGCATGGTTGACGCCATCATGGCGACGATGCCGTCCCGCCCGGGAGAAGGTCCACAGGACGGGGCGGTGAAGGTGGCGGCGAAGTGAGGGCCCTGCTCGCGCTGGCGCTGGCCCCAGTGCTGACGGCGGCTGTCTCGCCCGGCACCACCGTCACGCCCGGTTATCAGCCGCAGGATTCCGACGAACGCGGCCTGTGGATGCAGGTCGACGAATATGAGCGCCAGTTCAAGACGTCGAACTTCGTCGTCCGCGACCCTGCGCTCAACGCCTATGTCCGCCAGGTCTTCTGTCGCACCGTCGGCGATGCCGGATGCGCGGGGGTACGCATCTATCTCGTGCGGACACCCTATTTCAACGCCAGCATGGCCCCCAATGGCATGATGCAGGTATGGACCGGGCTGTTCCTGCGCTGTCGCGACGAGGCCCAGCTGGCGGCGGTACTGGGTCATGAGTTTACCCACTACAAGGACCGTCACAGCATCAAGGGATTTCGCGACGCCAAGAACAAGACGAATGCGATCGCCTGGCTGTCGATGATCCCGTTCGGGGGCTATGCCGCGGGCGCGATGGTGGCGATGCAGGCGGGCATGATCGGCTCGATCTTTGCCAACTCGCGCGAGATGGAGCGCGAGGCCGACGCCGGGTCGCTGCCGCTGCTGGTTCACGCCGGTTACGATCCGCACGCTGCCTCGCGGATCTGGGCGCAGATCCGGGCAGAGGACGAGGCGACCGCAGTCGAGCGCAAGCACAAGCGTCGTGAAGGGGGCATGTTTGCCACCCACCCGACAAGCATCGAGCGACAGGCCACGCTCGACCGCGCTGCCGATGCGCTGGCAACGCCGGCGGCTACTGCGTTGAATGCCGATCAGTATCGCGCCGCGCTGGCGCCGTGGTGGGCCGATTTCATCGACGACCAGATCAAGCTCAACGATTTCGGCGCGACCGATTTGCTGCTCGGTCAGCTGGCGGCGGGGCAATGGACCGGCGACCTGCTCTATGCGCGCGGCGAACTCTATCGGTCGCGCGGGCGGGCCGATGATTTCGTGAAAGCTGCGCGCTTCTATCGTGACGGGATCGCCAAGGGTGGCGCGCCGGTCGAGGTGTGGCGCGGTCTTGGCCTGGCGCTGTTGCGCGCGGGCGACCGGGCGGGCGGGCAGCTTGCGCTGAAAACCTATCTCGAAAAGCGGCCTGAGGCGAAAGACCGTTCGATGATCGCGATGATGGCAGGGGTTGCGTCATGAGGACGGCAGGAATGGCGATCGCGCTGATGTTGCTCGCCAGCCCGGTCCCGGCGTGGGCCGGATACAAGCTGATGCCGGCCGGGACAGCGGAAGCCGTCGGCAAGCTGGGTTTGTCGGTCACCCCCGACAGCGACTGGAACAGGCTGTGGTCAAAGATCGGACGCAACGCCGAAAGCTGGACGTTCGACGGGCTGTCGCTCAACGATCTGAGTTTCTATGCGGGGATCGAGGACGGCCGCACCCTGTTTCGGGAAATCGACAAGAAGAACCGGCCCTTGCCCAAATTCGCGGCGTCGATGCTGCCGACCGATATCGTCGCGATGTTCGAGGGCAGCTACCGGGTCGCTGCCGGAACGTCGCTGTTTACCATCGGCACCGTCGAGCCCGTGAGTTTTGCCGGACATCCGGGCGTCCATTTCACCTACAGCTTTACGCAGCAGGACGAGGAAGTGAAGCGCAACGGCGAGGGCACGGGCGCGATCATCGGCGGCAAGCTTTACCTCATAACCTTCGAGGCACCGGCACTCCATTATTTCGACCGCGATCTGGCGCATTACCATGCGGTCATCGCAAGCGCCCGCGTCGCCGGATCGTAAGCCGTTATAGCCGGGTCGCCGAGTCCGGTCCCGGTTCGTTCATCGGCGCGGGCGCGTCGATATCATCGGGCATCGGGGGCAGTTCCGAAGGTGGAGCGGTCGGTTGGGGCGACTCCGTGGGCCCGTAATCGGGGGTCGGGGAAGGAATGGTGGCCATGAGGGGATCTCCTTGTCCTCCGTCAACGCGCTGATCCCCGTTTCGCTCCCTTGCTCTTATTGGGCGCGGTGCATATAGGCACGCCCCTTGTCGGCGCTTAATTGCGGGCGTGGCGAAACTGGTAGACGCGCCAGATTTAGGTTCTGGTATCGTGAGATGTGGGGGTTCGAGTCCCTTCGCCCGCACCAGTCGTCGCTCTGTTCGTAACGTGCGCCAACCCCATCCGGATGATAGTGTGACCATGCAGATTGCCGAGACGCTGAACGAAGGCCTGAAACGCGCCTTCATGCTGACCATTACCGCCAATGACATCGATGCGCTGGTCGATGCCGAGGTGAGGAAGGTCGCGCCGCAGATGAAGATGCCGGGTTTCCGGCCAGGCAAGGTGCCGGCGAACCTGGTCCGCAAGATGCACGGTCCGGCGCTGCAGCAGGAGGCGCTGAACACCGCTATTCAGGACGGCGTGTCCAAGCTGGTCAGCGACCACAAGCTGCGCCCGGCAATGCAGCCTTCGGTCGAACTGGGCGAAGACTATGCACCCGGCAAGGACGCGAAGGTCACGGTTGCGCTGGAAATACTTCCCGACGTCCCGACCCCGCAGATCGAGGGGCTGAAGCTTGAACGACTGACTGTCGAGCCCGACGATTCGGCGGTGAACGAACAGCTTGCCCAACTCGTCGCGCAACAGAAGAGCTTCGATGATGCGCCCAAGGGGCACAAGGCGGTGACTGGCGACCTCGTTGTCATGGATTACCTCGGCAAGGTCGCCGGGGAGCCGTTCGACGGCGGCAAGGGCGAGGACATGTCGGTTGAGATCGGCACGGGCCGGTTGATCCCTGGCTTCGAGGACCAGCTGGTTGGCGTAAAGGCAGGCGACGAAAAGACGATCGAGGTGACGTTCCCCGAGGACTACAACGTCGCTTATCTCAAGGGTAAGCCAGCGACATTCGAGCTGGTCATCAAGGGATTGAAAGTCGCCAAAGCCGCAGTGGCCGACGACGATTTTGCAAAGACGCTGGGTCTCGAGGGGATCGATCAGCTGCGCGGGCTGCTCAAGGGGCAGGTCGAGCAGGAGTTGAACGGCCTCACGCGGACGCACATGAAGCGAAAGCTGCTTGATCAGCTTGCCGACACGCATGATTTCGCGGTGCCCCCGTCGATGGTGGATGCCGAATTCGACCAGATCTGGCGACAGCTCGAGCACGAGGCGGGTCACGAGGCGGATCCGGCCGCCGCGCGCGCCGAAATGGAGACCGATCGCGAGGATTATCGCAAGATCGCCGAACGCCGCGTGCGGCTTGGCCTGCTGTTGTCGGAAATCGGACAGGCAGCGGGTATCGAGATCAGCCAGCAGGAAATGAACATGCTGGTGAACCAGGCAGCGCAGCAGTACGATGCTAAGGACCGCGAGCGGTTCGTCCAGTATTTGCAGAACGAGCCGATGGCAGCGGCGCAGCTGCGTGCCCCGCTGTATGAGGACAAGGTCGTCGACTATCTGTTCTCAAAGGCCGAAATCACCGATCGCGTCGCAACCCGGGCCGAACTGGAGGCCGAGATCGAGGCAGAGGACGGACATGTCCACGGCCCGGATTGCGGGCACGATCATGCCCATGACGAGGCAAAACCAAAGGCGAAGAAGGCAGCATCCAAGACCGTCAAAGCTGCCGCTGGCCAAGGCGAAACGACCGAAGAAACAGTAGCAAAGCCTGCCGCCAAAGCCAAAAAAGGCAAGCCCGTCGATGTCGACGTAGCTGTCGTCGAGGGGACGCTGGTAACCGAAGAATCGGGCGCCGAGGCGACGACCGATCATGGCGGCGTCGAGGAAATCGCTGTCGATAAACCGAAGAAAAAGCCTGCGCCCAAGAAGAAGAAAGCCGACGTTTAGCGCGGTGACCGTCATTGCCGGGATAACGCCAGTGACGGGGTTGCCGGATTTTAACGGGGCAGCGTTATGACACCGGCCATGAACGTCGCCGTCCTGCTGCCTTGCTATAATGAAGAAGCCGCCATCGTGCAGACGATAGCGGCTTTTCGGGCGGCGTTGCCGCACGCAACCATCTATGTTTACGACAACAATTCCTCCGACCGGACACGCGAGGTCGCCGCAGAGGCCGGCGCCGTGGTCCGGACCGAGCGGATGCAAGGCAAGGGCAATGTCGTGCGGCGGATGTTCGCCGACATCGATGCCGACGTCTATGTCATGGCCGATGGCGACGCGACCTATGATGCAGCAGCGGCTCCCGAACTCGTCGCGCGGCTGATCGACGAGCAGCTCGACATGGTCGTCGGGGCCCGGCGGTCGGAGGTCGACGCGGCCTACAGGCGCGGGCATCGCCTCGGCAATGCGATGCTGACGACGATGCTCGCCCAGGTATTCGGGCGCAGCTTTACCGATATCCTGTCGGGTTACCGGGTGTTCTCGCGCCGTTTCGTCAAAAGCTTTCCGGTGCTGTCGGCAGGCTTTGAGATCGAGACCGAAATCAGTGTTCACGCGCTCGAACTGAAAATGCCGACGGCCGAGATCGTCACCGCCTATGCGGCGAGGCCCGAAGGGTCGGTGTCGAAGCTGTCCACCTATTCCGATGGCTGGCGAATCCTGCGGACGATTGCGATGCTTGCGCGGTTTGAGCGGCCGCTGGCCTTCTTCGGGTTCTCGGGGGCAGTGTTTGCGATGATGGCCATCCTGCTCGCGGTGCCGCTGGTGCTGACGTATCTCGAGACGGGGCAGGTGCCGCGCTTTCCGACCGCGATCCTGGCGACGGGCCTCATGATCCTGGCCTTCCTGAATTTCTTCGCAGGGCTTATCCTCGACACCGTCGTTCGCGGGCGGCGCGAGGTGCGCCGGCTGTCGTATCTTCAATATCCGGCACCCGGTGGAAAGCCGTTCGTTTAATCCCCACTTGAACAGGTGCAATCGACCGCCGAAATAGGTCGAGGCAAAGGATCAAGGAAGAACCCCCTTTATGAGCACCCCCGACCACGCCGATATCATCGGCGGCCTCGTCCCCATCGTCATCGAGCAGTCGACACGCGGCGAACGCAGCTTCGACATCTACTCACGGCTGTTGCGTGAGCGCATCATCTTCGTGACGGGCGGTGTCGAGGATCACATGGCCTCCGTGATCACCGCACAGCTGCTGTTCCTCGAATCGGAAAATCCGAAGAAGGACATTTACATGTATATCAACTCGCCAGGCGGGGTCGTAACGGCCGGCCTCGCGATCCATGATACGATGAACTATATCCGGCCGGAAGTTTCGACCGTTTGTATCGGTCAGTGTGCGTCGATGGGGTCGTTCCTGCTGGCGGCGGGTCAGCCGGGGAAGCGGGTGGCGCTGACCAACAGCCGGATCATGATCCACCAGCCATCGGGTGGTGCGCAGGGCATGGCGTCCGACATCGAGATTCAGGCGAAAGAAATCCTGCGGATGCGGCATCGGCTCAACACGCTTTATGCCCGCTACACCGGCAAGACGATCGAGGAGATCGAGCGGGCAATGGATCGCGATAATTTCCTCGAAGCCGACGAAGCCAAGGCGTTTGGCCTGGTCGACGAGGTCATGGACAAGCGTCCGCTGCCCGCAGAGGATGCCTGATTGCACCCGGCGCAGTGACGCTCACGCCATATTCAGCATTGCCCGATAGATTCTTGACGGTAACATGACGATCGTCGGCCTCCGCGAGGGCTGACCAAGGATGAGATGAGATGACGAAACTCAGCGGCAGCGACTCGAAGAGCACGCTTTATTGCTCTTTCTGCGGGAAGTCGCAGCATGAGGTGAGAAAGCTCATCGCTGGGCCGACGGTGTTCATCTGCGACGAATGCGTCGACCTGTGCAACGACATCATTCGCGAGGAAACGAAATCGGCGCTCGTCAACAAGAAGGACGGCGGCGTACCGACGCCGCAGGAAATCTGCGACGTGCTCGACGATTATGTCATCGGGCAGAAAAAGGCGAAACGCGTTCTCTCGGTAGCGGTCCACAACCACTACAAGCGACTGAACCACGGTGCCAAGGGTGCCGATGTCGAGCTCGCCAAGTCGAACATCCTGCTGGTGGGGCCGACCGGGTGCGGCAAGACGTTGCTTGCCCAGACGCTGGCGCGAATCCTCGACGTGCCGTTCACGATGGCCGACGCGACGACACTGACCGAAGCGGGCTATGTCGGTGAGGATGTCGAGAACATCATCCTGAAACTGCTGCAGGCGTCCGATTACAACGTCGAGCGGGCGCAACGCGGCATCGTCTACATCGACGAAATCGACAAGATCAGCCGCAAGGCGGAGAATCCCTCGATCACGCGCGACGTCAGCGGCGAGGGCGTGCAGCAGGCACTGCTGAAAATGATGGAGGGCACGGTTGCCAGTGTGCCGCCCCAGGGTGGTCGCAAGCATCCGCAGCAGGAATTCCTGCAGGTCGACACCACGAATATCCTGTTCATCTGCGGCGGGGCGTTTTCGGGCCTGGAAAAGATCATCGGCGATCGCCTGCAGGGCAAGTCGATCGGTTTCGGCGCGCATGTCGTCGGGCCCGACGAGCGCCGCACGGGTGAAGTCCTGCAAAAATGCGAACCCGAGGATCTGCTGAAGTTCGGGCTCATCCCCGAATTCGTCGGTCGCCTGCCGGTGATTGCAACGCTGGAGGACCTCGACACCGATGCCTTGGTCAAGATCCTGACCGAACCGAAGAACGCGCTGGTCAAGCAGTATAAAAAACTGTTCGACATGGAAGACGTCGAGTTGGGCTTCACCGACGAGGCGCTGGTGGCGATCGCCAAGCGCGGGATCGAACGGCGGACGGGCGCGCGCGGGCTGCGGTCGATCCTGGAAAGCATCCTCCTCGACACGATGTTCGACCTGCCCAGCATGGACGGCGTCGACGAAGTGATGATCGACAAGGACGTCGTCGGCGGCACCAAAGAACCCGTGCGGGTTTACAGCAAGAAGGAAAGCGCGGGCGAGGCGGCATGACCGCCTAGTGGCGCGTCGATGACGGGCACCGAGTTCGATACGCTGCTGGCGGGCGATTTGATGTGACCGTCGTTCGGGCCCAGCCAGTGCGATACATGCCGGGGCAGGTGGGCCTGGTCGGAGACTTTGGTGGACGCACTTGGGCTCGAACCAAGGACCCGCTGATTAAGAGTCAGCTGCTCTACCAACTGAGCTATGCGTCCGTGCCACCGAAGGCTGCGAAGCTTGGGCGCTTAGCGATTTCTGGCTTTCTGCCAAGCCCCAAATTTGGATGGCCGCGCCATGGGTCACGCGCGACAGGAAAATCCGTCCCGGCAGAACGAGGATCCGCTGGCCGGTTCTTTGGCCAGTCCCCCCTTGGCCTGGTTGCGCCGCCGCTATACAAGCGCCTTTCACCTGCTGTATTGCAACACTAACACAGTTGTGCGACGAGAGAAGAATGATCGCCACCAAAACCTCGCTCCCGACGGACACGGATACCGCGCGCCAGCGCCGTGCGATGGTCGACAGCCAGCTGCGTCCCAATGGCGTGACCGACGTGAGACTGCTCGACGCGGTTGCGCGTGTGCCGCGGGAAGCGTTCGTGCCGGGGGAGACGCGTGCCGCGGCGTATATAGACCGTCCCGTGCCGCTGGGCGGCGGGCGCGCGCTCAATCCGCCGATGGTGACGGCGTTGCTGCTGAATGCCGCCGCGATCGGTCTGGGCGATCGGGTGCTCGTGATCGGCGCGGCAAGCGGCTATATCCTCGCACTCGCCGAGAGCATCGCCGGGGAAGTCATTGGTGTCGAATCAGATTCCAGGCTTGCCGATCTGGCGAGAAGCAATTGTCCGGCCGCGACCATCGTAACGGGACCGTTGGCCGAAGGAGCCGCCACTCATGCGCCCTATGATGCCATCGTGATCGATGGCGCGGTCGACCATGTTCCGGACGTGCTTGTGGCCCAATTGAAGCCCGACGGCCGCCTGACGGCCGGCATTGTCGATCGCGGCGTGACGCGGCTGGCGCTTGGCAGGCGCGGCGGGACCGGCTTCGGCCTCGTCGATTTTGCCGATGCTGAGGTTGTGGTACTGCCCGGTTTCGCGCGCCCCAAGAGTTTCGTATTCTGATGAACTTTCAACGATTTATTTCAGTATCCGCGATTGCGGTGGTCGCTTTGGCGGTACCGGTTTCGGCCGAAACGCTGCGCGAGGCGTTGGTCAAGGCGTATCACACCAACCCGACGCTGACCGGCGCGCGGGCTGGTCAGCGGGCAACCGACGAAACCGTGCCTATCGCCCGGGCACGCGGTTTGCCGAGCGTGAACACGACCGCGTCCTACAGCGAATATCTGGAACAGGGATCGAACAATTTCCTGTCGCCATCCCGAGGATTCAATGCGGGTCTCAATCTCAACGTGCCGATCTATCAGGGCGGGGCGGTGCGGAATGCCGTGCGCGCTGCCGATAGCCGCGTGCAGGCCGGGCAGGCGGGGCTGCGCGATACCGAATCGTCTCTGTTTTCGCAGGTTGTCGGCGCGTACATGGACGTCATCCGGGATTCGGCGATCGTTTCGCTGAACCAGGTGCAGGTCAATGTGCTGCGCGTGAACCTGGACGCGACGCGCGACCGGTTCCAGGTCGGCGACCTCACGCGCACCGATGTTGCCCAATCCGAATCGCGGCTGGCGGTGGCGCAGGGACAGCTCGAAAGCGCCAATGCCGACCTGATCGCGAGCAAGGAAAGCTACATCCGGCTGGTCGGCAACGCGCCCGGCACGCTCGATGCGCCGCCGCCGCTGCCCAATCTGCCCAGTTCGGCCGACATGGCGACGGCGATCGCCATCGACAATAATCCGGGGCTAGCGGCGGCAAAGCTGCGCCGGACCGCCGCGCGCTACGATACCGGTGCCGCCCGGGCGGCGCGTTTGCCGAAACTGTCGGCGATCGGCAGCGAGGGCTACACCGACTATCTCGGTTCGCTGCCTTCCTTCGGTACGGGAGGCACTACGACGCAGACGTCGCGGACGACGACGGTGGGACTGCAGGCCAGCCTGCCGCTGTTCCAGGGCGGCCTGCCCGCAGCCGAGGTCCGCCAGGCCCAGGCGCTCGAATCGCAGGCGATCGAGACGGTGACAGCGACTGAGCGCAGCATCATCGCACAGACCCGAGCAGCCTATGCCAGCTGGCAGGCGTCCAACGATATCATCAAGAGTTCGGAAACGGCGGTCGCCGCCAGCGAATTGTCGCTGGAGGGGGTGCGCGCCGAGAACAGTGTCGGCAACCGCTCGATCCTCGATATTCTGAACGCCGAGCAGGAACTGACCAATGCGCAGGTCAATCTGGTCTCCGCACGCCGCAATGCCTATGTCGCGGGCTTCGCGCTGCTCGCGGCGATGGGCAAGGCGGGCGTCAACGATCTCGGCCTCGACGGCGGACCGTTATACGACCCGCAAGTCAATTATCGCCGGGTCCGCAACCGCATCAATGACTTTGACAGTGACCCGCGACCGGCACCCGTCGCGACGCGCACCGTTGACACGCCCGCGCAAACATCGGCATTGATAGGGCCTCCGGTGCGCTGAGCATGGCTCAGCTGCGCCTCGACCAGGATTGGGGACGACACGTGGCGGATGCCGGACACGAACCTTCGATGGAGGAAATTCTCTCATCGATCAAAAGGATCATCGCCGAGGACAGCGAGGCGACGCTGTCGGCACCGCGCGCGAAGCGGTCGGTCGGTCTGACGCCGCTGACACCGTCGCCGGCATCAGCGCGCGCCCGCGAGGATGGTGATGAACCCGACGTGCTCGAACTGACCGACCCGGTGGCGGTCGAACCCGACCCCGTTCAACCTGCCCAGCCCGAGGCCGAACCGATGCCAAAGCCCGCACCAGCCGTCCACGCGTCCGCCCCGGCGGCAGTGACGCAGGAAGCCAAGCCCGCGCTCGTCTCGCCAGGCACGATCGAGGCGAGCCGGTCGTCGCTGGCCGCACTGTCCGCGCTGGTCGTGAAGCCCGAGATCACGGGCACCGACACGCTCGAGGGGCTGGTACGCGAGATGTTGAAACCAATGCTCGCCGAATGGCTCGACGCACGCCTGCCCGAGGTCGTCGACCGGCTGGTCGCGCAGGAGATCAGGCGCATCACCGAGCGCTGACGCCCTCGACTTGGCCGACGCCCTGCGGTTAAGGGCGATCGCCTATGACCGAGCTTCCCAAAACCTTCGACCCCGCCGAAATCGAGGCGCGCTGGTATGCGCAGTGGGAGGCGACGGGCGCCTTTCGTCCCGAACGGCCCAGCGCTCAGCCGTTCACGATCGTGATGCCGCCACCGAATGTCACGGGCTCGCTGCACATCGGCCATGCGCTCGACATCACCTTGCAGGACATTCTGGTCCGCCACGCGCGGTTGCAGGGCAAGGATGCGCTGTGGGTCGCGGGCACCGACCATGCCGGTATCGCGACGCAGATGGTGGTCGAGCGCGAGATGGCGCTCAATCAGGACAAGCGCACGAACTACAGCCGCGAGGATTTCGTCGCCAAGGTCTGGGAGTGGAAGGCGCAGAGCGGCGGCCAGATCACGCGGCAATTGCGGCGGCTGGGCGCGAGCTGCGACTGGCGTAACGAACGCTTCACGATGGACGAGGGCTTTTCAAAGGCCGTCATCAAGGTGTTCGTCGATCTCTATAACGAGGGACTGCTCTACCGCGACAAGCGTCTCGTCAACTGGGACCCGGGCCTGAAAACCGCGATTTCCGATCTGGAGGTCGAAACACGCGAGGTGCAGGGGAAGTTCTGGCACCTGCGCTACCCGCTCGAGGATGGGTCGGGATATATCAGCGTGGCGACGACGCGGCCGGAGACGATGCTGGCCGACATGGCGGTGGCGGTAAATCCGACGGACGAACGCTACACGGCGTTGATCGGCAAGCATGTCAAACTGCCGATCACCGGACGCCTGATCCCGATCATTGCCGACGACCATGCCGACCCCGAACTCGGGTCGGGCGCGGTGAAGATCACGCCGGGGCATGATTTCAACGATTTCGAGGTCGGCAAGCGGGCGGGGATTGCGGCCGGCGACATGCTCAACATGCTCGATGCCGAGGCGAAGGTCGTGCAGACGGCGGACGGGTTGATCCCGGACAACCTGCTCAGTTTGACGGTGGCGGAGGCGCGCAAGGCGGTGGTCGCGCTGCTCGAGGCCGACGGCGCGCTCGAACGCGTCGAGGACCGTGTCATCCAGACGCCCTATGGCGACCGTTCGGGCGCGGTGATCGAGCCGTGGCTGACCGACCAATGGTATGTCGACGCAAAGACGCTGGCCGGGCCCGCGATCGAGGCAGTGAAGTCGGGCGCGATCAAGGTCGTGCCCGCGACGTGGGAAAAGACCTGGTTCCAGTGGCTGGAGAACATCCAGCCCTGGTGCGTGTCGCGGCAGCTTTGGTGGGGGCACCGGATACCGGCTTGGTATGGGCCTGCTGTCCATCCGGAACTGGGTTGGCAGATCGTTCACGACCAGAGAATGTCAGAAATACGCCCTACAGTTTTCGTGTCTGAAACGTTCGATGGAGTGCGTCACCAAGCTGCCGAACTTTACGGTGTACCGATAGACCAAGTTGTTGAGGTTGATAGCTCCAGTGCTGCTGTCGGCGATGATCTTGGCCAGCGCCCCGAGTTTATAATTAGCGAACCTCCAGTGGATCGAACACGTGTTCAGGTTTGGCGTGACGAAGACGTCCTCGACACCTGGTTTTCCTCGGCGCTGTGGCCGTTCGGGACGCTCGGCTGGCCGGAGGACAATGCGACGCTGGCGAAACATTACCCTAATGACGTCCTAATCTCCGGCTTCGACATCCTGTTCTTCTGGGACGCGCGGATGGCAATGCAGGGCTTGCACTTCATGAAAGAAGTGCCGTGGAAGACTCTGTATCTTCACGGTCTGGTCCGCGCGCCCGACGGTTCGAAGATGTCGAAGTCGAAAGGGAATACGGTCGATCCGCTCGGCCTGATCGAGCGCTACGGTGCGGACGCGTTGCGGTTTACGCTGGCGGCGATGGAGAGCCAGGGGCGCGACATCAAGCTCGATGAAAAGCGGGTCGAGGGCTATCGCAATTTCGCGACCAAGCTGTGGAACGCCGCGCGGTTCCTGCAGGGCAACGGGGTCGTCGCGTCGACCGACATCAAACCACCCGCAGCTGAGCTCGCGGTGAATAAATGGATTATCGGCGAGGTCGTCGGAACGCTCGGCAAACTGGACACGGCGTTCGCTGACCTGCGCTTCGATGCGATGGCCGACGCAGTGTATCATTTCGCCTGGGGGACGTTCTGCGACTGGTACATCGAACTGGTGAAGGGCACTTTCGACGAAGAGACGCGGGTCGTCGCGGGCTGGGTGTTCGACCAGATGCTGGTGATGCTGCACCCGTTCATGCCGTTCATCACTGAGGAACTGTGGCACGCGATGGGCGCGCGCGAGCAGGGATTGATCCATGCGACGTGGCTGTCGTCGGAACACCCGATCAACAATGTCACGATAAACGATGGGACCTGGCCGCTGTCGACCGACGATCGCGACCTGATCGAATGGGTCATCGGCGTCACGACCGCGGTGCGTGGCGCTCGCAACGAAGCCGGCATCGCGCCCGGACTGCCGCTCACCGGCCATGTCACCGACCATGCGCCGATGATCATCCGATATCTGACCCAGGCATCGGACATGCTGGCACGGGTGGCGCGGATCACTGTCCATCATCTCGACGCGCCGCCAGAAGGACCTGCCGTGCGGGTCGCCATACCCTCGGCTACATTGGTGCTTTCGCTCGGAGGCGTCATCGACCTCGACGCCGAACGTGCCCGCCTCACCAAATCGGCCGAAGCCGCCGAAAAGGAAGCCGCATCGCTGGCCGCGCGCCTCAACAACCCCTCGTTCGTCGAGCGTGCCAAGCCCGAGGCGGTTGACAAGGCGCGCGCCGATCATGCCGAGAAATCGGCGGAGGCGGCGCGGTTGCGGGCGGCGCTGGCGCGGCTGGGCTGACAAAAAAAGCTGTCCTACGTCAACGCTTGCCCCCATGTGACATGGCGATGGCCGACTCAGAACCTGCTCCCCGTCAGGGCCCACGCGCCCGCCGCGATCTGACCACTGGGCCGATCACGCGCACCCTGATCGCGTTCGCGCTGCCGACGCTGGGGTCCAATGTACTGCAGTCGCTGAACGGGTCGATCAACGCGGTCTGGGTGGGGCGGCTGCTGGGCGAATCGGCGCTGGCGGCGACCTCGAACGCGAACCTCGTCATGTTCCTGATGTTTGCCGCGCTGTTCGGCTTCGGCATGGCGGCGACGATCCTCATTGGGCAGAGCTATGGCCGCCGCGATATCGACCATGTCCGCCGCATCGTCGGCAGCGCGGGCGGGCTGTTCATCGCGCTGGCGCTGGTGATCGCGGCGGTCGGCTATGTCGAGACGCCGGCACTGCTGAAACTGCTGGCCACGCCCCCGGAGGCGATGCCGCTCGCGCTTGCCTATCTGCGCGTCATCTTCCTCGGGATGCCGGCGCAGTTCATCGTCACCTTGCTGATGATGAGCATGCGCGGGACGGGGGATTCGGTTACGCCGCTGGTCTGGATGGCGGTCAGCGTCGTGCTCGATACCGGCATGAATCCGGTACTCATTCAGGGCCTGGGGCCATTTCCACACATGGGCATTGCCGGATCGGCGACGGCGACCGCGATGGCGAGTTACGTCAGCATGTGCGGCTTGCTGATCCACATCTACGTGCGCGACATGCCGATCCGGCTGCGGGGGAGCGAACTGCGCTACCTGCTGCCCGACCCGGCGTTGTTGCGCACGATCGTCACCAAGGGCGTGCCCATGGCGTTGCAGATGTTCGTGCTGTCCTTTGCCGGGCTGGTGATGATCGGCCTGATCAATCGCGAGGGGGTGGTGACGACGGCGGCCTACGGCGTCACCTCGACCTTGTGGACGTATATTTCGATGCCGGCGATGGCCGTGGGGGCGGCGGTCAGTGCGATGACCGCGCAGAATATCGGCGCAAACCGCTGGGACCGGGTGGTGCGGATCACGCGCAGCGGCATCATCTTCAGCCTGATCACGACGACCACGATGGTGGCGCTGCTGACGCTGGTCGACCGTCAGGCGCTCGGGCTGTTTCTCAGTGCCGATTCGCCAGCGATCCCCGTGGCACAGCATATTCAGCGGCTGGCGACCTGGAACTTCATCCTGTTCGGCGTGACCTTCACGCTGTTCGGAACGGTCCGCGCGAACGGGGCGGTGTGGCCGCCGCTGATTATCCTGATCGTGTCGCTGATCCCGTTCCGGCTCGGTACCGCGTTGTTCCTGAGGCCGATATTCGGTCCTGACGCGATCTGGCTGAGCTTTCCGGCGAGCTCGGCGGTGACGATGACCCTCGCCATCGCCTATTACCGCTGGGGCGGCTGGCGCACGGCGCGGATGGAGGCGACAACGGCGCCCGCCCATGATCCGCAGGCCTTGCAGCCGGCGACCTGAAACGCTCTAAGGCGCGCATGTCGATGTATCCTGCCCTGCGCCTTCGCCGCACCCGTTCGTCTGCCTGGAGCCGCGCACTGGTCGCGGAAACCCATCTTGCGCCCCAGCACCTGATCTGGCCGTTGTTCGTGACCGAGGGTGACGGTATCGAGGAGCCGGTGGCCAGCCTGCCCGGCGTATCGCGCTGGTCGGTCGAGGGCATCGTCGCGCGGGCGCGCGAGGCAAAGGCGCTGGGCATCGGCGTCGTCGCGTTGTTCCCCAATACACCCCGCGCGCTGCGTACAGACCGCGGGGAGGAGGCGCTCAATCCGGACAATCTGATGTGTCGGGCGATCCGCGCGATCAAGGATGCGGTGCCCGATATCGGCGTGCTGACCGATGTCGCGCTCGACCCGTATACGGCGCACGGACATGACGGGCTGGTCGACGAGCGGGGCTATGTCCTGAACGACGCAACGTCGGAAATACTGGTCGGACAGGCGCTGAACCAGGCGGCGGCCGGTGCCGACATCATCGCGCCCAGTGACATGATGGACGGGCGCGTCGGTGCCATCCGCGATGCGCTGGAGGAGGCGGGCCATGTCAACGTCCAGATCATGGCCTATGCCGCCAAATATGCCTCGGCGTTTTATGGCCCGTTCCGCGATGCGGTCGGCTCGTCGGGCCTGCTGAAGGGCGACAAGAAGACCTATCAGATGGACCCGGCCAATGCCGAGGAAGCACTGCGCGAAGTCGAGCTCGACCTGGCCGAAGGCGCGGATACGGTCATGGTCAAGCCGGGCCTGCCCTATCTTGACATCGTTCGGCGTGTGAAGGAACGCTTTGAAGTGCCTGTATTCGCTTATCAGGTGTCGGGCGAATATGCGATGATCGAGGCAGCGGTGGCCGCTGGCGCGGGGGACCGGGATGGGCTGGTGCTCGAAACGCTGCTGGCGTTCCGTCGCGCGGGTTGTGCCGGTGTGCTGACGTATCACGCGGCCCATGCGGCGCGCCTGCTGAACGCATGATCGAAACCGAACGACTGATCCTGCGGCGCTGGACCGACAGCGACCGGCCCGTTTTCCACAGCCACTGCAGCGATCCGCGCGTCATGGCGTTTCTGGGGCCGCTGCAGACGCTTGCGGACACCGATGCGGCGCTCGATCGGCAGAACGGCTTTCTCGACAGTCACGGCTATTGCTTCTGGGCGGTCGAGCGGCGCGAGGATGCGGCATTGCTCGGATTCTGCGGATTGAAACCGGGCGCGGCAGGCACCCCGATCGAAGGCGGGGTCGAGATCGGCTGGCGGTTCGGCGCGGACCATTGGGGCAGGGGCTATGCGCTCGAGGCGGCACGCGCGAGCATCGACTGGGGATGGGCGCATCTGAGCGACGACACGATCTGGTCGATCACGACGCGGAGCAATGTGCGGTCGTGGCGATTGATGGAAAAACTGGGGCTGATGCACCGTCCGGAGTTCGACTTCGACCACCCGGCAGTACCGATCGGTGATGCCCTGCGCCCGCATGTCACCTATTCGATTGCGCGCCCGGCGTGATCCTCGTTTTCGTTAACCATCTCGACAGGCTTGTCGGTTAGGCGGTGACCGAGGAGAACGAGCCGATGGCGACGATGGCAGTCCAAGTCAGACACCGGTCGTCGCGCATGCGCTTCGTCGTCGCCATCATGACGGGGTCGTTCCTGCTGTTCCTCGTCCAGCCGATGATTGCGCGGATGGCGCTGCCGCGCCTCGGCGGTGCCCCGGCCGTATGGAACTCGGCAATGCTCGTCTATCAGGCGCTGCTGCTCGCCGGCTATGCCTATGCTCACGCGCTCGGACGGCTGAGCGCACGGGCGCAAGCCATCACGCACATTGTGGTGCTGGCCTCGGCATCGCTGATGCTGCCGATCGGGCTGGTCGCGATGACGCCGTCGCCGACCGCCAACCCCATCGTCTGGACGCCGTGGTTGCTGGCCCTTTCGATCGGGCCGCTGTTCTTTGCCATCGCCGCACAGGCACCGCTGCTTCAGCGCTGGTTTGCGTTGTCGGACGGCGGCGATCCCTATCCGCTTTATGCAGCATCAAATCTTGGCAGTTTCGGGGGCCTGATCGCCTATCCGCTGATCGTCGAGCCGCTGCTCCCGCTTCAGGGACAGAGCCTGTTGTGGAGCGCGGGTTATGTCGTCGTTGCCGTGCTGGTTGCGGCCTGCGCGCTGGCGCTGCCGAAGCACCAGATTGCCGCCGGGGAGGTCATCGCGCGCACACCGCTCACGCCGCGACAGGTGATGTGGTGGATCACTCTCGCGGCGGTGCCGTCGGGCCTGATGCTGTCGACGACGACCTATCTGACCACCGACATCGTTGCGATGCCGCTGCTGTGGGTCATCCCGCTCGGGCTCTATCTGCTGAGCTTCTCGATCGCCTTTTCGGACCGGCGTGGTCCCGCCCGCGTCATCGTCCATGCCGCCCCCTATGTCCTGATCGCGGGCGGCGGCGTCGCCTTTGCCCAGAATCCGCATTATCCTTGGCTGTTCGCACCACTCGGCCTGCTACTGCTGTTCGTGATGTCGGTGACGCTGCATACCGCGCTGTTCGAGCGGCGGCCCGACCCCTCGCGGCTGACGGCATTTTATCTCGCCATGTCGGTCGGTGGCGTCGTCGGTGGCGCGTTCTGCGCCTTGCTGGCCCCGCTGATCTTCGACTGGGCCTATGAGCATCCCGTCCTGATCATGGCGGCCGCCGCGCTGATCACCACCCGGCCATTGTTCGGTTTCGCGCATCGGCTGTGGGCGATGCCGGGGCGCTGGCCCTTGCTCATCGGACTGGGCGCGATCGTCCTGTCGATGGCGGTCGAGGGATTGTTCGCGGCGCTGCCGACGCCCGTCCCGCTGTGGGCGCGGATCGCCGGGGTCATCGTGCTCATCGACCTGACGCTGTTCTCGCTGGGCAATCGTACGGCTTTCGTCCTGACGCTTGGCGCGCTGATGATGTCGGTCGGCGGGTGGACGACGGTTGCGGCGTCGATCGACGGCGGGCACCGCGTCCGCAGTTATTTCGGGATTTATTCCTTCGGCTATCAGCCCGGACCGATGCGTTATCTGGTCCACGGCACGACGGTGCACGGGCTGCAGGATTTGCGTGCGGGTCACGAGAACCGTCCGCTCAGCTATTACGCACCGGACTCGGGCGTCGGGCTCGCACTGCGCGACCTCGCCGCGCATAAGCCCGACGCACGCGTGGGGATCGTCGGCCTCGGCACGGGGACGCTCGCCTGTTACGCGACGCCGCAGGCCGACTGGCGGTTCTATGAGATCGACCCGGCAATGGTTCGCATTGCCCGCGACCCAAAGCAGTTTTCGTTTCTCGCCCGGTGCAAGCCCGGCGTACCCGTTGAACTGGGCGACGCGCGGCTGACGCTCGATCACGAAAGCGGCCCGCCCCTCGACCTGCTGGTGGTCGATGCGTTTTCATCCGATTCGATTCCCATGCACCTCCTGACGCGGGAGGCATTCGGGGTTTACGGACGGCGCCTGGTGCCCGCGGGTATCCTGCTGGTCCATATCTCCAATCGCTTTCTGCGGCTCGAACCCGTCGTCGCGGCGATGGAGCGCGTCGGCTGGCATTCAGCCATCCGCAATTATTCGGCCGGGGCGGAGGGCGGCAAGCTCGGCTATTCGGACTCGCACTGGATCATGCTGTCGCGCGATCCGCGGGCGCTCGACGGGCTGATCGCCCGAACCGGTCCCGAAAAATGGGGGTCAGTCAGGCAGCAGCCGGGATTCAGCGGCTGGACAGATGATTATGCGAGCATATTACCGCTGATCAAATGGACCGTTGTCAAATAGCCACCATCACTGCCTTCGAGGGCAAGACACCGCAGATCGATGCTCACGCGTTCATCGCGCCGGGGTCGTGCGTGATCGGTGACGTCGTGATCGGCGCGGAGTCGAGCATCTGGTATAATTGCGTGGTGCGCGGTGACGTGAACCATATTCGCATCGGCGCGCGTTCCAATATTCAGGACGGGACGGTGATCCACGTCGATTCGCCGCGCCCTGGCAATCCGGCCGGGCTGCCGACGATCATCGGCGACGACGTGCTGATCGGCCACATGGTGATGCTCCATGGCTCGATCCTGCACGACCGCGCCTTTGTGGGTCTGGGCAGTATTGTCATGGACGGCTGCACCATCGAATCGGACGGAATGCTGGCGGCGGGATCGATGCTGACCCCCGGCAAGGTGATCGGCGCGGGTGAGCTGTGGATGGGGCGTCCGGCAAAGAAGCTGCGGGACATGACCGATGAGGAGATTGCGGCGAACCGGCTCGGCGCGGCGCATTATGTCGAGATGGCGAAGCGTCACCGGACGGCGCTCGGCATCTGAGCGTTCGGGCCGCGCCTAGCGGCTGAGCGCATCCAGTCGCGCCGCCTGACGGTCGACCACTTCCTGTGCAGCCGATCTCAGCGTCGCATAGGGCGCGAGGTCGCAGCCGGTATTGGTCAGGTCCGCCATGCGGCTGTCGATGGTCGAGATGACATCGAGAGCCTGTCCGTGCAGCACCTCGGCTTGCGACCGTGCGCTTTGCGCCGTGATCCATGCTTCGCTGCCCGAGGGGCCGGAGGCGTCGGCAGCCGTTGCCGCCTTCGAAAAATCGCTGTCGGCGTGGGCCAGTTGGGCGTGGGTGGATACGATAAATCCGTCGACGTCGGCGTCGGCGCACGATGACTCTATCGGTTTTGCAGCCGGAATCTCTTTCTCGAAGGGGCGCGGCAGCAACGATGGCGCATCGACGCGCGGCGCACAGCCGGTCAGGACGAGGAGCAGCAGCAGAAAACGGTGGAAAGTGCGCACAGGGAGGGCAGTAGTGCGGCCCGCGCGGTGCTGCAACGGGGTTGCGCCCTGTGAGACATCCGCCTATGCGCAGCGTCTCCGCGCGCCCGTAGCTCAGCTGGATAGAGCATCAGACTACGAATCTGAGGGTCGGACGTTCGAATCGTTCCGGGCGCACCAACGTTTTCAATTAGTTACATGATACGCACCGTGCTATTTTTGTTGAATAGCACGGTGTTTAGCACGGTGGTTGCGATCCTCGCTCGGTGACGGCGGCCCGTGGCCGCGAATCGTACCGTCGAGTTTTAAGCATGTTCGGACCCCGTTCGTGTGACGGCTGTCAGGATATCTGCTGCCTGCGTGGCCGAGAGTGGTCTGCAGCTTGCGGCTATGAGCGACTAGCTTGCGTCCGCCAGAATAGCGGCGGACGCCCTGGCGAAACACCCGATCGAATCACAAGCCGGCATTCAGGCCGCCCTTTCAGCTCCACAAACCTACCACTCGGTTACAATCCGATTTTCGGCCGGGATGGGGCCGTCACCGGACTGACCGCTTCCCGCAATGAATGCGGATTAGCTGCCGTTCGACAAGTCGCGAATCCCACGATGGCTCGCGACCAATTCAGGTCGTTCCGCCACGGCTGTGTGAGCGGCCTCAGAATCAGATAGCTGCGGTCAGGTCCGGGCCAATGCGAAACTCGACGCATGACGGGCTCCCGTGTACCATTCGGTGGATCGGCACGGCGACGTCGCGCTCGCCCATCGGAACGGGATCGAATTGGAAATCTACCTCGACAATCTGGCGTCGACGCCGGTCGACCCTCGGGTCGCGGAGCATCAGAGCCGGCTCGCCGTGTCGCTACCGGCCAACCCGAATAGCGGCGAGCATTCGGCCGGCATGCGATCGGCGGACGCCGTCGGCCGGGCGAGGGAAGGCGTCTCGGCGTTCCTGGGCGGAGTCGAAGAGGACGTCCGCTTCCTTCCGAGCGCCTCCTCGGCACTCTGGGTCGCGCTCGAAGACGCCATGTCGATCCACGGTGACGGCATGCGCGTACTAGCGTCGGCGATCGAGCATCCTTCCCTGCTTCACCACCTGCACGCCGCCAAGCGGGCCGGCAGGATCACGTTGGAGCTGTTTCCAGTCGGGACGGACGGCCAGCCCGATCTCGACGAGCTCGGGCGCATGACCGTCGACCGTGCCGGCCTCATCTGCATGATGGCGGCCAACAACGAGCTCGGCACCGTCGCGCCCGTCGGGGCGGTCACCGAGCTCGCGCGTCGATGCGGCGCATCGATGCTGGTCGACGCCAGTCAGGCGGCAGGCCGCTTCCCCGTGGGCGGCATCACCGCCAGCGTCGACTACCTGATCGCCAGCGGCGCCAAGATGTACGGTCCGCGGCGGGTGGGCGTACTGGCCGGCTCGCTGTCCAGGCCGACGCTCGACAGGCTCGAGCCGATGTTCGGCACCCCGGACGCCGCCGCGGCCTCCGCCATGGCGCTGGCGTGCGAGCTCAGGTCGGTTGAAATGGAGGAGGACGAGAAGCGGATCACGGCGCTTCGGGACAAGCTGCAGGCCCTGTTGCTGGATGCGGTCCCGGGGCTGGTCGTGAACGGCGACTTGTCCGCAAGACTGGCCGGCGCACTGCATGTCTCCACGCCCTACTTCCCGGGAGAGGCCGTGACCGCACGTCTGTGGGGAAGGATCGCGGTCTCCACCGGTGCCGCCTGCCAATCGGGCGCGCCGGGCCCTTCGCACGTCCTCGCGGCGATGGCCGTCGCCGACTGGATCGTGGACGGCGCCCTGCGCATCTGCGTGGGCAAGTTCAACGACATGGAGGATATCGAGCGCGCCGGTCCTATACTGGCTGCAGCGATGCAAGAAGCCCCTACAGCTCTCCAGAGGTACGCATGACGACCAGTCAGGCCACGAAGGCGCGCTTCAGCGGACACGAGACGTTCGCCTGCAGGTTCAGCTGGCTCCCCAAGGCGGTCCGCCTCATCGAAAGGCAGCCCGAAGCCATGTCCTCCGACGAGGAGGCGATCCTCTCGCTCGGCTTGGGGAAGAACATGGTCAGGTCGCTGCGCTTCTGGCTGGACGCGTTCGACGTCGCGGCTCCCGGCCCGGCCGGTTGGGAGGTCAGGCCGTTCGGAGCCGCCGTGCTGGGAAGCGGAGGGGCCGACCCGTTCATCGAGCGCACCGAAACGCAATGGCTGCTGCACTGGTCGCTCACGGCTCGGGTCCACTCGCCCCTCTTCGCCTGGCGACACGTCTTCCATCGGCGCATGCGCGCGGATTTCACGCGCAGCGAGCTGCTCGCCGAGATGAAGCGGGAGAGCGGCCGGGAGGGCTTCGACCATTTGTCAACGCCGGTCGGATTCCAGGCCAGCGGGGCGGAGTAAAAGCAGGCCATTGTTGATGCGGGCCTGACGATATGAAGAGGGCCCCGATCGGGGCCCTCTTCATATCGTTGTCGTCGTCGATCAGGTGTCGGTGAT
>JBBRRC010000022.1:0-39542 GCA_038225385.1 Sphingomonadales bacterium | reverse complement strand
TCGGGCTGGAATATGTGGATGGTGGCGTCGAGATGATCGAGGTCCGTCATCAACTGCTATAGCCGGTCGCGTGTCGCTTCGATCAATCCGACTGTTTCAGCGCGTTTTCGGATCAGGCCGGATACAGTAAGGGGTGCATCTGCTATATAATGCCGTAAAGATGTACCGGCAAACCCCGGGCCTCTCTCTAGCTTACGTACAGTTCGCCGCCCTTTCCGCGAAACACCTCACTCATCTGTGCCATCCCCTGCTCCGCCTCCTCAGCGGCAATAAACGTCTCCACCCCCGCATTCTGCTTCGCCGCAAAATCCCTCACCTCCTGCGTGATCTTCATCGAGCAGAATTTCGGCCCGCACATCGAACAAAAATGCGCCGTCTTCGCGCCTTCCGCCGGTAATGTCTGGTCGTGGTATTGCTCCGCCGTATCGGGGTCGAGCGACAGGTTGAACTGGTCGCGCCAGCGAAATTCAAAACGCGCGCGGGAGAGGGCGTCGTCGCGGAGGCGAGCGGCGGGGTGGCCTTTCGCCAGGTCGGCGGCGTGCGCGGCGAGCTTGTAGGTGACGACGCCGACCTTCACATCGTCGCGGTCGGGCAGGCCGAGATGCTCCTTGGGCGTGACGTAGCAAAGCATCGCGCAGCCGTACCAGCCGATCATCGCCGCACCGATGCCGCTGGTGATGTGGTCATAGCCAGGCGCGATGTCGGTGGTGAGCGGTCCCAGGGTATAGAACGGTGCCTCGCCACACGCCGCGAGCTGTTTTTCCATGTTGAGCTTGATCTTGTGCATGGGCACATGTCCCGGCCCCTCGATCATTGTCTGGATGTCGTGGGCCCAGGCGATCTTGGTCAGCTCACCCAGCGTATAGAGTTCGGCGAACTGCGCCTCGTCATTGGCATCGGCGATGCTGCCGGGGCGCAGGCCGTCGCCGAGCGAGAAGGCGATGTCATACGCCTTCATGATGTCGCAGATGTCCTCGAAATGTTCGTAGAGGAAGCTTTCCTTGTGGTGGCTGAGGCACCATTTCGCCATGATGCTGCCCCCGCGCGACACGATGCCGGTGACGCGTTTGGCCGTCATCGGGATATAGGGCAGGCGGACGCCGGCGTGGATCGTGAAATAGTCGACGCCCTGTTCGGCCTGTTCGATCAGCGTGTCGCGAAAGATTTCCCAGTTGAGGTCCTCGGCGACGCCACCGACCTTTTCGAGCGCCTGATAAATGGGGACGGTGCCGATCGGCACGGGCGAATTGCGGATGATCCATTCGCGGGTGTCGTGAATGTTGCGACCCGTCGACAAGTCCATGACGGTGTCCGCGCCCCAGCGGATCGCCCAGACCATCTTGTCGACCTCGCTCGCGACGTCGGAGGCGACCGCGCTGTTGCCGATGTTGGCGTTGATCTTGACCAGGAAATTGCGGCCGATCGCCATCGGTTCGGATTCGGGATGGTTGATGTTCGACGGGATGATCGCGCGGCCCCGGGCGACTTCCTGGCGCACGAATTCGGGGGTGACGTGGTCGGGAATCTCCGCGCCGAAATCCTCGCCATCGCGGATCAGGTTCGCGATCGCATCGCGGCCGATGTTCTCGCGGATGGCAACATATTCCATTTCGGGCGTGATGATGCCGCGCCGGGCATAGTGCATCTGGCTGACGTTCGCGCCCGGTCTGGCGCGCAGGACGGCCTGGCGCACATTGGGGAAGGGGGCGACGCCGCCGTTTCTGCTACCGCTCGCTGCTCCCGCAGTCGCGGTGCCGGCGTGGCCGAGCAGGCCATTGTCCTCGGGCCGGACTTCGCGCTGGGCGACCTCCTCGACGTCGCCGCGCCCGCGAATCCAGTCGCGGCGCAGCTCGGCCAGCCCCTTGTCGATGTCGATGGTCACCGCAGGATCGCTGTAGGGCCCGCTGGTGTCATAGACGTTGAGCGAGGGTTCACCGCACGACGGCTCAAGGTCCACGGCGCGCATGGCGACACCCAGCGGACCGACGTAGATCTTGCGGCTGCCACGAATCGGGCCGGTGGTGACCCGGGGCGAGACGGGGGCGGTGTAGTCGGCCATATGCACTCTCCTGTCGGGCGGGGAGAGCGCGGTTTTGCGGCGACCGCTCCCTCCCTACGCCCGTGCTAACGGGATCAGGTTCGCGGGTTCGGGCGGCGTGCCCATCTCAGCTGCCGGACGCAGCACCCCGGGGATCGGACGATGTTAGGCCCGCCGGTCAGCCGCGTCTAGACCACGCGGCGACCGGTGAAGAGCTGCACGAGGCCGACGACGAGCGCCACGACGAGCAGAATATGGATCAGGCCCGCACCGATGTGCAGCGTGAACCCGAGCGCCCACAGCACGAGCAGAATGACGACAACAGTCCAAAGCATCTTGTCTCTCCCAAAGGGGCTTAGAAAGTATAGGCCAGCCCCAGGCCACCGATCCATTGATTGCGGTCGCGCACGACGGGCGAGCGACCGAAGTCGCCGAGCAGCCGTTCGTAATTGCCGAGCGCGAAGACCGACAGGCCGTGGCGCAGGTCGCCGGTCAGCGACACCGTGCCGACCGCGCCGAAATTCACGCTCTTGAAACCGTCGCCCGGCGCATAAACCGGCAGGCCGCTGGCCAGCGCCTGCGCCGTATCAACCCCGAAATAGGTCCGCGCATAGCCGCCCCCGACATAATCGGCCGATGCCGAAATGCCGACATAGGCCTTGCGGCTGAGCGGCGTGCCGTAATTGACCGAGGGCGTCACGATGAGCGCGTCGTGGATCGACGATACGTCGTGCGTGACGGCAACGTCGAACGACAGGCTGTCATAGGCCGAGGTGATGACGCCGGTCCGCGCGATCCCGACGTGGCCGCCGATTTCGAGGGCCGGCTTGATCCGGCCGAGCGCCGCGACCTGCGCGTCATCGATGTGCTTGATGCTCGACCGGTTGACGTTGAGGTGGAGCACGGGGCCCAGCACGAATTTCGTCCCGACGCCATCGGTCGCCGGGATCAGGTCGACGTAAAGGCCGGAACCGACGGTTGTGAAGGAAATGCCCGACACCTTGCCGCGGATTGCCCCGACGGGCACGATCAGGCTTTCGCCCGACCCCTCATAGCGGGGGAGCGAGGCGGCGCCCACGCCAATCGTTACCGTGTCCCGTGTCGTGACGTTCGTGTCGTCGGCCAGCGCGGGCGCGGCCAGGGTCGACGCCACCAGTGCGGCGGCGGAAATCATTCTGTTCAACTTACGCGACTCCCGAAGGGCAATGTTCAGGCAGCGTAACGGTCGGCGGCGCGATTGTTTCCGCCCGCACCGGTCAAATTCAGAGGAGGTATTTGACGTGGACGCTTTCGTCGACGGTGCCGCTGGTCACGGCGAAGCGCGCCGAGGCGAATTTGGGCGGGCCGAAACGGATGGCGGGGTTGCGCGAAAAGCCGAACCCCTCACGCGGGATGCCCATGAAGGTATCGAGTTTGTTGTTGCCGTTTTCGTCGTGGATCAGGGCGATCGCATAATCGCCCGACGGCAGCCCCTCGAAGTGCATCTGGCTGAGTTGCGCGGCGGGCAACGTCATGCGGTAGGCGCGCGGATCGCCCTGGCAATCGGGAAAACGGTCGGGACGCGTCGTCAGGCAGGCGAGCACCTGCCCCTTTGCCGAACGCAGCCCTGAAATATCGGCATCAACCGAGCCGGGAGCCGTCGCGCCCGCCAGCGGTACCCACAGCGCCAGACCCAGCGCCGAAGCGGCCAAGGCCCTTGTCCGTCCCGCAAAGGCGGTCCCAGAAGCGGAAATAAAGGCCATAATTCCCCCGATATTCGGCGTGATGCCGCTGATGATGGGTAGCGGTTATCAGCCATTGCCCTAACGGGCCGTTAACCAGACGTGCCGGGAATACCTCCCAACCCATATGATTCGTTACGCCCATAACCGTCATGACGGTAAGCACCACCCCTAATGCGGCGACATGGATCGGGATGAGGAAGACGAGCAGGGGGATGATGACCGCACCGGTCAACGCCTCGATCGGATGAAAACTCATCGCCGCCCAGGCGGTCGGCGGGCGGCTGGCGTGGTGGACGGCATGGGCCAGGCGGAACAGGCGCGGGCCATGCATCCACCGGTGCGTCCAGTAGAACCAGCTGTCGTGGACGAGGAGGTAGAGCAGCACCGAGGCCGGCAGATACCAGAGCGGATAGGCGTCGACGCGCTCATAAATGCGCGTCCACCCCATATTCTGCCATCCCCATGCCACCACCCCGGCGGGCACGCCGTAAATGGCGGCGCTGGCCAGCGACCAGCGGACTTCGCGTGCGATCTGCGCATCGAGGCCGGCATAAAGGTCGGGATGGCGCCGTCGCGTCGCCCACGCAAAGGCACCGCTGGCAACAAGATAACGGACGCCGACGATGAATGTCATGGCGAGCGCCGAGAGCAGGATCGCAGTCATCGGTGCGCTTTAGCGCAGCTTTGCACGGCGGCGCAGCATTTATCTGCCGGGGCGGCACGTTTTGTGATGTGCAGGGCAAGCCGGGCCGGGGGCGTCCGGCGTGCTATCCCTTCACCCACTCCGCAATCTGCCCGGCGACGTCGTTGGCGGCATGATTGAGGGCCACGCCGACCGCATTGCCCTCGACGGCGGCGAGCGGCGCGCGCGCCTCGAACCGGCGCTGTTCGACGTGGCCCGGTGTGCGGGTGACCTGGGCATCGAACACGACGACGGCCTGCATCGCGCCCGGATCGACGCCGAACTGCTGCAATTGCCCGCTGAGGCGGATCCCGGGGTCCGTGCCGAACTGGCGCGGGTCGAGGACCAGCAGGCTGGTGCGCACGGTCACCGTTTCCGACAGGATGCGCTGGAACAGGCGCGCGGGCGCCTCGTTCCACGCGGCGTCGCGGACATAAGCGAGCGTTGCGGGACCGTCATAGACGGGAATGCGCAGCGTGCCGATCGCGGCCGGCGCGGTGGGCGTCAGGATGATGATCGTGTTGCCGGGCGCGCTCGTCCGGCTGGTTCCCGCCACCGCAGGAGTCGATGCGGTCAGGGTCAGCAGGGTCTTGGCCGGCTTGGGTCCGAAGCTGACGCAGCCGCCGAGCAACAGGAGGGGCACGAAGAGGAAAAGGCGCTTCATCGACGGTCTCCATGCGGCTTGTAATCAGGCAGGCGCGGGCTCGAAATCAGGCTGGTCGCCCCGCCCTGGTCGAGGCGACCGGCAACCGCGGTCAGGCTTTCGGCCATGACGCGCAGGTCGCGGACGAGCTGGCCGACTTCGGGCAGGGTCTGTTTCGAAAACGCCTGGACGCCCGGCTGGGCGTCCTTAAGCGTCGCATCGAGGGTCGTCATGCTCCGGTTCGCTGATGCGATCGCGCCCTGGAGGTTTTCGATCAGCGGCCCCGATTTGCTATCGACGGTCTGCGCGAGATTGCCGATCTTTTCAGCGGCGATCCCGGCCTGCTTCAGCGTGGTGCGGGTTTCCGCCAGTGTCGCCGCGATTTCGGGGCCGCGATCAGCGAGCGAGCCCGACAGCCGGTTGACGTTGTCGAGGATGCCCTGGAGCGATTTCTGGTTCTTGTCGGACAACAGCTCGGTCAGCCGCTCGGTCAGCGTCGAGATGCGCTCGAGCAATTGCGGCGCCGAACTGAGCAGCGCGCCGAGCCCCCCCTGCTTGGTCGGGATAACGGGCACGCCCCCGGGGCCGAGGTCGGTGATCGGCGGCGCGCCCTTGACCGCGCCGTCGAGCGTGATCTGCGAAACGCCGGTGAAGCCGACACCGGAGATGGTCGCCGTCGTGCCCTGGAGAATCGGGGTTTCGTCCTTCACGTCGATGCGGACGCGGACGAATTCCGGATTGTCCTTCCACAGCGAGATGTCCTTGATCTGGCCCGACGGGACGCCCGAGAAGCTGACGCTCGACCCCTTGGCCAGTCCGTCGACCGACTGCTTGAAGAAAATGTCATATTCCTTCTGGTGCCCCCCCGAGAGGCCCGACAGCCAGACGAGGAACAGCGCGACGGCAACCAGAATGCCGAGGACGACGCTGCCGACGAGAACCTGGTTCGAACGCGTTTCCATCAGGCGGCACTTTCTTGGAGAGTTACGGCGGGCGGGACATGGGCATTGTGGCGAGCGACGGCGGCGGTCGCGGCGCGACCGCGCGGGCCGTTGAAATATTCCTGAATCCAGGGATGGTCGAGCGCGAGCAGTTCCGGAATGGTGCCGACGCCGATCACCTTCTGGTCGGCGAGCACGGCGATACGGTCGCAGATCGCATAAAGCGTATCGAGGTCGTGGGTGATCAGGAACACAGTCAGCCCGAGCGTTTTCTTCAGGCTGAGCGTCAGTTCGTCGAAGCCTGCGGCGCCAATCGGATCGAGACCGGCGGTGGGTTCGTCGAGGAACAGCAGTTCGGGATCGAGCGCGAGGGCGCGGGCGAGCCCCGCACGCTTGCGCATCCCGCCCGACAGCTCAGCCGGATATTTGGGACCGGCATCGGTCGGCAGGCCGGTCATCGCGACCTTGTAAGCCGCAATCTCGTCGAGCAGGTCCTTGGACAAGGCGGGATAGAATTCGCGCAGCGGCAGCTCGACGTTTTCAGCGACGGTCAGCGTCGAGAACAGCGCGCCGCCCTGAAACAGCACGCCCCAGCGTTTGCGCACGTCCTGAATCTGGTCCTCGTCGCGGTTCAGCATCTCCTCTCCGAAGACGGTGATGTCACCCGCTTCGGGTTTTTGCAGGCCGATGATCGACCGCATCAGCACCGATTTGCCAGTCCCCGACCCGCCGACGACGCCGAGGATCTCGCCACGCCGCACGTCGAGATCGACGCCGTCGTGCACGGTCGATTCGCCGAAGCGGTTGACGAGGCCGCGCACGCAGACGACGATTTCGGATGGATCGGTGTCCAACGTTTGGGCGGCGCTCATTTCCAGCCGATCCCGGTGAAAAACACCGCGAAAAAGGCGTCGAGGACGATCACGAGGAAGATCGCCTGGACGACGGCGGAGGTCGTGCGCGCGCCGACCTGTTCGGCATCGCCCTCGACCAGCATCCCCTGGAAACACCCCGACAGCGCGATGATCAGGCCGAACACGGGCGCCTTGATCAGGCCGATGTAGACGTCGGTCATCGGCACGACCTCGCGAATGCGCTGGACAAAGGTGATCGGCGGGATGCCGAGGCTGATCCAGCAATAGAGCCCGCCACCGATGATCGCGACGATCGAGGCGTAGAAGCCGAGCAGCGGCATCATCAGGACGGCGGCGATCACGCGCGGCAGGACCAGCGCCTCGTTAGGCGAGACGCCGATCGTCCGCATCGCGTCGATTTCCTCGGTCAGCTTCATCGTGCCGATCTGCGCGGCAAAGGCCGAGCCCGATCGCCCGGCAACCATGATCGCGGTCATCAGCACACCGAGTTCGCGAAAGGTGATGCGGCCGACGAGGTTGATCGTAAAGCTTTCAAAGCCGAATTGCGCCAGCTGGACCGCGCCCTGCTGGGCGATGACGAGGCCGATGAGAAAGCTCATCAGCCCGATGATGCCGAGCGCGGATACGCCGACGACCTCAAACCGCTGGATGACGGCATTGAGGCGAAAGCGTCCGGGATGACGGATGACGCTGGCGAACGCGATGCAGACCGCCCCGAAGAAACCGAGCAGGCCGAACAGGGTGCGCCCGGCGATGATCGTCGCCTCGCCGATCTGGCCAAGGACCCGTGCGAGCGGTGAGACACGGTCGGGCCGCACCTTCATGCCGGTATCGCCGCGGCTGACCTGATCGATCAGATGTTGCGTATCCTCGTTCGCGCCGGTGATCGTCGCGCCGCTGTCGCGCGCGAGGCGGTGGACGATCCAGGCACCGATCGTGTCGATCCGCTCTACGCCGGACAGGTCGATCGTGCCCGGCCGCGGGGCGTCGCGTTCAAGGCGACCCGGCAGGTCGCCGAGCCGCGACAGCGTCAGTGCGCCGCTGAACGCAAGCGCCCGCGCCCCGTCGCGGTCGTCCTCCGAATAATCCGCCATGCCGCTCATCATGCCGCGTGATGCGGCATTACGACTGGTGCGGCAAGACGGCGAAGCGTTAGGAGAGGGCGATGAACGATGTCAGTGCCCCAGCCCCGATGGCGATCGCCATTTACGACATGGACAAGACGATCACCCGCCGTCCGACTTATGCCCCGTTCCTGTTTCACGCCGCCGCAGCGCACGGCCCGGTGCGTTTGCTCCTTGCGCCGTTCGTACTGCTGACGATTTTTCTTTACGCGGTCAGGTTGATCGGGCGAGCGCGGCTGAAGGAGATCAGCCACGCGCTGCTGCTCGGCGATCGGCTCTCCGGTGCCGCCGCGGCGCGGCTGGCGGCGTCGTTTGCCGACAGGGTTGTCGCGGACGGACTGTTGCCGGGTGCGGTGGCGCAGATCGCCGCCGACCGGGCGGCGGGATGCCGGATCGTCCTCGCGACGGCGTCCTATGCGTTTTACGCGCGTGCGATTGCGGCACGGCTGGGGATCGACGACATCGTCGCGACGGGTGTGGTCACCGACGCCGACGGGACCCTTCGCGCAAGGATCGCGGGCGAGAACTGCTATGGGGCGGCCAAGCGACGGATGGTCGAGGTATGGCTGGCGGCCGAAGGCCTGCGGCGCGAGGATTGCTTCATCCGCTTTTATTCCGACCATGTGTCCGACGCGCCGATGTTCGAGTTCGCCGACGAAGCGGTCGCCGTCAACGCGCACCCCCCGTTGCGCGCGCTGGCGCTGGCGCGGGGCTGGCCGCTGGTCGACTGGCGCTAGATCGCCCGCAGCGCCTGCCTGAAATCGGCGATCAGGTCGTCGGCGTTTTCCACCCCGACCGAGATGCGCACGAGATTGTCGCCGACCCCCAGCGCATCCTTGCGCGCCTGGGGGACCGACAGGTGCGTCATGCCCGCCGGATGGCTGGCGAGGGTTTCGGTGCCGCCGAGACTCACCGCCAGCTTCGCGATCTTGAGCGCGTCGAGGAAAGCGAACGATTCGCGCTCCCCACCCTTCAGGTAAAGCGAAAAGGTCGATCCCGCGCCCGAGCAGTGCCGGTCATAGATGTCGCGCTGGCGGCTGCCGGGTTCGAGGAAGCCGAGATAGCCCACGGTTTCGACCTGTGGCTGATCGGCGAGGAACGCGCAGACCTTTGCCGCATTGTCCCCCGCCCGACTCATCCGCAGTTCGAGCGTCTCGAGGCTGCGCAGCAGCATCCACGCCGAATGCGGGTCGGTGATCGTGCCGATGGTGTTGCGCATCATGCGCACCGGGCCGATGATCGCCCGCGACCCGACGGCACCGCCCGCGACGAGGTCCGAATGGCCGCCGGCATATTTGGTCAGGCTGTAGAGGACCATGTCGGCACCCTGGCGCAGCGGCTTTGCCCAAAGCGGGCCGAGGAACGTATTGTCGATGACGATCGGCGGCGGATCGGTCGGAAAGGCGGCATTGCGCGACGCGGCTACCGCCTCGACATCGACGAGCGCATTGGTCGGGTTGGCCGGGCTTTCCAGATAAACGAGCGCGACATTGCCCAGTGCTTTGGCGCTGGTCATCACCGCATCGATCTCGTCACGGGTCGCGCCCGCGGGAAAGTCGAGCCACTTGACGCCGAAGCGGCCGAGGATGCGCCCGATCAGCGTTTCGGTCGCGGCATAGAGCGGTGACGAATGAACGATGACGTCGCCAGGTTTGACCAGCGCGAGCATGACGGTCGCGATTGCCGACATGCCGGACGAGAAGACAAGCGCATCCTCGGCATCCTCCCAGACGCCGAGGCGGTCCTCGAGAATTTCCTGATTGGGGCCGTTGAAGCGCGAATAGACGAGGCCTTCCGATCCGCCCGGGCGCTTGCCGGTGACGCCCTCGAAAAAGCGCTTGCCGGCCGCCGCATTTTCGAAAACGAAGGTCGAGGTCAGGAAAATCGGCGGTTTCAGCGACCCCTCCGACAAGGCGGGGTCGAAGCCGTACCCCATCATCAGCGTTTCGGGGGCAAGGCGGCGGCCATCGATTTCGAGGAGGTCCGGTTTTTGCCGGCGGCGCGAGGAAACCCCCGCCAGTGCGGTTTCGTCTTCCATGATTGTCTCTCCTTCAGCGACCGCGCTCAGGGTAGCGCGATCAGCGATATCTGCCGACCATAGTCGGGCTGACGGGCATGTGTCGCCCGCCGGAAGCTGAAGAAACGCACGTCGTCGGCATAAGTGTCGAGGCCGAGGGTTTCGACCTGGCGCACGCCCGCCGCGGCGAGCCGGTGGGCGACATAGGCCTCCAGGTCGAACTGGACGTGGCCGGACCGCGCGCCGTCGATAAAGAACCGCTCGTTGGCGGGGTCGGCAGCGGCGAAGCGCCCGGCAAAGCCGTCGTCGACCTCGTAAGAAGCACGCGCGATGCACGGGCCGATCGCGGCGGCGATCCGGTCACGGCGTGCACCCAGCGTTTCCATGGCCGCGATCGTCATGTCGGTGACGCCGGCGAGTGCCCCCTTCCACCCGGCATGGGCCGCGCCGATCACGCCGGCGCCGGCGTCGGCCAGCAGGACGGGGGCGCAGTCGGCGGTGACGATGGCGAGCGCGAGGCCGGGCCGGTCGGTGACCAGCGCGTCGGCATGTGGTCGTGCGTCGTCGGGAAAGGGGGCGGTGACGACGACGGCGTCGGCCGAATGGACCTGATAAGCGGCGACGAGCGCGGCACCGGGGGCGATTGCCTCGAGTGCGCGGCGGCGGTTTTCGGCGACCGTGACCGGGTCGTCGCCCGAGCCGAGCCCGGCGTTCAGTCCGGCGACGAGGCCGGTCGAGACACCGCCCCGCCGCCCGAGGAAGCCGTGTCGGGTGCCGGCCAGACCGGAGGCGCGGAAAACGTCGATGCTCATGCGAAACCGGCGGGCGTCGGCCAATTGCCGCCGGTCAGCGCCACCGCGCGGAACAAGGTGCCCATTGCGTCGGGCGACGTCAGGCGGGCGTGGGCAGTGGCAATGTCTTCGGCGCGTACGGGCGATGTCCGGGCGAGGGCGGCCGCACGCGCCGCAATGCCGAGCTGGCCAAGGAAGTCGCGTTGCGACACCGGCCCGTGGGCGACCGCACCGGCAACGGTTGCGGCAGCGGCGAGCACGGCGAAGTCGACATGCGCGCTGAGGTCGACGCCGCCCGGCGCATCGAACGGATTGGCAAAGGCGTGGCCACCCACCGCCTGCAGGGTTTCGCCGAGCGCCGGCCCGTCATAGCCATAATCGATGATCAGCGCGGCGCCGCCCTGCGTGGTGAGGCGGCCGGCGAGCGTGCGAACGATTTCGACGGCAGCGGGCGACGATTCGAGGATGCTGCCGACCGGTGCCCCGTGCAGGTGTGGCGGGACGATGGCGTCGGGCACGCGCGGTCCCGCGATCGGCAGGAACAGCACGTCCTGGCAGGCCACCAGGCGCCGGTGCCAGCCGTCGGTCCCGCGCACGATCTGTTCGATCGGCAGGGCGTCGAAAAATTCATTGGCGACGATGACCAGCGGCCCCTCGTCGGGCAGGCTGGTCACGTCGTCGTGCCAGGTGGCTCCCGGACAGGCGACCGCCTGTTCGGCGCGCAGGCGCGGCGATGTTTCGACGAAGTGCACCGGCGGGGACAGGTCCGCCGCCGCCATCGCGCGCAGCGCATCCGCCGCCAGCGTGCCGCGTCCGGGCCCCAGCTCGACATAATGGAACAGAACGCGCCCGGCGCGGTCCCACAGGTCGGCGATCCATGCCCCGATCAGCTCACCGAACATCTGGCTGACCTCGGGAGCGGTCGTAAAATCGCCCTCCGCGCCGACCGAGGGGTGGAGCGCGTAATAATCGGTATTGGCGGCGGCCATGAAGCGCGACACCGGCATCGGCCCGGCCAGCGTGATCGCACGGGCGAGGCGATCGGCGAGGGCGGTCACCTGCCCGTTCTGCCCCGGTGGCAACGGGCGTCAGGCGACACTGGCGGTCCCGGCGACGGGTTCCACCCGTGCCCGCCGACCCTTTGACGTCGCCAGCAGATAGAGGCCCGCGACCAGCACCGGCAGCGACAGCGTCTGGCCCATGGTCAGGCCCCACCACAAATGTTCGAGCCCGGCGTCGGGCTGGCGCACGCGTTCGAGCGCAAATCGGCTGATGGCGTACCATGTCAGGCCCGCGCCTGCCATCCGACCCGGATAATAGCGGGCATCGGTCTTCCAGAAGAGCCAGCTCATCAAGGCGAACAGCGCCAGCCCCTCGAGCCCGGCCTCGTAAAGCTGGCTGGGGTGGCGGGGGATGCCATCGCCCGTACCGGGAAAGACCACGCCCCAGGGCAGGTCGGTCGGGCGGCCCCACAGTTCCCCGTTCACGAAATTGGCGATGCGGACCAGAAAGACGCCCGGTGGCGCGACCGCGCCGATATAGTCGATGACGCGGAGCAGCTGAAGCCGGTGTGCCCGCGCGAACACGGTGATCGCGATGACCAGGCCGAGCAGGCCGCCGTGGAACGACATCCCGCCCTCCCACAGTTTCAGGACCTCGAGCGGTTCCTCGAGCATGTCGGGCTTGTAGAAGAAGACATAGCCGAGCCGCCCGCCGACGATGATGCCGAGCGTCGCCCAGAACACGAAGTCGTCGGCATGGCGCTGTGCCATCGGCGCGCCGGGCTGGCGCAGCATTTTCGACAACAGCCACCAGCCAAAGATGATGCCGACGATATAGCCGAGGCTGTACCAGCGCACCTGGAGGAAGCCGAGGTCGAGCGCGATGGGAGAGAGATGCAGGTCGGTAAACTGGATCGCGGAACCCGCCGTGGCGGCGACGGCGGTGGAGATTGCAAGAAACAAGGCTTTTCCCCTAGGATTTGTCGCCCCATACAAGGAGCCATGGTGAAGACCAAGCGCGGCGAAGACCGGGTAATGCGAAGGTCAGCCAGGTGAGGAGAGACGATGCCGAGTGCCCTCGACCAACGTATGAATGCGGCCTTTGCCGCGCTGACCGGCCCCGATGGGCCGCTGGCCACGGTGCCGTTCGATCTCGGCGGGACCAGCGTGCCGATGATCGCCGCCGCGCCGCCGTCGCTGCCACCGTATTTCGCGCATTATTGTGCCGAGCACGGCGACAAGGACTTTCTGATCGACGGCGACGAACGGCTGAGCTTTGCCACGGTTCATGATGCGGCGCAGCGCGTCGCGCACGCGCTGGTCGGCGGCTACGGGGTGAAGGTCGGTGACCGCGTCGGTATCGCCGCGCGCAACGCGCCGGCATGGATCGTCCTCTACATGGGCATATTGATGGCCGGTGGCGTCGCCACGCTGCTCAACGGCTGGTGGCAGGGAGGTGAGCTGTGCGACGGCATCGCCGACACCGGCACGACGCTGGTCTTTGCCGACCCGCCGCGGGCCAAGCGCATCCATGAATGCGGCCGCGATGCAGGCGCGCGGGTCGCGCAGATCGATGTCGCGCTGCCACTGGAGGAGGCGATCGCGCCGATCCTGGCCGAAGGGCGCGCCGGGGCGACACTGCCCGATGTCGGCGGCGACGACATTGCCACGATCCTGTTCACCAGTGGCTCCACGGGCAAGTCCAAGGGCGCGTATTCGACGCACCGGGCGGTGATGCAGGGGGTGTTCAACTATCTCGTGACGACGATGATGGCGCTGCAATTCGCGACCGAAGACAACGCGATGCCGCCCTATCAACCCTCGACACTGCTCAACGTGCCGTTGTTCCACGTCACTGCCGAAGTGCCGGTATTTTTGCAGTCGATCGCGATCGGCAGGAAGCTGGTGCTGATGCCCAAATGGGACGCGCGCGAGGCGATGCGCCTGATCGAGGCAGAACGGATCACCTATTTCGTCGGCGTGCCGCTGATGAGCTTCGAGATCATGACGCATCCGGACCGCGCCAGTTTCGACCTGTCGAGCTGCACCGCCTATGCTGCGGGCGGCGCGCCGCGTCCGGCGGAGCACGTCCGGCGGTTGCGGGAGGAGATGGACGGGGCCTATCCGTTGCTGGGGTATGGCCTCACCGAAACCAACGCGATCGGCTGTGGCAATCTCAACGAGAATTACCTTGAAAAACCCAATTCGACGGGGCGGGCGTCGCCGCCGCTGGTCGACCTGGCGATCCTCGATGACGCAGGGGTGAAGCAGCCGCAGGGGTCGCGGGGCGAAGTCTGCATCCGGTCGGTCGCCAATTTCAGCGGGTACTGGAACAATCCGGAGGCGAGCGCGGCCTGCATGACGCCCGACAAATATTTCCGCACCGGCGACATCGGGTATCTCGACCCCGATGGCTATCTGTTCATCGTCGACCGGAAAAAGGACATCATCATCCGTGGGGGTGAGAACATCAGCTGCCAGGAGGTCGAGGCCGCGCTGTACGACCATGCCGATGTGGCGGAGGCCTGCGTCTTCGGCCTGCCCGACGAGCGGCTGGGGGAGATCGTCGGGGCGGTGGTCCATTACCGCAGTGGCGCGCCGGTCAGCGACGAAGCGATCAAGTTCTTTCTGGGCGAGCGGCTGGCGGGGTTCAAGGTGCCGGCCATGATCTGGGTCGAGGCAGAGCCGTTGCCGCGCCTGGGCACGGAGAAGATCGACAAGGTCGGGCTGCGCGCGAAATATCGCGGGGTTTATGCAGCGGAGCGGGTCGCCGCCTAGCCCGCGGTCGGCAGGCATTCGTGCGCGGCCCCCTGCAACGCGCGGTACCCGCCCACATATGGGGGTGATGGCGGACACCGATGCGATCAGGGACTGGCGGGGGGCATCGGCATCCATGCCGCGTGACCGGATCTGGGCGGCGATCCTGACCGTCGTCATTCACGTCCTGCTGCTGCTCGCGCTGCTGAGTGGCCTCGGCGTGCCGGTCGCATCGAGGGTGGAGAATGGTCTGGTACTGCTCGACCTGACGCGCCCGCCGCCGCCGCGCGAGAAGCTCGCCCCTGATCCCAGGCAAAGCGCCAGACGCGCCGGACGGGCATCGCCGCCGAACCTGAAGGCGCGCGCGACCGTGGTCGTCATGCCCCCGCCGATCGTCCCGCCCGTTGTTCCGCCGCCCCCGGTCGTCACCGCCAAGGTGGCGGGGACCGGCGGCGCGGCAGCGAGCGGCAATGCGGCCGTCGCCGGGCCAGGCACCGGCAGCGGCGGGATCGGCGACGGCACGGGCAGCGGGGGCGCGGGTGACGGTGATGGCGACGGCGGTGACCGTCCGCCAAGGCTGATCCGGGGACGGATCAAGCCTTCGGATTATGACCGGCCCGAGGATGATTTTGCCGACCGGGTGATCGAGGTACAATATGTCGTTGCGACCGATGGCCGGGTGACGATGTGCGAAATCGTGCGGTCGAGCGGGGCTGCGGTGCTCGATGCGCGCATCTGCCCGCTGATCCGCGAGCGGTTCCGGTTCGACCCCTCGCGCGATGCCGTCGGCCGCCCGGTCCAGTCGGAGGTGTCCGACCGCTATCGCTGGATCGCCCCGCCGCCGCCGCCGCCAGGTCGCGAGCGGCGATAAGGGCGCGCCCTTGGCAGCGACTCGCGTCGCCCTTATCAGCCGGTAATGCCACGCCGCCCCCTCTCCCGACGTTCGCTGCTGATCGGCGGCGGTGTCGGCGTTGGCCTCATCGTCGGCTATTCGCTGTGGCCGCGCCGGTATCTGCCGTCGCTGAACCTCGCGCCGGGGGAACATGCGCTGTCGGGGTTCGTCAAGATCGGCGAGGACGGGCATGTGACCGTCGTCGTGCCGCAGGTCGAACTCGGCCACGGCGTCTTCACGACCCATGCGCAGATCGTCGCCGACGAGCTTGGGGCGGACTGGCGGACCATCGCGGTCGAGACGGCGCAGCCGGGACGCGATTATGGCAATGCCCTGCTTGCGGGCGAGTGGCGCGCGAGTCTGGGTCCGACGCTGTTCGACAATCCGTTTCCGCCGCCACCGCCGATGGCCACGGGCGGATCGACAACGGTGCGCGGGTTTGAGGCGCGACTGCGCGATGCAGGGGCGGCGGCACGCGCGCTGTTGTGCGCGGCGGCGGCGGCACGCTGGGACGCGGCATGGGATGCCTGCGATACACACGACGGCTTCGTCTGGCGCGGCGACCAGAAGATGCGCTTCGGCGAAGTCGCGGCAGAGGCGGCGCGGCTGACGGTGCCGGGCGGTGTCGGCTGGCGGCAGGGCGGCGAGAATCGGCTGACCGCGCAGGAGCTGCCGCGCCTCGACCTGCCGTCGAAGGTCGATGGCAGCGTCAATTTCGCGGGCGATATCCGCCTGCCCGACATGGTCTATGCCGCCATCGCCGAGGGCCCCGCCGGTGACGCGACGCTGAAACGGGTCGACAAGGCAGCGGCAATGCGGGTGACGGGCGTGCTGCAGGTGGTCGAGGCGGAGCGCTGGGCGGCGGTCGTCGGGACCAACTGGTGGGCGGCGTCGCGGGGGGTGGAGGCGCTGAAGGCGCAGTTCGACGTGCACGGCGACCTGGCCGGCAATCGCTCGATCGCGCGGGCGCTCGACGCGGCGTTCGACGACGACGGCACGCGGCTGGCGGCGGCAGGCGACATTGCGGCGGTGTTTGCGGGCGCGACGCTGCTGACGCAGAGCTACCGGGTTGGCCTGTTTGCCCATGCCGCGGTTGAAACCGCGACGGCGACCGTGTCGGTCGACAATGGCAGCGTCCAGGTCTGGACCGCGACGCAGGCCCCGATGCTCGCAGTCGAGGCTGCGGCGCGAGCCTTGAATGTGGCGCGCGACAAGGTCGTGGTCCACCCGATGATGGTCGGCGGGTCGTTCGGCGCGCGCTGGGAGAGCGATATCGTCGGCAAGGCGGCGGTGATCGCCGACCGGATGAAGCGCCCGGTCCAGCTGATCCGGTCGCGCGCGGGCGAAATGCAGCGCGATGCATTCCGCGCGCCCGCCGCAGCGCGGATGGCGGCGCGGACGACGCCCGACGGCCGGATCGGCGCCTGGTACGCCCAGATCGCCACCCCCGCGACCGCGCACGAAATGCAGGCGCGGGTGTTCGAGGGCGCATCCCCGCACCAGGCGATCGAGGCTGCGCGGGACAAAAGCGAGCCGGCCGCGGTCATGGGCGCGGTGCCGCCCTATGACATTCCGGTCCATGCCATCGACCATCATCCGGCGACGATCGGCGTGCCGACCGGCGACTGGCGCGGGCGGGCGTGGGGAGCCAACGTGTTCTTTACCGAATGTTTCGTCGACGAGCTGGCGCACATGACGGGCAACGAGCCGTTCGGCTATCGCATGGCGATGCTCGGCAACAACCCGCGCCTGGCCCAGTGCCTGACGCGGGCGACGGCGACGGCCGGATGGCAGGGCGGTGTGCAGGGGTCGAACCAGGGCCTGGCGTGCTGCGTGATGACGGGCAGCTGCATCGCCGTGGTCGCCGAGGCGCGGATCGGTCCCAACAGCCGGGTGAAGGTCGACCGGCTGGTCGCGGTCGCCGATGTCGGGCGGATCATCAACCCCGGCATCGTCCGCGCGCAGATCATCGGCGGGCTGATCTTCGGCATGTCGGCGGCGACGGGGATGGCGGCCGATGTGCGGCGCGGACTGGCGGGACCGACGCGGATGGGCGACCTTGGCCTGCCGCTGATCGCAGACTGCCCCCGAATCGAGGTCGAGCTGGTCATCAGCCGCGACGCACCGGGCGGTGCCAGCGAACTGGCAGTGCCCCCCGTCGCGCCGGCCATCGCAGGGGCTCTGTTCGCGGCGACAGGAGTGCGCTACCGGACACTGCCGGTCATCCAGCCGGCCCCTTACCAGGACGCCTGATGCGCCCCGCTTTTTCTCCCGAAGATCATCCCGAAATTCCTGCGCCCAAGATCGGTATCCTGATCATCAACCTGGGCTCCCCCACCGCGCCGACGCGTGACGCGGTCAAGGTCTATCTGCGCGAATTCCTGTCCGATCGCCGCGTCGTCGAACTGCCGCCGCTGCTGTGGCAGATCATTCTGCGCGGGTTCGTGCTCAACACGCGGCCCGCGGTCAGTGCGCATGCCTATCGCGCGGTGTGGACCGACGCCGGCTCACCGCTGACCGTGATCACCCGCGCGCAGGCGGAAGCGCTGGGCGAAATGCTGGGCGAGAGCGTGATCGTCGACTGGGCGATGCGTTACGGGGTGCCGACGATCGCCGATCGCGTCGCCGCCCTGAAGGACCGCGGGTGCGACCGCATCCTGATTGCCCCCCTCTATCCGCAATATTCGGGCGCCACGACGGCGACGGTCAACGACCGGGTATTCGACGTGCTGAAGACGATGCGGTGGCAGCCCGCGCTTCGGACGCTGCCGCCCTGGCACGACGACCCGGTCTATATCGACGCGCTGAAGGCGTCGGTCGAGCGGCAGATCGCCGCGCTCGATTTCGTGCCGGAGGCCATTCTGGCGAGTTTTCATTCGATGCCGGAGCGGACGCTGCACCTGGGCGACCCCTATCACTGTCAGTGCATGAAGACGGCGCGGCTGTTGTCGGAGGTGCTCGGCCGTCCGCTGACGGTGAGTTTCCAGTCGAAGCTCGGACGCGCCAAATGGCTTGAACCGTCGACCGAGGATACGATCACCCGGCTGGGACGCGACGGGGTCAAGTCGCTGGCCGTCGTCACGCCGGGTTTTGTCGCCGACAACCTCGAAACGCTCGAGGAAATCGCGATCCGCGGGCGCGAAACCTTCGTCGAGGCGGGCGGCGCGCAGTTCGCCGCGCTCGATTGCCTGAACGACAGTGCCGAGGGGATGACGGTCCTCCGTCATATCGTGACGCGTGAGCTTGAAGGCTGGCTTCCCCGCCTCTAGGCTTTGCAAGGAACGGGCAGGAGTCCCGGCGAGCGAGAGGAAGATCTATGGCAAGGGTAGCGATCGTCACCGGTGGCACGCGCGGCATCGGCGAGGCGATAAGCCTTGCGCTGAAGGACATGGGCATGTCCGTTGCGGCAAATTATTGCGGCAACGACGACAAGGCGCGTGCGTTTTCCGACCGGACCGGCATTGCGACGTTCAAATGGGATGTCGGCGACCATCAGGCCTGCCTCGACGGCTGTGCACTGGTCACGCGGACGCTGGGCCAGGTCGATGTCGTCGTCAACAATGCAGGGATCACTCGCGACGGCACCTTGTCGAAGATGAGCGCCGACGACTGGAACGACGTCATGCGCGTCAATCTGGGCGGGTGTTTCAACATGGCCAAGGCGTGCTTTCCCGGGATGGTCGAGCGCGGCTGGGGCCGGATCGTCAACATCGGATCGATCAATGGCCAGGCGGGGCAGTACGGCCAGGTCAATTATGCCGCAGCGAAATCGGGCATCCACGGCTTTACCAAGGCACTGGCGCAGGAGGGCGCGAAAAAGGGCGTGACCGTCAACGCCATCGCACCCGGCTATATCGATACTGACATGGTCGCCGCCGTGCCGCCGCAGGTGCTGGAAAAGATCGTCGCGAAGATCCCGGTCGGACGGCTGGGGCAGGCGCACGAAATCGCGCGCGGCGTGGCGTTCCTCGTGAGCGAGGACGGCGGCTTCGTCACCGGATCGACGTTGAGCATCAATGGCGGTCAGCATATGTACTGATCGCGTGCTTCGTCAGCGACGATCGCGTTCCAGCGCGTAGGGGGGATAGCCGACATCGCGATGACCTTTGCCCCGCCGCTCAAGCGCTCGGTCACGATTGCGGGACATGCGACGTCGATCACGCTCGAGCCGGTGTTCTGGGAAGCGCTCGAGGCCAGCGCGCAAGCGCGCGGCGTGCCGCTCAATGCGCTGGTCGCGCAGATCGATGCCGAACGGATCGGGGTTGCGGACCCGCCCAATCTCGCCAGCGCGCTCAGGACATGGCTTTTCATTCACGCGCGTTAATGAGAATAGTTCTTAATTGGGTTGACGTTGCGAGTGACTCGCAATAGCGACAATTCCCAAGGGAGTTATCGCCATTCGTACCGTCGTCGCCCGTTCCGCCTCGCTTGCGCTCGGTTGCATCGGCTTCATCGCCAGTGCGCCGGCCTGTGCCGCGTCCGATATCGATCCCGGTAAGGGTGATGCTGCCGCCATCGTGGTGACGGGCTCAAAGCCGGCGACCGACGGCCAGCCGAAATCGGTCGCGCCGCTGCTCGACACACCGCGCTCGACTGCGGTCGTCGACAAGGAGATCATCAAGCAGACGGGCTCGGCAACGCTGGTCGATGCGCTGCGCACGGTGCCCGGCATTACCTTCGGCGCGGCGGAGGGCGGCAATCCGATCGGCGACCGGCCGTTCATTCGCGGTTTCGACAGCCAGGGATCGACCTTCATCGACGGCATCCGCGATACGAGTTCGCAGAGCCGGGAAGTCTTTGCCATCGAACAGATCCAGATCGTGCGCGGGTCCGATTCGACGCTGGGCGGACGTGGCGGCGCGGGCGGGTCGATCAACATTCTGTCGAAACTGCCCGAGGCGAACGATTTTGCCGAGTTCGCGGCAAGCTATGGCACCGACGACTACAAGCGCGTGACGGGCGACGTGAACTACCGGCTGTCGGACAAGGTCGCGGTCCGCGTCGCCGGCGTGTGGCATGACCAGAATGTCGCGGGGCGTGACGCGCTGTTCCAGGACCGCTGGGGGTGGCACCGTCGATCCGCCTCGGGGGCGAGGGGCCGACCAGCCTGACGCTCGGCTATTATCATCTGACCACCCACGAGCTGCCCGACAGCGGCTTCCCCTACCTCCATCCGATCGTGAACGCGCCGCCGGGTTTCAGCTATTCGGAACCGGCGATCGGCCGGGTGACGACGATTTCGGGCGCGACGATCGACGTGCCGCGCACCACCTTTTTCGGACTCACCGACCGCGATTTCCGCAACCAGGTCGCTGACCAGGTCACGCTGCGTGCCGAACATGATTTCGGGACGATCAAGCTGCGCAACACGTCGCGCTACAGCCGCAACGAGCAGGACTATATCTACACTCAGCCGGACGACAGCCAGGGCAATGTGTTCGGCACCAACGCTGCGGTTCCCGCGACGGCGGGGGGCTATGTCTGGCGGCGGGCCAACACGCGCTATGGCTATGTGACGTCGATGACCAACCAGACCGACGTGTTCAGGACTCTGGCGACCGGCCCGATCAGGCACAGCTTTGCCGCAGGGCTCGAGCTGTCGTGGGAAAAGGCGCGGCGCGGCATTTTCGTGACGCGCGGTTTCGTCAACCCGGCGAACGGCAATGAATTGCTGGCAACCGGGGCCACGATCACGCCGCGTTGCACTCCGGCGGCAATCGCGCGATATTATTGCACGACGCTGGGGGCGCCGGACGCCAGCGATCCGTGGGTCAATTATGCCAGCGATACGTCGAATGTCGCAGCCGCTATCGCGCGCAATCTGGCGATCGCCGAGACCCAGAACGACGCGAACACGGTTTCGGCCTATGCATTCGATTCGATCACGCTGGCGGACGCGTTGGTGCTCAACCTCGGCGCGCGGGTCGATCGTTTCACATCCACGGTGAGGCCGGGCCAGCCGGTCGCGGCGACGACGAGCTTCAGCCTGTCGCGCCGCGACACGATTTTCAATTATCAGGCCGGGCTGGTGTTCAAGCCAAGCGCCGAGACCAGCCTTTATGCATCCTATGCGACCGCCGCGACCCCGCCCAACAGCCTGCTGGGCGAGGGGTTGGAGCCCAATGCGCTCGGCACGACCAATGCGCAGGCGACGCGTGATATTCTCGACCTGCTGAAAGTCGAAAAGACGAAATCCTATGAGGTCGGGGCCAAGGCCGATCTTTTCGGCAAGCGGTTGTCGCTGACGCTGGCCGCGTTCCGGACCGAGACCGAAAACGCGCGCGTCACGGGCGCCGACGGCAATCCGCAATTCATCGGCAGCCGACGGACGATGGGACTCGAATTCGGCTTTAACGGGACGATCCTGCCGGGGTGGACGGCGTTCGGCGGGTACAGCTACCTCGACGCGGTCATCGTCGACGGCGGGTTCACCGCCTTTGTCGTGCCAGCGGTAACCGGACCGGGCGGGGTGATCGTGACGCCGTCGCGCACGATCCTGCAGCCGTCGGTCAACACCGGCCGTCCGTTCCCGCAGACCGCGCGCCACAGCGGGTCGATATGGACCGATGTCGCCGTGGCGCCGAAACTGAGCGTCGGCGGCGGCGCGTTCTACACCTCGCGGGTGTTCGGCGGTTATGCCGACAATCGCACCGTGACGGGGGTCGGCGCGGCGGCAGTGGTCAATCCCGCGACGAAGATCATCGCCCGCACTATCCCGGCCTGGTGGCGGTTCGATGCACGCGTCGCCTATGCCTTCACAAAGGGGATCGACGTCAGCATAAATGTCCAGAACCTGACCAACACGGTCTATTTTACCCAGGCCAACAGCGCGCATTACGCGACGATCGCGCCCGGGCGCAGCGCCTTTGCGACGCTGACGGTGCGGTATTGAGATGCTGATCATCCCCGCCGTCCTTTCGCAAGAGGAGGTGGCGCGGGTCCGCGCGCTGCTCGACGCTGCCGAATGGATCGACGGCAATGTAACGTCGGGCAGCCAGTCGGCGCTCGCCAAGCGAAATACGCAGCTTGACGAGGGATCGGCAGCGGCGCGCGCGGGTGGCGAGATCATCCTCGACGCGCTGGGTCGGTCGGCATCGTTCGTCGCGGCTGCGCTCCCCCTGAAAGTCTATCCGCCGCTGTTCAACCGCTACATCCCGGGTGACGCGTTCGGCACGCATGTCGATACCGCGATCCGGATCCGGCGCGGCAGCGATTTCCGGATCCGCAGCGACCTGTCGGCGACCTTGTTCCTGACCGATCCCGACAGCTACGAGGGCGGCGAGCTGGTCATCGCCGGTGCCGCTGGCGTTAAGGGACGCGCGGGCGACATGATCCTCTATCCGGCGTCGACACTACACCGGGTCGAACCGGTGCGGTCGGGCGGGCGTGTCGCCTCGTTTTTCTGGGTGCAGAGCATGGTGCGCAGCGACACGGACCGGGCAATCCTTCATGACCTCGACCAGGCGATCCAGGCGATCCAGGCGATCCAGGCGATTGCAGCGGTGCAGGGACCGGACGCCGCCGAAATCGTGCGCCTGACCGGCGTTTATCACAATTTGTTGCGACGGTGGGCAGAGCTATGACATTCAACCAGTCGGGCCTGTTGTTCGTGCCGCGACGCTGGCAGCGTGCGGCCGTGCTGCGCTGGCTAAAGCGGACCCATGCATGGACGGGGTTCTGGGGCGCACTGCTGTTCCTGATGATGGGGACGAGCGGGTTTCTGCTCAATCATCGCCAGTTCCTGAAGATCGACACCGGCGAGCCGGTCGAGGTGTCGCACATGGACATTGCGGTCAGGCCCGGCCAGTTCGCCGATGCCGATGCGATGGGCAAATGGGTCGGGCATGAACTGGGGCTGGCGACCCCGCCGCGGCCGCCGCGCGGCGAAGGCGGCCCACCCGGCAACGGCGCCGAGCGCCGCTTCGTGGGCAGGCCGCACGCGGAGGCAGTGAAATGGACCCGGGTGTTCACCCTGGCTGACGGCCGCGTCACCGCCGAATATGTCCCGGGGTCGGCAAGCGTCGGCGTCGCCCATGAAGGTCAGGGGCTGCTGTCGACGATCAAGAACCTGCACAAGGGCGTCGGGCTCGGCATCGTCTGGGTCCTGTTCCTCGACACGATCGCTGGCGCGCTGATCACGATGAGCCTGACCGGGTTCCTGTTATGGACGCGGCTGCACGGCTCGCGGCTGGTCGCGGGCGGGATCGTCATTGCCAGTGTTGCCGTCGCAACCGCGGCCGTCTGGCCGTTCCTGACCTAATCCCGTCCGAGCAGCACGCGGGCCTGACCACCGATCTGGGCGAGCATGGCCGGGGACGGCAGGCTGGCGGTGCGTGCGCGGTCGATAAGTTTTCTGAAATCGGCGACGCGGTTGGCGTTGCGTGCCAGCCAGTCGGCGACGCGCGCCTCCGGCGAAGTGCCATCCCGCGCCAGGAATTCCAGACGCATCTGTTGAAAATCGCGGCTGAGCCCGGCAACGAGTAGCCGTTCCCAGGGATCGACCGGGCTGGCGCGCATCGCCGCCCCCTGCGCCCAGTCGAGGCCGAGCGCGGCGCCGAGTGCGGTAAAGGCGCGGGTCAGCGCGATCGCGTCGGTACCCGAACGGTCGGCCAGAGCGGCCAGGCCGACCGCGCCGTCCAGTTCGGCGAGACGGACGAGCCGGTCGACGATCCTGCGCGGGGCGCCGGCCTGCGTCAGCCGTTCGGCAAATCCGCGTGCCTGATCGCGCGTCTCCTCGAGCAGCAGCACATCGACGCTGGCGTCGAGCCGGGCAATGCCGGGGGCAAGTGCGGCAACGGTATCGCCGATCGAGCGGCCCGCGACCGCGCCGCGCAGCAGGTCGGCCATGGCGGCGCGCAGTTCGACGGCAACCTGGTCGAACAGCAACAGCCGCGCGTCCTCGGCGATCTCGGCGGCATCGATCGCGGCCCACAGGCTGTCGATGTCGAACAGCGCCTCGGCGATGACGAAGGCGGCGGCGATATCCCCGAGTGCCGCACCCTCTTCCTCGGCCAGCTCATAGGGATGGATCAGGCCCATGCGGTTGACCATGCGGTTGGCGACCTTGGTCGCCACGATTTCGGCGCGCAGCTGGTGATGCTCGATCGCCGCCCCATGCTGCTTGCGCATCCCGGCCGGAAAGGCGGCCAGCAGCTCGCGGACCATCGCCGGGTCACTGCCCAGGCCAGCCTGTTCGATCGCCTCCTGCAGCGCCAGCTTCGCGGTGGCGAGGACGACGGCCAGTTCAGGGCGCGTCAGGCCGTGGCCATCCTGAGCGCGGCGCGCCAGCAACTCGTTCGACGGCAGCCCTTCGACGGCGCGGTCGAGGCGCCCCGACGCCTCGAACGTCTCGATCAGCCGGATGAGCGAGGGCACGGCCCCGGCCCCGTCACGCTCGGCGATCGACAGCGCCAGCGTTTGCAGCCGGTTGTCCTCGAGCACCAGCGCAGAGACCTGATCGGTCATCTTCACAAGCAACGCGTTTCGCTTCGGCATGGTCAGCGTGCTGGCGGCCACCTCGGCGTTGAGGGCGATCTTGATGTTGACCTCATGGTCCGAGCAGTCGACGCCCGCCGAATTGTCGATGAAGTCGGTGTTGATCCGCCCCCCCTTCAGCGAAAAGGCGATGCGCGCGGCCTGAGTGACGCCCAGATTGGCCCCCTCGCCGATCACCCTGGCCCGAATGTTTTCGGCATCGACGCGCAGACCGTCGTTGGCGGGGTCGCCGACCATGCCGTTGGTCTCGCTCGCGGCCTTCACATAAGTACCGATGCCGCCGAACCAGATCAGGTCGGCCGGCGACGTCAGGATCGCGGAAATCAGGGCGGCCGGTTCGAGTTCGGTGGCGGTGATGCCGAGTACGGCGCGCGCCTGCCGGCTCAGCCGGATCGACTTGGCGCTGCGCGGGAAAATGCCGCCGCCCTTTGAAATCAGCGTTTCATCGTAATCGGCCCAGGACGAGCGCGGCAGCGCGAACATGCGCGCGCGCTCTTCCCAGCTGGCGGCGGGATCGGGGTCGGGGTCGATGAAAATGTGGCGGTGATCGAACGCGGCGACAAGGCGGATCGCCTTCGACAGGAGCATGCCGTTGCCAAAGACATCGCCCGACATGTCGCCGCAGCCGACGACCGTCGTCGCCTCCGTCTGGACGTCGGTGCCGAGTTCGGCGAAATGGCGCTGGACCGAGAGCCATGCGCCCTTCGCCGTAATGCCCATCGCCTTGTGGTCATAGCCGACCGAGCCGCCGCTGGCGAAGGCGTCGCCCAGCCAGAAATCCTGCTCGATCGCGATCGCGTTGGCGACATCCGAAAACGAGGCCGTGCCCTTGTCGGCGGCAACGACGAAATAGGGATCGTCGCCGTCGAGGACGACAACGCCCGCCGGGTGCACGACTGTCCCGTCGACGATGTTGTCGGTGACCGACAGCAAGGTGCGGATGAAGATGCGATAGCTTTCGGTCCCCTCTGCCAGCCAGGCGTCGCGGCTGGTCGCCGGGTCAGGCAGCAACTTGGGGAAAAAGCCGCCCTTGGCGCCGGTCGGCACGATCACGGCGTTCTTCACGCGCTGCGCCTTCATCAGGCCCAGGATTTCGGTGCGGAAATCGTCGCGGCGGTCGGACCAGCGCAGCCCGCCGCGCGCGACCGGACCGGCGCGCAGGTGAATGCCCTCGACCCGCGGCGAATAGACCCAGATTTCGCGCCACGGCACCGGCGCGGGCAGCCCCGGCACCCTGCTGCTGTCGAATTTGAAGGCGATCGCGAGCTGGCCGGCCGCCACATAGAAATTGGTCCGCAGCGTCGCGCGGACAACCGCGCGCAGCAGGCGCAGGACGCGGTCCTCGTCGATCGCCGCGACCTGAGCCAGGCCACGCTCGATCGCCCGGTCGGCTTCTGCGCGCGCCGCATCGCGGTCCTTGCGGCCGGGCTGATGATAGGCGGCGAACAAGTCGACGATCGCGCGGGCGATGTGCGGGTGACGACGCAACGCCTCGACCACCGTGACCAGGCCATAGGTCAGGCCGGTCTGACGCAGATAACGGAACAGGGCGCGCAGCAGTACGACCGCGCGCGGGTCGAACGCGGCGGCGCCGATCAGTTCGTTGAACGAATCGTCCTCGGCACTCCCCTCGAGGACGGCGGCGATCGCCTGTTCGACGATGGCCGCGCGGTCGAGCACGGTTGCCGCCTGGCCTGTGTCGAGGGTCAGCACGAACCGGTGCATGTGGCCAAGCGTGCCGCCCCCGACGAGCGTCGACATTTCCTCGACGACGCCGAAACCGAAATTTTCGAGCGCGGGCACGGTGTCGGACAGGGTGACCGGGGCCAGGCTGTAGAGCTTCAGCCGGAGGACCGCCGGTGCATCGCCCGGGTTGCGATAAAGGCGGACCTGGCGGTCCTCGCCCTGCGACAGGCGGGCGAGACGCAGGATGTCGAGCGCGGCCTCGTCCGGCCCCGCCCCGACGCGGTAGCCCGGCGGAAATCCCTCCGCATAACGCATGGCAAGGCGGGTTGCGCCGTCCCCCGCCGAGGCGAGGCTCGCCTCGACCGCATCGCTCCATCCGCGGACGAGCGCGATGATGGCGGCCCGCAATTTGGCCTCGTCCGGGTGGCGCAGTGCCTGGCGGCAGTCGAAGGTATAACGGATCAGCGCGACCTCGCTGTCGCCCATGTCGATCGACCAGCTGAGCAAACGACCATCGGCCGCGGTCGCGAGCATGTCGGCGATGGCGACGCGCCGTGCGGTGCTGAGTTCGTCGCGCGGCAGCCAGACAAAGGCGAACAGGTGCCGGTCCAGCGCGTCGCGGGTCAGGACGAGATCGGCGCGCGGACGGTCGGCGAGCGACATCGCCGTCAGGGCCAGGCGTTCGAGCGCGCCCTCGTCGATCGCCAGCAACAGATCATGCGGGAGCGAGGTCAGCGCGTGCGCCAGAGCTTTGCCCGCGTGGCCGTCAGGGGCGAAACCGTATTTGGCCATCAGGGCCGCAAGGCGCTGGCGCAGGACCGGAATGTCCTGAGGCGCGGCGGCGAGCGCGGCGCTCGTCCACATGCCTGCGTGCATTGCGACGCCGTCGCCGCTGGGCACCATGATCAGGTCGAGCGGCGCGCGGCGGTGTACCGCCGACAGCATGTTGGATTTGGCGAGCAGCGGCGCGGGATGTCCGTCGAGCCAGCGTCGCGCCTTGATCCGTTGTTCGGGGGCAAGAATACCGTCGCCGAGCCGCGCAGCGATGCCGAGCGCGTGCGTGAGGCCGCCCGATGCGGGGTAGCGTGCCGAGCCGAGCAGCGTGAAATTGCGGTCGAGCAGCCACCGCATGAACCGGCCGCCTTCCTCATCGGCAAGGGTATCGGCATCGGCGGCGAGCGCGGCCTTCATCGCGCCCCAGTCGGTGACGGCGGCGCGGACCTGGTCCAGGGCATCGGCGATGCCGGCCGCCAGATCCTTGCGCAGGCGGGCGTCGCCGCGTTCGGTTTCCATATAGACGAGCGAGGTCGGCCTGCCCCGGTTGCCGGCGCCCGCAAACGATCCGGACTTGTCGAGGATGACGGGGATGACCGGGTGGAGGATTCGATCGATCGCCAGGCCCTGCGCCCCGACGGCGGCGGCAATCGAATCGACGAGGAACGGCATGTCGTCGTTGGCGACGGCGATCCGCATCAGCCGGCGCCCGTTCGCCGACGTTGCCGATTCGATCCGGATCGCGGCGGCGGGCGGGCGGCGCGCATCGATGGCGGCGAGACCAAGTTCGGCAGCGGCGCGCCGGTTGGCGGCCGAAAATCCGTCGATTTCACCGGGCAGGGCGCCGGCGACCAGTGCCCTGGCGATGACAGCGACGCGGGATCGCGCGGAATCAGTGTGGTCGGAGGCGCGCGCAGCCATGAAATGAGGCATCCGTATCGTTACTGTCGGAGGCTTCGCGCTATGCGCCCGACGGTTTACGACCTCAACCCTTTGCAGCTTCGATCGGTGGTCGATCTAGTCGACGATGTGGCGGATCGCGCGGTCCAGCAACGGCTTGTCGTCAGGCACGACGCCAATGATCGCGACCCGGTCGGCATCGACGCGGCGCGCGACCAGGATCACGAATTCATCGCTGCCGGCCAGCGCCAGATAGGCCTGTTCGGGAAGTTCGCGGGCGCGTTCGCGGGCGTGATCGGGCCGGGCGGGCTTGTCGGCGGGGCGACGCTCGCGACGTTCGGCAGCGACGATCGCCTTTAGCCCGCCAGGATAGTTTTCGAGGAACAGCCGCATCCCCCCGGCGGGAAGCTGGCGACGGCGCGCGAACGACAGCGAGGCAGCGAATTCGGTCAGCCGGGTCTTGTCATAGGCCGCGCCAAAGACGAGCTTGACGATCGGCGTCATCGGTGCCCGCGCCTGGACCGATATCCCGCTATCCTCAAGCAGCGCCGCATATTCGTCCGTGCGGGTTTCCGCGACGAGGGCGAAATCATAGGCACCGCCAAGTGCACGGTAAAGTGCGGCACGTCCGCGCGTATCGGCGGAAAGCGCGGCGTCGGCGGTGTCACGCGCCGCCGCCAGCCAGTCGGCGAGACTCTCTCCCTCGCCCAGCGGCATCGGCTCGTCGAGTTCGTCTTCTTCGGGAAGCGGCTCGGACAGCTTGATCTGCGCCTTACCCCGGACCGAGCCACTCGGCCCGTCGGCCCAGACCGGTACGACCGGGCGCGGCGCGATCTGGTTCATGCTCGCCTGCATCTCGAGCGCGACGGCGTCGGCGAGCTGCGGCGTGGCGATTTCCTTCCAGTTGATGACGCCGTACACGAAATCGATCGTTTCATCGTCCGACGAAAAGGGCATCAGGATGCCGCGGTACAGGGCGTCGTTGCCGCGGGCGTTCACGAATTCCGCCTCGAAGCCGATTGGCGCGCGATTGGCGATGATCTGCAGATGGTGGTCGGTCAGCCGCGAAAGGAGCGACCGCGCGGGCACCTCGGCGACGCTGGCGATGGTTTCGGGCAGATCGCATTCCTCGCGCAGCTTTGCGCCGAGCCAGGCGATCGCGGGCAACTCCCCCGCGGTCGTGAAATCGAGCAGGACGCTGTACGGACCAAAATCATTGACGTTGTCGAGCTCCAGGTCCTCGACGCTCGGATAGGCGCGGCCGTGCAGCAGCGAGACCCAATGGTTGTAGGCACGGACATGCATCCGGCGCTCGTCGGTGCCGATCGACGGCGGCGCCTCGATCGCGCTGTCGTCGCGGGTATCGGCCGTGCCGGTGCCGGGTTCTCCGAAATCCTGAAGCCTGTCCATCAACGAAAACATCCCCACTCGCCCCACGGCTACCTAGCGGGATGCACCGGCTTTGGTTACCAAGCCGTTAAGCTGTGCCCGATGGCGCTGCCCGGCTTGCCGCACCGGCCCGACGCTGGTAAGCGCGCCGCCAGCCAGTCGCCGCCTTAGCTCAGCTGGTAGAGCATCGCATTCGTAATGCGGGGGTCACAGGTTCGAGTCCTGTAGGCGGCACCACGCAGTCTCAAGTATGTGAGACTATTTCGTTTGCTATTCGTCGACCGTGCAAATCGGCGCGTTTCTGCAACTTTCTCAGGCGCTCGATAGGGCTCGCGGGGGCCATAGAGACGATATTTGGTTATTTCAGGCCCGCTAGTGAGCCCATTTCTCAATTGGGTGAATAAGTCGCCCCCCCGATGCGTTGCACCTAAGCTGCGTATCATCGGCGATGCAGCGTCCTCAGACGAACCCGAACATGCGGCGCTGCTCGTTCCAGTCGAGCGGCAGCGCCTTAGTGCGCGCAAGGCGCGTCCTGGTGAGGGCGGCGGGCTGACGACCCTCGAGAATGGCGATGACTATATCGGGTGCAAGACCGCCAAGCCGTGCGAGCTGCGCAAAATAGTGCGGCGTAAATCCTTGTTGTTCAGCGATCACATCAATCGATCGGTCGCGAGCTACTGCAATGGCCAGGCGCGCCGCGTGGGCGTTGGCGACCAGCCGCACCATCCGCTCGTCCGGGGCATGGCTATTGGCGGCCTGGACTCCCGGCGGTAGGTCCGGCGCAGCTCGGCAAGGCGCTTCTTCTCGGCGGCTTCGGCGGTTCGCTGCGCCTTTTCGGCGGCGACAGCCGCTGCTTTCGCAGCCTTCGGGTCGACCGTCGCCGCAGTAGCCGGTCCTGCGGATACGGCGCCGCCGGCCGTCGGCGGTACCGCCGTCTGCTGGGCGATCCCCGAAGTCGCTGTGGCAAGCAGACTTGCCGAGAGTAACGTCTTGATCTTCATGATATTTCCCCAGGTGTCTTAGTGGTCAACGGTAAACGACGTCGTCCCCCGACGCGCGAAGGATGATGTAGGGTTGGCTCGTCCACGGCAGTTCGCCGGACTCGGTATCGACCAATTCGAAGATGATTTGCGTCCGGCGCTGCATCAGTCCCGAGCGCCCGTCTCGCGTATCGAGCGAGGTCATCTTGCCGATCATCTGGAAGTCGAGACCGGCGATGCCCTGCGTCATCCCGCGCGTTCCGACATCGGCGATGCCGCTGCGCTTCAGTTCACGCTCGCGCATGATCAACGCCATCGACTCGCGGCTGATGAAGCGGATGCGCCCAGCAGCCGCTCGGTTGAGGCTAGCCCGCAACGCGTCGGTGATCATGTTGCGGTCGATCCGCTGTGAGCTGTCGTTGCGGAACCCTTCGCTGTCTACGACCACGCGCGGCTGCTGCGTCGACCCGACGATGTCGGCACGCGACATCAGCTCGCGCACTACCTGATCGGACATCGCGTCGATGTCACGCGATTCAATGCCGATCCCTGAGATCGCGCCGCGCCCGTTGGGATCGAGCTCCATCGCCTGGGTGCCGCCCTTGCGGGCCGCGAACGCCGGCGCTGTGATCGCGAGCACCGCCGCCATGATGGCCAATGACTTCGAATTCAGCACGCTCCTTGATCCCCCTGTGCGATGCCGGAAATTTGGCGGCGTCCATCCGACACCCCCGATGTTCGCGGTGATGCAGTTCAACCATGCACGAGTCCTGCGAGCGTGAACTGGGCGTTCGGATTGCGTGAAAAAACGCTGCCGGTGCGTGTTCGGCGCCAGTTTTTCGAGACGCTGACGTCAAGCTGGCGCCGCGGCGCCGGCGCTTGAAGCCCCGGAAGCGCGGGTCAGCGCGCTTTCGGTCGGGGCGCGTTCGCCCTGCACTGGGCGCCGGCGTCGCAGACGAGGGACCAGTCGCCGATCTTGCCGCGGGCTTCGCCTTCACTGATCAGCCGCGCCATATAAGCGGGGTTAAACATCAGCGACTTGGGTCGATCGACCTTGGGCAGGCTCTTCCCATCGATATAGACGAGGCGTGTCGTGTGGCCCGGTCCATGCCGCATTACATCGGAAACCGAGAAGCGGTAGATCTGCAGGGCGAGGATGTGGCGCCCTTGCCCCATCAGGTCGAGCGCACTGTACTTTTCGGGAAGGCTCTCGGGTTTAAGATCGGCGAGGACGCCATTGACGATGACGTCAGTTTGCACTGCCGCTAGCGCCACGCCGCCCGACAGCGCATTTTGCGCGGCGGCGCGCTGGGCGAGCCGGTCGCCGGCATCGACCATCGCTTTGCCAAAGACGCCGAACCGAAGTCCCGCGTCCATGTAGAGCGTCCCGTCGATATTAACCGGCGCGGTCGCCAGCGGCTCTGACGAAGCGGCGACCAAGACGTCGGCGAAACAGTCACGCTGCATGATCGCATTGCCACGGTGCAGGTCCGCCAGCTTCATCATGTCGACGATGCCGGCACGGCCGCTGTCCCAGTCGAGCAACGCCACGAAGAGCTGCGCGCCTGCGTCGCGCTTTTTCAGCAGAGCTTCGAAGACACCCGGCGGGAGCAGCTCACGCACACGCAGCCGCAGCGGCTCGAGGCTCCCCTGCGCCGCCTTAGTCACGATCGCGATCTCGCCACGATTGGCGTACAGACTCTTTGCGGTCGTGATCGAATACCCCGAGACCAGGTCGTCGAGCGCGGTTGCATCGGGCCGCCGTAGCGGAAAATCGCCGGAGAACGGCGGGCGGACGTACTGCGTCGTCCCGAGCAGTGCAAAAATCGCCTGCAACGCGCCGGTCGAGACGCCCGTCACGATGTCGTAATCGACGCGGCCGTTCGCGCCCTTGAGGAACCCCGATCCGAACGCGCCTTCCTGTCCGCCGCCACTCAGGACAAGTTGGCGGATCGGCTGGTTTCCGGAACGCTCGGAGAACGTGTGTGAGGTGCCGCGGGTCGCTGCGACCCTGGCGAGCGCCGCGTCATAGAAGGCTGCAGCGCCATCGACGAGTTCGACGTCGCCGGCGTGGCCGCCATCGAACGCGACCGCGCGCGGCGCGAGATCGATGTCTAGGGGCGTCAAGACTTCGCCGATGCGGCAGGAAAGTCCGGGGGTCGACCGCGGGCGCGGAACGCTGCAGGCGGACATTAAGACGGCTATACCCGCGGCGATCAGCGCTCCGCGCATCACCAGCAGCCCGTAAGAACCCATACGGCACCCCTCGTTTGAACCGAAACGCCGAAGACCTGACACGGCCAACGTCCCAAAAGCGTGAAAAAATTGAATGCCAAATGCAATCGAGGCTGTAACAATCTCTGCACGGGCAGAATCAGGGGACTTTCGGGGTGTTCGACCTTTCGCTCAGAGGGCCGTTCAGACTGCGCCGGCGAGACGGCGCCACGATTCAGGTGTCGAGCAAGAAGGGTCGAGCCCTGCTCGCCCTGCTCGCCTGCTCGGCGAACGGCATCCGGACGCGCGCTTTCCTCCAGGACATCCTTTGGGGATCGCGCGGATTGCAGCAGGCGCAAGCAAGCCTCCGCCGCGAACTCTCCAATCTCGCTGCCGCGCTGGATAATTGCGACGCTTCGATACTCGCTATTGACCGCGATCAGGTCGCGCTCGATCTCGAAAAGGTTTGGGTCGACGTTCTTCACCCCGCCACCACCGCGCACCGTGCGGTCCGCCAGGCCGAGTTCCTCGAAGGCTTGGACATCGCGGGCGAGGAAGGCTTCGAGGATTGGCTCCGGCTGCAGCGCGCGAGCCTCGCAACGCCTCAGGCCGACACGGTAGCGCAATCAGAGCTGGAGAAACCGAGACCGCCGAAAGCACAGCTGAGAGCCGGCAGCCGCCCTTCAGTCGCCGTCCTCCCCTTCCTGTCGTCGCTCGCCGGTGCCGACCGGCTCCAGCTCGCCGACGCCCTCGTCGAAGAGATCACTCTGAGCCTGTCGCGCTATTCGAGCCTGTTCGTCATCGCCGCCGGCACCAGCCTGTCATACCGCGGCAGCGCGGCGAGCAGCGAGGCGATCGGTCACGATCTTGGTGTCCGATACCTTATCGAGGGGACCGTCCGCGTGGCAGACGACCGTATCCGCACAACAGTTAAGCTCATCGATCGCCAGCATGCGGCTCAGGTCTGGGCTGACCGCTTCGACGACCATCGCGACAATTTCTTCGAGCTGCAGGATCGGGTTGCAGATGCAGTCGCCGCGCGGATCGACTCGTCGATTGAAAAATCCGAGCGGACAAAGGCGCTGACCAAGCCAGTCACAGCACCCGAGGCTTACGACCTTTACTGGCAGGCGAACGCGCTGTTCCGGCAATGGAATCGTCCTTCGATTGTCCAGGCGATCGGGCTGTGTGAACGCGTTGTTGCGCTCGAACCGGGAAACGCATGGGCCTACGCGCTTGCCGGTTTCTGCCATGCCACCTTGTGCAGCCGGGGATGGAGCGCCGATCCCGGGCGATCGCGAAGTGCCGCGATCGCTGCTTATGAGCAGGCATTGACCCAAAACAGCGATGATCCGGTCGTGCTTGGCTATGTCGCGGGCACCCTGGTGAGCTTGGGCCGCGATATCGCCATGGCAGAACGCCTCGTTGCGCGCGCGCTTGAGATCCAGCCGATGTCGTCCTCGCCCCTGTCCTGGGGCGGGTGGATCGACGTCTCGATGGGCAACGCGGTCCGGGCGATCGAACGCATTACGCTTGCGCTCGAGATAAACCCGCGCTCGGGCGTTCGCCCCCTCCTCCTGACCGGCCTGGGCCTTGCCCATCTGTCGCTCGGGCGCCTCGACCTCGCCATCCCTATGCTGGTCGAGGCCAACGAGCTCTTGCCCAACTACCCGGTCACGCTAGGCGGGCTCGCGGTCGCGCTCGCCCTTTCGGGACGGGCAGGCGACGCAGCTGTGTATGTCCGTCAGTTCCATGCGGTCGACGGCCGCCAAACGGTCGAGGCATTGCTGCACAATCCGAAACACCTCGAGCTGTTCGCAGCCGGAATTGCGCTCGCTGAGAACAGTCTTGCGGAAGCTGCCGCCTGACGATCAGGCGAGCCCCCAGCTTATCAGGGCAGTATTGCAGAACACCGCGCGTGCCTCCGGCGACAGCAGATGATCGCGAGCTGCTTTCCACCGCGCCAACGCCGAAGTCGGTACTGCGGGATCTCCGAATTCATGCACGAGACGTGCTGGGGTAATTATCCCCATTTTTCCCCAATGCTGCGAGAATTCGATGCCCGCGGCGTTGAAGTTTGCAAGCGTATCGGCGACGGCGCGGGCGGACGCTCGCGTAATCAGGCCGTCGAGATTGATCACGGCGGAATCGTCGAAACGAGTGAACGCGAGCGTCCCACTGCTTTCGCTGACGAACCGCACGGTCGCGACGAGATGGCCTCCCCCCAGGATAGGAAACGCATCGCGGACGGCGCGCAATGCCTTCAACAGATGGCCTCGCGGTACGGCGAAGGCATCATTGCGAAGCTCGATGACGGTGTTGCCGATCTTGCGCGGATGGAAGGCGCCATTCGCTTCTCCCCATGTTCTGCCGTGCTCGACCGGCTTGGTCATAGCCTCGTACCGGGCGACTGCGAGATACGCGATCGCAAGCGCCGGCGGGGGAAGAAGGTCGGCGTTGGAAAGAATCCGTTCGCCAATATAAGTTTCCACGGCTTCGAGGAGATCGTGCAGCGGATCCGAAGGTTTTGCATAGATCGGTGCGGCTGGCTGGGCTGCATCACGGGTCTCAAAATACATTGTGATCGCAACGCCGCTGCCGGGATTCAGCGGGCCGTCATAAAACGGGCTGAACGGATTGAATGTCAGTTCGACGTAATAGGGCGCGCGCATCTGCCCAACGCTTTGAGCGAATTCCAGGTATTTTCCCGCCGCGAGCAGCGCGATGTGCGCGACGTCCAGCGCCCTGACCATGCGAACGATATCGAGGCGCAAGCTATCGCGGACCTCGAGCGCGACGGCATTGACGATGCCAAGGCCTCCGAGATGAACGAGCGCGGCTTCAAATATGTCGCGATCCACAATCACGTCTGTGGCAAACCGTCGAACGAAGTCAGGGTCGAACAGCGGCTGCGGTCCTGCCTCGACCCAGACCGAACGCGCGTCACCCGTGATGATGTGGATCCCGCGAACATGGTTCTGAAAAGGTCCGCAATGAAGGGCAGAGCCATGGACGCCAGTGCCTAGCATTCCGGCCACCGACTGCCCGTCGAACGAACCGCTGGTTCGCAGCGACCTCGCGGGCGTGCCATTTTCGAGATATTGGTTGAGCTGCGCGATTTTCGTGCCGCCGCTGGCCAGGACGAGGGATTCGGCGGCTGTGGACGCGGTCGTCGCCAGCATCGATGCCTCGACGTCAAAAATCGCCTGATCCTTGTCTGTGTCGAGCAGCGCCCCCGTCCCGTCGAGCAGCTTGCTGAACGACCAGGTCGTTCCGGTTGTGGTCAGCATTTGTGCCCCCGAGATCGCTTCGGCAACAAGGGGATAGAGGCAAATCGCAGTCGCGTAAAAATGTTCGGCCGGGCCGGATGCGGCCGGATCGCCGACGATCGTCCAGCGATCAGTCAGGGTCCGCGGAACGGTCTCATGAAAGTTCAACCAGGCTCCGCCAGGTAGCCTCTCCAGATTTGCCACCGCCCTTTTCTCCCCAGCCAATATCGACGAGCACATCCCACAGAAAAGCAGCTGATCGGTCGCTCTCGTGAGCCGGCAGAAAATTCGATCGAGAGCAACTAACACGATTCGCCGATCGTATTTAGAGTTAAACCATTCGACTTCCCCCGAACCAGAGCAGCACGACGCTCACGAATCGCAGCCGCCAAGAGCGCGGCTGCTGCCCCGTTCGGCATGACTGACGGGGCTCTGGCTGGTGGGAGCGGCACGGTGCTTCTCCCATCAACCGGAGAACCATCATGGCAAACGCCAGATCCAAGACCACCACTCCCCCTGCCCCAGCAGATACGGCTGGTACACCCGAAGTGCCCAGCCAAGACCGCCACCGTCATCGCGATGCTCCAGCGCAAAGAGGGAGCGGCCCACGGCGATCTTGTCGCCGCCACCGGCTGGCTCCCGCACACGACGCGGGCCGCACTGACGGGTCTGCGCAAGAAGGGCCATGTCATCGAGAAGGTAAAGGTCGATGGCACGACCACCTACCGCATCGCAAGTGCTGCCTGATGGCGGCCTTCGATGCACAGCTGGCTGCGCGAGCGGTGGGTATCGGTCGTGGGGCCAGTGGTGCCACGGGTCAGTCCGGCAATGCTGCAGTTGGCACTCGGATACGAGCTGCAGTGTAAGCGTAACCGGCTCATCGGTGAATGTCCGCTAATGAGGCGCTAAAGCTGCAATTCGTGATCTAGCCTCGGGAATGGCAGCTACCGCACGTTCGCTCCCCTGGAGCTGCCTGTCGGCAAACAGCCCGTAGTTGCCGGATGGCGGCCAGGTCAGCTGTCGAATTGTCCTCATGCAATCTGGTTAAGTTGCTGGCTCTTGATGCCCACTTCGAAGCAGCCGCGCCCAACCGTGCTGGCGATAGATACCATCGTCGGCCAGACGATTAGCACGCGCGCTGCCTGACGGTTAAGCGGCAAGCCCATTACCGCGGATAACGGGAAAAATCCCGTAAGGTTGGCACGCAAGAACAGGTCGCGTGAGGGCCGCTTTTTCGCGATGCGAATGTCGCCGGATAGTACCGACCAGCCACCCTCGCGTCCGAGCGCCTCGATCCATTCTTCGTCCGGCAGCCCGCCGGTCCCGAACTTATCCTTGATGTGCTCAACGTGATGCCGGCCAACAAACAAAGCCCCCAGCCCCCTGCCGAGGACCGGAGGCAGATTATTGTCGACCAGCAGCCTCACGCAGACTTTCGAAGTGCGGCTTGGCTCTCATAAAACAGCGCGTCACGAATTAGCGCCGGCTTAATCTCGTAGAGACGAGCCACCTCGGCAATCGACCCCTCAGCCTCCACGGCTTGCGCTACCCGCGCAGTAGTAATGCCATGACTCGCAATAATCGGCTGGCCGAAAGCGCGATCAGGATCAGCGACGATTGAGCGTTTGCCATGCAGGAGCCACCAACGCTGCGCGCCTTCCGGACCAAAATCTAAATCAGCCAGGCTTGGCGCGACGACCCGATTGAACACTCCTTGGCTCCGCTTCAAATCAATTAGCTGCGGCTCGTCTAAATTTCGCGTAATCTCGAGGAATATAGTCTTTCCGTCGGTTTTGAACTGCAACGTAGAGAACGGTCGATCTTGGCCAACAATTTTACGGGCGCGGTCCATGCAGACCCTAATGGTCGGCAGCCCGATGCGTTTCGACCGAAGAGCACGATCCGGGCCTCAATAAGGTCGCGGAAACCCAAGAGCATGCCATCGTCGCCAACGTCATACTGGGGGTGCCACAGCGCAGCCTCGTGCTTAGTTGGCTGGCCTTTCTCACCATGATCATAACCTTGGAGCCAGCGCCGCAATGTCTGAGCGCTCATGCCGACCATTCGCGCCGCCTCGGGGGCGGTGTAGATGCCGATGCCGTATGCAGTCTGTCCCATCGACGCTTCTATAGCCCGACTGGCTTGCCGATCTCCAAGCGAAATCGCCGCAAGCTACCTGCTCCGACCGCTCGGGGCCGAGCGCGGTTCGGTCGAACCCGCGAAAAACTTGTCAGTCCGCTATTGGTCCATTCTAGCAGATCGCTCGGTCGATCCGCCAAAGTCCGCTTTGCTGACCGTTGCGCCTAAAACGTGCCAGTCGGCTCACGGCCCAGTTTCAGCCTTCGCGGACTGCAATCCCAGGCGTCAACGAACGGCCGCTATCAGGCGGATGATCGGCCCAGCCGAACGATCCCAATGTTGGCGGCTCCTGCTCGGCAGGTTTACCGCCCCATACCTGCCGGTCGGCAACCTGGCGCGCCGGTCGCCACGACCATGACGGTGCGACGAGCACTGGTAGAAGGCGGTCGGGCGGCTGTGGGAGTCGAGCCGCCCGTTAGCTGAAATTAGTTTGCCAGCCGTTGGAGCCGGCGGCCGATCGCCGGATACCTGTCGTCTACTTCCGCAATTGGTGATTAGCCGCGGCTGGCGCCGATGAGCTATCAGCCCGTCAGCGCCCCTTGGAGAGTCCCAAAATACCAAACCCACATGGCCAGCTCGACGGTCACTGCTAAAACTTGGACGCGGCGGTCCGGCACGAAACCCGCAACGAAGGCAGCGATGGCCATCGGAATGATCGCAGCGTTCTGGCTAAGCCATGAGCCTCCACTGCTCGTCGCTCCGCCTTCCAGTCCGAAATAGGTATTAGTTGCGACCGTGAAGACGGAGAAGGCCCCAAAGCCAACCATGTATTTGCGTCCTTCGCAGCGATGGAACTCTCGCAGGTCGATCTGGCCGTCGGAAGGGATCCGCGGACAGACAATCCGAGCAAGTACGTAGAGACCGCAGGCGGCGCAGAAGAAGAACGCGATCGTATTTGTAGGCCATGTGCCCTGCCGACGCAGATCCCAAAAGCCGAGCCACCAAGCGATGACGGCAAGCAGCACGGTCAGGATCCAACCAGCATTGATCCATGAAAAGGTAAGCCGACGGGATGCGACGACCATGTCCCCTCCCGTCGCGAGCACGTGCGCTATCGCCATGGCGAAGACGTGTAAATAGGCGTCGAACCGGGACCCCCTATCGGCGTGCAAAAGGGACCCCCTTATGGCGCTGCGGGCGCCGATGCTGGGCGCACATTCGCGCTGCTTGCGGCGTAGGGAGGGCGTAGCCCGACCGGAGGCGCAAGCAGC
>JBBRRC010000021.1:0-43286 GCA_038225385.1 Sphingomonadales bacterium | reverse complement strand
TCGATCGGTTGAGTAGCCATGATGAGTTCCTCTCGTTGAAGGAACTCCATCGTCCGCCATCGTCACCGCAGGGCCGAACTTCAGCTCAGGCGCGCTACCTCACCGCTGGCACCCCTGCCGCGCAGCGGCTTCGTGCATTGGGGCGGAAACCGCCACACACGCGAAATGACGAATGACCGCCGCGCCGGCAACACGACGATCGCAGCGCGCGTCTAAGTTCCAGCGGTGCTGCCGGCGTCGTCCCCCGTTTGTTGAGCCACCGCGAGCGCCGTGGCCACGATCGTGCCGCTGCGCACTTTCTCGACGGTGGCGGTGAGGTCGGGATAAAAATCATGGTCGGTATCGCCGGGCGCGGCGTCGCGCCTGACGAGCGCGTGGACCGCGCGGCTCGCGCTCGCGGCGTCGGCCAGATCGTGGAATTCAAGCGCCTGGCACGCCGTCATCACCTCGATTGCGGCGATCCATTCGAGCTTTCCGGCGATCCGCAAGGCCTTGGCCGCCGCGTTCCACGCAAAGCTGACCGGCTCTTCCTGGTTGCCGCAGGTCGAGGCACTGTCGATGCTCGCCGGCATCGACAGCGACCGCATTTCGCCGAGCAGCCCGGCGGCGGTATAATGCACGATCATGTACCCGCTGTTCATCCCGGGTTCGCGCGACAGGAACGCCGGCAGCCCGCTGAAATGCGCGTTGACCATGCGATCGATGCGCCGTTCCGATGCCTTGGCAAGCGCCGTCATCGCAATCGCCAGCGTGTCGCAGGCAAGCCCCACATAGCTGCCGTCGAAATTGCCACCCGAGATCGCGGTGCCGTCGCCACCGCCGGTCGGTATGATGACGGGGTTGTCGCCCGACGACGCCATTTCGCGCTCGATCACGCCACGCGCATTGGCGATGAAATGATGCGACGCGCCATGCATCTGCGGGATCGCGCGCAGGCTGCAAACGTCCTGCAGCCGGTGGTCACGGCTGGCGGCGGCGATGCGGCTGTCGGCTAGCAAATGCTCGACCAGCCGGGCGGTTGCCGCCTGCTCGGGATGTACCTTGACCGCCTGATAGCGGGCGTCGAACGCCCGGGTCGTGCCCCTCAGTGCCTCGAGCGCCATCGTCGCCGCGACGTCGATCGTCGACGCCGCCTGCGCCGCGTCGTGCACCGCGAGCGCGGCGAGCGCGGTGACCGCGGCGGTCCCGCTGATCAACGCCAGCCCCTCCTTGGCGGCGAGCCGGACCGGCGCGAGTCCTGCCGCTTGCAACGCCTCTGCGCCGCTCGTCACCGGCCCCTCGCCGATCCGCGCGCGCCCTTCGCCGGTCAGCACCAGCGCGATATGCCCCTCGACCGCCAGATAGCCGACCGACCCCTCGCCCGGCGCGAACGGCACAACGTCGCGGTCGAGCAGCGCCCGCACCGCTTCCAGCAGCTCGAGGCGGACGCCCGAAAACCCCTTGCCCAGGCTGACCAGCATCATCAGCATGATCGCGCGAACCTGCTCGCGCGGCAGCGGCTCGCCGACGGCGACGGCATGCGACCGCACGATATTGTGCTGCAGCTCGCTCGCCTGCTTGGGTGAGATCGTAACGCCAACATTGTCGCCAAACCCCGTCGTCATCCCGTAGACACGCCGGTTTTCGGCGACGAACCGCTCGACGAGGGCGCGCGACGCCCGCACGCGCGCTTCATAGGCCGGGGAAAAGGACAGTGCTGCCCCGTACCGCGCAACCGCGACGAACGCCTCGATCGACAGCGGCTCGTCGCCGAGCACGACCGCAGGGGGGACGGTTCGGGCCTCAGCCATCCGAGGCTCGCTCGGCGAAGCGGATTTGCAACCCCGGCCCGGCGGCGTCGATCGAACCGAAATCGTACGCGCAATCGTACCGGTCGAGCCTGTCCCCGCCCAGCGCCTGTGGCTCGAGCGCCAAGAAAAAGGTCGTGGCGGTCCCCCGGACGACGTCGCCCGCCGCATGACGGCTGACGTCTGCCGAATACCGGCCCCGCCGCACCATCGCGTTGAGGTCGACGGCCGCACCGCCCAGCGGCTCGCCCACGAACGCGACTTCGCCGTCGAAAGCGAACGGCGCGCTCGCCGTTCCCAGCTCGACCGCCGTTCCACCATGCGCCAGGCGAAGGTCGCCCTCCAGCACCGTCAGCACCCGGTCGGTCCGCGGAAAGATCGAGAACACGCCCGCCCGCTCGACGCGCGCCATGCTCAGCCGCCACAGGAAATCGTCCACCCCCGCGCCCGACGGAAAGACGGCGATTTCGCGCGTCGTCCCGCCGCCGTTCTTCCAGGGCGCCTCTTTGCAGTCCTCGATGCGGATGACCTGCACCGCAGTCAGGCCGACAGGCTCGGCAGGTCGAGGCCCTTGTCGCGCGCGCAGTCGATCGCGCTCGGATAGCCCGCGTCGGCGTGGCGCATGACGCCGCTGGCGGGATCGTTCCATAGCACGCGTTCCAGCCGCGCTGCCGCCTCGGGCGTGCCGTCGGCGACGATGACCATGCCTGCGTGCTGCGAATAACCCATGCCGACGCCGCCGCCGTGATGCAGCGACACCCACGTCGCGCCCGACGCCGTGTTAAGCAGGGCATTGAGCAGCGGCCAGTCGCTGACCGCGTCGGAGCCGTCGAGCATCGCCTCGGTCTCGCGATTGGGCGATGCGACCGATCCGCTGTCGAGGTGGTCGCGCCCGATCACGATCGGCGCCTTCAGCTCGCCGCGCGCGACCATCTCGTTGAACGCGAGGCCCAGCCGGTGCCGGTCGCCCAGCCCGACCCAGCAGATCCGCGCCGGCATCCCCTGGAAACGGATTTTCTCGCGCGCCATGTCGAGCCAGTTGTGGAGGTTGGCATCGTGGGGCATCAGCTCCTTCACCTTGGCGTCAGTGCGATAAATGTCCTCGGGATCGCCCGACAGCGCCGCCCAGCGGAACGGCCCGATGCCCCGGCAGAACAGCGGGCGGATATAGGCGGGGACGAAGCCCGGGAAGTCGAAGGCATTCCTGACGCCTTCGTCCTTGGCGACCTGGCGGATGTTGTTGCCATAATCGGTCGTCGGCACGCCCGCTGCCCTGAAATCGAGCATGGCGCGCACATGCACCGCCATCGACGCCTTGGCCGCTTTCGCGACCGCCTCGGGCTCGCGCTCGCGCCGCTCCATCCACTGCGCCAGCGTCCACCCGATCGGCAGATAGCCATTAACCGGGTCGTGCGCGCTTGTCTGGTCGGTCAGCAGGTCGGGCAGGATCCCCCGGCTCAGCATCTCGGGCAGCACTTCGGCGGCATTGCCCAGCAGCCCGACCGAGATCGGCTTGCCCCTGGCGTGGCTGTCCGCGATGATCGCCATCGCCTCGTCGATCGTCTTTGCCGCCACATCGAGGTATCCCGTGCGCAGGCGCATATCGATCCGGCTCGGCTGGCATTCGATCGCCAGGCACGAGGCGCCCGCCATCACCGCCGCCAGCGGCTGTGCGCCGCCCATGCCGCCCAGCCCCGCCGTCAGCAGCCATTTGCCGGCCAGATTGCCGCCGTAATGCTGCCACCCCATCTCGACGAAGGTCTCGTACGTCCCCTGCACGATGCCCTGCGTGCCGATGTAGATCCACGATCCCGCGGTCATCTGGCCGTACATGGCAAGGCCACGCCGATCGAGCTCGTTGAAATGCTCCCAAGTCGCCCAGTGCGGTACCAGGTTTGAATTGGCGATCAGCACGCGCGGCGCGTTCGTATGCGTGCGGAATACGCCAACGGGCTTGCCCGACTGGACGAGCAACGTCTCGTCGGCCTCCAGCCTGCGCAGCGCCGCGACGATCCGGTCATAGCTTTCCCAGTCGCGCGCCGCGCGCCCGATGCCGCCATAGACGACCAGCTCCTCGGGCCGCTCGGCGACGTCGGGGTGAAGGTTGTTCATCAGCATGCGCAGCGGCGCCTCGGTCAGCCAGCTCTTGGCGCTCAGCGCGGTGCCGGTCGCGGGCTTGATGATCCGGCTGTTGTCTAAACGGGTCATGGGATCAGCTTTCCTGTTGAGCAAAGGCGACGCAAGCCGCGATGATGTCAGTCAGCACGGGCAGGATCGTAGCGGCACGCGCCGCGTCATAGGAGGGCGGCCAGTTCGCCTCGTCGGGCAATTCTGGCTCGTCGAGGTAGCCGCGCATCGCCAGCTCCATCTGGATGGCGTGCACGCCCTCGTCCGGTCGGCCATAGTGGCGCGTGGTCCAGCCGCCCCTGAAGCGACCATCGAGCACGTGGCTGAGGCCGCTCGCCGCACAAAGCCCCACAACCCGCTCGGTCAGCGCAGGCGCACAGGTCGCGCCGAAATTGGTACCGATGTTGAACTGCGGCAACGCGCCCTCGAACAGGCGCGGCACATGGCTGCGGATCGAATGCGCATCGTACAGCACGACCGACCGGTGGGCCGCGCGCAGCCGCGCGATCTCGGTCCTGATCGCCGCGTGATAGGGATCGAACCACAGTACCCGCCGCCGCGCGATCTCGACGGCGTCGGGCGTCGCGCCTGCATAGAGCGGCTCGCCGTCGAAGGTCGTCGTCGGGCACAATTCGGTGGTCGTCTGCCCCGGATAGAGCGACGCGCCCGAAGGGTCGCGGTTGACGTCGATCACGCTCCGCGAAACGCGCGTGGCGATCAGTGTCGCGCCATGATCGCGCGCAAAGGCGTAGAGCCTGTCGACCCACCAGTCGGCATCGCGCCGTGCCAGCCACGGCGAGCGGAAGGCGTCCGCCACGTCCGCCAGTTCCTGCCCGACATGCGGACAGGCCACGATCAGCGGGGCATCGCCGCGGACGATGTCGAGAAAGTCCATCACGCGACTGCCGGCACGACATCGCCGACGCAGGCGACCAGTGCGCCCGACCGCACGAGCGCGGTCGCGGCCTGCATGTCGGGATAAAGATACCGGTCGTCGGTCAGCGTCGGTATCGCCTGCCGAAGGCGAATGCGAACCGCCTCGAGGTGCGGGCTTGAGGTGAGCGGCGCGTGGAAATCGACGCCCTGCGCGGCGGCGAGCCATTCGATCCCGATCACCGCTGTCGCATTCTTTGCCATGTCGAGCAGGCGGCGCGCGCCGTGCGCGGCCATCGACACATGGTCCTCCTGGTTTGCCGAAGTCGGGATCGAATCGACACTCGCGGGATAGGCGCGCTGCTTGTTCTCGCTGACCAGCGCCGCCGCCGTCACCTGCGGGATCATGAACCCTGAGTTCAGCCCCGGCCGCGGCGTCAGGAATGCGGGCAGCCCCGACAGTACCGGATCGACCAGCATCGCGATGCGCCGCTCCGCGATCGACCCGATTTCACAGATCGCCATTGCGATCATGTCGGCGGCAAAGGCAACCGGCTCGGCGTGGAAGTTCCCGCCCGACAGGGCTTCGTCGGTATCGGCGAAGATCAGCGGATTGTCGGTCACGCCGTTCGCCTCGACCTCCAGCGTCGCCGCCGCCTGGCGCAACAGGTCGAGTGCCGCCCCCATCACCTGCGGCTGACAGCGCAGGCAATAGGGGTCCTGGACGCGGGGGTCGTTCTCGAGGTGGCTCTGGCGGATCGCGCTCCCGGCCATCAGCGTGCGCAGCGCCTGCGCGACCTCTATCTGTCCCCTGTGGCGGCGCAATGCATGGATGCGCGCATCGAACGGCGTGTCCGATCCGCGCGCCGCCTCTGTCGTCAGCGCGCCGGTGACGAGCGCCGACTGGAGCAGCAGCTCCGCCTCGAACAGGCCGGCCAGCGCATTCGCCGCCGAAAACTGCGTTCCGTTGAGCAGCGCGAGCCCTTCCTTCGGCCCCAGTTCGACCGGCTTCAGCCCCGCGCGGTCGAGCGCCACGGCGGCGGGCAGTCGCTCGCCCTGCCAAAGGATTTCGCCTACGCCGATCATCGTTGCCGCCATGTGCGCCAGCGGGGCGAGATCGCCGCTCGCACCCACCGACCCCTGGCACGGCACGACCGGTGTCAGCCCTTGCGCCAGCATCGCCTCCAGCAGAACGGCCGTCGCCGGACGCACACCCGACGCTCCTTGCGCCAGGTTGGTCAGCTTCAGCGCCATCATCAGCCGGACGACCGGTTCTGGCGAAGGCTCGCCCGTCCCCGCCGCGTGGCTCAGCACGATGTTGCGCTGGAGCGCCGCAAGATCGTCGTCGTCGATGCGGACGCTCGCCAGTTTCCCGAAGCCAGTGTTGATCCCGTAGACGGGCGCGCCCTTGGCAAGGATACGGGCGACCGCCTCGGCTGCGGCAGCAATCCCCGGCGCGCTGTCCGGATCGAGCCGCGCTGCAGCGCCCCTGTAGAGCGCGCGCCAGTCGGCCAGCGGGACGTTGCCGGGCGCGAGCACGACGCCGGTCACCGGCCGTTCCAGACGCGCGCGTGGAGCGGATTGAAGCCCATGCGATACACAAGGTCGGCGGGCCGCTCGATATCCCAGATTGCCAGGTCGCAGCGCTGCCCCACGGCCAGCGTGCCGCGATCCGACAGTCCCAGTGCGCGCGCCGCGTTGCGCGTCATCCCGGCCAGGCATTCGGCGACGGTCATCCGGAACAGCGTCGCCGCCATGTTCATCACCAGCAGCGGAGAGGTCAGCGGCGATGTGCCCGGGTTGCAATCGGTCGCGAGCGCGATCGGCACGCCCATGCGGCGCAGCGCCTCGATTGGCGGCAGCTTGGTCTCGCGCACGAAGTAATAAGCACCGGGCAGCAGCACCGCGACCGTCCCGGCACTCGCCATCGCCGCCACGTCGTCCTCGGTCGCATATTCGAGGTGGTCCGCCGACAGCGCACCGTGGCGCGCCGCGAGTGTCGTCCCGCCAAGCGCCGAGAGCTGCTCGGAGTGAATCTTGACCGGCAGCCCGCAGGCCGTCGCCGCCTCGAATATGCGTTCGGTCTGCGTCGGCGGGAACCCGATTCCCTCGCAGAACACGTCGACGGCATCGGCAAGGCCGCTTGCCGCCACCGCCGGAATCATCGTCGCCGTCACCAGATCGACATAGCCGTCGGCGTCCCCGGCATATTCGGTTGGCACGGCGTGCGCGCCAAGAAACGTCGTCGTGACGCCGACCGGGCGCAGGTCGCCGAGTTTCCGCGCCGCGCGCAGCATCTTCGTCTCATGGTCGAGCGACAGGCCGTAGCCCGACTTGATTTCGACCGTGGTTACGCCTTCGCGCAGCAGCGCGTCGAGCCGCGGCAATGCCGAGGCGGTCAGGTCCGCCTCGCTCGCCGCGCGTGTCGCGCGCACCGTCGATGCAATACCACCGCCCGCGCGCGCCAGCTCTTCGTAGGACGCGCCCTCCAGGCGCAGCTCGAATTCGTGCGACCGGTTGCCGCCGTGGACCAGATGCGTGTGGCAGTCGATCAGCCCCGGCGTGATCCAGCGACCTTCGCAGTTGACCGTTGTCGCTTCCGGAAACTGCGGCGCATCCGCTTCAGGGCCCGCATAGACGATCGCACCATCGCGCGCGGCGACGATGCCGGGTTCGACGATGCCCAGCCCCTCGCCCGTCATCGTGGCGAGACGTGCGTTCGTCCAGACCGTGTCGCATCGCATGGAATCCGTCCCTCGCGTATCCCGTCACATGACGTTGATTGCACCGTTCCCGTTTAATGTATAGACATAAAATGGCGTGGTTCTGGGGTGATATGAAGCCATGTCGGTACAGCGATGAAAAGCCTGTTCTTCGACCGATTGCTCCTCCCGACCGGATGGGTCCAGGGTGCGCGGCTGCGGCTTTCGGCGGGGCGGATCGCCTCGATCGAGGTCGGTTGCGACGCGGCGGCGGACGACGACCGCCATGCCTGCGGCATCCCCGGCATGCCCAACCTCCACAGTCATGCCTTCCAGCGCGGAATGGCGGGGCTGGCGGAACGGCGCGGCCCGTCCGACGACAGCTTCTGGACCTGGCGGGAAGTCATGTACCGCTTCGTCGCGCGGATGACCCCCGACGACGTGCGCGCCATCGCGGCGCTCGCCTATGTCGAAATGCTCGAAACCGGCTTCACCCGCGTCGGCGAATTCCACTATCTCCACCACGGCCGCGACGGCTCGCGCTACGCCGATCTCGCGGAGATGTCCTCGGCCATCGCCGCCGCCGCCGCCGATAGCGGAATCGCACTCACGGTGCTGCCGGTTCTCTACAGCTATTCGGGCTTCGGCGCGCAGCCCCCGCGCGAGGACCAGGCCCGCTTCATCCTGAACGTCGACGACTATGCGCGGCTGCTCGAGGGCGCGGATCGCGCGGTGACCGGATTGCCCGATGCAGTCGTCGGGGTCGCACCGCACAGCCTGCGCGCTGTCTCGCCCGATCAGTTGCGTGCAATCGAAGCCCTGGCGACCGACCGGCCCGTCCACATCCACATCGCCGAGCAGGTCGCAGAAGTCGACGGCTGTCTCGCCTGGAGCGGGCAGCGGCCGGTCGCATGGCTGCTCGACCATGCCGGTGTCGACGGCCGCTGGTGCTTGGTCCACGCAACCCACATGACGGACGCCGAAACGCTCGCCATGGCCCGCAGCGGCGCGGTGGCCGGGCTTTGTCCGCTGACCGAGGCCAATCTCGGTGACGGCCTGTTTCCAGCCGGGGCCTTCGCGGCGGCGGGCGGCCGCTTTGGAATCGGCAGCGACTCGAACATCCTCATCGACTGTCCGGCCGAGCTCCAGTTGCTCGAATACGGCCAGCGGCTGACACGGCGCGGGCGGAATATCCTCGCGGGCGAGGCGGGGCGGTCGACGGCGGCGCAACTCCATGCCGACGCCGTTGCCGGTGGAGCAGCGGCGCTCGGCGTCACCGGCGGGATCGTCGTCGGCCAGCCCGCCGACATCGTCAGCCTCGACATGAACCATCCCTCGCTCGCGTCGCGCGACGGCGACGCGATCCTCGACAGCTTCGTCTTCGCCGCCGGCCGCTCTGCCGTCGATTGCGTCTGGCGGCACGGCGAGCGGCTCGTCACGGCAGGACGCCACCGGTTGCGCGCGCCCGTCGTCGAGGCCTACCGGCGCAGGCTCGCCGCGCTGCTCGCATGAAACTGCCGCTGCACGAGCGCATCCGGTCCGATTTCGAGCGCCGGATCCTCAGCGGCGAACTCCGGCCCGGCGATCGCCTGCCGATCGAGAAAAGCCTGATGACCGACTATCACTGCTCGCGGATGACGGTCAGCAAGGCGCTGTCCGCCCTGCTCGACGCGGGCCTCATCGACCGGCGCAAGAAGGCCGGCACTTTCGTTGCCCGGCCCCGGCTGCACAGCATGGTGCTCGACGTGCCCGACATCGCCGCACAGGCGCGCGAACGGGGACAGGCCTATCGCTACGAGCCGGTCACGCGGCTGTTGCGCGCCGCGGTCGCCGATCGCGAGGAGGAACGTCTGCTCGCGGGCACCGGCGCACTGCTCCAGGTCGACGGCCTGCATATCGTGGACGAGGTTCCGCTTGGGTTCGAATACCGGCTGGTCAGTGCGGCGGCAGTGCCCGACATCGTCGACGCCGATCTCGACAGCATCGCGCCCGGCAGCTGGCTGTTGCAGCAGGTGCCGTGGACCGAGGCGGAGACGCGTATCGCGGCGGTCGGCGCGACGGCGGACGAAGCGCGGCGGCTCGGCGTCCCCACCGGCGCGCCCTGCCTGCGCGTCGAGCGATGGACCTGGCGCGGGGCCGAACGCATCACTTACGTCCGCCAAATATTCCTCGGTGACACCTACGATCTGGTCGCGCGCTTCGGTCCCGGCATAACCGCGCGCTGATGACGACCGGGACCTGGCTATCGTTCCGGTCGCTTGACTCGCTGGGCGCGGGCATAATCGCGCAGGTTTTCGGCGGGGATGGCGCAATCGGGCCGCTCGGCCTCTGCGCCTGCGTGGTCGCGATCGCAACCGCCTGGACGCTCGCGCGTCGCCTTGACGGCGACCGCCGGTCCACTATCCACGGGCACGGTTGCCTCAGCCTAGCTGCGCGTCAGGCGCGATAGGTATCGACCGCGTCGCCGAGCGCCTCGCGCAGCGGGCCCAGCCAGGGCTCGTAATTCTTCCACTGGTCGAGACCGTCGCGAAAGATCGGCTGACGGACCTGCTCCGAACTCGGCGTGCGCACGCTGCGCTTGCTCTTGTGGAACTCGACGCAAGCCGCCTCGAACGGCAGCCCGCAATGATCGAGAATCCGGCGCACGCTGCCCTCCAGGTCGTCGATGACGTCCTCGTGCTGCACGCGTAGGACCTTGCCCGGCAGGACGGCATCCCAGTGCCGCATCAGCTCGAGGTAGGTCCGGTAATAGCGCGCGATATCCTCGATACCGTAAGCGAATTCCTGCCCGCCGGCGAACAGCTGCTTTAGATTGCTGAAGCAGCAAGACATCGGTTCGCGACGAGCATCGATGATGCGCGCATTGGGCAGGATCAAATGGATCAGCCCGATGTGCCGGAAGTTATTCGGCATCTTGTCGATGAAATAGGGCTTGTCGGTGCGATAGACCGCCGTGCTTTCGAAATAGGTCTCGCCCAGTGTCCGGATCTGCACCTCGCTGAGCTCGGTCAGGACGCCGGGGTAGCGCGGATTGTCGAAATCGGGTTCGCGGTCCTGCATTTCCTGGGTGAATCGCTGGATGTCGGGCAGTTCCTGCGTGCCCTCGACCTGGCTGTGCGAGGCGAGGATCTGTTCGAGCAGGGTCGAGCCCGAGCGCGGCAGCCCCACGATGAAGATCGGGTCGGGCCGGGGGTCGCCCCACCCGACGCGGCGCGCAAAAAAATCGGGCGTGCAGACCTCGATCTGCTTGCGCGTGTTGGTTTCCAGAATATCCGCGCGATAATGGCTTTCCGTGCGCTTCAGCGCGTTGCCACGTTCGTAATAAAGCCATGATTCGGCGAATTCGCTGCGGTCCTCCAGCGCCTTGCCCAGCGCGAAGCACAGATGCTGACGGTCATCGAGCAGGGTACCGGGCCGTGCCTCCTCCACCCGCATCCGCTCCATCTCGTCATCGGTGAAACGATAGGTCTTTAGGTTGGCAAGGCTCCAATACGCGTCACCGAAATCCGGGCGTGCCGCCGCTGCCGCACGATAGGATTCGATCGCTTCGGACAGGCGTCCCACGGTCTTTTGCGCGTGACCCTGCCAAAGGTGCAGGTCGGGCGACTGCGGCTGCTCGATCAGCAGGTCCCGGTACAGTGCGATTGCCTGTTCCTGCTCGCCGAGGCCGACGTGCGCGGTGGCGAGCAAAGTTCGGTAGTCCAGATTGTGCGGATCGGCCCGCCGCAGGTGCAGCAACTGCGCCCGGGCCAGTGCATGTTTGTGCCGAAAGATAAGGGTTCTGGCATAGTCGTAGCGTGCAAGTGCGTGGTCGGGCACCATCTTCACCACGGCTTCGAGCAGGACCTCGGCGTCGTCGAAAATTTCGTACGCCATGCCGATCTTTGCCAACAGCCGCATCGCTTCGGGATGGTCGCCGTGGCGGAGCAGATAGGCTCGGATCATGTTTTCCGCAGGGGCAAGATCGCCGTCCGAAAACAGCGACGTCGCCTCCACCACCACTTCAGGCATCGAAGCGAGCGAGGCCCGGTGCGCCGTTGCGACTTCCGCCAGCTGGGTATTGCCGACCAGCCGGGCGACGCCCTCGATCATCTTCCAGCTGACCGGCAGTGCAGGGTTGATGTTGACGGCACGCTGCAGCGCATCGAGTACGGCCGGCGCGTCCTTGCGCACGACATGACAAAGGCCGCGCTCCTGGTGTTGCAGGCTGAACTGCGGGTGGATCGCGTTCAAGCGGTCGAGCGTCGCCAGGGCTTCATCCGTCCGCCCCAAGAAGCGCTCGGAGCGCGCCTTGAGCAAAAGCAAGTCACGGTTCTCCGGAAACTTTTCGAGCAGCGGCTCCAGCCGCAGCAGCGCGCCTTCATAATCTTCCGCATCGACCAGACCGTGCAATTCTGCGATTTCTTGCTCGAGCGGCAACGGTTTTTCGGCCAGCATGGGGTCTGTCATTGATGGGAGTGCCCTACAAATGCAACGGGCGGCCCCAGAGGGAGCCGCCCGCCATCATTTTGCTTCCCGGTCCCCCGGACACGACGGCCGTTCAGACAACCATCAATAGTCGAAGGTCATGCGCAATCCATAAGTCGTCGGACGAACCACCGTCTCGGACTTGATGAACTGCGCCGACGAAGTGAACGTGCTGGCATTGCTGTTGAAGATATTGTCGCCAAAAATCGTGGCGCTCCAGCTGTCGCGCTTAATGCCGATCTGGGCATCCACCAGCGCAAAAGCCGGCTGACGATACCGCAGCAGCGTCGTGCCCGGAACCACGACCCCTTCGCCTGACGGATAGGTCGCCGGCTGGTTGTAGGTGAAGCCGGTATAGGTCACGCCGCTCGACACGAACCAGTTGAGATCGCTCTTGGTGCTCCAGTCGTAGCGGACCCGCAGATTGCCCTGGAAGTTCGGCGAGAACGGCAGGGTGGAGCCCAGCGAACCGAACGGAGCCTGCACAGGTTTCAATGCCGGGCCCTGGGTGGTGATGCACTGGCCCAGCGAGAGTGAGTCGAGACCCGTCGGGTTTCCAGGCGTCGTGGCCGTGACGTCCGAGATCAGGCAAGGCGAACTGACCTGCTTGCTCTCGTTGTAGGTCGCGCCGCCCTGGATCGTCACACCTGAGACCGGACGAATGGTGAACTGGGCCTCAGCGCCCTTGATGTCGAAATCGGCGCCGTTAGTCACGAACGCGGTGTTGCCGAAGCCGCCGGCCGGGTTGAAGAAGCCGATCTGCACCTTCTTCCAAGTCATGTAATAGGCAGAAAGATTGAGCTGGACCTTGCGATCGAGCAGGTAGGTCTTAACGCCGACCTCATAATTGTTCAGATTGTCCGGATCCCAGCCTTTGGGCCGGAAGTACTGCGGCGTACCATTGGCATCCGGCAGGACCAGGCGCGGCGTGCGGTTGAAACCACCCGAACGGAAGCCCTGGCTGAAGGTTGCATAGACCGTCGTTTCGTCGGTCGGCTTCCAGGTGACCGACGCACGGCTCCTGAAGCCCTTGTAGGCTACCTTGAGGTTCAGCGCGTCGATGTTGATGTTGCCGCCTCCGCCGCCGGTACAGATAATGACCTGCACGCAGCCGCCGTACGAACCCTGATACTGCGACCCGACCGACGTCACGTCGTAGTGGAAATAGCGGGTACCGGCCGTCAGCGTCAGGTTGGGCAGGATATCGAAATCGACCGAGGCAAATCCCGCATACTGCGTATAACCACGGGTCAGGTCCTCGCCGAACGCGGTATTTGGACCGCGCGGGTTCGGGTTGATCGTCGTAGCGGTCAGGTCGGGTATTACCCGCCCACGGCAGGGCGTGTCGGCGGCCAGCAGACTGGCGTTGCAGGTCGGAACCGTTTGGTAATTGAAGTCCATCTGGTCCTGGATGAGGAACCTTTCGTAAAAGCCACCGGCGATCAGGCGGATGCGCTTGTCGTCAGGCGTGCTGATCCGAACTTCTTCCGAATGGTGCGTCGTGCGCGTCTTGTCCCGCCACGAACTATAGGGTTCGTAGCAATAGGGCGTCTGCCCCGCGCCGACGGGGAGCCCGCCGCCAATGCACTGGTAATAAAGGCCATAGGCGCGCGAATAGTTGGTGTAATCCTGCTGCGCGTCGAGATGCCGGACCGTGTAGGCACCGGTGTAGACGAGCTTCAGCGGGCCGACCTTTCCGTTCACGGTCCACGCCGTGTTGTACAGCTCGTCCTTGGAAAAGCCGGGTACGAAGGTCACGGTCTGCAACTTGTCGAGCGAGCCCGGTGTGATGCCGACGACCTGGTCCGGGCTCTTGGGCTCCTGCGCAAACGAGCCACGAGTGCTAAGTTTCTGATAGGCCTCGGTGATCAGCACATCCCAGTCGTCGGTCGCCTGCCATTTGAGGGCGGCGCGCCCGCCGACATAGTCGACCGGGTTGTAGTTGTCCTCGACCGTGCGGTCGTTGTTGTACTGACCGAGATTGGCTTGCTGAGAAGCCGGCAACGCCTTGTTGCCGTTGTTGAAATAATAATTGTAGTGATCGAAATCGGAGCGCGTGAACGTCCCCGCCACGTTGTCGATATAGCCACCATGATGGTCGTCGTAGATGACCGCGCGAATGGCGAGCTTGTCCTTGATGATCGGCACGTTGATCGTCGCGCTGAACGATCCGTTCGCGGCGCCGCCGACGGTGCCGCCGGCGCTGCCTTCGAAATGGCCGCTGAAGGCGTCGAGCCTGGGCTTGTTCGTGATGTAGCGGACGGCACCCGCCTGCGCGCCACCGCCGAACAGCGTGCCCTGCGGCCCCTCGAGCACCTCGACGCGCTCAAGATCGGCGACATAGATGTCGGCGTTACGGCCCGGAAACTGAAGCGACTGGTCGTCGAGATAGAGCGCGACGTTCGGGAACGGCGCGATCGACGCACCCGACTGCGTGCCGGCAAAGCCGGTCGACAGGCCGCGGAGGAAGATTGCACCCGCGCCCGGACCGTTGTTGCCGAAGGTGACGTTGGGGGTGTATTTGATCAGGTCGTTAAAATTCTTGACGTTGAGCGCGCCCAGCGTGGCACCGCTGAAAGCCTGGATGGTCAGCGGAACCTTCTGCAGGCTCTCGTCGCGCCGCGTGGCCGTTACGATGATGTCGCCACCGATGTCATTCGGCGTCTGCTCGTTTGCTCCGGCGGCCGCCTGCGGCCCGGCATCAGCGGCAGGCGCTGCATGCGCCGTGCTGCTCATCATGGCGACTACGGCGCAGGATATAAGGTATCGCGACTTCATCTTCTTCCCCCCAGGAACAAGTCAACAGATGCGGTCTGGTCGGGCATCGACTTCTTGTTTCGTGCCTTGCCGCTCGCCGCTATCAAACCAAATTGCGCCTGTCCATGCGGCGGCGCAAGAAAGTCATAGAAACCGCCAGAATATCAAATTGGAATGCGCCCCGGCGTTTAAGGCATAGCCCTGACAACGCCGCCCCTTAGTCGCTGCGCGCGGGGTGCGGAACGGGCTCCTTGCGGCGCAACGCAAAGGCGCGAAGCACCTCGCGGTAGCCTTCGAATACATAGCCGCCGTTGAGCGCATGCCACTCGTCCCGCCGCGCCTCGTATGCAGCGGGCAGCTCGTACCAGGCGAGCTCGGGCTCGCGGTGGTGGACGAGGTGGAGAGAGTTGTTGAGGAAAAGCAGTCCGATGCGCGACCGTTCGACGATCACTGTCCGCCCGTACTCCGTCTCGGCCCACTGATGCTCGATGAACGAGCGGATCGCCAGGACCGACATCGCCACATAGGCGGCACCCAGATAGGCGTAGGCAGGCATCTGGAAGACGAAATGGACGAGCGCCGCGACCATCGCCAGCCCCAGCGCATGCAGCCCCCACGCGACCAGGAACGCCCGCGCATCCTCTCCGTGCAACTGCCGCGCGAGCCGCCACTCGCGGACGAGGAGCCCCGCCGTCGAAATCGCGGGGCCGATCAGCAGCCGCCCGACCAGCGTGTTGTTCCAGTCGTACAGCCTGCGCGCCACCGCCGGCAGCCGCCGATAGTCGCCGGCGCTCAGGTAGAAGCTTTCCGGGTCGTCGTGCGGATCAGTCAGCAGCCCGCGGTGATGCTGGATATGCAGGTCGCGGTAGCGCCTGAAGGGCATCAGCAGTCCGAGCGGCAGGAACACCAGCGCCTCGTTCCACGCCGCGCTCCGCGTCGGGTGCCGGTGGATGGCCTCGTGCTGCAACGACGAATGAAGGACGATCGTGAGCGTGAGCAGGCCGAACGCGACCGGACCTGACCAGCTATAGAGCGCCCCCGCCCCCAGCCAGACCGCGTAGCAGCCGAAAATGAGGCCAAGGGTATGCCACTCGAAGGCGTCGTAACCGATCCAGTGTCCCGCCTGCTCTCGGCGCGCCTGCTCTACTCCCGCCCCGAACTTGCCGTTCATTGATCGCCCGTCATCGCATTACCTGACCAATCTGCGCATCCTGTTACGTCCGCGCAACGAGACAATGATGACGAAACGTTGATAATGAACACAATATCTGTCATTTGGTGATTGAAGTCACGTTTGGTGGTAAAGTTGGACAAGCGTCACGTTGCCGAAATCTTCCACAGCCGGCTCGAACGGCTGTTCGAACGCTCGCGCCAGAGCCAGTCCGCTTTCGCGGCCGCGATCGGTGTCGACCGCTCAGCGCTCTCGCTCCTCCTTTCGGGTAAGACCACGCGCCTGCCGCGCGTCGAGACGCTGCTGACGATCGCCGAACGCAACAGCGTCACGCTCGACTGGCTGCTCGGCGTGTCGGAGGACGAGGGCACGACCGGCGCGATGCTGTCGACGGGGGTGATCGAGACAACCGAGGAAGACGGCGCCAGCCTGCTGATGCGCTGGCATGCGGAGGCCGCCGGAACCAAGATTCGGTACGTCCCAGCGCGCATCCCCGACCTGCTGCGCACGACCGACGTCATCGCCTATGAGGCTTCCGCCTCGCACCAGAACGCGATGGCGCAGGTCGAGGATGCCGTCTTCCGCCTGGACTACAACCGCGCCGCGGGCACCGACATGGAATGCTGCATGCCGTTCCAGACGCTCGAACAGTTCGCCGCCGGGTCGAGCATCTGGAGCGACCTGCCGAAACCGCTGCGACAGGCGCAGATCGAGCACATGACCGCCCTCATCGACGAACTCTATCCGTCGTTCCGCCTCTTCCTCTTCGACGGTCGCGAGCGTTTCTCGATCCCCTATACGATCTTCGGGTCGACGCGCGTCGCGGTGTTCGCCGGCCAGATGTACCTCGTCCTCAACAGCGCCGAGACAATCCGCACGATGCAGATGCAATTCGAGGGGCTGATCCGCCAGACGCGAATCCACGCGCACGAAGCCGCCGATTTCGTCCGGTCGCTCCGCCTTGACTGACCGCCTCGCCAGCATCGCCATGTACACCGATCCAGGGCCGGTTGCAGCGGCCACCCGCGACCTGTGGTCTTTTGTTCGCGACCATCTGCGCGCGCACGGGTTCGCCGACGCGCCCGACTGGCTCGACGGGCAGATCAAGCACGACGACGCCTGGCTCGATCCGCGGCTCATGCTCGCGCAGACCTGTGGCTATCCCTTCGCGACCCGGCTCCGGGGCCGCGTCCGTCTGGTCGCCGCCCCGCTCTACGATCACCCCGGCTGCTGCGACCATCTCAGCTGCAGTTTCGTCGTCGTCCACGCGGACTCGCGGGCAGCGTCGATCGCCGACCTTCGCGGACGGACCGCCGCCCTCAACGACCGCGCCAGCAATTCGGGCATGAACCTGCTGCGCGAGCTCGTCGCCCCGCATGCAAGGGACGGGCGCTTTTTCGGCCGCCTGATCGAAACCGGCGGCCACGTCGACAGCCTCGCACGGGTGGCGGACGGCACCGCCGACGTCGCCGCGATCGACTGCGTCACCTACGGCAATATTGCTCGCTTCGCCCCCGACCGGCTCGCCGCGGTCCGCATCCTCTGCGAAACCGAAAAAGCCCCCACCCTGCCCTTCATCACCCGGGCGTCGGCCAGCGACGAAGAAGTGTCCGCGCTGCGAGAGGCGCTGCTCGCGTTCGCCGCCGACCCGTCGACCCGCGCCGGGCGCGAAACGCTCGGCCTGCGCGGCTTCGCGATCGTCGCCGAACGCGAGTATGACGCGATCACCGCCATCGAACGCTGCGCCATCGCCCTCGGCTACCCCAACCTCGCCTGAGCCGCATGGGCACGACGAGGCCGTGCTGCGGCGCTCGCGGCGGCGATGGTGGATGATGAGGAGGAAGCGCCGGGATATGAGGTGGTGGTGCGGCGGTAGGAATGTTCTTGGGGATTGTGAGTGGTCGTCGTCAACTTACCGGGCGTCGATGTTCAGGAAGCTGATGTCCGCACCTGAACAGGACATCGTCATCGTGTCATGCCCGGGATGATGGAGTGGCGCACTCTTGATGTCCAGGTGATCCTTGCCAACTTTGACGGTCATCACACCGTCCGGATCTATCGAGATTTTGAACGTTATCGGCGTGTCGAACGTCCTCCCCGATAGCTCTACTTCCTCACCGTTTACGGTCATATAAAAGCCAATGGCATCCGGGTTGTGCAAGGCTTGTAAGAGCAGGCCATTGCATTGGCACTCGCTTCCATGAAGCCTGCTGTCCTTAAACCCTATCCTCGCTACCGAACCGAACTCCGGACCGTCGAACGCCTTGTGAAACGAAATACGGCCACTGATGCTCGTTATGCGATCCGAGATCGGCGAGTCATTTGTACGGTAAGATCCGTGTGGCGCTTCGCACCTCCAGGTTTCGCTGTCCTGAGCGAACGCCGGGGAACAGCCAGCTGCCAATGCCAGAAGGCCCGTCGCGATAAAACGCGTTGCCGATTTGAGGTGACGGTCCGAGGATGTACTCACCGCTACTGCCCTTCTTCAGCGCTACCGCTAGGCACTTGATGGATCATGCACCCCTAAGGTCAGTTTAACAGTCAGCCCCTCCCCGCTCCCGCAACCTCTCCCACGGCCCAGTCCATGAATGCCCTGATCCGCACATTGTCGCGCATGTCGTGGCGGCAGATCAGGCCCCAGCTGCCCGGGCACACCGCCATGTGCGCGACGGGGCGGACGAGGCGACCGGCGGCCAGGTCCTGTTCGACGAACGGTCCGTTGACGAGCGCCACCCCCTCGCTGTTGAGCGCCATTTCCAGCGCCACCGCCAGGGTGTCGACCATCAGACAGGGTGCCGAGCGGTCGAAGGTCACGCCGGCGCTTTCGAACCACGTCGTCCAGTTCTGGACCTCGGTATAAATCGCCACAAGCGGTTGCCGCATCACCTCGGCGGCGGTCGGATTGTTCCCCATCCGCGCCATCAGCGCGGGGCTGCACACCGGGTAGAGCACATAGTCGAACAGCGGGACCCAGTGGTATCTGGCCGGGTCGGGCACATCCGCGCAATAGACCAGGCCGACGTCGGCATGAACCTCATCGAAGGTCCATTCGACCGCACAGGTGCTGAGCGTCAGCTTGATCTGCGGATGTTCTTCGAGGAAGCGGGGCACGCGCCGGGCCAGCCAGCGGATCGAGGCGGTGACATAGGTCTGGACGCGCAACGGCTTGTCGAGTGCGTGACGGTGAACCGCCTCGATCCCCTCGAGCAGCGAGTCGAACGCGGCGCGGACATAGGGATAGAGCACGCGCCCCTCCCCCGTCGAAACGATGTGCCGCCCCTCCTGCGCGAACAGGGCGACGCCCAGCGCTTCCTCGATCAGCTGGACCTGATGGCTGACCGCGGGATGCGTCAGGCACAGCTCGTCGGCGGCGTCGCGGATGCTCTGGTGGCGGGTGGCGGCCTCGAACCCTTTCAGCGCCTTCAGCGGCGGCAGCTTTCTCAGGTCGATCTTGTCGGTCACGCAAGACCTCCTATCGATGACAGCCTATCAGGCGGCGCCGGACAGGTAAATTAAATCGACCGGTTGCCGGCGTCGTCGAGGATCATCGCCGCCCCTTTTTCGGCCACCATCACGGTCGGCGCATTCACGTTGCCCGAGGTGATCGTCGGGAAAACCGATGCATCGACGACGCGCAGGCCCGCTACCCCGTGCACGCGCAGCCGGGCATCGACGACCGACGTCGCCGCAGCAGGCCCCATCATGCACGTCGACGTCGGGTGATAGACGGTGTCGGCGCGGGCGCGAAAGTCGTCGAGCAGCGCGTCGTCGCCCTGCACCGCCGCGCCGGGCACGAGTTCCTGGGTGATGATGTCCGCCAGCGGCGACGTGCGGGCGATCGCCCGCAGCAGCCGCATCCCGGCGCGTGCTTCCGCCACGTCGTGCTCGGTCGCCAGATAGTTCGGGTGGATCGACGGGTGCGCGAACGGGTCGGGGCTGGCGATCTGCAAATGGCCGCGGCTGGTCGGGCGACAGGCATTGAACGACAGCAGGAAGGCGGAAAACGGATCGGGGTTGAGCAGGCGGCGTTTGGCGAGCGGCGCGTTTATATAACTCACCGGGCTGAAATAGAGTTGCAGGTTCGGGCGCGCCGCATCCGGCATGCTGCGCACAAAACCACCCCCCTGGTTGACGCTCATCGACAACGGTCCGCCCCGGTTCCAGAGGTAATGGAGGCCCGCACGCAGCTTGCCGGCGAGCGGGGCAAGCTGATCGTTCAGCGTTGGTACCGATGTGCGATAGAAATAGCTGACGGCGAGGTGATCCTGAAGGTTGCGACCAACGGCCCGGGCATCGACCAGCGGCTCGATCCCCATCGTCCTGAGCAGCGCGACGTCGCCGATCCCCGACAGCTGCAACAATTGCGGCGAATTGATCGCGCCGCCGGCCAGGATAACCTCTTGCCGCGCGCGGACCTGCGTCAGACGACCGCCGCGCCGATACTCGACCCCGACCGCCCGCCTGCCTTCGAACAGGATGCGCGTCACCTGCGCGTGGGTGCGCAAGGCAACGCCGCCGCGCTTCAGGGCCGGACGCAGATAGGCGTTGGCGGTCGAGGCGCGAACGCCGCGCCGCGTGGTGATATGATAGATGCCGACGCCCTCACTGTCCGCCCCGTTGAAATCGGCAGTGAAGGGCAGACCCAGCGCCTCTCCCGTCCGGACGAAGGTTTGGCATAACGGATGCGCGCGCGCCGAGATGTTCGTCACATGCTGCGGTCCGCCAGCCCCGTGCCAGTCGCATTCGCCGTCGTCGTGATCCTCCGACTTGCGGAAAAAAGGGAGGACGTCGCTCCACCCCCAGCCTGGATTACCCATCTCCCGCCAGTCGTCGAAATCCGACGGCTGCCCGCGGACATGCACCATCGCATTGATCGAACCCGACCCGCCGATCACCTTGCCGCGCGGCCAGTAGCTCGTCCTGCCGCCAAGGCCCGGCACGCCCTGCGTGTCATACATCCAGTTGATCCGCGGGTCGAAGAAGGTCCGGCCATAGCCGATCGGCATCTGGATCCAGAGTGTCCGGTCGGATCCGCCCGCCTCGATCACCAGCACCCTTGTCTTGCCGTCCTCCGTCAAGCGGCCGGCGAGAACGCACCCGGCCGTTCCCGCGCCGACGATCACATAATCGAAAATATCGCTCACCGGCGTGGCATCAGGTGACGGGATGCTGCGCCATCTCAAGGTGCAGCATCGTCCCGGTGTAGGGGTTGGCCTCGGCGACTGCCTCGTCCAGCTCGATACCGAGGCCGGGCGCCGTCGGGGGAATGACATGGCCGTCCTCAAAGCGGATTGGCGCCTTCAGGATCGCGCTGTGAAAACCACCCCAGTCCTCGATACTTTCCAGGATCAGGAAGTTGGGCGAACAGGTCGCGATCTGGATGTTCGCCGCGCCGACGACCGGCCCGCAATACAGATGCGGCGCGATCTGGGCATGATGGACTTCAGCCATGCCGGCGATCTTCTTGGCCTCCAGCAAGCCGCCGACCCGGCCAAGGTTGATCTGCAGGATCGCCGCTGCGCCGGCCTGCAGCAGACGCGCGAAATCATATTTCGTCGTCAGCCGCTCGCCGGTTGCGATCGGGATGCTGGTCGCGCGTGCGACTTTTGCCATTTCCTCGGGTGCGTCGGGCGGCACCGGTTCCTCGAGCCACAGGGGGTCGGCCGGCTCGAGGCGTCTGGCCAGGCGGATCGCTCCCGCCGCCGTCATCTGGCCATGCGTACCGAACAGCAGATCGGCGCGGTTGCCGACCGCTTCCCGCAATCGGCGAGCAAAACGCTCGGACAGATCCAGCGCGTCGAGCGACAACTGGCGTCCGTCGAAGGCGGAATAGGGGCCCGCCGGGTCGAACTTCAGCGCGGTAAAGCCCTGCGCCAGATATTCCTGGGCTCGCGCCGCCGCCAGATCGGGGTCGTGGTAGACATCGGTCGCATCGCCCGGGCGGGGATAGATATAGGTATAGGCACGCAGCCGCTCATGCACACGACCGCCCAGCAGATTGTAAACGGGCTGGTTCGCTTCCTTGCCGACGATATCCCAGCAGGCCATTTCGAGCGCGCTCAGCACGCCCATCAGCGTCAGGTCCGGATGCTGGGTGAACCCGCTCGAATAGACACGCCGCCACATCGCCTCGATATCGTGCGGGTCGTTGCCCGCGACATAGCGACCAAAGACGTCCTCGATCATCCGGGCGACAAGGTGCGGCGCGAACGGCACGCAATACGCCTCTCCCACGCCGGTCACCCCGGTATCGGTGGTCAGCTTGACGAACACGAAATACCGCCCGCCGAAATATGGCGGCGGGTTGCCCACGACGAACGTCCTGATGTCGGTCAGTCGCATGGCAGGGTCGTCCTCAAGCGCGAAAGCCGTTGATGACCTTGATCTCGAGAAAATCGTGCAGGCCAAACTCGCCCCACTCGCGACCGTTACCCGATTGCCTGTACCCTCCGAATGGCGCGCAATAGTCCTGCCCCGCGCCATTGATGTGGACGCTGCCGGCACGGATTTGGCGCGCGACGCGGCGGGCGCGGTCGGTGTCGCCGCTCTCGACATAACCGGCGAGGCCGAAAGGAGAATCGTTGGCGATGGCGACGGCGTCGTCTTCGTCGGTGAACGGGATCATCGCCAGCACCGGTCCGAAAATCTCCTCCTGCGCGATCCGCATGTCGTTGGTCACATCGGCGAAGATCGTCGGCTTGACGTAATAGCCGCGGTCGAAGCCCTCCGCGCGGCCTTCGCCCCCGGCAACCAGCGTCGCGCCCTCGTCGATACCGGCCCGGATCATCGCCTGGATACGGTCGAACTGCAGCTTGCTGACCACGGGACCAAGATGCGGTCCGGGCTGCGTCGGGTCACCCAGCCTCACCTCTGTCGCGGCCTTTGCCGCGATCTGGACGGCCTCGGCATAGACCGACGCCTCGACCAGCATCCGCGTCGGCGCATTGCAGGACTGGCCGGTATTAGAAAAGCAATGGTTCACGCCGCGGGTGACCGCGGTTTGGATGTCGCTGTCGGCAAAAACGATGTTCGCCGATTTGCCCCCCAATTCCTGCGACACCCGCTTGACGGTGTCGGCGGCGGATTTCGCCACCTGCACACCCGCCCGGGTCGATCCGGTGAAGGACACCATGTCCACATGCCGGTGACTGGTCAGCGCGGCACCGATGCCGGGCCCGGTGCCGTGCACCATGTTGAACACGCCAGGCGGGAATCCCGCTTCGTCGACAAACTCGGCGAATAACTGGGCCGAAAGCGGTGCGACTTCGCTTGGCTTCAGCACCATCGTACACCCTGCAATCAATGCTGGACCGACCTTTGCCGCCAGCTGGTTGACCGGCCAGTTCCACGGTGTGATCAGGACGCAGACGCCGATCGGTTCATGGACCAGCGTCGCGTCGCCGCCAATCGGGCGTTCCCAGACCATGTCGCGCGCGGCGCGGATCGTCTCCTTAAGGTGCCCGGGTCCGCATTCGGCCTGGGCGTTGAACGACAGGGTGTAGGGCGCACCCATCTCGGTCGTGATCGCAACGACCATCTCGTCATAGCGACGCTCGAAGACGGCGAGCAATTTATCGACGAGCGCAATTCGCGCGTCGAGCGTCAGCGCCGCATAGGGATCGAACGCCCGCTGGGCCGCTGCGACTGCCCGGTCGACATCGTCGGGACCACATAGCGCAACCGTCCCGACCTGCTCTTCGGTCGCCGGATTTACGACCGGCAGAGTTTCCGTCGAGGTCAGCGGCAACGTCCACTGCCCACCGATGTATGATTTCAGCATAGTCCACTCAGACATAACCAATGGCTCGCTTCTGGTCCGCGACGATCGTCTTGGCGGCCATGAAATAATGGAACGCCGCCCAGAAACCGGTCGGCGCTAGGATCAAAAGGGCCATCCGCAGCGAAGCCGCATTGGCACCACCGGGACCCGCGAAATAGTCGCTCATCAGCCCGACGCCCTGAGGCGCCACGATCAGGTTGAAGACGTTGGCGATCATCAGCGCCACTGCGCTGAACATCGCCCTCATCCGGGGCGGTGCCAAATTCTGGCCCAGTGCGAACGCAGGTCCGATGTAGAAATAGATGGCCGGGATGAACAGCCACCACATCAGCCGGGCGACCGGCAGCGAATGCGTATAATAAGCCATGATCGACGGCACCGTCGCAACCGCCGTCACGCCGCCCAGCAGATAAACGATCCGCCGCGGGTCCACGAACGACGGCCGCGCCAGCAACCATGCCGTCAGGAGCGAGGCCGCGATCCCCATGACCAGATGGATCGGCCCCACGACATTGCCGGCCGCCCCGACGTCGAGGCCATAGGTGCGCTGGATAAAGGTTGGCGTGAACCACATCAGGCCCCAGCCCCACAGCGCGGAAACCCCGCTGCCCATGAGGACGTGCACGGCCGACTTCTGGCTCCAGAGGAATTTGAGCGTATCGGCAAGACTTGGATTTTTTTCCTCGACGATGGCGTCGAGACAGCCGCGTGCCGGTTCCTTGATGGTGAGCATGATGACGGCGGCGAGCAGCACACCCGGCACGCCGAGCACCAGAAATGCGGCACGCCAGCCATAAGCGTGGGCGACGGCACCGGCCATGTCGGCACCGAGCCAGGCACCGATCGGCGCACCGAGTGCAAAGATCGTCAACGCCATCGGCCTGCGGCTGGCGGGGAAATAGTCGCACACGATCGAATTGCACGAGGGCGTGCCGCCTGCCTCGCCGATGCCGACCCCGATCCGCGCGAGCAGCAACTGCAGATAGCCTTGCGAAAACCCGCACAGGGTCGTCATCGCCGACCAGACCGTGATCGAGGCGGCGAGCAGGTTGCGGCGACTGAACCGGTCGGCGACCCACGACAGGGGAATACCCATGGTCACATAGAAAAGGGCCAGCGACACACCCGTCAGAAAGGCGACGCCGGCATCGGTGAGCTTCAGTTCGAGCCGGATCTGCTCGAGGACCGTCGACATGACATAGCGATCGGCGATGTTGATCGTGTACGCGAACATCATGATGATGAGCACGTACCAGCGCAACGTCACCGAGGGCGCCTTGTCCGTCTCCATCGGCGGTGCCATTGTTGCCATTGTCATCCCCTCATCGCTTACACGTTCCAGAACGCTGCGGGCTCGTTTGCTTCCAGCATGGTCGGGCGACGGGGCTGCTGTCATCACCGCTGATGAGGAAAACTTGCCGAAACCGCTGGCGATAGCAAGGACGCGTCGTGCGGGACAGGAACCGCGCCCCCCGTGACCGGCCCCTTCCCGACCGGGACGCCCGCGTTCTCAAGCCCGCCGCTCCGGCATTGCGCGATAACAGACGTCGATCATGCGGAACAATTTATCCTGACTATAAGAAGGTCGAATATCGTGTCGAAGACTAGGTTGTGCCGGTGTTCGCCACTAGTCAAATGCCGCTGCGTCATGACGAAGGACGAAAAACTGATGGATACCCGAGCGGCCTGCTCCTCACGACCATGTGCGAAACGATCGAGCGGTCCGGCGGCACTGTCGCGCCAGGTGCCAAATGCCTGTTTGCCCGTGTATGACGGGCAAATGAATTTGACGGCCTTCGTGTAGATGACACGCGAAGCTGCCTTGCTCGACGCCCTCGATGCGGCCGGGATCGAATGGGCCCTGGTCGAGCATCCGGCCGTATTCACCGTCGAGGCGAGCGCCGCGCTCCACGCGACGATCCCTAGACTGCACACCAAGAACCTGTTCTTGAAGGATGCGGGCGGCCGCTTCTGGCTGGTGACGGCACCGCACGATGCGCGCATCGATTTGAAGGCGCTGCCCGCCGTCATCGGCGCGCGCAAACTGAGCTTTGGCAAGGCGGACGACATGGAAAGGCTGCTCGCCGTGACGCCGGGATCGGTGACGCCGCTGGCCGCGGCCAACGACGATACCGGTGCGGTCACCGTGGTGATCGATTCTGCCCTTGCGGTTGCGGACCGGGTCAACGTTCACCCGCTGCGCAACACGGCGACGCTCGGGCTTTCGGGCCCGGACCTCATCGCATTTCTCGGGCACTGCGGGCACCAGCCGTTGGTCACGGGCGTTCAGGCTGCATCATGAGCATCAGTGTCTTCGAGCTGTTCAAGATCGGCGTCGGCCCGTCGAGTTCGCACACTGTCGGACCGATGGTCGCGGCGCGGCGCTTCTGCACATGGCTGGACGGTCGCGGCCAGTTGCCCGCCACCCGGCACATCGCGGTCGACCTATACGGGTCGCTGGCCCTGACCGGAAAGGGGCATGCGACCGACACGGCCCTGATGATGGGGCTGACGGGTGCAGAGCCGGCCACCGCCGACATCGATGCGGTATCGCTGATCGTCGCGAAGATCACTGCCGACAAGCGCATCGACCTGCTCGGCAAGCAGAATGTCGGCTTCGACCCTGCCGCCGACCTGCGCTATCATCAGCGTGAGCGACAGCCCTTTCACAGCAACGCAATGGCATTTGAGGCGCGGGACGGCGCGGGAGCGCTGCTCGCCCGGCGTTATTATTACTCGGTCGGCGGTGGCTTCGTCGTTGACGAGGACGAAGCCACCAGCAATTCGCGCGACATCGACCCCGCGCCCGTCGCCTATGACTTCAATTCTGGCAAGGACCTGCTCGCGCTGGGCGAGGCCCACGGCCTCAGCTTTGCCGAACTGGTCATGGCAAATGAATGTACACGCATGGCGCGCAACGAGGTCGAGGCGCGCCTCGATGCGATTGCCGACGCGATGGCGAGCAGCATCGATCGTGGCTGCCGGCAGGGCGGCGTTCTTCCCGGCGGCCTCCGCGTAAAGCGCCGCGCACCCGAACTCGTCGCCGAACTCGTTGCCCGGCAGGAAACGCACCTGAGCGACCCGCTCGCCGTACTCGACTGGATCAACCTCTGGGCAATGGCGGTCAACGAGGAAAATGCGGCCGGGGGCCGGGTGGTGACCGCCCCAACCAACGGCGCGGCCGGGATCATACCCGCCGTCATCCGTTTTCACGACCGCTGTTATCGGGGCACCGCCGAAACGCGCCGCACCTTTCTGCTGACGGCGGCGGCGATCGGCACGCTTTATAAAAAGAACGCCTCGATCTCGGGCGCCGAAGTTGGCTGCCAGGGGGAAGTGGGCGTGGCGTGTTCGATGGCGGCGGCAGGGCTGACCGCCGCGCTCGGCGGCACCAATGGCCAGGTCGAGAACGCCGCCGAAATCGGCATGGAACACAATCTGGGCCTCACCTGCGATCCGGTCGCCGGCCTGGTCCAGATCCCCTGTATCGAGCGCAACGCGATGGGCGCCGTCAAAGCCATCGACGCCTCGCGCCTCGCCATGATGGGCGATGGGTCGCACATGGTCAGCCTCGACAAGGTGATCGAGACGATGCGCCAGACGGGTCTCGACATGCGCGACAAGTACAAGGAAACGTCGCAGGGCGGACTGGCGGTCAACGTCGTCGAATGCTGAACGGTCGGACCCCCCGACCCCGGGGCCGAATTTTACATGGCATCATGCGAAAATCCGATTGGCGGCCGGATTAGACACGCGTCAAACGGTGCAGTCGCGAGGATTTACCCGGGGACGGCATTTTGGACGTGAACAGCATCGGCGCATTGTTACGCGAACGCCGTCCGGACCACTCCCTGCCGCAGGGCCTTTACAACGGACAGGCCGCGCTGGATTTCGACATGGAGGCCATTTTCGCGCGCAGCTGGCTGATGGTCGGCCTCGACTGCGAATTGCCGCGCTCGGGCAGCTACCTGTCGGCGATGGTCGGCAACTGGCCGATCCTGATCGTCCGTGATCGTGCGGGCGTTATCCGGGCGTTTCACAACAGCTGCCGGCACCGCGGCTCACTGATCTGCAAGGCGGGTTCGGGCATGTCGCCCAAGCTGGTCTGTCCCTATCACAAATGGACCTATGACCTCGACGGCACGCTTCAGGCCGCAACGCGGATGCCCGAGGGTTTCGACAGGGCCGGGCACGGGCTGATACCGGTCACGCTCAGGAACGTCGACGGCGCGCTGTTCATCTGCCTTGGCGACGATCCTCCGGAATTCGACGATTTCGCGTCGCGTCTTTCAGCGTATGTCGCGCCACACCGGCTGAAGGACACCAAGCTCGCCTTTCAGAGCACGCTCATCGAACAGGCGAACTGGAAGCTGGTGATGGAAAACGGGCGCGAATGCTATCATTGCGGCACCGGCCATCCCGAACTCGCCCGGTCTTTCCCCGTCGGCATGTCGAAACACTTCGATACCGGCGGCGATCTGGCAGCGCGGAAATTTGCCACTGAGATGGCGGCAAACGAGCTCGCGATGGACGCGGTGGAGGGTGACTGGTGGCAGCTTGCCCGGTTCAGGCTCAACGACGGCTGCAGCACGATCTCGATGGACGGACGTCCCGTCGTCTCCAAGCCATTGTGCAGCCTGAACGGCGGCAACATCGGCTCGATGCGGCTCGCGGTCGACCCCCACTGCTTCGTCCACGCAACCAGCGACCATGTCTTCATGTTCAGCGCCATGCCCGTCGGCCCGAGCGAGACGCACGTCGTCGGCAAATGGTTCGTCCACAAGGATGCCGTCGAGGGCGTCGATTATGACATCGGGACGCTGACCGACCTCTGGACGCGGACCAACCTGCAGGACAAGGAACTCTCCGAAAACAACCAGGCCGGCGTGAACAGCCGGAGCTATGTTCCCGGCCCCTATTCGCAGGAAGCCGAAATGCTCGCGCAGCGCTTTACCGACTGGTATTGCCGTACCGCGACGGCCTATGTCGACGCCCATGGCTGATGACGTTTCGCCGGGCTTCAGGCCGGAAACCCTTGCCGTAAGCTACGGCTACGATCCTGAGATGGGCATGGGCGCGGTCAAACCCCCGATCTTCATGACCTCGACGTTCGTCTATCCGTCGGCCCAGCATGCCAAGGACGTTCACGAGGCATTTTTCGAAGGCAGTGGCCCACGCGTCGGCGAGGTCGATCACATCTATGCGCGCCTCGGCCATCCGAACCTCGATTTTCTCGAACGACGGCTGGCCGCGATCGACGGGGGCGAGGCGGCAGCCGTGTTCTGCAGCGGCATGGCCGCCCACTCGTCGATTGCCCTCGGTTTTCTGCGCCCCGGTGACTGCGTTCTGCACGGCCGCCCGATCTACGGCGGCGTCGACATGCTCTACAACATGGTCATGCCGGGCTTTGGCATCCATGCCGTCGCCTATGTCGACGGTACCGACGAGACCGACGTTCGCGCCGCTGCCGAACGCGCGCTGGCACTGGGTCCGGTTGCCCTGATCATCGCCGAAACACCGGCAAATCCGACCGCCGCCATCGTCGATCTCGCCCTCATGGTCCGCCTTGCCGACGAGATCGCCGCCCGGCAGGACCGCCGCCCGCTCGTCCTCGTCGACAACACCCTGCTCGGACCCTTCGCCCAGCGGCCGCTCGAGCATGGCGTCGACCTTTGCCTGACCTCGCTCACCAAATATTGCGGCGGGCACAGCGACCTGCTGGCAGGCGCGATCAGCGGCCGGGCCGACCTCATTCGCCATCTGCGCACGCTGCGCACGACCTGGGGCAACCACCTCGATCCCTATACCTCGTGGCTCGTCCTGCGCTCGCTCGAATCGGTCCATGTGCGGACCGAACGGGCGATGAGCAACGCGCGATTGGTCGCCCAATATCTGCGCGACCATCCCAAGGTCGCAGACGTTACCTATCTGGGCTTTCTGAGCGAGGGCACGCGGCGGCGCGCCGTCTATGACCGCCAGTGCACGGCCGCGGGCTCGACCTTTTCCTTTCATCTCCACGGCGGCGAGGCCGAAGCCTTCCGGATGCTCGACCGCCTGCGCCTCATGAAGCTGGCGGTGAGCCTTGGCGGGTCGGAAACGCTCATCTGTCACCCCGCCAGCACGACGCACTATGCCCTGAAGCCCGAGCAGCGACGCGACGGCGGCATTACCGATGGCACGATCAGGCTGTCGGTCGGGCTGGAGCACGTCGACGATCTGATCGCCGATCTGGCCCAGGCACTCGAGGCCGTCTGATGGAACTGCAATTCACCGGCACCGACGTCTGCGCCGTCAACGGGACGCGCAGTCCTGCGGAAACGCCATATGACGTCGTCGTCATCGGCGCGGGACCGAGCGGCATCGCCGCCGCAATCGAAGCCGTAAAGGACGGATCGTCGGTCCTGCTGGTCGACGAAAATCCGGTGTCGGGCGCGCTGATGGGGAGCGACGTGCCCCTGTATTTCGGTGGGCGGATGACGGCGGCGACGCAGAACAGCGAGCGGATGCTCGAGGCGATCTTCATGAGCATGGCCGGCCTCGAAACGGCGATGGAGGCCGGAATCGAGGTCTTGCTCGGCACGACGGCCTGGGGTGTCTACCGCAACGGCCCGGGTGTCGCGAGCCTGCCGGAACAGGTCGTTGGCCTCGCCGATGCCGACCGGTCCTGGCTGGTCGGTTTCAGGCGGCTGGTGCTCGCGACGGGCGCCCGCGACCTGGCCATGGCGTTTCCCGGCTGGGATCAGCCCGGCGTGATGGGCGCGGCGGCACTGCAAATGTTGCTGAGCCGCTATGACGCCTTTGCCGGGCGGCGGATGATCGTCCTTGGGTCGCACGACCTGGCGTTGCAGACGGCGCTGCTCGCGCATGAGCGCGGCATCGACGTTGCCGCCCTCGTCGAGGTGCGCGACAGGCCGCAAGGGAACGCCGATCTAATCATCCGGCTCGAAGCGGCAGGTATTCCGATCCGGCTCGACACGACGATCGCCTCGGCAACGGGCGGAATAGACGGGGTCGAACGCGCGACGCTGTCAACCGGCGAAACGATCGCGTGCGATACGATCTGCGTGGCGATCGGCCTCATCCCCTCGATTGAACTCGTCGACGCGATGCATGGCCCCCGCGCGCTCGACCCCAACCGTGGCGGCTATGTGCCGGGCGGCGAACCGAACGTCCAGGCCGTCGGCGACTGCGCGGGACTGACAGATACCGGCTTCGATCATATCGCCTATCGCATGGAATGGATGCGCGCGCTTTCCGCCGTCAGCACGGGCGACACGATCATCTGCCAGTGTGAGGAGGTGACGCGCGACGACCTGATCGGCGTCCAGCCACCCAATTATCTGGCCCGCCCCGCGCCGATGGCTGCGCGTTCGCTGAAAACCCTGATGGCCGACGGGCCGCCGAATCCGGACCAGATCAAGCGGCTGACCCGCGCGGGCATGGGCGTGTGCCAGGGACGACGGTGCCGCGACCAGGTCGCGATGCTGCTCGCGGTGGAAGCCGGCAAGCCGTTCGGCACGATCCCGCTCGCGACGCACCGCGCGCCGGTCCGGCCGCTGCCGATGAAGATTCTGGCCGACTGGCACGAGCCCGAGGCCATGGCGGCGGCCTGGGACGTCTGGTTCGGTATCCCGACCCAGTGGGTCCCGGTGCAGGATATCGGCACGGTCCACGAGGACGAGCACCGCGAGATGCTCTACACCGGCATGTATAAGTGAGCAGCCCGGATGTCGTGATCGTTGGCGGCGGCGTCACGGGGCTCAGCGCCGGCTGGTGGCTCGCCCGGTCGGGCCTCAACGTCACCGTGCTCGACAAGTTCATCGTCGGATGGGAGGCGTCGGGGCGCAATGGCGGTGGCGCTTCGCACTATCAGAGCCCGCTGTTCGACGAAGAACACCGGCTGTGGCCGCAGATGGACGATTTGCTCGGCTATCCGACCGAGCACCGCCCGGAACGCATCATCATCGCGATGACCGAACGACAATGGGAACAATATCGTTTCGTCGCCGCCCGCCACGACCGGCTGGGCCACCCGGTCGAACTGCTCGATGTGAAGCAGGTTCAGGCGGCGGTGCCTCTGGCCGGTGACAATTGCTTTGGCGGTGTCCACTACCGGTTCGGGGGCCATGCCAACCCCCAGCGAACGGTGCAGGCCTATGCATGGGCATTGCAGGATCTGGGCGGTACGATCGTCCAGCACGCGCCGGTAACCGGCTTCGAAACTGCCGGCGGCAAGGTCACGGCGGTGAAGACCGCGACCGCGAGCTATGGCTGCGCAGCGGTCGTCATCGCAGCGGGTCCGCAGACCGCCAGCCTTGCCGCGCGGCTGGGCGTTGACGTTCCGCTCGCCGCTGCCCGCGCAGAAATGATCATCACCGAGCCGGCGCCGCTGATGCCGATCGGCGGGGTCGACGGGAACAAGCTCTACGGCCGGCAGACGCTGCGGGGTAATCTCGCCTACGGTGGCGGGCCGCACGAATGGCTCGATATCGACGAGGCCGGACCGGTCGCGCGGCCCTCTACGCCGCTATCGCGCAATATCGCTGCACGCCTCGCCCAGCTGTTGCCAAAGGCGGCACATCTGAACGTCATTCGCAGCTGGGCCGGCGTCATCGAGAACACGCCCGACGGCCGTCCGGTCATCGACCGGCTGACCAACCCGGACAATGTCGTCGTCGCGTCGATGTCGGGCGTCGGTTTCGGCCTGTCGCCCGCGTCGGGCCATGCCATCCGCGACCTGGTCGTCGATGGCCGCTGCTCATTTGCCGATATCTCGATCCTCGGCCTCGCGCGCTTCGCCACCCTCGAGGCCGACTGGCGCAAAAAGCGCGGGTGGATGCCGATTTCATGAATCGCTATTCGGCGCTCGGCCTGTTGCGCGGGGCGCTGACCGGGCACAAGCACTGGCAACCGGCATGGCGCGATCCCGAACCGCAACGATCCTATGACATCGTCATCATCGGCGGCGGGGGGCATGGCCTGGCGACCGCCTATTATCTCGCCAAGCTTCACGGCATCCGCAACGTCGCCGTCCTTGAAAAGGGGTGGATCGGGGGCGGCAATACGGGCCGCAACACGACGCTCGTCCGCTCGAACTACCGGCTGGCACCGCTGCACGATCTCTTCGAATTTTCACTCAAATTATGGGAGGGGATGAGCGACGAGCTCAATTACAACGTCATGTTTTCGCCTCGTGGCGCAATGCTGCTGGGGCATTCCGACGCCGACATGACCCGGCTTGCCGAGCGCGGCGACGCGATGATGTGCGACGGGATCGACGGCGAACTGCTGACCCGCCAACAGGTCGCCAAGATGGAGCCGCTGCTCGACATGTCGCGCAACGCCCGCTTCCCGATCGAAGGTGCCCTCATTCAGCGGCGGGCAGGGACCGCGCGCCATGATGCCGTCGCGTGGGGCTATGCGCGCGCCGCCGACAGCCTGGGCGTCGATATCATCCAGAAATGCGAGGTCACCGGTTTCGTGCGCGACGGGAACGCCGTCGTCGGCGTGGAGACGACCCGGGGACGCATCGGCGCGGGCAAGGTCGGCATCTGTGTGGCCGGCAACAGCGGCCATGTTGCCGCCCTTGCCGGGCTGAAGCTGCCGATCGAATCGCAGACACTGCAGGCGCTGGTGACCGAGGGCGTGAAGCCGATGGTGAAAGGCGTCGTCATGTCGCAGTCGCTGCATTGCTACATCAGCCAGTCGGACAAGGGGGGTATCGTCATGGGTGGCGATCCCGACAACTGGCCAAGCTATGCCCAGCGCGGCAATCCCACGATCACGCAGGGCGCCATCGCCCAGGCGATTGCGCTGATGCCCGCGCTGTCGCGGCTGCGCATGGTGCGGACCTGGTCCGGGGTGACCGACATGAGTTTCGACGGGTCGCCGATCATCGGGACGACGCCGGTGCCCAATCTCTATCTCAACGGGGGCTGGTGCTACGGCGGGTTCAAGGCGACGCCGGCGTCGGGCTGGACCTATGCGCATACGCTGGCGACGGGCAATCCCCATAGGCTGAACGCGCCCTTCGATCTCGACCGTTTCCGCCGGGGTGACACGATCGACGAAACGGGGGCCGGTCCGATGCCGAACCACCGATGACCAACAAGCGCTGACATGCAGATCGATTGCCCCCATTGCGGCCCGCGGTCGCAAGTCGAGTTCATCTACGAACGCACCGTGGATTCGGTCGTCAGGCTGGATGCCGGCCCCGACGACGCCATGGCGGCACTCTACGGCCGCACAAATCCACGGGGGCCCGACGAGGAAATCTGGCGACACAGTTTCGGTTGCCGGACATGGCTGGTGCTGACCCGGGACCGCGTCACCAACGCGATCACAGCCGTCAGCGCGACCGGTCCTGAGGCACTGCCATGACCGGTCCGTCACGGCCGCCGGCCGATGGTTCGATCGGCTTCACGTTCGACGGCAGACCCTATCGCGCGCGGCCTGGCGACACGCTGGCCGCCGCTTTGCTGGCGAACGGCGTGGGTCTCGTGGCACGCAGCTTCAAATATCATCGTCCGCGCGGGATCATGACGGCCGGCGTCGAGGAGCCCAGTGCCCTGGTGACCGTCGGCGAAGGTGGGCGCACCGAGCCCAACACCCGCGCGACGGACGTATTTGTCTACGACGGGCTCATTGCAAAGAGCCAGAATTGCTGGCCCGGCGTCACCCTGGACCTGGGCGCGGTTTTCGGCCTCGCCTCACGGCTGCTTCCGGCCGGATTCTACTACAAGACCTTTTTCGGCCCGGCGAAACGCTGGATGTTCTACGAATATTTCATCCGCAAGGCGGCGGGACTCGGCAACGCGACGACGGAGCGCGATCCCGATGCCTTCAGCCAGCGTGCCGCCTTTTGCGACGTGCTTGTCGTGGGTGCCGGCCCGGCCGGGCTCAGCGCCGCGCTCGACGCCGTCACCGCCGGCAAGCGCGTGATCCTCGTCGAACAGGACCGGATTCTGGGGGCCTCGCTGGTCCGCGACCCGCAAACGCTCGACACCGCATGGGTCGACGCCACGGCGGCGGCGATCCGTCAGGCGGGCGGGCGCATCCTGACCCGCACGACCGCTTCGGGGTATTGGGACCACAATCTAATTACCCTGACCGAGCGCATCGCCGAGCCGGGACAGGTTCCGCCGGCCGGCGTTGCCCAGCGGCTATGGCATGTCCGCGCGAACGAAGTCGTGCTGGCGACGGGCTCGATCGAGCGCCCACTGGCCTTTGCCAACAACGATCGCCCGGGGGTGATGCTCTCACAGGCGGCACGGACCTATGCCGCGCGGTTCGGCGTGCAGGTCGGCAGGCGCATCGTCATCGCCACGAACAACGATGACGCCTATCGAACAGCGGCGGCGCTGGCGGCGGGCGGGGCGGAGATCGTCGCCATCCTCGATGCGCGCCCGGCACCCGCCGGCGCAGGTCCGGGCACAGGCTTCCCTGTCCACAACGATGCCATGCCACTGGCTGTCGAGGGCCGGCGGCATCATCTGTCATCGGTCAGCGCGCGCGTCGGGACCGTCACGCGGCGCTGGGATGCGGACCTTCTCGCCGTGTCGGGCGGGTTCACCCCCGCCGTCCACCTCCATATGCAGGCGGGCGGCACGCTCGACTGGATCGATGCGGCGCAGGCATTCACGCCCGCGGCATCCCCCCAGAACACCACCACGATCGGCGGCGCGGCAGCACCCGATCCACTCTTCACATGTCCGCCAGAGGGCGACCCCCGTAAATCATTCGTCGATTTCCAGAACGACGTTACCCTTGCCGACATCGATCTCGCCTGGGCGGAGGGTTATCGCTCGGTCGAGCACCTGAAGCGCTACACCACTCTGGGCATGGCGACCGATCAGGGCAAGACCAGCAACATGGCGGCGCTTGCGCGCCTCGCTCAGCGGCAGGGGGTTGCCATCCCCGAGGCGGGACTCACCACTTTCCGTCCGCCCTATACGCCGGTCACCATGGGTCTTCTCGCCGGGCCCGCCGCAAAGGATGCCGGCGCGGCCATACGCCGCGTCCCGCTTTACGGGCTGCACCAGGCGCAGGAGCCGATCTGGCAGCCGCTCGGCTACTGGATGCGCCCTCGCGCCTATCCGCGCGCCGCAGAAACGCTCGCGACAGCGGCGATGCGCGAAGCCCGCACGGTGCGTGTGAAGCTGGGACTGACCGACGTGTCGACGCTCGCAAAGTTCGAGGTTTGCGGCCCCGACGCTGCGCGGTTGCTCGAAATGGTCTGTGCGACGACCGTTGCAAAGCTGGCGATCGGTCGTGGCCGCTACACGTTCATGCTGCGCGAGGACGGCTTCGTCTACGACGACGGCACGGTCTGGCGGCTTGCCGATGACCGCTATCTGCTGACCAGTTCGACCGGCGGGGCCGACCGTATGGCGAGCAACCTGTCCTATGTCCGCGACTATCTTCACCCCGAGCTTCGCGTCTCGGTCGTGAATGTTCAGGAACATTATGCCGCTCTCGCTCTGGCCGGCCCGCAGGCGAGGGTCGCGCTGGCCGACGTCACTGACCTCGAACCGCCGCGACACATGTCGACGGTCCGGGCGGTGATCGAGGGCATTCCGGTCCTGGTGCTCGCCGCCAGCTACAGCGGCGAACGGGCATTCGAGATTTATGCGGAGGCGACGCACATCGCCCCGGTCTGGTCGGCACTCGCAAGCCGCGTCCACGCCCGCGGCGGATGCCTTTACGGCCTTGAAGCGATGGAGTTCATGCGCATCGAAAAGGGGCATCTGGTCGTCGGCGGCGAGATCGACGGGCGGCTGACCCCGCATGATCTGGCGCTCGACAAGATGCTCAACCGGGGGGGCGGATTCATCGGCGCCTCCGCCCTGTCGCGTCCGGCCCTTGCCGCGCCGGGTCGCCGGCAACTCGTTGGGCTGGAGTCGATCGATGGCATCATTCCAGAGGGCGCGATGATCGTTTCGCGCCTGGGGGCAAAGCCCGAGGGGCATGTGACCGCATCGGCGTGGCGAATCGTCGAAGGGGGCTCCATCGCGCTGGGCCATCTCGCCGGCGGCTTTGCGCGTGACGGTGAGCTTATGGTGGCGCACTCACCGACCCGCCGGCAGGTCGCGCATGTCAGGGTGGTGGCCCCGCATTTCTACGATCCTGCGGGAGATCGCTATCGTGACTGAGGTCACCATCACGCCCTTGCCCGCGACCCCGCTCTACCATCTTGAAATATGGAGCAACCCGGCCGCTGTCGCGCGGCGGATCGAAGCGGCCCTCGGCTGTGCGCCGCCTGCCTTTGGCCGCACGGCAGGAACCGACGCCCTACGCCTGTTACGCTTTCAGCGGACGGCCTGGCTGGTCGAGGGCGACGCATCGCCCCTTGCCGCCGTCGTCGGGAATGATGGTGCCTTGACGGCCGTCGGTGGCGGCATCCTGCGCGTGAAACTCGCGGGCCCGGCGTGGCGCACGCTGCTGATGGAAGGTGGCGTATTCGACGCGGAGAGCCCGTCCTTTGCCCCGGGCCATTGCGCCGCAACGATCATCGACCATGTGAGTGTCCGCCTCTACGTGACGGACGACGACGGATGCGTCGTCTTCGTGCCCGCGAGCTTCAGCGCTGGCCTGCTGCACTTCTGGAATGCGGCGCTGCCAACGCTCGCCAGCTGAAGTGCTGGCAGTGCAAACGCAACTCGCGGTCCTTCCGTTGGCACATTTAATCCCTCCTTCAGACACGAAGCGGTCAATTGCACCATAGCGGCAAGACAGAATGGACCCCGCCGCCACTTCTGAAAGACTAAGCTTTCGTCACCGTCACCTTGAGGTAGTTCGCCGCGATAATCGTCTCTCCCGGTCCCCCCTGATTCTGCGTTTCGAACAGTTTCAGCAACTTAGCGTACAGGTCCTCAGCGCACCCGTTTTTCGCCGCAGCCTCAAAGGCATTCATGGTCGGCCCATAATAGTTTCGGAACGTGTCCAGAAGCGCGGCCGGAGGACCAGAAAAGCGGAAGCTGTAGAGCGTCGGCGTGCAGGTGATAGAACCGGGTTCGACACCAGCCGCCATGAAGCGGTCCCGTACATTCTCTACCACACCCCAGCTTACCGGGCTGATGAACCCTTCCGGAGGCGGCGGGGTAAATTCTGCGCTTATCTTGAGAATCTGGGCCACCAGCGTCGGATCGCCGGGGATCCAGTTGCCCATCACGATGCGTCCGCCTGGCCGCGTGACCCGCACCATCTCGCGCGCGACATCGAACGGCCGAGGCGCGAACATTGCTCCGAAAATGCTGACGACGAGATCGAAACGATCATCCTCCAGGCCCTCGAGATTCGAAGCGTCGCCGACGCGAAAATAGAGGTTTGAAAGCCCTGCCTCTCTGGCCCGCGCATTGCCGGCGGCGACAAGATTAGCGGCAATGTCGACCCCAAGAACACGCGCGCCACGCTGTGCAGCCGGGAGTGCGGTGGTACCATCACCGCAGCCGAGGTCGAGCACCTCCATATCAGGAAAGATACCAAGCGTGTCGACGAGTGCGTCGCCGGCTTCGCGCATCGATGCCGCGACCTGCGTGAAATCGCCCTTTTCCCAAAGCGCTTTGTTGGGATTGGGAGCCAGCGCTGCTGCCGCCAGTTGTTCGGTCGCCATCGTGGAGTTCCTTTCGCGGTAACGGCGACATCTCGCCGGGACCCAGTGTGCACGGACGATGCCACAGCCGACCAGTTCAGAAAACAAACCCCGGCGATACATAAACTGAACTGGCTGCGGTATCGGATAACCGTTAGTCTTCGGACAGGTCTGATTGGAGGTACGGGGATGTCAGAAGGCGGGCATCGGCAATTCTGTCCATTGGCTATGGCATCTGACATATTATGCACCCGCTGGACAATGATGCTCCTCAGCGAACTGCTCAGCGGCACGACACGCTTCAACGACTTACGACGCGGGTTGCCGCGAATGTCTCCGGCATTGTTGTCGAAGCGGCTCAAGCAGCTCGAGGCGGCAGACATCGTCACACGGTCGAGATCGACAGACGGAAACGATCTTTACGAATATTCACTTACCCAGTCGGGGCTGGCCGTTGCACCGATTGTTGACGCATTAGGCGATTGGGGTCACCGCTGGGTGACCACTAAGGCGACCCTGGCACATCTCGATGCCAAACTGCTGATGTGGAATATGCGCCGGAAAATCAATCCGGATCCGATGCCGCACCGCCGCAGCGTTATCCAGATAATTTACCGGGACATTCCGCCATCGGAACGGAACTGGTGGTTGATTGTCGACCCTGGCAAAGAAGTTGATCTGTGCTCGGTTGATCCGGGCTATGACGTCGACCTGTATATCACTTCCGACCTGCGGACGATGACGGAAATATGGATGGGATATGCGGCCATCGCTGACGCAATCGAACATGGGCGCCTCTTGCTCGTCGGAGACCGCAAACTCGAAGGTACATTCCAGACTTGGCTGGGAGCCAGCCGCTTTGCGAGCATGGAAAAATGCGTTGCCTGAGCGTCCGCGGTGCCACGCGACCTAAGTTTATCCGCACTAACGGGATCTATCATTCCCGGCAGTTTTCAATCCGTCTGTTGAACGAAAACGGCCTCTCTGACTGGCCCGAAAGCCGACGGTCACGGTCGCCAACATTTCATCAAGGACGATCGATTTCAGCATCACCCAGCGTGGACCTAAAAATCGAACGGGACGAACGGCTATCGGTTAACCGTTTGTTTCGTTGGATCTTCGTACATGGCAAGTTATGGTCCGAATTGGCTTATTTCTGCGAATTGCGGCACGATTGCTCGCCTTGCTTTTGCTCGGTTCGACGCCAGTTGTCGCACAGGAACTGCTCGTAAATCAAAGCTTTGAAAGCCCGGTGACGCTCGTCAACGGCAACAATTTCTACGCCACAATACCCAGCTGGACGATCGTCAACGTGGTTCCGGCCCAGCCGTTGCCGTTCAACATTGTTCGACCCTATCCCGGCTATGCCGGCAACCCGACGGTGACACCGCCCGGGGGCGGCAATCAATATTTTGACGTTAATTCAGCGGCCGGGGCGATTCGCCAGACGGTGACGGTGCCTGGCACCGGTATGCTCGACTACAGCGGCTGGTTTTCGGTTCGCGACAGTCAGCAGGCTTTGGCGGGTCTCACGATCAATATTCGTGATAGCAGCGGCACGGTCATCGCCACCTCGAGCACCAGCTTCCTCGCCAGCGATCCGACCGGGCTGTGGAAGCAGGTTGTTGGCACGAACGTGCCCGTATCGGCAGGAACATATACCTTCGAAGCTGTTCTTCCGGACCCCGCAAATTTCGATCTTGCAAGCTTGGTTTTCAAGCCCGCGCCCGTGGTCACCAAGACCAGCACATCCTATTCTGATCCGTTCAATAGCACTGTTAATTCAAAGATGATCCCGGGGGGGTTAGTCGAATACTTGATTTCGGTAACGACCCCTGGCTCCTATGCAGTAGACAATAATAAAAGCGTTGTGGCTGACGCGACGCCAGCCGGCATGGAACTCGTGACCACCGACTTCGCGGGCGCGGGCAGCGGGCCGGCAGCCTTCAATGCGGGCTCGTCGGGGCTGACCTACAGCTATGCCGACCTTGCGAGCGCCACCGACAATCTGGATTTTTCCAACGACAATGGGGCGACCTGGACATACGCGCCGGGAATTAACGGCAATGGTACCGACCCAGGCGTCACCAACGTGCGGTTCCGGCCACAAGGCGTAATGGCCGCAAGTTCCACCTTCACTTTTCGGGTTCGTTACAGAATCAAGTAACTGCTTCGGCGGCGCTTGCTGAGCGAGCGCAATGCCGCGAGCCGAAATGCGGGCGGCGCAACCAGACGTCGGCGCTGGCCCGAGTTTGCGCGGGCCAGTGCCGGTTTTGATTAACTTCGTTTTAAAGCTGAAACATTATCACCCCCGCGTTGGAGTTGGATGTTGCGAGGGCATATGCCGCTGGCCAAGCGTAATCAGAGACGAGCGCAAGTCTTGTTGAAGGCAATAGCTCACCAGGGGATCTGGGAAACGAAGGTGCGCATCCGCGACATTTCGAGCCTCGGTGCGCTCGTCGAATGTCTTGACCCCCCCCCCGCGATCGGCACTGCTTTGCGCCTGACCCGCGAGGATCTGGACACTGAGTGCGAGGTCGTGTGGACGGGAACCGACTATTTCGGGGTCGTGTTCAAAAGTGAAATCCAGATCGACAAGTTTCTCGAAAACGTCGGCCGCAATTTGATGCTGTCACCGTCGAAGCAACTGCGTCGCCGCAAAGACGACGAGCCGTTCGAAGTTGAGCGGGTGAAGGCTGCCTGACTGGCCTGGCGAAGAGTCCTTCGCCCATCGCCCCGCCAAAGACTGGGTCGAGCCGCTTTCCCTTCCCAAAGCCACCCAGCGGGGACCTAAACGCGGGTCCTGCCCCAAGACCCTTACGCCGTCTGTCTGGGATTTCCCGCGTGTACAGCCATCGCCGGCATTGTCGGCGGGCATGTTCATGACAATCGGGCTGTCTCGTTTCCCGATATCCAATCTTGGCTGCGTCTTGCTGCCGACTGATTATGCGCCGTCAGGCTTGGCCTGACCCCGGCACAATCGATCCACCGGATTGCTCGATGTCATCCCGCGCGTTGCTCATGTCAGGTCAAGGTTCGTTCAGATAGTGGTTAATGCCGCGGCCCTGTTGGCCGCACAAACCAAAGGACCGTCGACATGAATACATTTCGCATTCTGTCCCTGGCAACGGCTGCGGCTGCCGCCGCGAGCGTTGCGGTTCCCGCACTCGCACTACCTCATACGCGTGAGCACAAAATTCTGACGCGTGTGCATAACCAGGAGCGCCGCATTACCGCAGAACGTCGTGAAGGGGATTTAACTCGCACCCAGGCGCTGGCACTGCGCAGCCAGGATCACGCAATCGCGCATCAAGCGCGAGCCGACTTCGTGGCCGATGGTCACCACCTCAGCAAAAAAGACGAGCATCAGTTGACCGTCGAGGAAAACGCACAGAGCAAAGCAATCGGGAAATAAATAGCAAGCAGCGGGAGTTTCGGCTCCCGCTGTGCCTTGTTTGCCTGTGCACGGTATGACATCAAACTGTAGTAGCGCGGGGTACTGCCCTCAATCGATGACTTGTTTTGCCAACGCTGCAGTTATTCGGGAGGACAAACGGCTCGTTCCAAAGCGGCCGTTCGCTCGGTCGTGACTGTCGTCAGGCTTCACCGGGAACATACCATCCATCAGACAGTTTGGGCGCGATGACCGCATCATTCTCGGCTCCGGACAAGCCCGACGCTCCCGAACAACATTATGTCACGCGCACGGGCTGGCTTCGCGCTGCGGTGCTCGGCGCCAACGACGGGCTCCTTTCTGTGGCCAGCCTGATGGTCGGTGTCTCAGGCGCCTCGTTCGAGCGTTCACAGCTTCTGCTTACCGGGGTTGCAGGGATTGTTGCCGGTGCAATGTCGATGGCCGCTGGCGAATATGTGTCGGTCTCCAGCCAGGCGGATAGCGAGGCCGCCGATCTGGCGCGTGAGCAGAGCGAACTCGAAGCATATCCGGAGCATGAGCGGCGTGAACTCGCCGCGATCTACATCAAGCGCGGACTCCCCAAGACGCTCGCGGTCGATGTTGCCGAAGCTTTGATGGCCCACGACAAACTGGAAGCGCACGCCCGCGACGAGCTCGGTATCACCGAACATTCGACCGCCAGGCCCGTTCAGGCCGCAATCGCTTCGGCGGCGAGCTTCGTCATTGGCGGCCTCGCGCCGCTGTCCGTGGTGCTGCTCGCGCCCGTTGCGCTGACCCTTCCATTGCTGGTCATCGTCACAATCCTGGCGCTCGCGCTCCTGGGTATAGCTGGCGCAAAAGCAGGCGGCGCTCGCCTCCTCCCGGCCGCGCTTCGCGTGATGATTTGGGGCGGACTGGCAATGGCAATTACGTTTGCCGCAGGAAAAGTCTTTCACGCGACGATCTGATCTATGTTGGCGACTGCGGCTGGCGCTCCCAGTGAATAGCATCGCTGCTCGCGTGCTCACCCTGTGGCTGGCGCTTCAAGCAACAGAGCGGGTGATGGATCGCCGCTTCGAGCCTGGCATAAAAGGAGTTCAGCTCCATCCGATTGGATGAGCTCATTCGAGAACCATACTGACGAGATCGACCGCTCAGCGTCTTCACTCTGGACCCGCTCGACCATGGAATCCCGTAGCTTGGGCGGTATAGTGGGCGCGTCGGGGGGCGAGGTCCCCGCCGGCTTTCAGCACTACGGGTTGAACCTGTAACGCTGTGGTGGGTCACTTTTGTGCCGATCGCCGCGATCGTGGAGCGCAAAGGTCTTTCTTGGGAAATTTATGTCCGGACCGCGCTGCTCGGCCTACTTCTCTAAGATCCGCTGGCAATTGCCGAACGGCTATGGTGTCCCGTGGCAACGCTGTTTTTTATCCAGAGACAGCTAATCCTGGTTGCGTGTTGATTCATTTGGCGTATTTCAGAGCCTCGCGGGCGCATCTGGATGCGGCGGTGACAAAGCAGGCCATCGGAACGCCGGCGGTGTGCTGAGCGTGGCGGAGTAAAATCCGGCCGTTGGTAAGGTTGCTTCTTTTGGGAGCGGCCGGGGATGTTTGCCGTGGAGAGCTATGCCGCCGTTCG
>JBBRRC010000020.1:0-43316 GCA_038225385.1 Sphingomonadales bacterium | reverse complement strand
GCCGCGCTCGATCTCTCCCACAATCCGGTCCCGCAAATCCGAGGAACTGCTCTTGCCCATGATCCACCTCCAAACACGGTGAATCACACATCGTCATCTAAAGGAATCCCTCGATTCACATTTCAGGCGCGACGCTCTAAAGGAATCCCTCGATTCACATTTCAGGCGCGACGCTCTAAAGCCGCTCCTCGGATCAGGGCGCAATCATGTGATTTATGGTCGCATACGGCGTCTTAAATTATAAGTTTCGATCCGCGACCGTATCGCCAGCATCAAAACGCGCTGATGAAGATCGACCGAACGGCCTTACGATCGGCCGGAAATCGGCGCTCGCTGAGGTTCAGCGCGGTTGGGGCGGGGGACCGGAGGGCAATTGACCCTGCGCCTGCATCGCCTGCATCTGCGCCTGCAACTCTGCCCCATTGCGAAAGTCGATCATGTCGACATCGAACTGAAGTATGGAGTGAGCAGGGATAGCATTGCCCTGCGCCACGTCGCCATAGCCCAGCGCCGGCGGTATCCATATGCGATAGGTCGATCCGCGCGGCATCAGTTTCAACGCTTCGGAAAAACCGGGCACGACACCGGTAATGGGAAACGGAGCGCGCTGCGCCTGGTCGAAGATCTTTCCGTCGCGGAGCGATCCCTTGTAATTCACCAGGGCAACATCCGCATCGGTCGGTGTCGGCCCCTCGCCCTTTTTGATCACCTGATATTGGAGGCCAGAGGGGGTCGTCACTACGCCGCTTCGCCCTTTGTGCCACGCCAGAAACTGCTCGGCGGTCCCGCTGGTCGCCACGCTCTTCGCCGTGCCACTCCAGGCGAGGCCGACGCCCGCAGCCCCTGCCAGGGCGATACTGGCACCCAGCCACACCAGCCATGCCCGCTTCACAGGTTGGATGGGAACCGCGGTAATTTCGGACATTTTTTAGCGGACGCCGTCACGCTCGGCGCGCTTGCGATCCATCTTGCGGGCGCGACGAACCGCGGCGGCACGCTCACGCGCGCGCTTTTCCGATGGCTTTTCGTAATGGCGACGCAGCTTCATCTCGCGGTAGACGCCCTCGCGCTGAAGCTTCTTCTTCAGCGCCCTCAGCGCCTGGTCGACATTGTTGTCGCGCACCATGATCTGCATAAAAACGACGGCTCCGAAATCGATGAGAGACTCACCACCCCTAAAAGGGCCAGTGACAGATTGGCGCGCGTAGCAGGGGGAGCCGTAAAGTTCAACCCGTCCGACACGGTAGGCGGGAGGGGGAAGCTGTACCCGGCCGGATGACCCGACCTGCACCTGCCCTCCCCTCCCTATCCCCATCCGGGCGCTGGACGGAGAATCTTCAGGGCTACGGCATCAGGACCGTATCGACGACGTGGATCACGCCGTTCGACTGCATCACGTTCGCGATGGTCACCGTCGACATGCCGCCCTTGGCATCGGTCAACATCACCTTGCCGCCCATGACACTCGCGGTCAGCGGCTCGCCGTTGACAGTGGTCAGCACGGCCTTGCCATGTCCCGCCTTGATCGCCTTCATCAGGTCGGCGGCGGTCATCCGACCGGCAACGACGTGATAGGTCAGGATCGACGTCAACGTCGCCTTGTTCTCCGGCTTCACCAGCGTGTCGACCGTACCCTCGGGCAGTTTGGCGAAGGCGGCGTTGGTCGGCGCGAATACGGTGAAGGGACCGGGGCCCTTCAGCGTCTCGACCAGGCCAGCGGCCTTAACGGCGGCGACCAGAGTCGTGTGGTCCTTCGAATTGACCGCGTTGTCGATAATGTCCTTGGTGGGGTACATCGCGGCGCCGCCGACCATCGGGTTGTGCATCATCGGCTTCGCGATGGCAGGGGCAGTCATTGCGGTCAGCGCAAGCGCGGCGATACCGCTGCGCAAAATGATCTTTGTCATGTGAGTGTCCTCGTCTGGCGGCAGCGTCAGGCGCTACCCAGCCAGATACGAACGACCCGTCGCTACGGACGCATCACACCGTGATGATTTTTCCGGACGCCACTACCGGACCAGCGGGTTTGCCTGTTGGCGATCCGCCCTTCACCTCTTGCGAGATCGCAAATGTCGCCCCGGGCGCAAGGAGTTTGGCGTGCGCCGGATCGATCAGGTGGCTGGCCGGCGAGTGGGCGTCAATGACGCCGAGGGAGACGGGTATCGTTGCGCCGACCGGTATGATCCACAATTCGGCATCCCCGTGTCCTGGCTTTAGCGAGACGGGGGTTACGAGCATTTTGCCCGTTTCCCGGTTATAGGCGATCGTCACCGCCGAACCGGCCGCGCCGGTCAGGCTCGCGACGATCTGGGGATCGCTGGCCATGACCGGCGCTGTCGGCGGTGCGACTGGAACCGCAGCGGGCCGCAATGCGATGATGGCGAGCAGGCAAGCGGCGATGAGGCCCATGCCGCCGGTCGCCCATTTCCAGCGAGTCGCCTCGCCGCGGTCATCGTTGGCGCCGAGCCGCGCATCTATCTTGCGCCAGAGATCGGGCGATGGTTCTGCGGCTGCCTCATCCGCGAGCGGACTCAGCTGGTCCCGCCACCAGGCAACGCGCAGCGACAGCGGGCCGTCAAGCCGCATACGAGCCTCGGCCGCAGACGCCTCCTCGGTCGACAACAGGCCCAGCGCATATTCAGCGGCCAGGATGTCGTCTTCATCGGTCACGCAAGACACGCCTTGAGTTTTGCCAGCGCACGGCGAATGCGACTCTTGACCGTGCCGAGCGGCAACGACGCGCGCGTCGCGAGGTCCGCGTAGGTGGCCCCTTCAAAGAAAGCAGTGCGTATCATCGTGGCCTCCCCATCGTTCAGCATCTCGATGCACTGGGCGATCCTGGCACGGTCGTCCGCCGCAATCATGCACGCCTCGGCATCGGGGCGATCGTCAGCGATGTCGAGCGCTGCCTCGATCGGCGACGAGATACGCCTGCCCGACGCACGCGCCCGGTCGATCGCCCGGTTGCGCGTCAGCGTCACCAGCCACGTGATCGGGCTCGCGCGAGCCGGATCGAACGTTCCTGCCTTCTGCCAGATATTGACGAATGCGTCCTGCAACGCGTCCTCCGCATCGGTTGTTTCAGGAAAGATACGCAGGCACACCCCGAATAGCTTCGCCGACGTGCGGCGGTAGACCTCGTGCAATGCGGACCGGTCCCCTTGCGCGACGCGTGCCAGGGCACCCGACAGGGCGACGCGTTCGACCGACGCCCGGTTACCGAGGGGACCGTCCTCGGTCAGACGAGCTCCAGCGCCAGCGCGGTTGCTTCGCCTCCGCCGATACATAGCGCAGCAACGCCGCGCTTAAGCCCGCGTGCCTGCAAGGCGGCGAGGAGCGTGGCGACGATGCGCGCACCCGACGCACCGATCGGGTGACCAAGTGCGGTCGCGCCCCCGTTGACGTTGAGCTTGGCGTCGGGAATGCCGAGTTCCTGGGCAGCAATCATTGCGACCACTGCGAAAGCTTCATTGACCTCGAACAAGTCGACATCGTCGATGGACCAGCCCGCTTTGGCGAGTGCCTTGCGGATCGCGGGAACGGGGGCCGTCGTGAATTTCGCGGGTTCGTGCGCGTGTGCGGCATGGCCGACGACGCGCGCGACAATGGGCAGCCCCTTTAGCCTCGCCGTGCTTTCGCGGGTCATGACCAGCGCAGCCGCACCGTCCGAAATCGACGAGGCATTGGCGGCGGTAACCGTCCCGTCCTCGGCAAAGGCCGGCTTCAGCAAGGGGATCTTGTCGGGTCGTGCTTTGCCGGGCTGTTCATCGGTGTCGACCATGGTCGTGCCGCCGCGTCCGGTTACCTCCACGGGAACGATCTCGTTTGCAAAGGAGCCCGCGCCGATAGCGGCACTAGCCCGCTCGAGCGAGCGCAGCGCATAGGTGTCCTGGGCTTCGCGCGTGAATTGATAATCGCGCGCCGAATCGTCGGCGAAAGACCCCATCAGCCGGCCGGATTCATACGCGTCCTCCAGTCCGTCGAGAAACATCGAGTCCTTGACGACATCATGCCCGATGCGTGCGCCTGAACGATGTTTGGCGAGCAGGTACGGTGCATTCGACATCGACTCCATGCCGCCGGCAACGACAATATCGGCGCTACCCGCGGCCAGCATGTCATGCGCGATGATCGCGGCCTGCATGCCCGAACCGCACATCTTGTTGACGGTCGTCGCCTCAACCGATTGGGGCAGGCCGGCCCCCAAGGCTGCCTGCCGTGCAGGTGCCTGGCCGAGGCCCGCCGGCAGCACGCAGCCCATGACGATCTGATCGACGTCGCCGACCGCAACGCCCGATCTGGCGACCGCTGCGCGCACGGCTGCGGCACCCAGTTCGGTTGCCGAAACATCGGCCAGCACGCCCTGAAAGCCACCCATCGGGGTGCGGGCAAAACCGGAAATAACAATAGGATCGGATATCATGCTGGCCGTTTAGCGGCACATCGCCCGATTCCCAAGTCCCGACCTCAAATCGTTTCCAGCGCCGTGTTCCCGGGCCTTACGCGCATCTTGTGCGACGGTTGGGTTGCCGTGCTCCGCACCGCAATCGTGTCCATGAATATCCATTCGTTAGTCGCGGCAGAGGGTGTCAGTGTCAGCGTCATATAGCCGCGCCGCGAGGTGTCGCACCATTTCAGCTCGGGGCTGGCCTTCACCAGCCCTGCCGCGACGATCGCCGGATCGGTGCCCTGCGTCGCCGATTCGAACCCCGCCGAGGTGACGGCGTGGCCGGCGAATTCAACGCCCGCGCGGCGTCCGTCGTTCGACAGCTCGTAAGCCCATGCGTTGTGGCTGTCGCCGGACAAGACGACCAGGTTGGCGGATTTTTTTTGCGCCGCCGCCAGCATTCGGGCGCGTGCAGCCGGATAGCCGCCCCAATTGTCGAAGTTGAACGGCAGCCCCGCTTTGGTCAGGGCGACGCCAGCGGCGGTATATTGCCGGGCGCGCGGGTCGGCGGTGGCAGGAACCCAGGCTGGTGCCTCGGCTGGCAGGAACGTCTCGCCAACGATCGTCCCGACACCGACCACTTGCCACCGCTTCCTCGCCGATGTGGAGGCACCGAGCATGTGCGCCAGCCAGCTCTCCTGCGTCGTGCCCATCATCGTTTGCGCCGGATCACGCCAGGCGCCGGCCTTGAACTTGGCGAGCGCGGCCGCGGGATCGGCCTCAAAAAATAACGGTTTCACATCCATCTGGCGACTGCGGGCGAGCAGGCGCGTTTCGGTGCGGATCAACGTGGCCAGATAGCCGATCTCATAAGCCTTGTACGGCTCGTCATCGACGGGGAGCCATTCGCGATAGACCTGCATCGCGGCCAGCTTGCGGACGACCCAGTCGCCTTCATCGGGCTGATGATTTTCTGCACCCCCCTCCCAGCTGTCGTTCGCCGATTCATGGTCGTCCCACGCCAGGATCATCGGATGGCGGTTGTGAACAGCCTGAAGGTCGGGATCGGCGCGGTAGCTTGCATACCGCAAGCGATAATCGGCGAGGGTCAGCACTTCCGTCTGAGGCGCGACCAGGTCCCAGCGCGGGTTGTTCGCCGGATAATCGCCTCGCTTATACTCGTAGAAATAATCGCCGAGGTGCAGCGTGAAGTCCAGGTCGTCACGCGCCGCTGCATGCGCATAGGCGTTGAATGCACCAACAGGCAGGTTCGAGCAGGAAAAAACGGCGATCTTCGCCCGGGCGGTTTCGCCAATCGGCAGCGTTTTGGTGCGTCCTACGGGCGAAATTGTGCCGTCGGCACCGACGAACCGGTAATGATACCGGGTATCGGGTTTCAGACCATCGACCGTGATCTTGGCGGTCCAGTCGCGCCAGGGCCCGGTAATTTGTTCGCCGCCGCCGACGAGGCGCGCGAAGTTGGGCGAGTCCGAGAGTTCGACTTTGACATGGGCGCTGTCGCCACTGCCGACGAAACGCGTCCACAGCAGGACCGAGTCGGTGCCGGGCTCACCGCTGGCGACATTGTGGGTAAATCCCCTTGCGCTGCCCAACGTCTGGGCGGCAAGTTTGCCCGACTGGAACATCAGTCCGCCGAGGCCAAAGGCCGATGTGGCGATAAGCTGTCGACGGTCCAGGCGGATCATGCTGCTCTCCTCAGATCACGGACGTCGCTGCGCCCAGTTCGTGTCGGGATTGTGACGTCAGGCGGCCTTGCTGTCGATTGCTCTTGAGCGTCTGCGCTGGACCGAAGAGCCGATGCCGATCGCCTCGCGATATTTGGCGACGGTGCGCCGGGCGAGATCGAAGCCTTCGGCGCGCAGCAGTTCGACGAGCGTGTCATCGGACAGGATGGCATCGGCGGCCTCCGCCGTGATCAGCGTCTTGATGGCCGCCTTGACCGCGAGCGCCGAGGCCCCCTCCCCGCCGTCCGCACTCGCGACGCCGCTCGTGAAGAAATATTTGAGCTCGAACAATCCGCGCGCGCAACTCAGATATTTGTTGCTCGTCACCCGACTGACCGTGGATTCGTGGAGCGATACCGCATCGGCGACCGTTTTGAGCGTCAGGGGACGAAGATGCGCGACGCCCTTCAGAAAAAAGGCCTCCTGCTGCTTGACGATTTCCGCCGTGACCGTGGTTATCGTCCGCTGCCGCTGGTCGAGCGCCCTTACCAGCCAGTTTGCACTCGCCAGATTGTCCGCGAGCCACGCTTTCGAAGCCTTGTCTTTGGCGCCCGCCGCCAGTTCGGCGTGGTAACGGCGGTCCACCAGGATACGGGGAAGGCTGCCGCCGTTGATGTCGATCTGCCAGCCCTTCGCCCCTTTCGTGACGAAGACGTCAGGCGTTACCGAGTCGACGCGGGATGAGCCGAAGCGACAGCCGGGCTTGGGATCATAGCTGCGCAGTTCGCGGATCATGTCGGCCATGTCCTCGTCATCGACCATGCAGAGCCGCTGCAGTTGGGCGATGCGACCGGCTGCCAGCAATTCGAGATTGTTGATCAGCAGCGCCATGCACGGATCGTATCGGTCGGCCTCCTGCGCCTGAAGTGCCAGACATTCAGCCAGGGTCCGCGCGCCGACGCCGGTCGGATCGCAACTCTGGACAACGCGCAGCACGGCTTCGACCTCAGCCAGCGGCACGCCCAGCCGGTCGGCGACATCGCGCAGACTCTCGGTCAGATAGCCCGCATCGTCGAGTGCATCGACCAGAACGTGTGCGATCGCCAGATCGGGGCCGGACAACACCATGCCAAGCTGCGTCATCAAATGGTCGGACAGCGTTACGGCGGCCCCTTCGAAACTGTCGAAATCGATGTCCTCTCCCCCGGCGCCCGAGGGGCTGTCGGCGGCGCTGTCGTGGTGAAAAGTATCCGCGACATAGTCGGCATCGAGCGGCGCATCGTCGATCGCGTCGCCCGCCTGCATAAGCTCGTCCGACAGGGCAGGCTCGGGCATCCCTTCGCCCTCGGCATCGGCACTGGTGTCGACCCCTTGCTCATGGTCTTCGCCAGCTTCGAGCAGGGGATTTTTTTCGATTTCCTCGGCGACGAAACCTTCGATCTCGAGGTTGGACAGGGCAAGCAGGCGGATCGCCTGTTGCAACTGCGGGGTCATGACCAGTGATTGGCTTTGCCGCAGTTCGAGGCGCGGTCCCATCGCCATGAGTCTAAAGCGAAAAGCTCTCGCCGAGGTAGAGGCGGCGAACGTTTTCGTCGGCGACCAGCGCTTCGGGTGACCCCGCAAACAAGACCCTGCCATCGTAGATGATGCAGGCACGGTCGCAGATATCGAGCGTTTCACGCACGTTGTGATCGGTGATGAGCACGCCGATGCCCCGGCGCTTGAGCTGGCAAATCAGGTCACGAATATCGGCGATCGAGATCGGGTCGATACCTGCAAAAGGTTCATCGAGCAGCATGATCGAGGGGTCTGCCGCCAGCGCGCGTGCGATCTCGCAGCGTCGCCGCTCGCCACCCGAAAGCGCGGTCGCGAGCGAATCGCGCAGCCCGTCGAGGTGAAACTCACCGAGCAGCTGGTCGAGCCGGGCCGTGCGGGCGGATTTGTCCGGCTCCGCCAATTCCAGCACGGACATGATATTCTGAGCGACGGTCATCCCGCGGAATATCGATGTCTCCTGTGGGAGATAGCCCAGGCCCATCACCGCACGGCGATACATCGGAAGGCCGGTGATCTCGACGCCGTCAAGAACGACACGTCCTGAATCGGGCTTCACCAGTCCCATGATCGAATAGAAACAGGTCGTCTTGCCGGCCCCGTTGGGACCCAATAGTCCCAGGACTTCGCCGGGGCGAACCGATAGCGATACATCCGACAACACGACGCGCCGATCATAGGACTTGGCGATCGAAACGACCTCAAGACCCTCGCCCAATTGTGCAAAGGGCTCGGCGGAGGCAGCGTCTCCGCGCGCCAATGTAGCGACGTCATTCATTGCCGAAGTCCATCAAACCACCTGCCGAACCCGTCCGCAACTCGCCTGCGTACGTTAACGCCAAGTTACAATCGCCGCAATTGGCAGGATTTATGCATGAAATATCGAAAACAGCTCAATTGTCGTGCTGAGGCACACTGAACCGGCCGGTCACTCGGCCGCCGGTTGTCCCGGTTGTGCCCGGCACGGCGCTGGCATTCCGGCCATCGACCACTGATCTACCGCTGGTCAGGTCGATGATCAGCCGCCCGCCATGAAGCACGTTACTGCCCTGATTCAGCGTCACGCCGCCGATCATCGTGATCAGTCGCCGGTTAAGATCATAAGTCGCAAAATCACCCTGCGCGGTTTCCGTGGGGCTTCTGACAAAGACCCCGCCAGAGGCGTCGAGACGACTTATGCTCGGGTTACCATTGGTGATTGCGCCGGAGTAGGCGACGGTCATGCGCGCAGCGGTCAGCGAAAGCTCACCCTGCCGGACATTGACATTGCCCGAGAGCATCGCCCGGCTGGCCTTGTCCTGTACCTCGATGCGGTCCGCTTCGAAATCGACGGGCGCATTCGAATTGTGGTTCTTCAGCGCCTGGGGCATCGCCGGAGACGCGATCAGCAGTGTCAACACAATGGAAGATTTCGGGATCATGGCAGCGCTCTGACGGCGCGCTGGACGATATGCAAGTGAGCGCGCCCGCCGAGCGTCACCGTTCGCGCGCCGATGTCCGCACTGATGCTCCCTGCCGTAAAGTGGCCGAGCGGGATCTGTCCCTCGACGGCGGATTTGCTCGACACGATTCTTGTCCGCAAATCGGCACCGACGTTGCTCAGCTGCATTCGGTAGCCGTCGGCACCGGTCACGGCCAGCGGACCATCGACGATCAGCTGCTGTGCATCCATGTCGTAATCGGCATGCGGGGCGACGAGCATGGCGGGCCCATTCTCCGTCTGCAGCGCGGCCGACAGGTCGCCCAGCCTGACGATGGGCGTTTTGGAGCTCGCCTGGACCGCGGACCCGGCGTTGAGCGAGAACGGCTGCCCCTTGTCGTCCTGGCCACGATATTGGGCCTTTTCAACCCGCATCCGCTCGGTCGCCATGGCCACCTTGTCCTTCGCCAGGACGAAGCTGATCTCGGCGCGCTTGGTCAGGGGTGCAATGGCGAGGACGGCCGCCAGCGCACCGACCGCCGAGGGCAGGATGATTTGCGCGATGCGGATGTTGCGGTCGTGCGCGCTTCCCGGGCGCGCCCAGCGCAGACGCCTGTCGCGACCGAGAAGTGCCGCATCAGACATGGGCAAAAATGTCGATTTCCGGCCAGCCGGCGAGATCGAGCTGAGCGCGGACCGGTATGAAATCGAAACAGGCCTGGGCCAGTCCCATCCGTCCTTCGCGTTCGAGCCTCAGATCGAGCTCCGTCTTCATCCGGTGGAGATACCGGACGTCGGAGGCCGCATAGTCTTTTTGCGCGTCCGTCAGTGATGGAGCGCCCCAGTCCGAAGATTGCTGCGCCTTGGAAACTTCGACCCCGATGAGCTCACGCACCAGTTCCTTCAATCCATGCCGGTCGGTGTAGGTACGGATCAGGCGGGACGCGATCTTGGTGCAATAGACGGGTGCTGCCATGACACCCAGATAGGCCTGTATCGACGCCAGGTCGAACCGCGCGAAATGGTATAGTTTAAGGCGCGCGGGATCGGCGAGGACCGCCTTCAGATTGGGAGCCGCGTAATTACTGCCGGCGGCGAACCGGACCAGATGTTCGTCGCCACTGCCGTCGGCGATTTGCACGAGGCAGAGCCGGTCGCGCGCCGGATGCAGCCCCATCGTCTCGGTGTCGACGGCCACCGGGCCGCCCGCGAGCGCGCCGACCGGCAGGTCTTCTTCGTGGAGGTGGACGGTCAAGATGTTCCTTTCGTGCGTCGTTTGGCGCGGGCATCGCGCGCCCGCATGTTGAGCGCCTCGACCGCTGCCGAAAATCCCATTGCGGCGTAGAGATAGCCCTTGGGAATGTGGACGCCGAAGGCTTCGGCAATCAAGACCATGCCGATCATCAGCAGAAACCCGAGCGCGAGCATCACCACGCCCGGGTTGCGTTCAATGAAGTCGCCGAGAGGGTTTGCCGCGACGAGCATGAGACCGACGGCGATGATCACCGCCACGACCATCACGGGCAGCTGATCGGTCATGCCGACCGCCGTCAGGATCGAATCGATAGAAAAGACGATGTCGAGGAGCACGATCTGAAAAACGGCCGAACTGACGGTCAAGGTGGCGAGACCGGATTTCTTGTCGAGGATGTTTACGCTGTCATGATCGTCGATGCTATGATGGATTTCGGTGGTCGCCTTCCACACGAGGAACAGGCCTCCCGCCAGGAGGATGAGGTCGCGCCACGAAAATGCCGTCTCGAACGACGGATTGCCATGGGCATCTGCGGCACCGACGATTCCCAGATCGAATACGGGCGCGGTCAGCGCCACGATCCAGGCTATCGTCGATAGCAGCCCCAGTCGCATGATCAGGGCAAGGCCGATACCGATGCGACGGACCCGGGACCGGTGTTCGACCGGCAATTTGTTCGACAGGATCGACACGAACACGAGATTGTCGATACCCAGCACGACCTCCATCACGATCAGCGCGAGCAGGGCGGCCCAGACGGCAGGGTCGGCGATGAGGTGGATCGGATCGGCCATATCGCCACGTCATCTGCATCGGGTGTTGCCCCGCTGCAACCATCTAAGCCACCGAACCGAAAAATCGCGCGAACATGCCGCCCGGAACGCGAAAACCGCTCGCTGGCTTTGCGATTTTGCATTATCCCCCGACGTTGGCGCTAAACGATTCGCGTCCGGAAGCTTCTTGCCCGTCGTCCGGCGCTCGAAGCATCTGATGGTAAGGCGGGCGAGTAACAGGAATGCGGATCAAGGCATGAGTTTCGACAAGGGGCGCCGCGGTGATCGCGGCGGGCGCGGACGTGACAAGTTCGGTGACGATAATTTCGGCGGCGGCAGCAGCACTTATGGCGGCGGTGACCGCTTCGGCGGCGGCAGCACCTATGGCGGCGGTGGAGATCGTTTCGGCGGGGGCGGCGATCGTTTTGGCGGCGGCGCGCCTGCTGGCGGCTTTGGTGGCGGTGCGGGCGGTGGTTTCCGCGCCGGTGGCGGTGCCCCGCGCGGCGGCATGCCGGCACAAGTCGTAGGCGAGGGCACGGGCGTTGTTAAGTTTTTCAACGCGCAAAAGGGTTTTGGTTTCGTCGTGCGCGACGATGGTGCCGAGGACGTGTTCGTTCACATCTCTGCCGTTGAGCAGGCAGGACTGACCGGCCTTGCCGAAGGCCAGCCGCTCGGCTTCACGCTCGTCGATCGCGGCGGGCGCATTTCGGCGACCGACCTCAAGATTGATGGGGAGCCGCTTCCCGTTACGGATCGCGGCCCTCCCCGCGACCGTGATGCCGCTCCTCGTGCCGGCGGTGGTGCCGGTGCGGGCGGACCCCAGCGTACGCTGACCGGTGAGAAGGCGACGGGCACGGTGAAGTTTTTCAACGCGATGAAGGGCTTCGGCTTCATTCAGCGTGATGACGGTCAGCCTGACGCCTTCGTCCATATCTCCGCTGTCGAGCGGGCAGGGATGACGAGCCTGAACGAAGGGGATCGATTGTCCTTCGAACTCGAGGTCGACCGGCGAGGCAAGCACGCGGCCGTAAACCTGGCTGCGGGCGACTGATCTTTGAGCTTCCCCCTTCCGGTGGAAGGGGGAAGCGTTACTCGGCCATCGCCTCTCTCGCGAGCCCTTCGGCTTCCAGAAGGAGCGCGTCGTCGGCCACGCCTTGCGGCACATTTTCCCTGCCAATCATGACGAGCACGGGCACCGCAAGCGGGGTCACGCGCGGGACATCCGCATGGAGGATGGTGCCCTCGGCGCGATCAAGGAGAGCGGCCAGGCGCCCGACATCGGTCATCTTGGTCCGGGCATCTTCCCAGGCCGCTTTCAGCAACAGGTGATCCGGTTCGTAGCGACGCAAGACGTCGTAGATCAGATCAGTGGAGAACGTGACCTGCTTGCCGGTCTTGCGTTTTCCCGGATGCTGACGCTCGACCAGGCCACCGATCACGGCGACTTCGCGGAACGCGCGCTTGAGGAGATGTGAACCCTGCACCCACTCAACGAATTCGTCCTCGAGAATATCGGCGGAAAACAGCGGACGCGGATCGCGAACCGGTTCGAGTGCATAGGTCGCCAGGGCATAGTCGTTGGCGACGAACCCTAACGGCCGAAGCCCACGCTTTTCCATGCGGCTGGTCAGCAGCATGCCCAGAGACTGGTGGGCGTTCCACCCCTCGAACGAATAGGCGACCATATAGTGTCGCCCCTCACGAGGAAAGGTTTCCACGAGCAATTCACCCGGTGCCGGCATCCGTGAGCGCCGCTGTTGCATTTCCAGCCATTCCCGCACGTCGGGTGGGAAGCGAGCCCATTGCTCCGGTTCGTGCAGAAAATGGCGCACCCGGTCGGCCAGATTCGTCGACAATGGCATGCGGGCACCGCCATAGCTGGGGATGCGCGCCGGTCGCGCGGTCGCGCGGACGATGACATCTTCGGTGTCGACGCGCTCGACTTCGAGGCTCAACCCTGAAAAAAAGAAAGTATCGCGCGGCGACAGCGTGGCGGCAAATCCTTCTTCGACGCGTCCGAGCGAACGACCGTTCCTGAACCGGACGGTCAACATCGCTGCCTCGACGATGATACCAGCATTCATCCGGTGCTGCTGGATGAACCGCGGTTGGGCAACGCGCCACTTGCCTGACGCATCAAGAACCAATCGCCTGAACTTTTCGTAGGCGCGCAGGGAATATCCACCGGTCGCAATGAAATCGAGCACCCGGGCAAACGCCGCCGGATCGATTGCACTATAGGGCAGTGCCGACTGCACCTCAGCGAGCATTGCCGCCTCGTCGAACGGCGCAGCGCAGGCGCACGCCATCAGATGCTGGGCGAGCACGTCGAGGGTGCCCGCGCGAAACATATCGGGGTCAAGTTCCCCTGCTTCGATCGCATCGAGGGCGGCGCGCGCTTCCAGATATTCGAAACGGTTGCCTGGCACGATCATCGCCTGGCTGGCCTCGTCGAGACGATGATTGGCGCGGCCGATGCGCTGGAGCAGGCGCGAGGAACCCTTGGGTGCCCCCATCTGGATGACGCAATCCACGCTGCCCCAATCGATGCCGAGATCGAGGCTCGAGGTTGCGACGAGGGCACGCAGTCGCCCGTCGCCCATCGCGGCTTCGACCTTGCGTCGCGCCTCGATATCGAGGCTGCCGTGATGGATGCCGATCGGCAGCTGCTGCTCGTTTTCCTTCCACAAATCCTGGAAGATCAGCTCCGCGAGCGCGCGCGTGTTGCAAAAGACCAGCGTCGTCTTGTGGGCGATGATCTGTTCCATCACTTGCGGCGCGGCGTATCGTCCCGAATGACCCGCCCAGGGGACGCGGCCGAGCGGCAGCAGGATCTCGATATCGGGTTCCGCGCCCGGGTCGCCGCGCACCAGGTCGACCGCGTCGATGTCACCATGTGGCGCGAGCCAGGCGCGAAAGGCATCCGCGTCATCCACCGTCGCCGAAAGCGCGACCCGTCGCAGGCCGGGATTGATCGCCTGCAACCGCGCCAGGCACAGGCTGAGCAGATCGCCCCGCTTGCCGGTCGCAAAGGCATGGACCTCATCGATGACGACGGCTTTCAATCCCGCAAACATCAGGAAACTGTCGGGATAGCTGAGTAAAAGGCTCAGCGATTCGGGCGTCGTCAGGAGGATGTGGGGCGGTCGTTCCCGCTGGCGCTTCTTGCGGTCGGATGGTGTGTCACCGGTGCGCGTCTCCACCCGGATACCGAGCCCCATTTCCTCGATCGGCGCGAGCAAGTTACGCTGGATGTCGACCGCCAGTGCCTTCAGCGGTGAAACGTAGAGCGTGTGGAGGCCGTCGGACGGGGTTTCGACGAGATCGACCAGCGTCGGCAAGAAGCCCGACAATGTCTTGCCAGACCCCGTCGGCGCAACCAGCAGCGCGTGGTGGCCACGCCTTGCCGCCGCAAGCATTTCCAGCTGGTGTCGGCGCGGACACCAGCCCCTGGCGGCAAACCATGCGGGCAACGGGCCCGGAAGCTGTGAATCGAACGTTATCGCATCCATATGAGCGTCATGGCGCGTCTCGGCTCATGGATCGACCCCCAGGCACAGGGGATTTATGTGCCCTGTGCCGACTTCTGGATCGATCCATCGCGGCCTGTCGCCCGGGCGCTGGTCACCCATGGTCACGCCGATCATGCACGCGGGGGGCATAATGAGGTGTGGGCGACGCCTGAAACGCTGGCGATCATGGGCGTGCGCTATGGCGAACAGGCCGGCGGGCATCCGGTGAGTTATGGCGAACGGGTCGCGCTGGAAGGCGGTGTTGCGGCGACGTTCCTGCCTGCAGGACATGTGCTGGGCTCCGCGCAGATTCTGCTCGAACATGCAGGCGAACGGGTCATCGTGTCGGGTGATTACAAGCGGCGCAGCGATCCGACCTGCCTTCCCTTCGACGTGACGCCCTGCGACATCTTCATCACCGAGGCGACATTTGGCCTGCCGGTGTTCCGCCACCCCGCGACGCGCGACGAAATGGCCAAATTGCTGGCCGCGCTCGCCGCGGAGCCAGAGCGCTGCATCCTCGTCGGGGCCTATGCGCTTGGCAAGGCGCAGCGCGTCATTGCCGAGCTGCGGCTGCTGGGGCACGCGGCACCCATTTATATCCACGGTGCGATGCAGCGGCTGTGCGATCTTTACCGCGAATTCGGCGTCGATCTAGGCGACCTCCGTCCGGCGCTCGTCGCCTCGAAGGAAGAGATGCGCGGTCATATCGTCATCGCTCCCCCCTCTGCGCTCAACGACCGCTGGAGCCGTCGCCTGCCCGATCCGATCACCGCAATGGCGAGCGGCTGGATGCGCATCCGGCAGCGCGCGGTGCAACGCAATGTCGAACTGCCGTTGATCGTATCCGACCACGCCGACTGGGACGAGCTGACCACAACGATCCGAGAGATCGCTCCCAAGGAAATCTGGGTCACTCACGGCCGCGAGGAGGCGCTGGTGCACTGGTGCCAAACGCACCAGATCAAAGCGCGGGCGCTCGATCTGGTGGGATATGAGGACGAGGATGATTGAGGCGGTTCCTTTTGCCGCATCTGCGAACGCTTGCTAAGGCCGGGGCGACTCATCAACAAACCGAGCAGGGAAACCGCCATGACCGCCGTCGGACACGACACACTCGCCACGCGCAGCACCTTGGACGTAGGCGGCAGGACGATGGCCTACTACAGCCTCGACAAGGCTGCGGCGAAACTCGGCGATATTTCCCGCCTGCCATTTTCGATGAAGGTCCTGCTCGAAAATTTGCTGCGGTTCGAAGACGGCGTGACGGTAACCGTGGAGGACATTCAGGCGATCGTCGACTGGCAGCGCGACCCGCGCGCCACCCGCGAAATCCAGTACCGGCCGGCCCGTGTCCTGATGCAGGATTTCACCGGTGTGCCCTGCGTCGTCGACCTGGCGGCAATGCGGGACGCGATGAACCTGCTAGGCGGCGACGCGCAGAAGATCAATCCGCTCGTCCCTGTTCACCTGGTCATCGACCACAGCGTGATGGTCGATGAGTTCGGCACGCCCAAGGCGTTCGCCGACAATGTCGCCTTGGAATATGCGCGCAACGGCGAGCGCTATGAATTTCTGAAATGGGGATCAAAGGCGCTCGATAATTTCAAGGTCGTGCCGCCGGGAACGGGCATCTGTCACCAGGTCAACCTCGAAAACATCGCGCAGACAATCTGGTCGAGCGAAAATAATGGCGAGATGATTGCCTATCCCGATACCTGCGTCGGCACCGACAGCCATACGACGATGGTCAACGGCCTCGGTGTGCTGGGCTGGGGCGTCGGCGGGATCGAGGCAGAGGCGGCGATGCTCGGTCAGCCCGTGTCGATGCTCATTCCCGAAGTAGTGGGCTTCAAGCTGACCGGAGAGCTTGCCGAGGGGATCACCGCGACCGACCTGGTGCTGACCGTAACCCAGATGCTGCGAGCAAAGGGCGTCGTCGGGCGGTTCGTCGAGTTTTATGGCCCCGGCCTCGCGGCGCTCAGTCTGGCCGATCGTGCGACGATTGCCAACATGGCACCCGAATACGGCGCGACCTGTGGTTTCTTTCCCATCGACGGGCAGACGCTTACCTATCTGCGTCTGACCGGGCGCAGCGAAGAGCAGATCGCCCTGGTCGAAGCCTATGCCCGCGCTCAGGGCATGTGGCGCGTCGCCGACGCGCCCGATCCCGTCTTTACCGACACGCTGGCGCTCGACATGTCGAGCGTCGAGCCGAGCCTCGCCGGGCCGAAGCGCCCGCAGGACCGCGTGCTGCTGACCGACGTCCATAACCAGTTCAACGATGAGCTGCACGCGACTTACAAGAAAGAAGACCTGGGGCGGGTGAATGTCGAGGCGCGAAATCACGATCTGGGTCACGGCGATGTCGTCATCGCGGCGATCACAAGCTGCACCAACACGTCGAACCCGAGCGTCCTGGTTGCAGCGGGGCTGGTCGCACGCAAGGCCCGGGCGAAGGGCCTGACCGCAAAACCCTGGGTCAAGACGAGCCTTGCGCCCGGCAGCCAGGTCGTCACCGACTATCTCGACAAGGCCGGGTTGACCGAAGATCTGAATGCGCTGGGGTTCAACCTGGTCGGCTATGGCTGTACGACCTGCATCGGTAATTCCGGCCCGCTCGCACCGGAAATCTCGGCGGCGATCGCCGACAACAACCTTGTTGCTGCCTCCGTACTCTCCGGCAACCGCAATTTCGAGGGGCGGGTATCGCCCGACGTGCGTGCCAACTTCCTCGCCTCACCGCCGCTTGTTGTCGCTTATGCAGTGGCGGGGACGGTGACGAAGGATATCGTCCATGATCCGATCGGAACCGACAGCGAAGGGGCCGACGTCTACCTGCGTGAGATCTGGCCGACCAACGCCGAAGTGCATTCACTGATGGCGGCCAACGTCGACCGGTCGATGTTCATGTCGCGCTATGCCCATGTGTTTGCGGGTGACGACCGGTGGCAGGCAATCGACGTGACGGGATCGGACACCTACCAGTGGCGAGCCGGCAGCACCTATGTCGCCAATCCGCCATATTTCGAGGGGATGTCGATGACGCCCGCGCCGGTTGCCGATATCCGCGACGCAAAGCTGCTTGCGATCTTCGCCGATTCCATAACCACCGATCACATCTCACCGGCCGGATCGATCAAGGCCGATTCGCCCGCCGGCACATGGTTGCAGGAGCATCAGGTCAGCCGCGCCGATTTCAACTCATACGGCGCACGGCGCGGTAATCACGAAGTCATGATGCGCGGCACGTTCGCCAATATTCGGATCAGGAACGAGATGATCCCCGGCGTCGAGGGCGGCATGACGAGCTACAAGGGCGAGATCATGCCGATCTATGACGCCGCCATGCGCCACAAGGCCGACGGTACGCCGCTGGTCGTCATCGCCGGCAAGGAATATGGTACCGGCTCGTCGCGCGACTGGGCCGCAAAGGGAACCAATCTGCTTGGCGTGCGCGCGGTCATTGCCGAAAGCTTTGAGCGTATCCATCGCTCCAATCTCGTCGGCATGGGCGTCCTCCCGCTGCAGTTCGATGAGGGTGTCGACCGCAAGACGCTGAACCTCGATGGCAGCGAAACCTTCACGATCGTCGACGTTGCCGCGCTCCGCCCGCGCCAGGGCGTGACCGTCCATTTGGTGCGTGCGAACGCGGCCAGCGAGACATTCGAGACTCGTTGCCGCATCGATACGGTCAACGAGCTCGATTATTTCCTGAACGGCGGCATCCTGCAGTATGTGCTGAGGAAGCTCGCCGCCTGAGCCGTGGCTGGCCTACTGGCCACCCCCCGCGATCCAGTCATCGATCTTCTTTTCGAGCACGCCCATCGGCAACGCCCCGGTCATCAGCACCTGGGCATGAAATTTGCGCGGATCGAATTTCGTACCGAGTGCGGCCTTGGCCTTGGCCTTGACGCGCTGGATCGTCAGCTGGCCGATCTTGTACGCAAGTGCCTGGCCGGGGATCGCGATGTAGCGCTCGACCTCCGCCGTCGCATCGGTCCGGCTCATGCCCGAATGCGTCAGCATGTAGTCGATTGCCCGGTCGCGCGTCCAACCCTTGGCATGGATGCCGCTGTCGACAACCAGACGCATCGCGCGCAGCATCTCGTCGTTCAGCCCGCCGAAATGCTGGTACGGATCGGTTTCCATGCCGAGCTCCGGTGCCAGGCTCTCGGCATAAAGCGCCCACCCTTCGGCAAAGGCCGTGTTGCCACCAAAGCGCATGAACGGCGGCAGCGACGTATTTTCCTGCGCCAGGCTGATCTGGAAATGGTGGCCCGGAATCGCCTCATGCAGGTATAGCGTCTCTGCCTCCGGCTTCTGCCGTGAGGGCAGGTCATAGCTGTTGTAATAGAAGACGCCGGGACGCGTTCCGTCGGGCGTTCCCTGGTTATAGCTGCCGCCCGCGTCCGTCTTCTCGCGATATTCGGGCACCGGACGAATCTCGAGCGGGGTCTTGGGGATCGTCGAGAATTGTTCCGGGATGCGCTGGTCGACGCGCTTGCCGATGGCGATGAAGGTGTCGCGCATGTCCTCCTTCGACGCGAATTTGAACTTCGGATTGGTGCGCTGATCGTCGAAGAACTGCGCCAGCGTGCCCGTGAAGCCGACTTCGTTCTTCACCACCTCCATGGCCTTGGTAATGCGCGCGACTTCGGACAGGCCCAGCTTGTGAACATAATCCGGGGTGAGCGGCAGGGTCGTGTTGCGCTTGATGAGGAATGTGTAGAGCTTCAGTCCGCCAGGCATGGCCGACAGGCCGACGCCTTCGCGGGCAACCGGCAGATATTCATTCTTCAGGAAGTCGCGAAGCCGAACATAGGCCGGGAAGATTTCGTCCCGGACGACCGCTGTCGTCTGTTCGGTCAGACGCGCCTTGTCGGCGGCGGCGATACCATCGGGGAAATTCCTGACTGGACCAAGGTAAGCCGATCCTTCGACCCCGGTCTTCAGCTGTAAATCCAGCTGGTCGATGACATTGCGCACGATCAGCTTGGGCTGGGTGACGCCCGACGCCATCCCTTCACGAAAACGGCCGATCGCCAGATCGAGCTGGTGCGCGAACTGATGATGCCGCTTGATGTTGTTTTCGTAGTCGAGAACGGTTTTGAAGGGAGCAGCCCCCTGACCCGACGAAACGTCCGGGTAGAAGGTGTGGACCCCGAAAAAATGATCGATCGGCCGGACGTCGGTCAGTTTGCGCATCGCGGGCGTATTGCCCTGGATCGAGTCGAGCGTTTGCCAGGCGAAGACGTCGTAGGCGAGCTGGTCGGTGGCGCTCAGCTTGCGGCGGTCGATCCGGTGGAGTGCGGCGAGGTCGGCGAGGTCGGCCCGATAGTTGCGCTCCGACTGGGCATCGGTGAACAAATCGCCCAGCTGATCGGCATAACGCAGGTCGCCACGAACCAGAGCATTCAGCGGGTTACGCTTAAGGTTCGCCTCATCACTGTCGACGAACAGCTTATGCAGCTGCTCGGACGGACTGGCGGCCAGCAACGGGGCGCTTGTCGCAAGGAGGCTGACGGCAAAAATGGCGAGGTATTTGCGACACATGAATGCTACTCCGTAGACGGGTGTAGCATTTGCGTAACACACTTGGGGTCGATGGCAAGGGGCCGGGAGTTTGATGCCCCCGGACCCCTGCACCGCGTTTACCAGTAGAAATTATGAATGACGTCGATCACGATGCCGCGGCGAACGTCGACGAGCAGTACGTCGTTATAGTGACGCACCCACTGCTGATTGAAACCGGGGCGCGGCAAGCGATAGCGCCACGGATCAGCGATCACATAGCGCGGGCCGTAATAGGCAACGCCGATCCGGATACCAGGACGGAACGCCTGATAACGGAAGGGGGCCTGCCAACCATAGCCGCGATAAATGGCGCGATTTTGATTGCGGTAGCTCCGCCAGTCGTCACGACGCCAGTCGCGATTGTCCGGGCGCCGGGCGTCGCGCGAGTCCTGGCGATATTCCTGACGGGCATCGCGCAAATCGCCACGTTCGTCACGGATCCGGCGGGGGTCGCCGCTTCGATAGGCCTCGCGCACGTCACGATGCTCGTCGCGAATGTCGCGACGGTCGTTCTGAAGCTCGTGCCGCTCCCGATGATCGACGACCTGAGCCTGGGCCCCGATCGGGGTCAGGGTGGCGGCGATCAGGCCGGCAAGAATGATTTTACGCATGATCTACTCCTTATATGTGCGCTTCGCTAAACAACGCACTGTCCGGGTTAACCCTTCGCACTTGAACAGGTTGCGAACGACTATGTCAGGCGCGCGAAAGGAAAGTCTCAGCACCAAAAACGTTCGCGGAACCATTTGGTCACGATCGTCTTTACACCTGCCGTTACCGGCAGACCTTCATGAAGTGCCTGGCCGTTGGGGTTGCCGTTGGCATCCATGTTATTCCAGGCGAGCAGCATCCCCGCGAGCGGCGTCACGCGAAATCCCGCCGCGCTGAACCATGTTTCGCCGCCTCCCGCCGGCTCATCGAGAAAAATCATCGCCGTCCAGCTGCGCTGGCCGCCTCGCGTCTTTTCATCCGCCCAATAGGGCATGTCGGTCTGGAAATAGTCATAATGCGCCTTGAACTGCTGGCCCGCCGCATAACGCTGGCCCTGCAGGGTTTCCCCCTGCCGCGCATGCAGTCCCAGGAGCGCGCAGATACGCTGGTCGATCGTTTCGACGAACGGGTTCCAGCGGTCGAGGTCGCAGCTCTCGCTGGTGCGGTAACCGGGATCGGGATGATCGGACAGGATTGCCGAAGGACGCCGGTCGACGTCGATCATCGCGATCAGCGCGCCGCATTCGTATAACGACAGAAAATCCTGCACGAGATACAGGTCGAAGCCGAGCCCGGCGACGTGGCTTACCGCCGGATTACGCTTCAGCTTTGCCGAGGCATTCCTGCCGATTTCGGACAGTTTTTGCTGCGTCATCCTATCCCTCGCCGACTACGGCGAGGGATAGGCGAAGTGTCGTTGTCGTTACCAGAAGAAGTCGTAGATGGCATCGACGACACGACCGCTGCGCAGATCGACCAGCAGCACGTCGTCATAGTAACGCACCCAGCGATACGGGCCATAGGCCGGGGGCAGGCGATAGGCGTAGGGATCGTCGATCCAATACTGCTGATCGAACAATATATTGCTCAGCGAAAAGCCGATCGAGAAGCGACGATAGCCGTAGTTCCACCCATAGGGCGCATAATATTGTTCACTGCGGAATGCGTAGCGATTGTCGTTGCGATACCGTTGCCAGTCGTAGCGCCGGTCCTGCCGCCAGTCGCGGCTCCAGCTCCGGTTGTTGTTCCAGTCGCCATTGTGGTTGCGGTCGTGATCACGGTCCCAATCCTGATGGTCGTGGTTCTGCCGGTACTGGTCCTGCCGAACGGGAGCATTGCCGTTCCAGCGGTGGCCATCGTCGCGTCGCCCATCCCAATGACCGTCGGGTCCGTGCTGGCCATTCCAGTTCTGGGCATCACGCGGCTGGCCGTTCCACTGCGGACGGTCTGACTGCTGACCGTTCCAATGCTGGCCATCGCGCGGCGCACCGTTCCAGCGCGGCGCGTCGCCTGTCTGGACCCGTGGCGCATTCACGACGGGAGCAGGAGCAGCCCCTGGTCCACGATTGAACGCCGGGTTGTCCGATCTCGCCTCGGGGTGCCGCATCCACGGCTGACCTGGAGCGGCCTGCTGCTGCCCCTGAAACACGGGACGCTGGGCATAGCCATTCGCGTTCCGGTTGCCGTCCCAGCGTCCCTGCGGCGCAACTGGTGCCGCCTGGACAGGCGGAGCGACCTGCTGACGCTGGGGGCCGCCATTCTGCTGTGGCCGGGCGTCGGGTGCCTGCTCACGGTCGTGGCGTTCGATCCGGCGGTCCATCGCGCGGTCATCCTGTGCCAGGACCGGGGTGGCGACGGTAGCCGCGAGCAGCGCGGCAAGGGTCAGTGACTTGCGCATGATCATCGTTCCTTGGGGCGTACGTGCATGATTGTCGCCTCGGCCCATGCACGAACAATGTCCGAGTCGCGCTGAACGATGCATGGCGAAACGCTTAATCTCAGCGAAAGCAAGTCATTGCGTCGGCGGGGGGGGTCAGTGCCGGGACGCGGGCGGCCGCATCGCGCGGATCGATTGCGGGCGGCGGGGCGGCAACGATCGTCTCCTCCCCGCGCAGCGCCGCCCCGGCTCGGTGGATGGCCCGTCGCACCCGGGTGTAGGTCCCGCACCGGCAGATATTGGTGATGGCCGCGTCGATGTCGGCATCGGTCGGCCGGTTATTGGTCTTCAGCAGGACCGAAGCCGCCATGATCATGCCCGTCTGGCAGAACCCGCACTGCGGAACCTGTTCGGCAACCCATGCCTGTTGCACCGGGTGGCTGCGATCGCGCGACAGCGCCTCGATCGTGGTGACGAAGGCGCCTTCGACCTGAGCGATGCTCACCATGCAGCTCCGCACCGCGCGTCCGTCGATGTCGACGGTGCACGCGCCGCAATCGCCGGTGCCGCAGCCATATTTCGTGCCGGTCAGGTTCGATGCATCGCGCAACGCCCACAGGAGGGGCGTCGACGGGTCCATCCGGTAGGACACCGGCTGGTTGTTCACCGTGAGGCTGGTCACCGGCGGCTAGTCACGCCAGCTGCGATCGAGCTTGTCCACGCGGCGGACCATTGCGTCGAATTCCGCCCTGCCCGGGCCACCAGGGATCTGAGTGAGCGACATGTCGCGCTGGTGAACCGCGACGACGTCCTCACCGACGTGGATCGGCTGCCCCATACCAAGTGTCGCCACCTGGATCTCACAGGCGCGTTGCAACGCCCAATATTTCACAAAGGCTTCGGGCAACGTCCGCCCCATGACCACAGGTCCGTGGTTGCGGAGCAGCAGGATCGACTTGTCGCCGAGGTTCCGGAGCAGATTTGGCCCCTCCTCGTCGCGCACCGTCACGCCCTCGAAATCATGATAGCCGATCTGGCCCATGAAGTTGCAGGCATAGAAATTGACCGGTTGCAGCCCCCCTTCGAGCGAGCAGACCGCCATCGTCGCCGTCGTGTGCGTGTGGATGATCGCATGGGCGGTCGGGACGTGCCGATGGAACAGACCGTGCTGGACAAAACCGGCGCGGTTGACCGGATAGGGATTGTCCGCATCGAGCTTGTTGCCGTCGATATCGATCTTAACCAGCGAGGAGGCGGTCACCTCGCTGAAATGCAGGCCATATGGGTTGATCAGGAACTCGCCGGGTTCGTCCAGCTTTACCGTGATATGGTTGTAGATCATTTCGTCCCAACCCATCATCGCGAACACGCGGTAACAGGCGGCAAGCTCCTGACGGGCAGCCCATTCGGCTTCGGTCATAGTACGGGCTTTCAGGGCGGTCGCCATTGGCAGGTTCCTCTCTGCTATCGACTATGCCACTACCGAAAGCACCGGAGCAAGCCCAGGCGTCGAACGCCACACACCCATTCCTAAGTTTACGTGCGGCGAGGTCGGCAACCCAGATCCAGCAATTCAGTTCGTTCTCGACGATTGCAGGCAACGGACATTGGGCGGCAGGAAACAGTCACCTCTTCGGGAAACGGCATCTTTGGCCAGAGCAATTCGCGGTGATTGCTGGTAGCTTGCCTCGTTTAATGGAGGTCGTGGGTGGATCGAGCAGCAACGCGTCTCTTGCGCGGGACAGTTCTTTTTTGGGGCGTGTTCGTCACATTTGGTTTGCCGCTTGTCGTCTTTGCTGATCCACTTGAAGGGTGGCGATGGGCACCCTTCAATTCTGTTTACGATCAGATGATCGTCAGCGTTTACGTGGCTCTTGGCATTTGCCTGATACGAGCGGCACGCGATCCGATCGCGAACTGGTCTTTGCTCGAGTTCACGGTGCTGTCGAGCATTCTGCACGGCGGCGTGATGCTGTACCACGCTGTCACGATGCCCATGTACCGCGGTCACCTCGTGGGAGACGTGTGGATTTTGGCCGGCGCATTCCAATTGGCCATGGCCATGGCGGTCACGAAAAAAGCTGGCATGGCCGGCGATCTAAAATGAAGACGGCACGACCACGCACGTAGAGCCGGGAGCTCGGCACCAATCCGAAGACAGTGGCTCGAGCGCACGAGGTCGCTGGCGCGAACTGTGTGACCGGGGCCGGCCTCAGTACATCGTTGTCAGGTCGATCAGCCAGTCAGGAGATGCGGCAACGACGACCGCCTCGAACGCGCGGTCACCGCCGGTCATGATCAGGACGCCGACCACCAGCAACAGACCACCCAGCACGCGCTTTCCATTGCCGCCCGCGCTCATCAGGCGGCCACGCCAGCGGCTGAGGAACCCGCGTGTGGCGACTGCGATCAGCAGCAGGACAGACGCGATGCCGAGGCCGAACGCCGCCATGACAATCGTCACCTGCCCCAGGTTCTGCCCTTGCGAGGCAAGGACCGTTGCGGCCCCCAAGGTAGGACCAACACAGGGGCTCCAGACAAGTCCGAGCAGAGCGCCGATCGCGAACTGGCCCGCCAAACCAAAGCGTTCGAGGCCTGCCTGGCGTTGGTTCGCCCAATCGGCAAGCGGGGTCGCGAGGCGGGTTACGGTTGCCTGCAATTGCGGCACGAGCAGAACAAGGCCCGCGAGCAGCAGCAACACCGCGCCCAACCACCGCACGCTTTCGGGATCCACGCCTGAAGTAGCACCGAGGCTGGCGACGAACAGGCCGACCCCGGTGAACGAGATGACGAGACCCGCCGCTAGCGCCAGCGGCCCGAAGCGGCTCTGCTGCGCGGCACTGCCGAGAACGATGGGCACGAGCGGCAGGACGCATGGCGACAGGATCGTCAGGACGCCTGCGACATAGGCAAGTAGAGGATTGAGGTCGCTCGCCACGGCGTCAGCGCACCGTTGCCGCGAGCAGACTGCCGATCTTGTCCTTGTCGGTGACGAAATCGAGCCGGCCAAGCTGAAGCTGGCCGCGATAGCCGATCAGCGTTGCCTGCCGGGTGACCGAAAGCGCCTGCCGCTCGGCCTTTTGCGTATCGAAGTTCAGCTCGAAAATGATCAGCTGGTTGTAGGCCGGATCGGCGACGATCCGCTTGATCGTGCGGTTCTGCGACGCGCAAACCGGGCACCACCATGCCTTTACATCGACGAGGATGGACCGGTTCTGCGCCCTGGCGGCAGTAAACGCGGCGACATCGAATTTGCGTACATCTGCGGCATGGGCCGGTGCGACGGCAGCGAGCGCAACAAGTGCCAGCGGCAGCAAACGAAGCATGGGTGTTCTCCAGTAACGCCGCCGGGCGGCATGCTCCTGTCTTCGCGGCGTTGGTCGCTACCGTTACATCCGGGCCTCAATCGACCGGGCGCAACGGCATAACGAGGGCGACAACCGATGCCGCGACGAGGAAGGCGGCAATGGGCAGCCCGTGCGTCAGCACCGACAACGCACCGTCGCCATGGAGAAGTGCGCCCTGCGACGCGCGGATGAAATGCGTCAGCGGAAAGATGTTGCCGATGGCCTGGGCCCAGCCGGGGAGCGTCGCAAAGGGATAGAGGAAGCCCGAAAGCAGCATGGCCGGCAGATAAAAGGCAATCGCCCCCTGCAATGCATCGATCTGCGCCGACGCGCGCAGCGACAGGGCAAAACCGAGCACGAGGTGCGCGGCAGCGAAAAGGGGGAGCAGGGCCAGCAACGCCACGACGCTGCCCCGCGCCGGTACGTTGAATAGCGCGATCGCAATGCCCAGCACCATGCAGCCCTGCAGTGTGCCGATCGCGACGCCGGGCAGCATCTTTCCCGCAAGGATGTCGAAGCGCGAGAGAGGAAGGGATTCGAGCGTTTCCCAGGTTCCGCCTTCTCGTTCGCGCGCGATCCCCAGCGTCCCCAGCATGATCATCGCGATCATCACGGTGACCCCGACCAGCGACGGCATGAACGTCCAGTCGGCGCGGCCAGCGGGATTATATAAGCGGTCGATCCGGATTTGCGGTCCAGAATTGCCGTCGCTGGCCCGCTCGGCGGCGTCACGCCAGTACAGGGCGTCGATGCGCGCAAGAGCGAGCACCGCAACCTCGTTGCTGGTGTCGTCCACGGTGATGCGAACCGGCAGGATCGGCGCGAACGGGTTGGCGAACGAGCGGACCGACGGGACATCGATGCCGATCGTGGCGCTGCCCGCGCGGACCGCCGAAGCCGCCGATCCGGCGGGACTATTCGCCGAGACGAGGCGAAGCTGCGGCTGCCCTTCGAGTCTTCTGGCAAGCGTACGCGCGAGTTGCGGGCTGTCGGCAGCGATGGCGACATCGATGACCTGCGCGCCGGGCCGGATGGCAAAGCCGAACAGCGCGACCTGCATCGCGGGGACGAGCAAAAGGAGCGTGAGCGTCAGTCGCGCGCGCAACAGCCGGTGAATCTCCACCCTGGCGATGGCGAGGACGCCGCTCATCGCCGGGACTGCGCCAGCTTCAATACTGCCTCTTCGAGCGACGCCGCTGCCTGCCCCGCGACAAAGGCTTGCGGCGAGGTCGCCCTGTACGCGCGCCCCTCATGGTACGGGATGATCATGTCGCATCGTTCGGCTTCGGTGAGGTCATGCGTGCTTATGACGATGCCGCATCCTCCCTGCGAAAGTTCGCCGAGCCACGCCCAGATATCGTTGCGGGTCGCGACGTCGAGCCCGGCGGTCGGCTCGTCGAGGAGGAGCAGCGACGGCGCATGGATGACCGTGGCGGCGAACTGGACCCGCCGCGCCCAGCCGCCCGACAAGCTGGCCACGCGTTTTTCGAAAACGTCGCCAAGCCGGTAACGGGCAACGGTTTCGTCGATTGCGGTAGCGGGCCTGGTGATCCGGTGTGCGCGGGTCCTGAACGCCAGGTTCTCGCGGACGCTGAGGTCCGGATAGAGGGCGAGCCATTGCGGCATATAGCCGATCTGGCCGATGCGGGCGGATCGGGGATCACCAAGGTCGCTGCCCAGCACGCGACCGCTGCCCGCATCGGCGCGGAGCAGGCCCGCAATGATGCGCAGCGTCGTCGTCTTGCCCCCGCCGTTCGCGCCGACGAGGCCGATGAGCTGGCCGCGCCGGACTGAAAACGACACGTCGCGAACGACGGTCGTCGTGCCGAAACACTTGGCGAGGCTGCTCACCTCGACCAGCGTTTCCAAACTGTCAGGCGCGTTCAAGGACGAACCCGCCATGCATGTACTTCGTCGCCTCCGCGCCGAGAAACAGGGCTTTCTGGCCTGACGGCAGCGCCCCATGTCGCAACTCGTCGAGCGCCAGCCACATCGCGGCCGAACCGGTATTGCCGACATGTCTTGCGTTGCCGAAACTGCGTGCCGGATCGAAGCCGAAGTGGGTGGCAACCTGCACGCCGATGCGCCCGCTCACCTGATGCGGGACGATACGGTCCACGTCCCCGATCGCAACGCCAGATCGTGCCGCTGCGGCAACGCCCGCCTCGAACAGTTCATGCCCATTGGCCAGGATGCCCGCAAAGTCGTGGCGATTGTGGCCCGGGAGCGAACTGTCGATGCGCAGGCCAGGCGTTTTGCCCAGCCCGATCGAACCGAACCATGCCGCGTTTATCGCGTCGACACCGCTTTGCGGTCTGTGAAGGATCACGGCGGCGGCACCATCGCCCATCTGCATCATGTTGACGCGCTGTTCGGGGTCGTGCTCGGCTGCGCAAGGATCGAACAGCAGCGAACCGGTTTCGGATCCCACGACGGCAATCGGACGCGCGTCCGGGCTGGCGAGCAAACCGAAAGCGACCATCAGGGCGTTGGCGAAGCCGGTACACGCCTGCCGCAACTCGACGTGCGGTCCTTCATAACCGAGCCTGTCGGCGACCATGGCGATGTTCGAGGGCAGGACGAGGTCCGGCGTCGCCGTGTGACCGATCAGATAGCCCAGATCATTGACGTCCATGTCGGCGTCGGTCAGCGCGCGATCGATCGCCGCCGCCGCAAGCGCAGAATTGGTGTGCGCTGCCCGCGCCGCTTCGTGGCGATGCTCGAACGTGCGCGAGAGGTGTCGATGCTCGATTTCGAGCCGGTCGCCGAGAAGCCGTGCTTCGCGGTCGCGCGTCAGGCCGAAACGCGAAGCGATGAGAGCAATGAGCGCTTCATTCGTGACCGCCTCGCCTGGCAGTGCGCTGCCCGAACCGAGAATGCCGATCTGCCCGGTCGAATGCCAGTCGCCCATGGCGACTAGCGCAAGGCCGTTGCAGCGAGCGCCCTGATTTGCACCGGATCGATGATGCCCGTTGCCCGCGTCCGTTCGTTGCGCCCGTTATAGGCGATCAGCGTGCTTTGCTTGCTGACGCCCAGCACGGTTCTTTCGGCAACCTGCGCGTCGAAGTCGAGCTTGAGGATGACGAGCTTCGCAAATGACGGATCGCGCGAGATCGCTTCGATGGTCGGGGCCTGACGGCGGCAGGTCGGGCACCAATCGGCATGCACGTCGACCAGAACCGGCTTGCCCGAACGCTGCGCTGCTTGCAGCGCCGCATTCGAGAATTTCTGGATCGGTGCGGCGACGGCGGTGGTCGAGATGGCACTGGCAGCGATTGCTGCCAAAGCGACGCTGAGGTTGATGAGTTTCACGGGCGGGCCCTAAGCATTGTTGCGGTCTGCACGTCTTTCGTCGGCGACGGCGAAAGGTTACCGGCTGGCGCAATTTTGCTTCGCCCGTCTTAAGCAGCCGCGGTGTTCACGATGCCTTGCAGCTTGCCGAGACCCCGGTGGATGTTGACCTTGACCAGCGACTCCGACTGACCGGTCGCCGATGCCGCTTCCTCGATGCTGAAGCCCTGCAGCTTGACTAGGCGGATGACGTTCGCCTGTGCCGGCTTTAGCTTTGCCAGCAAATCTTCGAGTACGATGGCACTGGTGACGCGGCTTTCATGGCCTTCGACGCCCATGTCATCGTCGAGCATATCGGTCGCTTCGCGACCCATCGCGCGCAGCCGGTCGATCCATTTGTAGCGCGCGATCGCGGCGAGCCAGGGACGGAACGGACGCTCGGGCATATAGGTATGCCGCTTGGTGTGAACCGCGATCAGCGTTTCCTGAACCACATCGTCGATCATGTGCGGCGGCAGCCGCCGAGCGTAATAGCGGTGCAGCCAGGGGTCGATTTCCGACAGCAGGCGACGATAGGCACCGCCGTGTCCGCCCTGGCCTGCAGCCATCAGCTGCCCCCATTGGTCGGTCGGCTGCGGGGCTGCGTTCGGCGCGACGGGTTTCGCGAGCGGTTGGGCCATATCGGTTTCTCCCTGCCGACGTCCACGATCGGTCGTCGCAAGGGTCTTTTCGCAAAGCGTGTCCGGTCAGCCCACCCACCAGGCATGCATGTGTTCCATGCACTGCGGGTATGAAGCAGCCGCAAGCGTAACGATCGTCGGGCGTGGAGCGGATAGGTCCACGGAGCGGCAGTCCGCCGCCATGAGGACTTGACGATGATCGCAGCCTACAAATCTACGCCCCGTCGTCTCTCGGGTTTTCTGCCGCTGCTCGGCACGGCATCGGCATTCGTCGCCTTGCTCGGCGTCGGCTTTGCGATCGTCGGCACGGCCATGATGACCATGATGTAACCCGCATTTAATTGTCGCCAGCGGCAATGGCGTCGGTTAATTGTGATCTTCCATGGAAATGCACCAGGTCCGTTACTTCCTATCAATGGCGCGCCTGCTCAATTTCACGCGGGCGGCCGAGGAGTGCAATGTTTCCCAGCCCTCACTGACCCGCGCGGTTCAAAAGCTGGAGGACGAGTTTGGCGGCCCGTTGTTCCGGCGGGAGCGTTCGCGAACGCACTTGACCGATCTCGGCCGGATGATGCTGCCGCACCTCGAGCGCACCTATGACGGCGCGCAGGCGGCAAAGGCGCTCGCGCGCGGCGTCGGCAAGGCACAGGTGGCGCCCCTCGCGCTCGGCGTCGCGTCGACGATCGCATCCGAGGCCCTGGACGGTGTGCTTGCCGAACTGGGCGATAATTTACCGGGCTTCCAGCTGACCATCCAGAGTGGCACGTCCGAAGAGCTGACCGAACTTGCCCTGGCCGGGTCGCTCGATCTCTTGATTGTCGAAGCGCCGGACGAGGCACCCGATCGTTTCGACGCATGGACGCTTTTCGACCAGGCTTACCGGATAGTCGTGCGCGCGACGCACCCCTTGTCGCCACGCGAGACGGTGGCGTTCGAGGATGTGAAGGGAGAGGCATGGATTGATTGCGGCGGCGACGGATTCATCCGTGCGAAACGCGCTGCTGAAGCAGCAGGGATCGCGCTCGACATTCGCCACCGCGCCACTGACTCGCAGCAACTTTTGCGCCTGATCCTCGCCGGGTTGGGGTGCGCCTATATGCCCGACCCGGCCGGTGACGCCCGTTTGAAGGGGCTGCGCCTGACCGACATACCGGACACACGCGCGGTCGTGCTGGCGGCGATCGCGGGGCGGCGGCGCTCGGTCGCAAGCGAAGCGTTCGTCCGCGCCTCCCGGGCGCGGGGCTGGCAGCAGGGTCTAGCGGCCTAGCGCTGCGACCGCGGCAACAACGGCGCCGGGTTCGGCGCGGAGGCGAAAATCCACATCGACAAAGGCAAAGGCGACCGTACGATCGGTATCGATGACGAAGGTCGCGGGGACGGGCACGAAACCGCTGTCCGAACCATAGAGCGTCGCGAGATCGAGACCGATTTCACGGTAGCGATCGAGCATCGGCCGGCCGAGGTAGAAGGCCAGGCCCGTTGCCATGGCAACGGCATGATCCACATCGCAAAGGACGCGGGCACCGCTGCCCAGGATCGCGCCGAGTGACCTGGCCCGGCCACCGACTTCGCCCGTCACGGCCACAAAACAGCCATGCACCGCGTCGAGTTCAGGCAGTGCGCAATGCCATGCCTCCAGTTCGGCTCGACAATAGCGGCACCATTCGCCGCGATTGAAGCTGAGCACGACGGGGCCAGCGTTCAGCAGATCGCTCAACGAACAATAATGGCCGCGCGCGTCGGGAAGCGCAAAATCGGGAAACTCGTCGCCGACACGCGGCGCAGTCTGACCAATGCCCAACGTCCGCAACCCCGCCACAAAGTTATCGTACAGCGGCTGCCACTCGGGCGCTGCTGCTGCAGCGGCTTCTGCAAGGCGTCGGGCAAGGGCAAGCGTTTCGGGCATGACCGTCGAATAGCGCATCCCACGTCGAGCGGAAGCGGGCGGCCCGCATGAAGTCCATAGCCGGGGCGCATGATGCCAAAGGTAACGAAGCGCCGTTTGGGGACGAACCGGGAAGTATCAGCCGGAGTCATGCGACCATGCCACATCCCGAACTCGCCACGCGTCGTCGTGTCATTATCGTCGGCGCTGGCTTTGGCGGCCTGAATGCGGCAATGTCGCTTGCCAGCCACGACGTCGACGTCACCCTGATCGACCGCCAGAACCATCACCTCTTTCAGCCGCTGTTGTATCAGGTCGCGACGGCAGGCCTGTCGCCCGCAGACATTGCCGCGCCGATACGGTCGATCGTAAAAAGCGCTCCCTCGGTCCGTGTTCTGATGGATGAGCTGACAGGGGTCGATGCCGACGCGCGCACCGTGCGCGTCGCGGGCGGAGCCACGCTGCCCTACGACGATCTGGTGATCGCGACAGGCGCCAGTCACAGTTATTTCGGCAACGACCACTGGTCGGCATATGCGCCCGGAATCAAGACGATCGACGACGCGATCCGTGTGCGCCGCGACCTGCTGCTCGCGATGGAACGTGCCGAGACGATGCGCCAGGAACACATTGCGAGCCGCGACACACCGGTCACCTTCGCCGTCATCGGCGGTGGGCCGACCGGCGTCGAGATGGCCGGCGCCATTGCCGAGCTTGCACGCCATGCCGCCGAAATGGATTTTCGCCACATCACCAAAAACTGTGTTCACGTCGTCCTGATCCAGAGCGGGCCACGACTGCTGGCGAGTTTTCCGGAATCGCTGAGCAGGTTGGCACGAAAGAGCCTTGAGGGATTGGGTGTGGAGGTCCGGCTCGATGCCCGCGTGACGGACATCAGCGCGGACGGCGTGACGATCGGGGACGACTACCTCCCGACGGCCGCCACGATCTGGGCTGCAGGTGTCAAGGCTTCGCCCGCCGCACAGTGGCTGGGAATTACCGGCGACCGATCGGGCCGGGTTGCCGTGACCGACATTTTGACGGTGCCTGACCGACCGGAAATCTTCGTCATCGGCGATACAGCGGCCATCCCGCACGGCGACGGCTTCGTTCCGGGTATTGCCGCCGCTGCCAAGCAGCAGGGACGCTATGTCGCCCGCGTTATCGCTGGACGCGCGGCCGGAACGAAGGCGCCACCCCCCTTCCGCTACAAGGATCACGGCCAACTCGCCACGATCGGCCGGAAGCGCGCAGTCGCCGATTTCGGGTGGAGCCGGATGAGCGGCCTGCCCGCGTGGATCCTGTGGTCCACGGCGCACATCTATTTCCTCGTGGGTTTTCGCAGCCGCTTTGTCGTCGGTCTCAACTGGCTGTGGAATTACGTGACCTTCGAACGCGGCGCCCGCCTGATCACGGGGCGTTCGAGCACCGGCGTTATGTGATCGCCGCCAGCCGATTTTTGAGGCGCGGTCCCAGGAAATCCCGGAATGCCCGCAGCTTTAGGGGCAGCAGCGTATGACCCGCATGAACGAGGTGCACCGGCATCGGGTCCGGTTCAAACCGGCGCAATATGAGCTCGAGCGCGCCATCGGCTACGGGCAAGGCAACCTGATAGGAAAGGACACGGGTAACCCCCGCGCCCGAGATCGCGGCGGCGATGGCGGTGTCGGCGGTGTTCACGGCGAGGCGCGGCCTCACCGCCTGCACGAGCGCCCCGGACCCTGATCCAAAAGTCCAGAGGTTGTTGGAATAGACCCCCTCGAACATGATGTAGTCATGATTTTTGAGGTCGTCGGGCGTATCCGGATGCCCGCTCGTTGCGAGATAGCCGGGACTGGCGCACGTCACCCAGCGGATTTCGCCCAGCCGCGATGCGACCATATTGCTGTCGGACAGGCGACCGATCCGGATCGCTGCGTCGATGTGGCCCTCAACCAGGCCGACCACCTTATCCGACAGGATCAGCCGAACGGTAATCTCCGGGTACGCTTTCAGGAAATCGAGCACCACCGGCGCGACATGGAGCCTGCCGAACATGATGGGGGCCGTCACCGTCAGGTGCCCGCGCGGCGCCCGATATTCGCCAGATGCGGCACGTTCGGCTTCGTCGATCTCATCCAAAATGCGCCTGCTTGCGGCGATATAGGCCTGGCCGGCCTCGGTAAGCATCAGCTTGCGGCTCGTTCGGAACAGCAGCTGGGTCTGCAGGTGCGCCTCAAGGTCCGACACTTTACGGCTGACCGTGGCCAGCGGCATGTTCAACGCGCGTGATGCCGCCGAGAGGCTGCCGCCGTCGACGGCCGCAATCAGCGTCTTCATCGCATCGAGCCGGTCCATTGATGCTACCGAATTATGGAAGGAAAGTTCTCGATAATACCGGATACTGGACGAAAGCGGAAGCGCCTAAATCAGCGTCACCGGCCAATCACGGCCCTGCAGACGAAGAAAGGATTGCCCCCATGTCCCGTATCCCGACCCCCGCGACGATTGCCGACGCCCCTGAAAAGTCGCAGCCGTTGCTCAACGCCGTCAACGCCCAGCTCGGCATCGTCCCCAACATGTTCCGCCTGATCTCGACCAGCCCGCAGACACTCGAAGCTTATCTCGGCGTTTCCGGCGCGCTCGGCAAAGGGGCCCTGCCTGCCGCAACCCGCGAGCGGATCGCGCTGGCCGTCGCTGAGGTGAACAGCTGCAACTACTGCCTGTCGGCGCACACCTATCTCGGCAAGAATCTCGCCAAGCTCGACGATGCCGAGATCACCGCCAACCGCAACGGCGCGTCGAACGATCCCAAGGCCGACGCGGCCGTGCGCTTCGCCGCCAAGATCGTCCGTGAACGCGGCCAGGTGAGTGATGCCGATCTCGCCGCGGTCAAGCTCGCCGGATACTCCGACGCGCATGTGCTCGAGATCATCATGCACGTCGCGATCAACACCCTCACCAACTACGTCAATGAAGTGCTCGGCACCGACATCGACTTCCCGACCGTAGCCGCTCGCAAGGCCGCCTGAACGCCGGCCTGCCGAGACGCGGGCGCCGATCCCCCATTCGGCGCCCGCACCTCTTCCCCGAATTGAACAGGACACACCACATGAAACTCAAATCTCGTCTTTTTGCCGCCGCGTTCAGTGCAACCGTGGCGATCATGAACCTTGCCGCCTCGACGCCCGCCTTCGCGGTGCCGACGGCATCGGTGCTGACGACGCCCGTCGCGATGAACCAGGTTCGCTTCGGCTCGATCAAGGTCGACGGCCTCAACATCGCCTATCGCGAAGCGGGCGACCCGAGGCTGCCCAAGCTCGTGCTGCTGCACGGCTGGCCGTCGTCGTCGCACCAGTATCGCAACCTGATCCCGTCGCTCGCCAGCCGCTTTCACGTCATCGCGCCCGACTATCAGGGTTTTGGCAACAGCGATCATCCCGATCCGGCAACCTACCAGTACAGTTTCGACGCGATCTCGGTGACTGTTGAAAAGTTCCTCGCGGCCAAGGGCTTTGATCACTACGGCTTGTTCGTCCAGGATTACGGCGGCCCCGTCGGCTTCCGGATCGTCGGCCGAAACCCGAAGGCGCTCGACTGGCTGATCGTCCAGAACAGCAATGCCTACGAGGTGGGTTTTACGCCGGCGTGGGACGGTTTCCGCAAAGCGCTCTGGATCGAACGCAGCGCGGCAAGTGAAAAGCCGCTGGCCGGGTTCAACACCCCCGAAGCGATCAAGAACATCGTGTATCTGGGCGGTGCGGGTCACCCCGAGCTGATTGCGCCTGAAAGCTATCAGTCCGATGCCGCCTCGGTTGCCGGTCCGACGAACCTGCGCATCCAGCTCGACCTGTTCTACGACTATCGCCACAACCCGGAACTCTACCCGACGTGGCAGAAATTCCTGCGAGACAACCAGCCCAAGACGGTGATCTTCTGGGGCCAGAACGATCCGTTCTTCTCGCCAGCTGGTGGCGAGGCCTTTCTCAAGGATTTGCCCAAGGCTGAGATCTACCGCCTTAACGCCGGACATTTCGCGACCGAAGACAATCTGCCCTTCATCGCGAGCCATATTGTCAGCTTCTACGACAAGCACGTGAAGCCGAAGAATTAACGCACCCCGGTCCCGGGAGCGGTGCTCCCGGGACTTCCCAACCAGAAAGGACATCGACATGATCAGGCTGCCTCATATTCAGGCCTCGCCACACCCGATGACCCGACCGCCCCTGCCGCCATTCACCGATGAAACCGCCACCCAGAAAGCGCGCCTTGCCGAAGATGCCTGGAACAGCCGCGACGCTGCCCGCGTCGCCCTTGCTTATACGCCCGACAGCCAGTGGCGGAACCGTGCCGAATTCATCAGCGGACGGGACCAGATCGAGGCCTTCCTCACGCGCAAATGGGCGCGCGAGCTCGACTATCGCCTGATCAAGGAGGTGTGGACCCACGCCGGAAACCGCATCGCCGTGCGCTTCGCCTATGAGTACCGCGATGACAGCGGCAGCTGGTTCCGCGCCTATGGCAACGAAAACTGGCAGTTCGACGCCGACGGTCTGATGGAACGGCGCATCGCGAGCATCAACGAACACCCCATCGCCGAGGCAGACCGCAGATTCCACTGGCCACTCGGCAAGCGACCCGATGACCACCCCGGCCTGACCGAGCTGGGGTTGTAACGTACCGGCGTCGCGGGGCGAAACCCCTCCCGGTCCCATGCCAACCATCGGAAGCTGCGTTGCAAAGCCTGGCCCAACATGCAGGTTGACCGAGCGGGGCTTGAGCAGATGATGACCGTCGAACTTTTACTTGTCTGGGTTTGCGCGCTGGTGATCGGTTACTCGATCCACCAGGGTGGCACGTGCGGCGTTGCAGCGGCGCGCGATCTCGTCGAACAGCGGCGGATCGACCTGTTTGCGGGGTTTGCGGTCGCGACCGGGGTGGCCGGCATTGTCTGCCTGCCCGCGATATGGCTCATCGGTACCGGCGCGCATCTCGGCGGGATGACCTCGATCGGACCGCGCCTCTTCATCGGTGCCGTCCTGCTGGCATGGGGCGCGGTCCTCAATGACGCCTGCCTGCTGGGATCCTTGTGGCGTCTCGGCAACGGCGAGCTGCGCCTGCTCGCGTTGCCCGCCGGCCTGGCCATCGGATTCATGATCGCGAACTTGATCCCAGGCGGTCTTGCACCGCATCTGGCGCCCAGCACCTTGGGCCATCCAGCGCCTGCAGGGTTGTTCGTCATTGCGGGATCGGGCGTCGTCCTGGCGCTCGCGCTGTTCGTTCTGAAGCGCCACGGAGTGCATCGAAGCGACCGCTGGCCGCTGGCCACCGCGATGGCCATCCTCGGTGCAGGAGGTGCACTGCTTTATGTCGTGCAGCCCGGATGGAGCTATGCCGACGCCGTAAAACGGGGCGTTTCACCGCTGATGGCGATGATGGCAAGTGGTTGGGGCGGCGCCATCGCAGCGTTGCTGACAGCTGCCGGGGCCATCATTTCCGCTATTCGCCTTCGTGCTTTCAAGCCCGGCTGGCCGACAGTCGCCGGTGTGGGCCGTTCGCTTGGCGGCGGCATCCTGATTGCGCTCGGAGCAACGATGATTCCGGGCGGCAACGATACGCTGTTGCTCGCTTCGGTCCCTGCGGGATCAGCTTCCGGGGCGGTTGCCTATACGGTCATGACCCTGGTCGTCGTGGCCACCGTCGCGCTCGTCAACCAATTGCGCCCACTCCGGGATCGTTTAGGTCTGGACTGACACGATCCCGTCGCCCAGCCAGCGCGACAGATACGTGCCGATCGTACCGACGTCAGCGCCCTGTTCGGCAAGGGCAGCACACATAGTCGCGAAAGTCTGTCCGCGCGCCAGGATCCCCAGCGCGTCGACCTCGAGCGGCTCTGCGCTTCGGAATTCGGGCGTAAGGGCATCGCGCCAGACGATGAGGCCGATCGGCGCGGCCAGCAGCGTCGCCGCGACCGGCGCATCAGGCAGCCCGTTCCACAGATCGATGACATTCGTCGCCACGGTACGGAACGCCAGATGCGGCGCCAGGGCGAGGGTCGCCGTTTCCCAGTCGACCGCTGCCAGCGAATCCGGGTTCGTCGGTACCAGCGAAGCGGCGGCGAATGCGGCACGCAATGCCCAGTCGAGCCACGCGATTTCCGCGGCTTCCGGGTCGTCGGGCATCGTCCGGCTCAGGTGCTCGGCAAATCCGGTCCCATAGTCGGCCAGCGTCCAGCTCTGCGAAGGAACAGTGTCGATATAAGCGTTGGCGGAAGCGTCGAACGCATCTTCACCAAGCCAGAGCAGAGTTTTTTCGAACGTGTCGCGCAGCGCTGCACGCAGCGTTTCCCGATAAGCAAAGGCATATACGGGCAAACCGCGCCGCATGGCCGGTTCGACCAACCCGGCAATGCTGTCGTCGCCTGTCATCAGGTGCGCCTGAAACGCCCGCTGGAGCGTGGCGAGGTTCATGCGGCCGCCCGGATCGGCACCGCGATGCGACGCGCGTTTTCGAGCTCGTCGACAAGGACCCCGAGTTCGGGAATATCGTCGTCGCGCTCGATCATCGTCGCAACCGGACCGAGCAACCGCATCGCTTCGGCAAACAGCGACCATACGCCGCCGGGCACGGGCGCGTCGTGCGTATCGATCAGCAGGCCGTCGCGGCCCTCGCTATGACCCGCCAAATGGACCTGACGGACCCGATCGGCGGGGATCCCGCGCAGATAGCTGTGCGCATCGAAGCCGTGATTGATGGCGCTCACAAAGACGTTATTCACATCGAGCAGAAGATAGCATCCCGTGCGGCGCGAGAGTTCGGCAAGGAACTCCCATTCGGTCATATCGGCGCGGACATAGGTCAGGTAGCTCGACGGGTTTTCGACAAGCATGGGCCTGCCGAGGATGTCTTGAGCGTGCGCGACGTTGGCGGCGACGACATCGAGCGCCTCGACAGTATAGGGCATGGGGAGCAGGTCATGGCTGTTGATCCCGTCGATGCCGGTCCAGCAAAGATGATCGGAAATCCACATCGGCTCGACCCGGTCGGCGAGCGCTCGCAGTCGGCGAAGATAATCGTCGTCGAGGCCGTCGATCGAGCCGATCGACATCGAAACGCCGTGCATCGCGACAGGGTAATGGGTGCGGACGCGGTCGAGGACTTCGAGCGGACGGCCACCGTCCACCATGAAATTTTCAGAAATGACTTCAACGAAATCGACCGGGGCCGATCCGTCGAGATAAGCGGAATAATGCGGTCGCCGCATGCCGAGACCGAATGCTGAAACGGGTTCGATGGTCATGGCCTGGGGTCCAGCCGTACTGCCCCGGCGGTGCGAACACGCCGGGGCACCGGTAAATCCTACTTCTCGGTGAGCGAACCGCCAGCGGCGGCACAGGCCTTCGTCGTCAGGGCCTTGAAGCCCTGGCCCTTGCACTCGTTCTGGCCCTTGCATTCGTGACCGTAGGACTTGCAGTCCGAAGTGCCTTTGCAGCTGTTGACGCCGTAGCAATGGACGACCGAAGCATCGGACCCCTGATGCTTGGCGATCGCGGCGACCGGCGCGCCCGAGAGCGCGACCATGGCGGCGGCAGTGGCGAGATTGATGGCGTTGCGAGTGGTGATCATGAGTGGTTTCCTCAACTAGGCGAATGGGTTGTTGCCAGGGTGGCATGACAAGGTTCGAAACGATCTTCGGACAGGTTACAGCGTCACCAGCGAAGAAGTTTCGGCCCGAGCAGCGCGCCAATGGCTGTCGCGAGGGTAATGCCGGCCGAATACCAGACCAGAATGAAGGCAGCCGAACTTTCGGGGCAGGCAAGGGCATAGGCGGTGGCGGCGACGGCACCCGACAACAGGCCGGCAGCGGCCCCCGATGCCTGAAGGTCGGTCGGGGCCTGACCGCGAATGACGACACAAAGTCCGACGAAAACCGGAACCGAAAGCGCCACGATCCGCCACGGACATTGCGACCAGCTCTCGCCCATGACCATGTCCGGCCAATTGTTCATGGGCGCGCGCGCGAGTTCGGTCAGCACCACCAACGCCAGACCCGCGGGGGGTGCAGCGATCCATCGCCAACCATTTCGCGACCCGGCCCCGGGACGCGCGATGATCAGCGTCAACGCGGTGGCGATGCCGGCAAGCGAGATGGCGTAGGCCGATTTGACCAGCAACGGCGCGCCCTGAGCAAAAGTATCGAGCCCCGGCTGGATGCCGAAAACGGCAACGACCCCGGCGAGGGCGATGCCCCCGCCGATGACGAGCGCCTGGGCGATCTGACGACCCGCCGCATGCGGTGACACGGGCCGGACGTCGGCCGCCAGCGCATCGATCAGGGTGTCATGGGGCGTCACATTCATTCTCCGATAGGCACGCGCGAACCTGCCGCGCATGCACCTATCCTGTTGTCCGACCGCGCCTATTGCTTTGTTACATCGCATCCCGGGAAGTATTGCGACGAGCCATCCCAAACAAACTGTAACCGTGGTTGAACCTGGGTCGAACCAACGTTCATGACCAGCCACTCAGCCCCCCGGCTGGTCGACCTGTGGCGGCCCGTTTCCCCTTTGCGGGCCGCCACACCTTGCGGGGCAGAATTCAATGTTTTGGGAGACATCATCATGAACGCACTTAACTCGGCCGCCGTCGCGGCTCTGCTTCTGACCTCGCTCGGCGCTGGCGTCGCCAACGCTCAGGCAACGAAGCCCGCCATGGAAAAATGCTATGGCGTCAGCCTCGCAGGCAAGAACGACTGCAAGGCGGGTGCCGGCACCAGCTGCGCAGGCACGTCGAAGGTCAATTATCAGCGCAACGCCTGGAAGCTCGTCCCGGCCGGCACCTGCGTCAAGATCAAGACGCCGAAGGGTAACGGTTCGCTGACCGACGCCTGATCTTTCCGGCTTTACGGCGCATCCGGGACATGACTCTGACCGCAGGCCTCGGTTTCAAGATGGAGCACCTCGATGAGGCGCTTGCATCTGAAAGCCGGGGGCTGTGGTTCGAAGTCCATGCCGAAAATTACATGATCGACGGCGGACCCCGGCTTGCGGCGCTGATGGCGCTGCGCGAGCGGTTTGCTCTCTCCGTCCACGGGGTAGGCCTGTCGCTCGCCTCGGTCGAGCCGCCATCGCCCGACCATCTCGCCCGCCTGAAAACACTTGTCGATCGCGTCGATCCGATCGCGGTTTCCGACCATCTCGCCTGGCAGAAATGGAATGGTGCACATCACGCCGACTTCCTGCCGTTTCCACGCACCTATGAAGCACTCGCGATCACGGCCGGGAACGTTGCCCGCGTCCAGGACGCTATCGGACGACCGATCATGGTCGAAAATCCGTCGCTCTATGTCGACGTCGGCGGACATGAGATGACCGAGGCGGAGTTCCTGACCGCGCTGGCACGGCAAACCGGTTGCGGCCTGCTGCTCGATATCAACAATATATTCGTCAGCGCCCATAATCTCGGCTTTCCGCCCGAGGACGCGCTGGCCGCGATCCCCCCAGAGTTTATCGGAGAAATACATCTTGCCGGTCACAGCCCGGACGGTGATCCGGAAAGCGATCTGCTGATCGACACCCATGGTACGCCGGTCGCGGACGAGGTCTGGTCGCTCTATGCGACGACCATCGCGCGGATCGGTGCGCGCCCGACGCTCCTCGAACGCGATGACGACGTGCCGGAGTTCCCTGTGTTGATGACGGAACGGGACCGGATCGATCGGATCCTGACGGCATCGACCCATGTCTGATGCCGCCGGTTTTCAGGCGATGTTCGGTGCGGCGCTGGCGGGGCGCCGACGTAGCGATCCGTCGCTCGCCCGCGCCGTGGCAATCCACCGCAATACATCGGCGAAAGCGGCGCAGACCGCCCTTGGCGACAATTATCCGGTCGTCCGGGCCATGGTCGGCGAAGAGGCTTTCGGTGCGGTCGCTCATGATTTCGTCGAAAGCACGCCGCCCACCGACCCGCGCTTGTGCCTCTACGGTGATGGCATGGCGGCGTTCCTCGACACCTACCCGCCCTTTGCCGACCATCGCTATCTGGCGGACGTTGCGCGGGTCGAACGGCTGGTGATCGAGGCGCTGTTCGCGGCCGACGCGGTCGCGCGCGATCCGGCGTCGTTCGGCAATCTGGACCTGGACGCGCCGCTCAACCTGCATCCCGCCGTCCGTGTCGCGCAGCTGGCGTCGCCCGCGGGATCGCTGTGGCTGGCCCATCAGGACGACGCGCCGGTGGATGCGCTCGACTCCGTCCTTTGGGGGGCCGAATCCGTCCTCGTCACCAGGCCCGGTAACCGGATCGCCGTTTCGGTCGAAACCCCTGCAGCGACCGCATTCATCGACGCGTGCGCGAACGGTGTGCCGCTCGGCGTAGCGGCAGCTGCGGTGGGCGACACGCTCCCCGATGTGTTCGCGCGCACGATTTCGGCTGGGTGCTTTGTCTGACACTCATCGTTCAGGAGACTTCTTATGAACCTCTACACCCGCGCTGCGGCGCTTGCCGAGCGCCTGCTTCCTCAGGACCTGCTGCTGCTGGTCGGCCGGTGCGGCATTGCCAGCGTCTTCTTCCTGTCGGGCCGGACCAAGGTCGACGGCTGGCTGCACATCACCGATTCCACCTATGCGCTGTTCGAAAGCGAATACAGTGGGGTGCCGCTGCCTTCCCATCTGGCGGCGCACCTCGCGACCTATTCGGAACATCTGTTCCCGCTGTTGCTCGTGCTCGGCCTGTTCACCCGCCTTGGCGCGATCGGCCTGCTCGGCATGACGCTGACGATCCAGACCTTTGTCTATCCCGATGCCTGGTCGACGCACCTTAGCTGGGCCGCGATCCTGTTGCCGCTGATCGCCTATGGCGGCGGACGTTTGTCGCTCGACAACCTGCTCGGTATCGACCCTGCCAAAACTCGCATGACTGCACATCGGGCGACCGCGTAACGGCCAACGAATAGTCAAAAAGGTCTCTGATCATGGCCAGTCCTCTGATGGTTTCATTTTGTGCGGGCGCCGTCGGTCCCTGGCAGATCGACCGGATTGACCCCGTCGTCGGGGAAACATTAGCTTTTGCGGAAAGAATGGCGATCCGGACGGACAAGCAGATCGCGCGTGTTGCCCCGGTCTGGAATCTGTCCGGTACCACCAGCAACACGCGGTACGCCACACGCGCGGAGGTCGACGCACTCGCCCGGAAGCAAGAGGGGCTGGGCCGGGCGCACGCCATTTGCGCCGCCCTCATCCCCATCCGCAAATCCGAAGCCTGGTGGGCACTCGCTCAAGACGAACGCCGCACAATCATGGAAGAGCGGTCACGCCATATCGCGATTGGCATGGACTATCTGCCCGGGGTATCGCGCCGGCTCCACCACAGCCGTGAACTCGCGGAGCCGTTCGATTTCCTGACCTGGTTCGAATATGCGCCGGAGCATGCCCATGCTTTCGAGGAAATGGTCGATCGGCTCCGCGCTACCGAAGAATGGCATTATGTCGATCGGGAGGTCGATATCCGGTTGGTACGGTCGTCCGAGTAACCGACAACCACTCGGTTACTGCGGCGTTCAACGCCGGCCCGCCAGTTCGATGACCAATCGGTGGGATTGCTGGCGG
>JBBRRC010000019.1:0-46151 GCA_038225385.1 Sphingomonadales bacterium | reverse complement strand
CATCACCGACGTCATCGCCAAGATCGCTGCCGACTGGCCCGCCGCGCGCTGGGATGAACTGCTCCCATGGAACTGGCAGTCGCCAAGCGAAGTACCCCTCGCTCAGGCAGCCTGATCCGCGGCCTCCAGGCCACGCTTACATTTCTTCGACGACTTTGAGCGCGGCGTCGGAATGACCGGTGCCATCGCGGGCTGAACCGACATCGTTGACCACGACCTTTGCGCCGCGTCGGGCGAGCTCGAGGGCGTAGGCGCGACCCAGGCCTCCGCCGGCACCGGTGACAATGGCAACCCGATCTTTGAAACTGATCGTCACTCTATGCTCCTGATCAAACAAACGGCGTTCCGCTTAGCCAAGCGGAACGCCGATGCAAGTCAGGTCAGCTTAAGGATTACCCGCGACGATGATGATGGTGGGCAGGCATTCCGCCCTTGGTATCGGACTCGCGCGCAGAACCCTGTCGACATTGGTCGGTTACCGTCGCTGAACAGCGCGGATAGCTCGCCTGCGCCATCGGCGCCGGGGCAGCTGACATCCCGGACATCGAGCTGCCAGAATTGGCGGTGCTGCCCATGGCGTCGGGCGCGGTCGGAGGAGCTGGCGGTGTCGGCGTCATCGTCCCGGTTACGGTTTGATCAGCCGGCGGCGTTGGTGTGTCGGTCGTTTGAGCAACGGCACCCGAGCCGATCAACAGCGCAACGGCAAAAGCGAATTTTTTCATGAGTGAATCTCCGTTTCCTGAGCGCCCGTCGCGGACGCAGAACGGACTCCCAATGCTTCACGGACGAAACGGTTGCATCACTTTGTCGCGGACGCGAAACGAATTGTCAGATGCCGCTATAAACGCCCGTCAGCATCGAGCGCATATCCTGCCGAGCGCACTGTCCGAATGATGTCGGGACGGCCGCCCTCGTTGATCGCCTTACGCAGGCGGCGAATGTGCACGTCGACGGTTCGCGGCTCGATGTCGCTGTCATGGCCCCAGACGCTGTCGAGCAGTCGCTCACGCGAAAATACCCAGCCCGGATGTTCGAGAAAATGCTTCAGCAGACGGAATTCGGTGGGACCGAGGGCCACGGTCGAACCACTCCGCTTAACCTTGTGGCCGACTGTGTCCATCTCAAGGTCGGCGTAAACCAGCGCTTCGCCGGCAAGCGCGGGGCGCACGCGCCGCAAGACGGCACCGACACGCGCGACCAGTTCGCGCGGCGAAAACGGTTTCGTCACATAGTCGTCTGCACCGGTCTCCAGGCCGCGAACGCGGTCCTCTTCCTCGCCGCGAGCCGTCAGCATGATGATCGGAACATTTGCCGTTTCGGGCATGCGGCGCAGGCGGCGACATACTTCGATGCCCGACAATCCCTCGACCATCCAGTCGAGCAGGACGATGTCGGGCGGCGTTTCCTGAGCAAGCAACAGTGCTTCTTCGCCGTCAGGCGTCTGCTTGACGTCGAAATCTTCGCGCTTGAAGTGATAGACCAGTAGCTCCGCGAGTGCGGCATCGTCCTCGACAAGCAACATTTTTGCGCGTGCCATTCTTTACAACCCCTCGTTGGCAGTTGAATCGTGACGCTCGCGTTCGGCGAGATAATCTCCCGTAGCCGCGAAATAGACCATTTCTGCGACATTGGTCGCGTGATCCCCAATTCGTTCAAGATTTTTTGCGACGAACAGCAGGTGCGCTGCAGTGGTGATCTCCGGGGGATTTTCCATCATGTAGGTAAGCAGCGCGCGGAAAATAGAATTATAGAAATCATCGACTTCGCGATCGCGCTTGACGACCTGTGCCGCCGCTTCGGCATCTCTTGCAGCAAACGCATCGAGCACGTCGTGCACCATCTCGGCGGCGATCTGGCCCATCGCCGGGAGAACGGAAATCGCCTCGATCTTGCGCCGCGAGTCGAGCAGGGCAACCCGCTTGGCAATATTCTTCGCATAGTCGCCGATCCGTTCGACCACGCCGGCGATCTTCAGGGCGGCGACAACTTCGCGCAGGTCGTCGGCCATGGGCGCACGCAGGGCGATGATCTGAACGGCGAGCCGCTCGATATCACGCTCGAGCGCGTCGATCAGCCGGTCGTCGGCGATGACCTTTTCGGCCAGCGCAGTATTGCTCCGGACGAGTGCCTCCATCGCCTGATCGATGGCGGCTTCGGCACGGCCACCCATTTCCGCGATCATGCCGCGCAATTCGCCGATCTCATTGTCGAACGCCTTGACGGTATGTTCGGTGCCGATCGCCATCAGCCGTACCTTCCGGTGATGTAATCCTTCGTGCGCTCTGCCTTGGGATTGGTGAAGATATCGGACGTCACGCCGTACTCGACCAGCTGGCCGAGGTGGAAGAAGGCCGTGCGCTGAGAGACGCGAGCCGCTTGCTGCATGTTATGTGTAACGATGACGATCGCATAACGTCCCCGTAGCGCATGGATGAGCTCCTCGATGCGAGCGGTCGCGACGGGATCGAGCGCAGAACAGGGTTCGTCCATCAGAATTACCTCTGGATCTACAGCGATTGCCCGCGCGATGCACAGTCGCTGCTGCTGACCGCCCGACAGGGCGGTGCCGCTCTGATTGAGCCTGTCCCTGACTTCTTCCCAAAGCCCCGCGCGGCGCAACGATTCCTCGACGATCGTATCGAGGTCGGCCTTTGCCGAGGCGAGGCCGTGGATGCGCGGGCCATAGGCGACGTTTTCATAAATCGATTTGGGGAAGGGATTTGGCTTTTGGAACACCATGCCGACCCGGGCACGAAGCTGAACCACGTCCATCGATGGCGCGTAGATATCGTCTCCATCCAGGCTGATGTGGCCCTCTACGCGGGCGCTCGCCACGGTATCGTTCATCCGGTTGAGGGTACGAAGGAAGGTCGACTTGCCGCAGCCCGACGGCCCGATGAACGCCGTCACATTTTCCTCGTCGACGTCGATCGTGACCCGGTCGATGGCGAGTTTGTCGCCGTACCAAACCGAGACGTCGCGCGCTGACATCTTGATGGAAGTGTGTTCGACGGGGGGCATCAGCGGGTCACCAGCGGGTTTCGAAGCGGTTGCGCAAGTAGATTGCGGTGCCGTTCATGGCCAGCAGGAAGGCAAGCAGAACGATGATCGCTGCACTGGTTTTTTCGATAAAGCCGCGACTGATCTCGTCGGACCAGAGGAATATCTGGACGGGAAGGACGCTCGACGGGTCGGTAATTCCCTGCGGCGGCGTTGCCACAAAGGCGCGCATACCAATCATGAGGAGCGGCGCGGTTTCGCCAAGCGCTCGCGCCATGCCGATGATCGTGCCGGTCAATATGCCCGGCAGTGCAAGTGGCAGGACGTGATGAAAGACGACTTGCGTCGGCGACGCACCGACGCCGAGCGCCGCGTCGCGGATTGATGGCGGAACGGCCTTGATCGCGTTTCGTGAGGCGATGACGATAACGGGCATTGTCATGAGCGCCAGGGTCAGGCCTCCCACGAGCGGTGCCGAGCGGGGCAGGTTCAACGTATTGAGAAATACGGCAAGGCCGAGCAATCCAAAGATAATCGAGGGGACGGCGGCAAGATTGTTGATCGACACCTCGATCAGGTCGGTCAGGCGGTTCCGGGCAGCGCGCTCTTCCAGATAGATGGCCGACAGCACGCCCACCGGAAAAGCGAGGAGCAGCGTCACCAGCATCGTCAGAAGTGACCCCTTGAAGGCTCCCCAGATGCCGACCTGCGTCGGGTCGGTTGCGTCACTTCCGGTCAGGAAAGAAGTGTCGAAGCTGCGCGTGATGATGTCCCGTTTCTTGAGGAACGCATAAGTAGCCCGCGACCGACTGTCCCCTGCGCCGTCCTCCGCGAGTGCAACGCCCGACGATGCCGGCAACCAGATCGTGATCCTGCGCGCAAGGATTGATGGATCGGACGCGACGGCCTTGCGCACGGTTAGCCAGGCGTTGTCAGAGAGTGCCGATGAGCCAGACGGGCCGAATGCGGCGATGGCCGCCTTTGCGGTCGTCGCCTGGAGATCCACGGCCGCGAGTGCCGCACCCGGATCGTTTCTTATCGCAACCGGATCAAGTGGCAGAGCCAGGGCCGGAAAGTCGAAGGGAACGGCGACGTTCAGTCGGGTAAAGCCGCGGAACCCGTTCCAGCTCATCGAAACGACAAGAAACGCGAGAAATCCGCTGGATAGCAGGATCGCAAGCAGGCCGATCCGCCGAAATGTCCGTTCCGAGCGATACCGCCGATGCAGACGGCGCTGCATAGCCGCAGAACGCCAGTCGGTCGGGACCTGGGTTGCGACAGGAACGGCGATGTCAGTCATACGCCTCGCGATACCGCTTTACGACGTTGAGTGCGACGATGTTGAGGACGAGTGTCACCACGAACAGGACGAGACCCAGCGCGAACGCGGCGAGCGTCTTCGGGCTGTCGAATTCCTGATCGCCGGTCAGCAGTTGGACGATCTGGACAGTAACGGTCGTGACGCTCGCGAAGGGGTTGGCGGTCATATTGGCGGCAAGCCCTGCCGCCATCACAACGATCATGGTCTCGCCGATCGCCCGGCTGACGGCCAGAAGAATGCCGCCGACAATACCTGGCAAGGCGGCAGGAATCAGGACGCGGCGGATCGTTTCCGACTTGGTCGCGCCCATGGCCAGGCTGCCGTCGCGCATGGATTGGGGCACGGCCGCGAGCGAGTCGTCGGCCATCGATGAAACGAACGGAATGATCATCACGCCCATGACCAGGCCGGCGGCAAGCGCGCTTTCCGAACTTGTCCCCGGGATATGCAGAAAATCGCCTGCTTGCCGCACCAGCGGTGCAATGGTCAGCGCGGCAAAATAGCCATAGACGACCGTCGGCACGCCAGCGAGTATTTCGAGAAGCGGCTTTACCCAGCGTCGCGTTGTCGCACCGGCATATTGCGTCAGATAAATTGCACTCATCAAGCCGAAGGGAATAGCCACCACCATCGCAATGATGGTGCCGATGAAGATCGTGCCCCAGAAGAGCGGAATTGCTCCAAGGGCGGTCGTATCACCACCGCTCGCCGCTTGCGGACTCCAGCGCAATCCGAAGAGAAAATCCGTCGGCGCGACCATGTTGAAGAAACGGATGGATTCGAACAGGAGCGATCCGACGATACCGATCGTTGTGAAAATGGCGATCAGCGATGCCGCGAGCAGCATAAGCGAGATGATGCGCTCGACCCGCGTCCTCGCCCTGAAATCAGGTCGCAGTCGACCGAGCGCCACGACGCCGCTGAAGACCGCCAACAGGACGGCGATAGCCATGCCGATGCCACCGAATTCATTCTGCGCGCGTCGAAATTCCGGTGCGACGAGATCCGCAGCCGGGTTGAACGCGGCCGCCAGGCGCCCGTCGGCCAGATTGCGCGCCTCCGCCAGAATAGCATTTCGCTCGAGAGGTTCGGATGGCAGCGCTGCGGCGGCTGGCGTGGTCAGCACCTGCGCCACCACGAGGCGTGGCGAGACGACCGCCCAAACCGCAACGAATAACAATGCAGGCAGCAACGCCCACAGGCCAACATAGGCAGCATGGTAGCCAGGCAGGGAGTGAAGGCGTGGCGCTCGGCTGGTATCTTTCGTGAAGCTCACCGCGCGTGCACGACCTGCAGCCCAGGCAATCACGCCAAGCCCGGCGATCATCAACAAAATTACCGAAATAGGCATGGTTGGACTATTCCGGCGTGGTCGGCGTCGGCATGCTCACTTGAGCGTCGAAGCATCGAGCGGTGTCAAATCTTTGGCAATAACTGCGGCATGTTCGCGGATGTTGGGCGGCGCAACGACCATGCCACGATGCTGCAGAAAGCCGTCCGGTCCCCAGCCGGCAACGAATTCGGCGACGAATTCCTTCAAGCCGGGGATCACGTTGACGTGCTGTTTCTTGACATAGATGAACAACGGCCGAGCACCCGGATAGGAGAAGTCCGAGATGGTCGCATATGTCGGCGCAATACCGTTGACCGTGTTAGCGATCAGCTTGTCCTTGTTTTCCTCGACGAACGAGTAACCGAAAATGCCGAGCGCCTTCGGGTCTGCCTCGATTTTCTGAACGATCAGATTGTCGTTTTCGCCGGCATCGACATAGACTCCGTCCTCGCGAATTGTGGTGCAGATTTCCTTGTGCTTCTTCTCGTTTGTCGCAGCCAGATCGCGCATTGCCGGCGCCGTGTCGCAGCCGCGTTGAAGGATCAGTTCGGCAAGTGCATCGCGCGTGCCGGACGTCGACGGCGGGCCATAGACCTTGATCTGTTCCGCCGGGAGTGCAGGGTTTACGTCTTTCCAGGTTTTCGCTGTTTGCGGCTGCCCATAGGGCTCCGCGGCCAGCGCCTTGTAGATGTCCACCGCCGACAATGGAATTTTCGGTCCTTTCGCAGATTCTGCGAACGCGATGCCGTCGAGGCCGATCTGGATTTCAACGACGTCCTTGACCCCGTTCTTGCGACAGTTTTCGTATTCCGATGGCTTCATCCGGCGCGATGCGTCTTCGATATCCGGAAAACTTGCCCCAACCCCTGCGCAAAATAATTTCATGCCGGCGCCAGTGCCCGTCGACTCGACAATCGGCGATTTGAATTTCGGATTTTTGTTGACGAATTGCTCGGCAACGGCGGTCGCGAATGGATAGACCGTCGACGACCCTACGGTTCTTATCTGGTCGCGACTACCAGCGCCCTGAGAAGAGTTGCAGGCAGCTAGCGCAATGCAAACGACACCTACGAGCGCGCTTCGCCTCGACATACAAATCTCCTTGGCGGTGATTGATCACTTACCAGCGTGTTAGCAGGTCATCGAGTTGCGAGTGTTTCATTTATATGTCAATTATATGACAGAGTGGACCGTGGCGGTGGGTAACATGACCGAAACGGTCGTGCCGACTCCGACCGAACTCGCGATGTCCAATCGGCCGCGATGACGTTCGACGATATGCTTGACGATGGCCAGCCCGAGCCCGGTGCCCCCAAGGGTACGGCTGCGGCCCGGATCAACGCGATAAAATCGCTCGGTAAGGCGGGGAATATGCTCGGCGCTGATGCCATCGCCCTGGTCGGCAACGGACAAGCGAATGAGATTCGCGCTTTCCTGCCTGAGGCCGATGGTCACGGTTGATCGCTCGCGCCCATATTTGAGGGCATTGCCGACGAGGTTATGGACGACCTGCGACAATTGCGCGCGGTCGCCTGCGATGGCCTGCACATCCTCTATTTCCAGGGCAATATCGGCCCGTAGTTCACCTGCTTCGTCGCGGAGTTCACCAACGACCTCCTCGATCAAATTACGCAGGATAACCGGCGTTTCGGGCAGACTGTATTTTTCGGCCTCGATGCGGCTGAGCGAGATGAGATCGTCGATCAGGCGCTGCATCCGGCGCGCTTCCTTCATCATGACCGACAGGAAGCGACTGCGGACTTCTGGATCGGCATCCGCATTCTCATCGTCGAGCGTCTCGATAAAACCGATCACCGCGGCCAGCGGCGTGCGTAGTTCGTGGCTCGAATTGGCGACGAAATCGACCCTTGCGCGTTCGGCGGCATAGCTGGTCGTGCGGTCGATCAGGTGAATGAGCCGTCGTCCGGGCGCTATTGTCGCCACCTCCATCTGCACGCGCTGGTCGCGACCACCAAGCCCGACGAGTTCGGTAGCACCGTCGCGACCATTGGTCCCGAGGCGTTCGGATGCGGCAGGGTGCCGGATTGCGAGCCGGACATCTTCACCAATGATGTGGTTGCCGAGCAGATTGCGCGCGGCGACGTTGGCAATCTGGACGCGGCCATCGACCACGAGCAGTACCGGCTCACTGATCGCGGCGATCAGGGGTTCCTCCGCGTTTCGGGGGCGCTGGGGTTCGATCCGGGCCGGTAGTGATTGAGTCTTCTCGCGCCCGATGGCCAGAATGCCGAGGGCACCGAAGCCGCTGAGCAGCGCCAGCAAAAAAGGGTCGCTCTGAAGTGCCGATCCGACGAATGCTATCGTTACCACGAACAGGAGTGCGAGGACATTCCGGATCATGAAGAGCTTCCCACACGCTTCGAAAAGATCGCCCGTGCGGATTTCAGCTGGACCTCCGCAGTGCAATTAACCATCGATTGTCGCCAGTCTGCAAAATCATCGCTATGAACTGCCATAGCGACGAGATCGAGACAGCGACATGGACACTGGTGATCAAAGCGACGAAAAACGGGTGGGAGATACCCGTCGTCGCGTGCTGCGCATGGGCGCTTTGGGTGGTGCCGCTATCGTAACGATCCGCCCGGCGATGGCTCAGGCGGCAACGTCGGTGCTCAATTGTCAGATTCCGGTGCCCGATGCGGCACGTGCTGGCAGTAATATTGCGCTCGACGGCAGTGTCGTTCCGGTCGGCATAGCAGGGTCCTTTGCCGGGTCGCCAGTCCCGTTGCAGGGGACCGATGTGAAGTCAGCGTTGCAGGGCGGGTCGTTTCCGGGAACCGACCCGGCGCAGAGCCAGGCGTGGACGAACTATATTCGCCGGCTGCAGCACGGGCAAAGCGGCTTCACCTGCTACGCCTCTCTTCAGATGCCGGGGCGCTCCTGAATCACGATGATCGCTACCGGGGACCCGCGGACGGGACGACGCGGGCAATTGTCCTCGACAGGCTGACCGCGCTCTATGACCGACGATCGGGTGCAACGCATCTGGTTGCGGCCCCCGTTCCGGAAATACTTGCCGCGTTAAGAAGCGGCGACGTGACGGTCGCGACGCTGGTCAGCACGCTGGCTGCCGAAAGTGAAATTGAGGCTCTGATTGAACGCCTTGGCGAGCTAGTCGATACCGGCCTCGTCGAGCGCTATTGATGCACAGCGTTCAACTGCGCGTCGGTCCGATCGTGTTCAGGATTTGCTCGCCCTGGGCCGGCCCGATTGCGCAACTCCATGATCTTTATCGAAACTTTCCTGCCGCGTCAGGCTTCGCGGACTATACCGTAAGGCTCAAACCTTCGCGACCATGGCGACGCTGGCTGCGGCCATCGGTCATCATCGAGGGCGACTTCGTCCTGCCCGAAGCTGCGCCGTTGCCGCTTTCGCAAGGTCTGCTCGCGGCTGAAATGGGGATGAATCTGCAGCTGGCGTTCGGCGAGCGACGGTACCTGCTGCTCCACGCCGCCAGCATCGAGCGGGACGGCAGGATGATGCTCCTGACGGGAGAATCGGGGGCAGGGAAGTCGACACTCGCGGCATGGCTCGGGGAAAACGGCTGGCGGTTCATGGGTGACGAGTTTGCCCTGATTGACCCCATGAACGGCATGGCCTGGCCCTTTCCGCGACCAGTCAGTCTCAAGAACGCCAGCATCGATCTGCTGGCGTCAGTGGTCGATGCGAAGCGCTTCGGACCACTGATTCTGGACACGCCCAAGGGATCGATCCGTCATTTGATCCCTGCTGCCAACGCGATCGCCGCGATGAGCGAGGCCGCGGCACCCGCTCTCGTCCTCTTTCCGCGTTTCGGTCTGCCGGAAGCTGTCCGGCCAGTGCCGCCGAGCGAGGCGTTCGTCAGGCTGACCCAAGCCTCGACAAATTATGTGGCGCTGGGCGAGCGCGGATTTTCCGCGCTGACCAGCCTGGTGGAGGGCGTGCCCTCTGTCGCGCTCGATTATCCTGACACCGTGACGGCGGTACGCCTGATCGAACAGCTCTGGGAGGCATTATGAGCGCCGCCGCCGTCGCCCGGATACTTGCCGATCCCGCGTCGAGCGTGACGCTCGACGAGCCGATGTGGACCGACATCATCTGCGCCGCGCGGGCCGAACGACTGTTGGGCAGCCTTGCGAGCCGGCTTGGCAGGCTTGACCTTCCTCTGCCTGTGGCGTCGAGCCTTGCCGCTGCCCGGATGGAGGCGGAGGCAGGTCGTGTTCAGGCGTTGTGGGAAGCCGAGATGGCGCGCCGCACTCTCGCCCGGCTCGACGTCCCGATAGTTTTGCTCAAAGGGACCGCCTATGTCGCAGCGGGGCTGTCTGCCGGACAGGGGCGTCTGATCGGCGATCTTGATATTCTCGTGCCACGCGAGCGGCTGGACGAAGTCCAGTCGGCACTGCTCGGCGCGGGTTGGGAGTGGGTAAAACCCGATCCATATGATGACGCATATTACCGCAACTGGATGCATGAACTGCCGCCGCTCATTCACCGAGTCCGTGACCGCATCATCGACGTGCACCACACGATCGTGCCGCTGACCGCACGGCCAAGGCCCGATGCAGAAGCGCTTATCGCCGACAGCCAGCCGCTCGCGAACGGGCTCAGAATATTGTGTCCCGAGGATATGATCGTGCACGCCGCCGCGCACCTGCTGGCGGACGGCGACTTATCCGGCGGGCTGCGCAATCTTTGGGATATCAATTGTCTGGCGCACGAATTTCAGGCCGAAGGGTTCGCGGCGCAGCTGTGGGCGCGCGCGGAGCGACACGGGCTGGAGGCCGAGGTCAGGCTGGCGATGGAGCTGGCGAGCGAGCATTTTGGCTGGTCCCCGGGCAAGGTCGAGACCGCGGGAGGGGGAACACCGAGGGGCAACCGGCTATCCGGGGGACTTGAAACCTTTCCGGCCGGAGGATCACGCCGCACGATGAAGGGGTTGATCACTGCCCGTCTCTTCGCCCGAGATGGCTGGGGCCGGCCGACTCGCCCTCTTTTGCGCTTCGCCTTTTATGTTCGTTCGCACTGGCTGCGAATGCCGCCGCTGATGCTGGCCCGGCATTTGTGGATCAAGTGGCGGAAAGGCTCGCAAGCGTAGGGATTAACTGGGCGTAGCTGTCGATTATGGCATCGGCGCCGAGTTCTTCGACCGGCTGCATCAAAAAGCCAAACCGAACCGCCACGTTCGCGATGCCGGCGTTCTTCGCTGCCATGATGTCGTAGATCGAATCGCCAACGAAGGCGGCGGGCCCGCCGCCGCACCGAGTGATCATTTCCAGGATCGGATCGGCAGCCGGCTTCGCCCGGCCGGGGCCGAGCGTGTCACCACCGATGACGGTCACGAAGCGGTCGAGCAGGCCGAGTTCGGCGAGCAGCTTGACCGCAAGGCCCTCGAATTTGTTGGTTACGATCGCTGTTTTCACGCCCATTGCGTCAAGCGCATCGAGCGCCTCGAGCGCGCCGGGGAAGGGGCGCGAACGGGTTGCGACGTTCGCTTCATAATAACCCAGCAGCAGCTTGTAGAGCCGGTGCAATTCGACTGGGTCGCAGCCGCCCGTTTCCTCCATTCCCTGCGCGAGCATGTGTTTAGCGCCGCCGCCGATCATCGGCTTGACCTGGTCGACGGTCAGCAACGGGCGCCGCGCTTCACGAAGGGCAAAATTGACGGCAGCGGTCAGATCCCCTGACGTATCGAGGAAAGTGCCGTCGAGGTCGAAGCCGACGATCGCAAAGGGAAAGCTGCTCATGCTTTCGTCCATGCCCCCTTCACGCTGGAAGTCGCAAGGGGAGCGTCCTAGGAACATCGTAATGAACCAGCTCAAGCGCCCTCTCGCCATCATTGTTCTCGCCGCCGGACAGGGGACGCGGATGAAGTCCGACCTGCACAAGGTGCTGCATCCGGTGGCCGGCCGGCCAATGCTCCTTCATCTGCTCGACAGCGTGGCGGCACTGGAGCCTGAGCGCATCGTCGTCGTAGCGGGTGCCAGGCGCGAGCAAATCGAGTCGACCGTCGCATCGATGCAAAATGTCGTCGTCGCTTTTCAGGAGCACCAGCTCGGCACCGGGCATGCGGTACTCATGGCCAGGGACGCGCTGGCCGGTTTCGACGGCGACGTCCTGATTCTCTACGGCGATGTACCGTTGGTGCGGGCAACGACGATGAGCGTGATGCTGGAACGGCTGAACCAGCCCGACGCCCCCTCGGTCGTGGTGCTCGGCTTCCGTCCTGCCGATCCGGGTGCCTATGGCCGGATCGTCAGCGATGACCATCAGACAATCGTGAAAATGGTCGAATTCAAGGACGCGAACAGCGAAGAGCGTCTTCTGACTCTTTGCAATTCCGGACTTATGGCCGTGCGTAGCCGCGACCTGTTCGACCTGCTGGATCGGATCGGCAACGATAATGCGGCGGGAGAATATTACCTCCCCGACATCGTCATGGCTGCTCTTGCAGCGGGTCGGACGAGTGCGGTCGTCGAGGCGAATGCGCAGGAAGTTCTGGGGGTGAACAGCCGGGTAGAATTGGCCGCGGTCGAGGATGAGTGGCAGCGGGACCGCCGGCAACAGACGATGGCCGATGGCGCAACGCTGATTGCGCCGCAGACTGTCTGTTTCGCCTGGGACACGAGGGTCGGTCGCGACGTATTGATCGAGCCTTATGTATTCTTTGGTCCGGGCGTCAGCATTGCCGATGGCGCAACGATCCGTGCGTTCAGCCATATCGAGGGCGCATCGATCGGGCCGGGAGTTGAAATCGGGCCCTTCGCTCGCCTTCGACCCGGCACGGTGCTGGATGAAAATGTGAAGATCGGGAATTTTGTCGAGGTCAAGAACACGACGATGGGCGCGGGTGCGAAAGCCAACCACCTGACGTATCTTGGCGACGCACAGGTGGGCGCGGGCGCCAATGTGGGGGCGGGCACGATTACCTGTAACTATGATGGCTTCCTGAAGTACCGCACGGAGATTGGCGCAGGGGCCTTCATCGGTTCGAACAGCGCTCTCGTGGCACCGGTCACGATTGGACCGGGTGCCATCGTAGCGGCAGGTAGCGTGATCACCGCCGACGTTGCCCCGGACGCGCTTGCGGTCGCGCGTGGGAAGCAGGAAGCGAGACCCGGCTGGGCAGCAGGATTTCGAAAGACGATGCAGGCAAGAAAGGCCAAAAAGTAGATGTGCGGCATTATCGGTATCGTCGGACGCGAGGAAGTGGCGGATAGGTTGCTCGACGGCCTGAAGCGCATGGAATATCGCGGTTATGACTCGGCGGGCATTTGCACGGTCGATCACGGACAGCTCATTCGCAGACGAGCGGAGGGCAAGCTACTCAATCTTGCGCGGGTATTGTTGGCGGACCCTGCGCCTGGCCTGACCGGGATCGCCCATACGCGCTGGGCAACGCACGGGGTGCCCAATACCACAAATGCGCATCCGCACGCGACGCAGGAGGTTGCGCTGGTGCACAATGGCATCATCGAGAACTTCAAGCCGCTACGTGAAGCGCTCGAAGCAAGAGGGAGGGTGTTTGAGAGCCAGACCGACACCGAGGTCGTGGCCCACCTGGTCAGCGAGCGCATAGAGGCCGGCGAAAGCCCCGAGGCCGCAGTGAAGGCGGTTCTACCACAACTCCGCGGCGCCTTTGCGCTGGCCATCGCGTTTCGCCAGCATCCCGACCTGCTGATCGGCGCACGCCTCGGCTCACCTCTGGTCGTCGGCTACGGCGAGGGAGAAACCTATCTCGGCTCAGATGCTCTGGCGCTGGCACCGCTCACTCAGCGTATCGCCTATCTCGAGGAGGGCGACTGGGTGGTCATCACGCGCGCTGGGGCCGCGATCTATGACCGCGACCAGCTGCCCGTTACGCGCGAGATCACGATTTCCGGGCTGACCGGCGCCTTGATCGACAAGGGCAATCACCGCCATTTCATGCAAAAGGAGATTTACGAACAGCCGATCGTCGTCGCGCAAACGCTTCGTTCGTATTTGCGACCGCTTGAAGAACAGGTGGCCCTGCCGCAGATGGATTTCGATCTCTCGGGCATTTCCCGCGTGGCGATCGTCGCGTGCGGTACTGCCTCCTATGTCGGGATGATCGGCAAATACTGGATCGAGCAACTGGCGCGTGTCGCCGTCGAAGTCGACGTCGCCTCGGAATTTCGTTACCGGGATCCGGTACTTTCGCCGGACATGCTGGGCGTCGTTGTGTCCCAGTCGGGAGAAACCGCCGATACGCTTGCGGCCCTTCGGCACATGAAGGAACACGGGCTGACGACGGCCGGCATTATCAACGTGCCGACGTCGAGCATGGCCCGCGAGGTCGATCTGCTGCTGCCGACCCATGCCGGACCGGAGATCGGCGTGGCATCGACGAAGGCCTTCACCTGCCAGTTGGCCGTCATGGCCGCGCTGGCCGTCAACCTTGCGCGGGCGAAGGGGAAGCTGCTCCCTTCCGAAGAGCGTGACATCGTCCGCCACCTCACCGAGGTCCCTGCCGCCCTGAACGCTGCGCTGGCCCATGACGCCGAAATCGAGGCAATGGCGGGGACGATCGCCGGGGCGCGCGACGTGCTTTATCTCGGGCGGGGGCAGGACTACCCGCTGGCGCTCGAGGGAGCGCTCAAACTGAAAGAAATCAGCTATATCCATGCGGAAGGCTATGCCTCGGGAGAGATGAAGCATGGGCCCATCGCGCTGATCGACGAGAACGTCCCGCTCATCGTCATCGCGCCTGCCGGCCCGCTGTTCGAAAAGACGGTGTCCAACATGTACGAAGCAATGGCGCGAGGGGCCAAGGTGGTGTTGATCTCCGATGCCCAGGGTATCGAAGAGGCGGGAGCGGACGCGATGGCGACGATCGAAATGCCCAGCGTTCACCCGATCATCGCACCCATGGTCTATGCCGTGCCGATCCAGTTGCTCGCCTACCATGTGGCGCTGGTGAAGGGGACCGACGTCGATCAGCCGCGCAATCTCGCGAAATCGGTGACCGTCGAATAGCACCGGCCTAGCGCCGTCGCGCGCCGCCGCGTGCCTTGCTCATGCGCAAGCCGATCAGGAGCACCAAGGGCCAGAAAATCGTATTCGCGATGTCGCTCGACGTATCGGGCCACTGCCACGAGCCGAAATAGAGGCGGTCCATCACTTCGTTGAACGCTTCTGCGACACAAACAAAGGCGAAGGGTATCGGCGTCGCGAGCGATCGACGGGTAATGATGCGTGCGACGATCAGGATCAGCATGCCGGCATGGACGTGCAACAGCTTGTCGGACATCCCCGTTCCGCGACCAATCGCGTCAATCCATGAATGGTAATACGCAGGAAAGGCGGCAAGCGTCATGCTGCAGAAATGCCAAGAAAGCGCCAGCGGAGCGTCGTTCCCGCCTCGAACGGGATGATACCGCCGACTTCAGCCGCTACGACGGAGGGAACTTCGGTTTCGGTGCGCTCAACGGTAATCCGTTCCTCGTTCAGCGGCAGGCCGTAAAAGCGGGGTCCATTCTCCGACGCGAAACGTTCAAAAAAATTGAGCGCTCCCTCTTCGTCGAAGACCGTTGCATAGCTTTCCAGAGCATAAGGCGCGTTGAATATGCCGGCGCACCCGCAACTGGACTGCTTTCGATCAACGGCATGCGGAGCGGAATCGGTACCGAGAAAGAATTTCGGCGAGCCCGAAGTCGCTGCCTTGCGGAGCGCCATACGGTGAGTGTCGCGTTTGGCGACGGGCAGGCAATAAGCGTGCGGCCGAAGCCCTCCCTCGAACATCGCGTTGCGGCTGATGCGAAGGTGGTGGGGGGTGATCGTCGCGGCAAGACACTCTCCTGCCGACGAGATGAACGATACAGCTTCGCTTGTCGTAATATGCTCCAGGACAATTTTGAGAGCGGGCATGTCGTTGATAAGCGGTGCGAGTGTCTGTTCGATGAACACCGCCTCGCGGTCGAAGATATCGATGGCCGGATCGGTGACTTCGCCATGGATCAGCAGCGGCATGCCGATACGTTGCATGCGTTCCAGCGTCGGCCGGATGCGTGCAATGTCGGTGACGCCGCGGGCGGAGTTGGTCGTCGCGTGCGCCGGATACAGTTTGCACGCAGCAAACACCCCGCTCAGGAAACCGCGTTCGATCTCGTCGGGGTCGGCATCATCGGTCAGATAGCACGTCATCAGCGGCAGGAATGACGTCGCGGGATCGAGTGCCGCAACAATACGCTGCCGGTAAGCGGTTGCAGACGCTACAGTCATTACCGGGGGTGTCAGGTTGGGCATGACGATCGCCCGCGCAAACTGGCGGGCGGTGTAATTGGCCACGGCACCGAGCATTTCGTCATCACGAAGGTGTACGTGCCAGTCGTCAGGGCGGCGGATCGTCAGACGGACGGGGGAGTTTTCGGACATCGCCGCCGATTACGTCGTGCGTCGGTAATGTCCACCGCCGTTTCAGCCATCGGCTTGCCCGGGGCGGTTCCATCCCCCTAAGGAGAGATCGGGAGGGCGACCAATGACGGCTGCGATCATCGATCCGAAACGGGACCGGCTGGTCATCGTAGCGTCCTCGCTCGGCACCGTGTTCGAATGGTATGATTTCTTCCTGTACGGCATTCTGGCGGCGTTGCTCGGCAGGCTGTTTTTCCCTAGTGACAATGCCACCGCCGCGACGCTCGCGAGCCTTGCGGCATTCGGCGCAGGATTCGGGGTAAGGCCGCTTGGCGCCATCGTGTTCGGCTATTTCGGCGATCTCGTGGGCCGCAAATACACGTTTCTCGTCACGATCACGCTGATGGGCGGGGCAACGGCGGCGATCGGATTTCTGCCGACCTATGCGACGGCAGGGCTTTGGGCGCCGGTGCTGCTCGTGGGGTTGCGCCTGCTGCAGGGTCTGGCGCTGGGCGGCGAATATGGCGGGGCCGCAATTTATGTCGCCGAGCACGCACCGGCCGACAAGCGCGGGCAATATACCAGCTGGATCCAGATGTCGGTTGTCGGCGGATTTTTGCTCTGCCTTTTCATCGTGCTGGGCTGCCGCCATCTGCTGTCGAAAGCTGACTTTGAAGCATGGGGGTGGCGAATTCCCTTCCTTGCCTCGCTGCTGATGCTGGCGGTGTCGCTCTATATCCGGATGAAATTGTCGGAGAGCCCGGTGTTTCGTGCGATGAAGGAGTCGGGCACTTCGTCGCGCAACCCGATATTGGACAGCTTGCGGACACCGGGCAACGGCAAGCGTATCTTCGTCGCATTGTTCGGCGTCGCGGCAGGACTGACCGTCGTCTATTACACCTCGCAGTTCGGCACCCTATATTTCCTGCAGGGCACGGCGAGGGTCGCCGAGGAAGAGGCGCTGCTCTACATGGCCATTGGCGCCGTCATTGCGGCACCGCTTTACGTGGTCTTCGGAGCGCTCAGCGATCGCATGGGACGCAAGGGATTGCTGCTGCTCGGCTATGCACTGTCAATGCTGCTTATCTTCCCGCTGTTTCACATGATGGCGGATGCAGCCAACCCTGCCCTGGCGCGGGCAACGGCAGCGTCGCCTGTACGGTTGGAACTGCCGCCCTGCAATTTCAGCATCTTTGCCACGAAACAGGACAGCGAATGTGGCAAGGCGCTCTATTATCTGTCAAAACATGGGATCAGCTACACCAAGATCGCGCCTTATGATCCGGCCCATGTAGCGCTGAATGTCGGGCGCTCCCGACTGTCGGGTTTCGACGAAAAAGCCTATACGGCGGCACTTAAGGCGGCGGGTTATCCCGACACGGCGGATCCTGCCGAAAAACAGCCATGGAAGATCATCCTCGCGATTGCCCTGATGGTTTCGCTGTCGGCGATGACCTACGGCCAGGTCGCGGCGATTTTGGTGGAAATGTTCCCGGCCCGCATCCGTTATACTTCGCTCTCGGTACCTTATCATATCGGCACGGGATATTTCGGCGGGTTCTTGCCCTTCATCTCTCAATATATCGTGGTGCGCACCGGTGATGCTTATGCCGGGCTGTGGTATACGGTAGCCGTTGTCGCAATGGCGTTTGTGGTCACGCTCTTTGGACTGGAAGAGAGTGCGGGCAAGCCGTTGGACGACGAGCATCGACCGCGCTAACCGCGCTGCCATGTCATCTCCGCTCCGCTTGCGCCTCGACGGCGATGCCCTGGTTGCGAACTGGCTCTGGCTGGCCGGGTCGTCCGGTCCTGCGGCCTGCGGTGCTGCGGTGAAGGCCGACGGCTATGGGCTCGGTGCACGCGACGTGGTCGCGAGATTGGCAAAGGCCGGCTGTCGGGATTTTTTTGTGGCGACCTGGGATGAAGCCGCAAGGCTCGGCCATCTCCCTGACGGGTGTTCGCTGTCGGTGTTCCATGGCGTCCGGACCGAGGACATGGCCGTGGCGGCTGCATCGATCGCGCGTCCCGTGCTCAATACCGCAGAACAGGTCGTCCGCTGGCGCGAGACGGGGCTTCCCTGTGACGTGATGATCGATACCGGCATGAACCGGCTTGGCTTGTCGGCGGCGGACGTCGGGAACGGTGTTCTCGACGGTTTGAAAATTGACACGTTGATGTCTCATCTCGCTTGTGCCGACGAAGATCATCCCATGAACGATCGACAGCGCGAAGATTTTCGAGCCGTTACGGAGCGGACCTCGGCCAAGCGCCATAGCCTGGCCAATTCAGCCGGTATTTGCCTCGGGCGGGATTATGCGTTCGATCTCACCCGTCCCGGCATCGCCCTGTACGGCGGCGTTCCGCGGGACGAGGCTGAAGGGGCGATACGCCAGGTCGCGTTCCTCGAGGCCCAGGTGGTCCAACGCCGTAACGTCGAGCGCGGCGAGGCGGTCGGCTACGGCGCGACGTTCGTGGCGCCCGCGTTTACGTCCATCGCTGTCCTGAACGTCGGCTATGCCGATGGTTATTCGAGAGGTTTTTCAGGACGAGGATGGTGCGGCGAGGGACGTTTTCCGGTTGTGGGCCGCGTGTCGATGGATTTGCTCGCCGTCGATGTTTCCAGCACACCGATGATCGGTGAGGGCGACTGGGTGGGCATCGACTATTATCTGCCGGCCGCCGCCGGGGCTTCCGGATTGTCCCAATACGAACTGCTGACCGGTCTCGGTTCACGCTTCGACCGGCGCTGGCGCTAGCCTCGTTCAACCGCCAGGGCGATGCCCATGCCGCCGCCGATACACAGCGTCGCCAGTCCCCGTTTCGCGTTGCGCTTGCTCATCTCGTGGAGCAGCGTCGTCAACACGCGTGCGCCGCTCGCTCCGATCGGATGACCGATGGCGATTGCGCCGCCGTTGACGTTGACCTTGTCAGGATCCCAGCCGAGTTCTTTGCCGACCGACAGGGCCTGAGCGGCGAAGGCTTCATTGGCTTCGATTAGATCGAGGTCGGCGATACTCCAGCCCGCCTTTTCAAGCGCGCGCCGGGTGGCAGGGACGGGGCCGATGCCCATGATCGAGGGATCGACGCCCGCTGTTGCCCAACCCGCAATCCTCGCGAGGACCGGTGCTCCCCTGCGCACGGCTTCATCAGCCGACATCAACACGAGTGCGGCTGCACCATCGTTGAGGCCGCTGGCGTTTGCCGCGGTCACGGTGCCGTCTCGCTTGAAGGCAGGACGAAGGCCGGCCAGCGATTCTGCCGTAACACCGTCGCGGATGAATTCGTCGGCGTCGATGATCGTGTCGCCCTTGCGCCCCTTGACGGTGACCGGCGCGATTTCGTCGGCAAAGCGGCCGGCTGCTCGCGCAGCCGATGCGTTATTCTGTGACCTTGCAGCAAAGGCGTCCTGCATCGCGCGCGTGATCTGATATTGCTCGGCCAGATTTTCTGCCGTGATTCCCATATGATAATTGTTGAAGACGTCGGTCAGGCCGTCCTTGATCATCGTATCGACGAGTTCCAGATTGCCCATTTTGGTGCCCGGTCGCAGCGACTGGGCATGCGGACTGAGCGACATGCTTTCCTGCCCGCCGGCAACGACGATCGTTGCGTCGCCGGCCTGGATGGCCTGCGAAGCAAGGGCGACGGCGCGTAGCCCCGAGCCGCATACTTGGTTTACGCCAAAGGCAGCGACTTCCTTGGGAATCCCTGCTGCCATTGCCGCTTGTCGCGCGGGATTCTGGCCCTGAGCGGCGGTCAGGACCTGGCCAAGGATGACGTCGGAGACTTCCTGTGGATCGACACCGGCGCTTTCCAGCGCTGCGATGATCGCTGTCCGGCCCAGTTCGTGGGCAGGAACGCCTGCAAAGCTGCCAAGGAAACTGCCGACGGGCGTGCGGCGGGCAGCGGTGATGACGACGTCGGTCATGGCGTTTTCTCCGGAGATATCTCTCTGTCGCTTAGAGCAGTCGCCGCCGCAATGCCACATACCCATGTTGCTGCGCAGCAATATTGGGTGCTACATTAGTTTTTTGGCGGGGAATCGGACACTATGGCGACTACGGCAACGCAAGAGCAGAGCGGCGATCGATCGCCGGTGATCGTCAAGAAATATGCCAACCGGCGGCTCTACAATACCGAGACCTCCAGCTACATCACGCTCGATCATCTCGCCCAACTCACGCGCGAAGGGCGTGAGTTCAACGTTGTCGATGCCAAGACCGACGAGGATATCACGCACAACGTCCTCACCCAGATCATCATGGATGAAGAAGGGAAGGGGTCGACGCTGCTCCCCTCCGGTTTTCTGCGCCAGCTGATCTCGATGTACGGCGACTCGATGCAGGGCATGGTGCCCCAATATCTGGAAGCCTCGATGGACGCATTCCGACGCAACCAGGCGCAATTCAACGACGCAATGAAGGGGGCATTCGAGAATGGCCCGTTCGCCGAACTGGCCAAGCGAAATATGGCGATGTTCGAGGCGGCGGCGAGTGCCTTCGTGCCAGGTCGCAAAGGCGAGACGAAAAGCACCGAGATCGATTCGCTGAAAGCGCAGATTGCCGAACTGCAGGCCAAGGTGGACAAGCTCGACAAGTGACCCGGCCACGTTCGGCTATGTTGCACCTGCGCAACGCTTCGGCAAAAATGTCGTAGAATTGTCATGCCGGGGCAGCGGCTCGCTTGACCATGACGTCAGTGACCTTCACGCACCGGACTTAGTGCTTTCACCGCGTATTCCTGCAATCCGTGCCCGTCCGTGGGCGCCCCGCATCCGGAGCATTCGATCCCCCATGACCAACATTTCCCGCTTTCGCGTTGCAGCAGCGATGCTGCTGTCCGGCACCGCTGCTCCGGTATTTGCGCAGACACCGCCCGCCGCAGACCAGGGCCTCGGCGAAATCGTCGTGACCGCGCAGCACCGCGAGGAGAACCTTCAGGACGTGCCGCTGTCGATCACGGCGGTAAGCGGCGAAAAGCTCGATAACATTGCGGCTGCGGGACAGGATATTCGTTTCCTGTCGGGGCGCGTGCCCAGCCTGATCGTCGAATCGTCGTTCGGGCGTACCTTTCCGCGCTTTTATATCCGCGGCCTTGGCAACACCGATTTCGATTTCAACGCATCCCAGCCGGTCAGCCTGGTGTATGACGATGTCGTTCTTGAAAACCCGATCCTGAAGGGTTTCCCTGTTTTCGACCTCGACCGGGTTGAGGTGTTGCGCGGGCCGCAGGGGACGCTGTTCGGTCGCAATACGACAGCGGGTATCGTCAAGTTCGATTCGGTAAAACCCGGAGCCGATCTGAACGGATACGGCCGTGTGTCGTACGGCAGTCACAACAATATCGACGCACAGGGTGCCGTCGGCACCAAACTGTCGGACATAGTAAGTCTGCGGTTGTCGGCACTGTATCAGCGCCAGGACGGCTATGTTGATAATGTGTTGCCCAGCGGCACGACGAAAAACCGGTTCGAGGGCTACCGGGAATTCGCCGCACGCGCGCAATTGCGTATCAAGCCTACGGATCAGCTCGATATTCTGCTGGGGGGCCAATATCGCACGCTCGACGGCACCGCGCGGCTGTTCCGTGCAAATGTCTTCACCCGCGGCGAGGAAGGGCTGAATTCCAATTTCGTGCGCGATCAGGTTTCGGTCGATGGCAAGAACGACCAGCACGTTGAAACATGGAACCTGTCGAGCAGGATCAGCTATGATGCCGGTCCGGTCTCGCTGATTTCGGTAACGAGCTATTGGGACGGCAATGCCACGTCGGTCGGCGATGTCGATGGCGGCTATGGGGCTAGTTTCCTGCCGCCGAACCTGACCGGTCCGGGATACATTCCGTTCACGGCCGAAACCCGCGACAGTGTGCCGCGTCTGAAGCAATTCACCCAGGAATTCCGCGTTCAGAGCAACACGAGCGGGCCGCTCAGCTATCAGGCGGGACTCTTTTACTTCGACGAGCAGCTCAGCATATTGAGTGAGAATTATTCGACGCTGGGCGATCCCAACAACGCTCCCGGAGGCGTCAATATCGTCGTCGCGCAGGACCAGTCCAGCAAGGCTTATGGCGTATTCGGCTCACTCACCTACAAATTGACCGACGCGTTGAGCGTCACCGGCGGTATCCGCTATAACAACGACAAGCGCGACTATGTCGTCGTCCGCAGCAAGGACACCCAGTTCCCCAATTTCCTTCAGAGCCCGCTCGGCACCGTGCGCCGGTCGGTCAAGGACGACAATATCACCTGGGATATCAGCGCGACCTACGCGGCGTCGGACGACGTCAAGCTTTATGCACGCGTAGCCAAGGGCTATCGTGCGCCCAGCATCCAGGGCCGCATCCTGTTCCCGCCCGCCACGGCAACGCCGCTTGAAGACGGTGTGACGGTTGGCAAGTCGGAGACGATCCAATCCTATGAAACCGGCATCAAGACGACGTTTATGGAAGGACGTGGCCGCTTCAACCTCGGCGGGTTCCTCTACGATCTCGACAATGCCCAGCTGACCGCGGTTGGTGGGGGTGTGAATGCCAATCGCCTAATCAATGCCAAGAATGTGCGCGGTTACGGGTTCGAGGCCGACCTCGAACTGAAGCCGGTGCCCCAGCTGCTGCTGACTGCGGGGTTGAGCTACAATCACACGGAAATTCGTGATCCGGGCCTGACAACTGCGGCGTGTGGCGCCGTCCGTGTCGACACGTTCCCCAATGTATCGCTGTGTACGATACTCGATCCCATCGTCGTGCCTGCCGCGCCGTTTTCAGCAGCGATCGTCAACATCAACGGTAACAGCTTGCCGCAAAGCCCGCGCTGGATCGCAAACTGGACGGCACGCTACGGCGTACCGGTCGGCAACGGCGAGGTTTATGCCTACACCGACTGGGCGTATCGGTCGAAGATCAATTTCTTCCTCTATGACTCCGTCGAATTTCAGGATGACCATCTGCTCGAGGGTGGGCTGCGCATCGGTTACAAGACCGAGCGTTTCGACCTGGCGGGCTTTGTGCGGAACATCACTGACGATACTTCGGCCGTCGGCGGTATCGACTTCAACAACCTGACGGGGTTCGTCAACGAACCGCGCACATGGGGCGTGGAAGTCGGCGTAAAGTTCTAGGGTGAAAGGCGCGCTCCGCTCACGAAGAGCAGAGCGCGCTGGCCCCCCGGCCAAGGTCGATCAGAGGCAGGCTTCGAGGAATGGCTGGTCGAAGCCGTATTGTTTTGCTTTCTCAAGCGTATAAGGCCGCAAACCCATCGCCCGGTATTCCCCGATGATCTTTCCATCGGCGCTTTCTTCGAGATATTCGAATTTGAACAGCTGCTGAGTGACGATCACCGGGCCTTCCATGCCAACGACTTCGGTGATGTCGGTGACACGGCGCGAACCGTCGCGAAGGCGCTTTACCTGAACAATCAGGTCGACCGAGTCGGCGATTTGGCGCGAGATCGCTTCCTTGGGAATCTTGATCTCGCCCATCATCACCATGTTCTCCATACGCGCGATAGCTTCGCGTGGAGAGTTGGAGTGGAGCGTACACATCGACCCATCGTGGCCGGTATTCATCGCCGCGAGCATGTCGAAACACTCGGATCCACGAATTTCGCCGAGAATGATGCGATCCGGCCGCATACGCAGGGCGTTTATAACCAGATCGCGAATAGTGATCGCGCCCTGACCTTCGAGGTTGGCCGGGCGGGTTTCGAGCGGTAGCCAGTGCGGCTGCTGCAAGCGAAGTTCCGCAGCATCTTCGATGGTCAGCACCCGTTCGCCCGGATCAATCATCTTTGACAGGGCGTTGAGCATCGTCGTTTTACCCGAGCCCGTACCGCCCGAGATCACGATGTTGAACCGGCTGGCACCCGCGATCTTGAGCGCGGTCGCCATCTTGTCGGACATCGACCCGCCCTTGGCCATCATGTCCAGCGTGATCGGCTTGGCCGAAAACTTACGGATGGAGATCGCCGTGCCGCGCAGCGACAGCGGCGGCACGATCACGTTGACGCGCGAGCCGTCTTTCAGGCGGGCGTCGGCCAGTGGCGTGGTCTGATCGACGCGTCGGCCGACCGAATTGCAGATGCGCTGCGCGATTTGAAACAGATGTTCCTCGTCGCGGAACTGGATCGGGGCAATCGTGAGCTTGCCCTTCTTTTCGATATAGGTTTGCTCGGGCCCATTGACCATGATGTCGGTAATCGTCGGGTCGGCGAGCAATTCTTCGAGCGGACCGAGCCCAAGCAGCTCGTCGACCAGCACTTTTTCCAGCGCGAACTGCTCGCGGCGATTGAGCGTGAATTTCAGTTCGGCCAGGACTTCGCCGATAATCGGCCGGAATTCCTCGGCGAGCTCGTCCTTGTCGAGTGTTGCCGCGGCTTCCGGATCGATCCGTTCGAGCAGGCGTGGCAACACCTGTTCCTTGATCTTGTGAACGCTGGCCTCGAAACCCTCGGCCTTCGGCTGAATCTCCATTTCGGCGGTTTGCCGGTCGTTCAGGCGCGTCATCGCATCTTGCGAACTCGATGGCGCCGTCGACGATTGTGGAGACGAATCATGGCCGGGAAGGGGTACTGAATTGATCGGCGGAAACTGGCTTCCGCCCTCTACCGGGGATGCGCTGGCACCGCCGGGACCGTGCATGGGCCGTGCGACGCCGAATGCTGGCCGCTGGCCACCCGTTCCGCCGATTCCACCGCGCTTCCCGAATGCACTCATATCTTCGCCCCGAAACAATGGGTGCCACACAAAAGGCGATGGCGAGACAAAGTGAATAGCCCGGAAACCTTGACGATATCCTAATCGCCCGGTGCTGGCCTTGCGCACAACATACTCTTTATTCTGCCGGGTACGCAACTCCGCTTGTGTCTGTCCGTTTCAGCGATGGACCACAGCCAAGGAGGCAAGCATGGAAATCACCAAGGCGTTGAAGCAGGACCACAATGAATTGAAGGAATTGCTTGAGACGATCGTCTCGAGCGACGATGCACAGCAAATCCGCTCAACGTTCGAAACGTTCGCCGGACTGCTGGCGCGCCACTCCAAGGCCGAGGAGAAGGTGGTCTACGACGCGCTGATCGAAACGGGCGACGAAGATACCGAAATCGACGCCCATGAGGGCTATACCGAGCATATGCTCGCAGAAACGTTGCTCAACAAGCTGAAGGCCGGGGCCGATCCCCTGTCGACCGAGTGGCGAGCCGAGGCGCAGGTGATGCAGGAAATCCTGAAGCATCACATCAAGGAAGAAGAGGACAAGATTTTCGACGACGTCGAGGATAATTTCGAAGACGACGAACGCGAGGAAATGGGTGCCGAGTTCGAAAAACTGAAAGCCGAGGTTGTCGCCTAGGCGATCAGCGTCGCTTGTTCGGCCAGCACCGTCAGTCCGCGCTCGTTGACCTCGGCGAAACCGCCAGCAACGCTGATCCGCTGGCTGACGGTGCTGGCGTCCTTGTAAACGCGGATTTCGCCGTCGCGGATGGTCGTCATGACCGGGGCGTGATGAGCGAGAATGCCCATGTCGCCTTCACTGCCGGGAATTTCGACCATGTACGCGGTCGTGGAGACCAGCGCGCGCTCCGGAGTAACGAGTTCGAAATTGAGATCAGCCATTGCAATCAAGCCTTTACGAACAGAAATGTTAGCAGCACGCCACCGATGATATAACCGACCTTGGTCAGGATATCCGACCAGAGATCGCGATAGATGACCGTTTTCCACCCGACCAGGTCCATCAGCACGATGCCGGCGATCGATATGGCAAAAGGCCAGCGGACGTCGGTCGTATAACCCCACAGCATCGCGATCATTGACCCGAAATTGACCGCAACGAACGGAAAAGCCACGGCATACAGCCAGAGCGGCTGGTGCGCCTGCCTGAAGACGCGATACGCCAAATCGTCGAATCCCTTGTCGACCTCCTGCCATGGTCGGCGCCGGGCCTTGTGAATATCGAACGCGGAAATCAGCAGGAAAACGGCGATTCCCGCTTCGACCAGTCGCGTGAAAACCAGAGGGTATTCAGCGACCATCGGCAGCGCTTAAACCTCCGCGGCCATCTTTTGGGCTTTGGCGACCGCCTCTTCGATGCCGCCGACCATGTAGAAGGCGCTCTCGGGCAGATGGTCATACTCGCCATCGACGACCGCCTTGAACGATTTCACCGTGTCCTCGACCTGCACGAACTTGCCGGGGATGCCGGTGAAGACCTCCGCGACATGGAACGGCTGGCTCAGGAAACGCTGGATCTTGCGCGCGCGGCTGACGACGAGCTTGTCCTCTTCGGACAGCTCATCCATGCCCAGGATGGCGATGATGTCCTGCAGTGATTTATACTTTTGCAGTGTTTCCTGAACGCGGCGCGCGGTGTCGTAATGCTCCTGCCCAACGACGGCGGGGGTCAGCACGCGCGAGGTGGAGTCGAGCGGATCGACCGCAGGGTAGATGCCCAGTTCCGAGATCGCGCGGTTGAGCGTCGTCGTTGCATCAAGGTGAGCGAACGAGGTTGCAGGTGCCGGATCGGTCAGATCGTCGGCGGGCACGTAGATCGCCTGGACGCTCGTGATCGACCCCTTGTTGGTCGAGGTGATGCGCTCCTGCAGCGCGCCCATGTCGGTCGATAGCGTCGGCTGGTAGCCGACTGCCGAGGGGATGCGGCCGAGCAGCGCCGACACTTCGGACCCTGCTTGCGTGAAGCGGAAAATGTTGTCGACGAAGAACAGAACGTCCTGCCCCTCGGTGTCGCGGAAATACTCGGCAATGGTCAGGCCCGACAGCGCGACGCGGGCGCGGGCACCGGGCGGCTCGTTCATCTGGCCGAACACCAGCGCCACTTTCGACCCCTCGGGTGTCGGATTGCCGTCGGCATCCTTGGCGATAACGCCTGCGTCGAGGAATTCGTGGTACAGGTCGTTGCCTTCGCGCGTGCGCTCACCGACCCCGGCGAACACCGACACGCCGCCGTGCCCCTTGGCGATGTTGTTGATCAGCTCCTGGATCAGGACGGTCTTGCCGACTCCCGCGCCCCCGAAGAGCCCGATCTTGCCGCCACGGGCATAGGGCGCGAGCAGGTCGATAACCTTGATACCGGTGACCAGGATCGCGCTCTCGGTCGACTGGTCGACGAATTCGGGGGCCTTGGCGTGGATGGGTGCGGTCTGCGTCGCGCCGATGGGGCCGCGTTCGTCGATCGGCTCACCAATGACGTTCATGATGCGACCGAGCGTCATCGGGCCGACCGGCATGCGGATCTGCGACCCGGTGTCGACGACGCGCTGGCCGCGGGTCAGGCCCTCGGTGGCGTCCATCGCGATGGTGCGGACGGTGTTCTCACCGAGATGCTGCGCCACCTCGAGGATAATACGCTGACCGTTGTTCATGGTTTCAAGCGCTGACAGAATCGCGGGCAGCTGATCCTCGAACGTCACGTCGACGACGGCGCCGATGACCTGCGAAATCGCGCCGACGTTGTTCGACGTCTGGACGGGGGCGGTCGTCGGTGTGCTTGCGGTCGCCTTGGGTGCGCGCGGCTTGCGGGCGGGCTTCTCGGTCGTGGGGGCTGCGGTTGCCATGTTCGTTCCTGCTTTCAGTCGAATTTAGAGCGTCTGGGCGCTGGGTTGACTCTGCTACAGCGCTTCCGCGCCAGCGATGATTTCAATCAGTTCGGTCGTGATCGCGGCCTGACGCGTGCGGTTGTAGATGATCGTCAGCTTGTTGATCATGTCGCCCGCGTTGCGCGTCGCATTGTCCATCGCGGTCATGCGGCTGCCCTGTTCGGAGGCGGCGTTCTCGAGCATCGCGCGGAAAATCTGGATCGCGACATTGCGGGGGAGGAGGTCGGCGAGAATCGTCTCCTCGTCGGGTTCGTACTCGACCGACGCCTGCGCGCCGGCCACCGTTACCGTGGCTGGGGCAAGCGGTACGGGAATGATCTGAATTCCCGTCGGATGCTGCACGAGAGCCGACTGGAACTTGGCGAAGAACAGGTGGGCGACGTCGTATTCGCCGGCCTCATAACGAGCGATGAGGTCCTCGGCGACGATTTGCGCGTCGGCGAAAGTCACGTTCTTGATGTGGCCGACTTCCTGATAATGCGCGATCTGGCTCGGGTAGAAGCGTTTCAGCACGCGCCCCTTTTTTCCGGCCAGGTAGAAGCGCACGGTTTTGCCAGCCGCTTCCAGCGCGACCGCCTTGGCACGCGCGGCGCGGACGATGTTGGTATTGAACGCTCCTGCCAGGCCCCGCTCCGACGTGGCGACGACGATCAGGTGGACCTGGTCCTTGCCGGTGCCCGCGAGCAGCTTCGGCGACGACGCGCTGACCGTCACCTTGGCGGCGAGGCTCGACATCACTGCCTCGAGCTTCTCGGCATAGGGTCGACCAGCCACGGCCGCTTCCTGCGCGCGGCGCAGTTTCGCCGCGGCGACCATTTTCATCGCCTTGGTGATCTTCTGCGTCGACTTCACCGAGCCGATCCGCATTTTGAGGGCTTTGAGACTGGCCATTTATCTATGCAAACGTCTTCGCAAATGCATCGAGCGCGGACTTCAGCCCGGCCTTGGCGTCGTCGCCCAGGTCCTTGGTCTCGCGGATCTTCGTCAGGACGCCGGCGTGGTTCGCGCGGAGGTCGGCGAGCATCGCTTCCTCGTAACGCGTGACGTCGGTGACGGGCACGGTATCCAGATAACCGTTGACCCCCGCAAAGATCGACGCGGTCTGTTCCTCGAACGGCATCGGCGCATATTGCTTCTGCTTAAGCAACTCGGTCAGGCGCGCGCCGCGATTGAGCAGCTTTTGCGTCGAGGCATCGAGGTCTGAGCCGAACTGTGCGAACGCCGCCATCTCGCGATATTGCGCCAGTTCGAGCTTGATCGATCCGCTGACCTTTTTCATCGCCTTGGTCTGCGCGGCGGAGCCGACGCGCGACACCGAGAGGCCAACGTTGATCGCGGGACGGACGCCCTGATAGAACAGGTCCGTTTCGAGGAAGATCTGGCCGTCGGTGATCGAAATCACGTTGGTCGGAATATAGGCCGACACGTCACCCGCCTGCGTCTCGATGATCGGCAGCGCGGTCAGCGATCCGCTGCCGTTGGCGTCGTTCATTTTTGCCGCACGCTCGAGCAAGCGGCTATGCAGGTAGAAGACGTCGCCGGGATAGGCCTCACGACCCGGCGGGCGGCGCAGCAGCAGCGACATCTGGCGATAGGCGACCGCCTGTTTCGACAGATCGTCATAGACGATGACGGCGTGCATGCCGTTGTCGCGGAAATATTCGCCCATCGCGCAGCCGGTATAGGGCGCGAGGAACTGGAGTGGCGCGGGTTCCGAGGCGGTGGCGGCGACGACGATCGTATATGCCATCGCGCCGGATTCTTCGAGCGCCCGGACGATCTGCGCGACGGTCGAACGCTTCTGTCCGATGGCCACGTAGATGCAGTAGAGTTTCTGGCTCTCGTCGGTGCCGGCGTGCCCGGCCTTCTGGTTGATGAAGGTGTCGATGGCGACCGCCGTCTTGCCGGTCTGGCGATCACCGATGATGAGTTCGCGCTGACCGCGACCGACGGGGACCAGCGCGTCGAGTGCTTTGAGACCCGTCTGCACAGGCTCGTGGACGGACTGGCGCGGGATGATGCCTGGTGCCTTCACTTCGACGCGCGAGCGCTGGTCGCTGACGATCGGCCCCTTGCCGTCGATCGGGTTGCCGAGGCCGTCAACAACGCGGCCCAACAATCCCTTGCCGACGGGGACATCGACGATGGTGCCGGTCCGCTTGACGACGTCGCCTTCCTTGATCTCCGAGTCCGAGCCGAAGATCACGACGCCGACGTTATCGGCCTCGAGGTTGAGCGCCATGCCCTGAACGCCGTTCGCAAACGCGACCATTTCCCCGGCCTGAACATTGTCGAGGCCGTGAATGCGCGCGATACCGTCGCCGACCGAAAGGACCTGGCCTGTTTCGGAAACTTCGGCTTCCGTGCCAAAGGACGCAATCTGGTCCTTGATAACGCGGGAGATTTCAGCGGCGCGGATATCCATCGGTAATTCAGCCTTTCATCGCGTGCGCGAGGGTGTTGAGTTTCGTGCGGATCGACGCATCGATCATTTGCGAGCCGATCCTGACGATCAGCCCTCCAAGAATTGCAGGATCGGTCGTCATGTTGATGGCGACGTCACGACCGACGCGGCCTTTGAGCTTGGCCTTGAGCGCCGTCACTTGCTCGCCCGTCAGCGGATGGGCCGTCGTGACTTGGGCCGTCGTCTCGCCACGCAAATTGGCGGCAAGCGTTCGAAATGCAGCGATAACGGCCGAGGTTTCGCGCAAGCGCCGGTTGGAGGCGAGAACTCCAAGAAATTTCGTCGTCAGCGCGTCGAGGCGAAGCGTCTCGCCGACCGCCTTTATCGCGCTTGCCGCCTGACCACGTGAAACCAGCGGGCTGCCAATGAGCCGCTTCAGGTCGGGGGAGTCGGTCATCGCCTGTTCGAGTGTCGCAAGGCTGGCTTCGACATCAGCGACGGCCTTGCCCGACCGCGCCAGATCGAAGAGCGCGCTGGCGTACCGCCCCGCCAGGCTGGCCTGAATACCGCTGGAATTATCCACGCGCGAAACGTCCTCAGAAGCTGGCCTAAATCGGCGGCCGAAATAATAAATTAGCCCGCGCGGTGACGCTTCACAAAGCACCGGTGCCCGGGATGGCGCGCGCCTAGCATCGACCTTGCTGCGATGCAAGGCAGAGGGGTAGGGCGTTGCGACCAGAACATTCATGCGGAGTCCGGATATGGCGGGTGCAATCGAGAAAATGACGATGTCCGATGGCGCGGAAATCGAGGTCTATCGTGCCCGGCCATCAGGGGCCCGCAAGGGAGGACTGGTGCTGGTTCAGGAGATTTTCGGGTTGACCGAGCACATTGCCGACCTTTGCGATAGTTACGCGGCTGACGGTTATGAGGTGCTCGCCCCGGCACTTTTCGACCGTGAGCATCCGGGATTCAGAGCGGATTACAGTGGTGAAGGGTTTGCGCGCGCGGTCGAACTGGCCCGCCAGCTTCACCCGTTTTCGCTGTCGATCGACGATGTTCAGACCTGCATCGACGCCCTGAAGCCCGATGGTCCCGTCTGCATCGTCGGTTATTGCTATGGCGGTTCGGTCGCGTGGAAAGCCGCAGCGACACTGGACGGTCTGGCGGCCGCGTCAGCCTATTACGGTAGCCAGGTCCCGACGATGTTCATCGACGATGCGCCGAAAATTCCGACGATCGCGCACTTTGGTCGTTACGATAGCGGTATTCCGATGGAGGGCGTCGAAGCACTGATCGCCCGGCACCATCCGCTCGCCACGATCCACGTTTATGAGGCCGGGCACGGGTTCAATTCTGACCGCCGCAAGGATTACCACGAGGCCAGTGCGGACCTGGCGCGCAAGCGGACCCTGGCGTTGTTCGAGGCGAACACTTAAGGCACTCGATTACGCCAAACTGTAACAATAATTTTACCTTATCTTTGCCGTTGTCTTCCTATGCAGTTCACAATTTGATCTGCGGGGAGCACGGCGTGGCGGCAGGGAGTTTTGAAGAGCGGCTGCGGCGCTGGCTGAAACTCGATTCGACGCTGAAGGCTCGGGTTCGGCTGATTGTCGGCATGTCGATCGCGATGCAGGTTGCGCTCGCCCTGGCGCTCGTCGGCGGCACCGCCATGACCCATGCCAGCGTCGCCACGCTGGTCCGTGACCGGATGGACCCGATCAACGCGCTCCAAACGGCATCGAACGGCTATCGTGAAGCCCTGACGATCGCGCAAAAGGTGCGGAGTGGCAATTTAACTGCCGACGGAGCCGTCATCGCCGTCGAGACGGCCCGTGACCGTGCCGACGTCGCCTGGTCGCAACTGCACCGTGCCGCCGTCGACAGACGAAATGCCGCCAAGCTCGCGGTCGTCGCTCAATCGATCGACGCCGCGCATGAGGCGACCAATGGCCTCATCAAGCTGCTCAAGGCGCACCGCCTCGATGACCTCGACTTCTTCGTGAGCGGCCCCATGTATGCGGCGGTCGACCCGCTGGCTTCGTCAAGCGCGACACTCATCGCGGATTTGCAGGCCGACGCGGATGCCGAACGGATATTGCTCGAACGCGTGATCCTGGGCAATTACCTGCTCGCGGGGGTGCTCGCCACGGCGGCCGGGGCGATCGGATGGTGGGGTTCGCGCGTTGCCGCGCGCGAGATCAATGCGCCCCTCGCTGCGCTCGCTGACGCGACCAAATCGCTCGATCTGGACACGCTGAGGGGCGATATACCCTGTACCGACCGGGCCGATGAGATCGGCGACATTGCCCGCGCGCTCCAAAGCGCGACCGCGCGGGCGCAACACGCGCGGCAGGCCGCCGAGGAGGCGCGCCGGGTCGAGCTGGAACTGCGCGAAAAGGAACATGCCGAAAACCGCGCGCGCGCCGAGCGCGGCGCACAGCTGGACACGTTGTTTCAACGGTTCGACCATGACCTGACCCGAATCGTGGCCGGTCTGGCCCAGGCGGGTGGGCGGATGCGCGATGCCGCCGCAGCAATGTCGCAGCGCGCCGGGTCGGCAGAAACGGACTCGCTCGCTGCGGCGACCCTTGCCGACCAGACAGCGTCAGGGCTGCGAACCATTTCCGCCAACGGGCAGGCGCTCGCCGAAGCGATTACCCACATTCGGGATTCGGCCATCGGTGCACGGACCCGGGTAACGACCGTTCGCGAACAGACGGTTGCAAACCATGCGCGGGCAAACAGCCTCGACGCCCTGGTCGGGGAAGTGTCGGGTGCGCTCGACCTGATCGATATGATCGCGCGGCAGACAAATATGCTTGCGCTGAACGCTTCGATCGAGGCGGCGCGTGCGGGGGATGCGGGGCGCGGCTTTGCCGTGGTCGCCGAGGAAGTGAAGACCCTGGCCCGTCAGACGCGCGATGCAGCAGGACAAATCGATGCCCGGCTGGTCCGGATGCGGGATACCGCCCGCCACGTAGCCAGTTCGAGCGAGGTCATTGACGGCCTGGTCGCCTCGCTCGACGGGTCCGCCGCGATCATCGCTGATGCCGTCGATCAGCAAAGCGTGGCGAGCCGGGAAATCGCCGACGCGATCGCATCGGTTGAAAGTGGCAGCGACGAGGCGGCGAACGGTATCGGTATCCTGCGCAATCGCGCGGAAGCGGCGCGCTACACCGCGAATGACCTGCTCGCGATAGCCGACGAGGTCGCATCACAGTCGGAACATCTGAGGCGCGAAGTAACGGCGCTGTTCACCACCGTGAAGGCAGCCTGAGCAGCGCGAGTTTGACCGCAAGCCGCGGGAGGCCCGCGCCGGCCCCATGCCCTATACCGCTCCTGCCACCAAGGGAGCCTCTCATGACTTATCGCATCTCCGGACTCGCACCCGAAATCTTCGCCCCTCTGTTCGGACAGGACGACGCGACCCTAAGCGCCGCAGGGGCCGTCCGCGTCACGGCGAACGCAAAGCCCGGCTATCCGTGTCGCGTTACGCTTCAGGACGCCGAACCGGGGGAAACGCTTATCTTGCTCAACCATGTCAGCCATGATGTCGCTACTCCCTATCGGTCAGCCTACGCGATCTATGTGCGAGAGGGGGCGACGGAACGTGCCGAGCATGTCGGCTCGATTCCACCTGTCTTCGACGGGCGCACGCTTGCGCTGCGGGCGTTCGATGCCCAGGGAATGCTGAGGAATGCCGCGCTGGCCGCGCCAGGCGAGGCCGATGCGAAAATACGTGCGCTTTTCGCGAACGACGTCATTGCCTATATCCATGCGCACAACGCCGCGCCGGGATGTTTTGCCGCGCGAGTGGACCGGATATGATGATGATCGATCCCACGGAGGCATGGACGGCCTTTTCGGCGCGCGACCGGGCGTTCGACGGGACCTTCGTCGGTGCGGTCCGGACGACGGGCATCTATTGCAAGCCATCATGTCCGGCCCAGCATCCGCGACCCGAGAACGTCGAATATTTTGCCGACGGGGAGGGCGCGCGCGCCGCAGGCTACCGCGCCTGTCTGCGTTGCCGCCCCGACGAGGTGGGGCGCGATTGTGAGGCGGTTGCCAGGGCGGTAGCACTGATCGAGGCAGACGAGGCATTGCCGGTGCTCGAGGAGCTAGCGCGGCGCGTAGGCTATACGCCGCATCATTTTCACCGGCTGTTCAAACGCGATGTCGGCGTGACGCCGATTGCCTATGCCCGCGCGCTGAGGGCAAAACGGACCGAAACCGTGCTGACCAGCGCGACCACAGTGACCGAGGCGATCTATGACGCGGGCTATGAAAGCGCGAGCCGCTTTTATGCCGATACGCCCGACCGGCTGGGAATGACGCCATCGGCGTGGCGGCGCGGCGGCGCGGGCGTGACGATCCGCTATGCGATCATCGATACTGTTCTCGGTCAGATGTTGCTGGCGGCGACCGAAAAGGGGATATGCCGTCTGTCGTTCGACGAAGACGCCAGTGTGCTAACCCGCCGCTTCCCGAATGCAACAATCGAGGTGGGAGGCGAGGCGATGGCCGAACTGGTCGCCGGCGCAGTCGCAGCATGCGAGCGGCCAGCCACGATGCCCAACCTGCCGCTTGATGTGGCCGGTACCGCCTTTCAACAGGCCGTCTGGCAGGAACTGCGCCGCATCCCGCCCGGCGAGACCCGCAGCTATGCCCAGATCGCCGCAGCCGTCGGCAAACCAGGGGCAGTCCGGGCGACGGGGAGCGCGAATGGCGCGAACAATGTCGCCGTGCTCATCCCCTGCCACCGCGTCATCCGCAGCGACGGCACGCTCGGCGGCTATGCCTATGGGCTGGATCGCAAAGCCGAATTGCTCAGGCGCGAGGCTAAGGCCTGACGACTGGCCGACATGTATAAACCAGCCGCTCATTGGGTTGTTGCGGCAGTACCGCGCGGACTGCACTCTCCATATCGGCGACAGACTGCCGCTGGGCGGGGTCGGCGGTACAGGCATTGTTCTTGTAGGTGCTGCGAATAGCGCGGGCGTGGTCCATGGCGTCGGCGCTCATCAGGAAGCGTTCCACGGTATAGCGCGATCGGGGCGGGTCATAGGTCTGGATCGTGACTGTTGCCTCGCCAGCGGGTACGAAAGTCCGGCTCCAAAGCCCCGCGTTGGCGCCATATTGTGTCTTGCCGTTGACGCAGCCGTCGTCGCGCCAATCGAGCGGTACGTCGTCGGTTTTAGAGACGGTCACACGGCTTCGGTCGACATCAATCGTACACAGCTTCGGTCCGTCGCCAACGGTGCTGTCGACGACGGCTGCGGGCCTGGCGGGATGTGCGGCGAGATAACGGTCGTCGGCCTCCGACATCTTGGGTCGGGCGAGGAACACGACGGTGGCGGTCACGGCAAGCAGAGCGCCGATCGTGATCGCCGACCAGCCGGAGCGGTGCCGTTCCCCGCGCGACAGGAGCATCATGCCGCCCGCCGCGACAAGGGCACCGAAGATGAGCATGGCTCCGGCAAGCGCGAGGCCGTTGTCGCGTTCGGCAGCGATGTCGTCGCGGATATGCTGCTTTTCGATCGCCGCCTTGGCCACGTCTCCTTCAAGGTGGCGCGCCTCGATCGCGGCCGCATCAACTTCGGCTTGAGTGAGGGCAGCGGAGCGCGCGGCAGCCTCCTCCGGGCTGAGGCACGGCGTCGCAACGATCGTCGGCGCAACCTTTGCCTTGTTGAGAAACGGGATGAGTTCACGCATCGAAATCGCAAACGCAAACGGCGCGTCGATCCCCTCGCTGACCGACAGGAAGCTGTTGATCCCAATGACGCGCCCGCAGGCATCGACCAGCGGCCCACCTGAATTGCCTCGCCCGATATTGGCATCGTGAAGGACCGTGTCGAAGCGGGCGTTGGCACGGCGACCGTTGACATGGCCGAGTGATTTGACCGGCGATTGCGGGCGAATGACCTCGTCGACGCCGGAGGCCATGGCCCGGTCGACGCCAAAGGGGTAGCCGAGCGCCGCAACGCCCGCGCCGTCGGGCACTGCGCCCGAATAAAGCGCTGCCGGCTCGATCCGTCCCGACTTCAGGGCAATCACGGCGAGATCGATGCCAGGGTCGTACGCGATGACCTCACCCTCGTAACGGCTTCGCCCCTCAGACGGGACGATACCGACAAAGCCGCCACGTTCCACCGCGGCTTCAACGACATGCGCGTTCGTCACGATCCGCGTTGGCGTAACCGCAACACCGCTGCCCATGCCGACCTGGCCCGCGCCGGCATCGCCGTTTTCGACGACGATCACGCGGACGACGCTGCGGGCAACAGCGTCGATATCCGCACTCTGTTGTGCCGACGCTGGCAGTGCCGCGAGCAGCAGTACCGGGAGGAGGCGGCGCAGAAACATGGTCATGGAGTCAGGATACTTTTCCGGGCGGCAAGGCCGGTTTGCCGGTCTCCGTTTGTCCCCCAGCCGCTGCATCGGGCTTTGCCTTGGGAGGGTCGAGCAGCGCCCGGGCGGCGTCCCGAATTTCCTTGTTGTGAGGATCGTTGAGCAGAGGCGCGAGAACCCGCCTTGCGCCGACCATATCGCCCTTGCCGATCCTCAATTGTCCGACCTCCATGCGGATAAAGGGCACTTGCGGCGCGAGGTCGAGTGCGCGTTCGAGCCCGGCGACGGCCATTTCAGGCACGGCGCCCCCCTCATCCTTGAATGACTGGTAATACACTTCGAGTGGGAACGGATCATCGGGTGCGACGTGGTTTGCCTTTGCAACAAGGACGCGCGCGGCATGCCAGTCTGCGGCACTCTCTCCCGGTTTCAGTCGTGCCAGGGCAATCCGCGCACGTCTCAACAGCAAGCGTGCATCGCCCGGCCGTATCGCGAGCGCTGCGTCGTTCGCGTGGGTTGCGGCATCGTAGTTTTCAGCATCCAGCTCTCCTTCGGCCAGCAGGTCGAGCGCCATCGGCGAGTTCGGGAAGCGGGCGGCATTGCGGCGGGCGTCGGTGACGAACGATTTGAGGTGGTCACCCTGCAATCCGTGCATCATCACGATATAGGAAGGCAGGACGGCGTCTTCGTCTGGTGTCAGGTCGCTAACCGCTATCGGCTTGATCGCGAGATCGAGCCCCCGGATCTTTTTATAGAAGAGGTGAGGTGCGAAGACATAAGCGGTAAGGTCCTTTTGAAGCTGGCTCAGGTCACCAAATGCCTTTCGTGCCGCGTCCAGGGGATCGCTGCCGCTTGCATACAGGGTCAGATATTTCGACAGCTGACCCGGCCGCGACGGATTTAGGCTGAGATAATGGCACAAGGCCCACGACCAGCCATAATAGGCGTCAAGATCATAGCCATTCATCTTTCCCGGTTCGGGACTCAGCAGGCGTGTCACCGGGATCTTCGTACCGACCAGGAGTGCGGCATAACGATATTTGGGAGGAATGCCGATCGAGGCCGTTCCGTCATCGCTGATGTCGGTCGACGCGAAGAACTCTGCGTAACCCTCGACATACCAGGCTGGATAACCTTTCGGAAAATACTGCAGCAAGAAATGATGGCTGTATTCGTGCAACAACACCTGCTGGGAGCTTAGGGCAAATTCCCCCTGTTCGGCTGCAGCCGGAACATAAGCAAAATTACCCCATAGCTGTGGCTCATAAAACCCGGCAACGGTGCTGCTCCCCGCGAGTCGCGCAACCGAATTGGTGTCATGCACGAGGAAGATCGTCAGAGGCGCGCCCCCGTCCTCCACTTTTTCGGTTTGCATCAAACGGAGAAGAGCATCGAATCGCTCAATTCTTTTGGTAAAACTCTGTATTCTGTCGGCAGATATCTCTCCATAAACAATAAAATGCTGGCTGACCGCTCGCCGCCACTTGGCGATAACGCCAGATGTTAGGGTCAGCATGAACAGACACACGATGATTCTAAGTATGTTCACGATTCCCCCCGTGGCATTCACGCGAAGCTATACGGATCGACATCAACTTCAACCCGGACACTGCGCGGCCAGTCGACATCGCCAAGCCAACCCCGAATGACCTTTTGAACGTCGAGCGCCCGGTGCGCATGGACCAGCAGCCGCATGCGGTGCCGGCCACGCAACATCGCGAGTGGGGCCGGGGCGGGACCGAATACCTCCATGCCGTCGACAACCGGTGCGGCCCTGGCGATCGCCCGGGCCGCCGACTGCGCCTCTCCTATGTCTTCGGACGATACGATGATCGCGGCGAGGCGTCCAAAGGGCGGGGCATGGGCCTGACGCCGGCTTTCGGTTTCGGCCGCGTAAAAGGCGTCGGCATCACCCGAGACCAGGGCTTCGATGACGGGTGCGGATGGTTCGTGGGTCTGGACAAAAACGCGGCCGGGCTTCGACCCGCGACCGGCCCTCCCTGCCACCTGCGCAATCTGCTGAAAGCTGCGTTCGGCGGCGCGCAGGTCCCCGCCCTGAAGCCCGAGATCTGCGTCGATCACCCCTACCAGTGTAAGATTTGGGAAGTGATAGCCCTTGGTAATCAGCTGCGTGCCGATGACGATATCGATTTCGCCCGCCTCCATCTGGCCCATGAATTCTGCGGCCTTGGCAGGCGACCACAATGTGTCCGAGGTGACGATCGCCCTGCGCGCGTCGGGAAACAGCGCCGCCACCTCGTCGGCGATGCGTTCGACGCCGGGGCCGACGGCGACCAGGCTGTCGGCCTCGCCGCATTCCGGACAGGTTTTCGGGGGCGGCAGCAGGTGGCCACAGTGATGGCATTGCAGTCGCCCCAACAGGCGATGCTCGACCATCCACGCGGTGCAATTTGGGCATTGGAAGCGATGTCCGCAGTGGCGGCAGAGTGTGAGCGGTGCGTAGCCGCGGCGGTTGAGGAACAGCAGCGCCTGCTCACGCCCTTCAAGCACGTCTTCGAGCGCCGTGACCAGGGGTGGTGCCAGCCAGCGGCCGCGCGGGGGCGGATCCTGGGTCAGGTCGATGGCAATGATTTTCGGCAAGAGTGCGGAACCATAGCGGCCGGGAAGTTTCACCTCCTTATAGTGCCCGAGGGAGACCTGATGTCGTGTCTCGATCGCCGGAGTCGCGCTGGCAAGGATCACCGGACAGGCTTCGAAACGGCCGCGCATGACCGCTACGTCGCGCGCATGGTAATGAACGCCGTCTTCCTGCTTGAAGCTGGTTTCGTGCGCCTCATCGACGACAATCACCGCCAGGTCGCGATAGGGCAGGAACAGCGCCGAGCGGGCACCGACCGTGACGATTGCTTCACCGCTTGCAATCGCGCGCCACGCCTGGCGGCGTTGCGACTGGCGCAGCCCCGAATGCCACGCGACCGGCTGATGCCCGAAACGCGCTTCAAACCGGCGAAGAAACGGTTCGGTCAGCGCGATTTCGGGGAGCAGGACGAGCGCCTGACGACCGGCCCTTACGGCGGCGGCTATTGCTTCGAAATAGACTTCGGTCTTGCCGGAGCCGGTGACACCATCGAGCAAGGTGGGCGAAAATGCGCGTGCTTCGACATCGGCGACCAGTATCCGTGCGGCATCACTCTGCGCGGGCGACAGTCGGGGCGGGGCATGGTCGGGGTTGGGGCGAGCAAAGGGGTCATCGACGGTGACGGCAATTGCCTCGATCGCGCCCGCCTTGATCAGCCCGCGGATCACGCCATCGCTCACGCCGGCAATCAGAGCGAGTTCGCGAACAAGGCCCTGGCGCGCGCCGATACGCTCGAGAGCCTGCCGCCGCTGCGGCGTCTGCCGCGCCGGTATATCTGTGGTCGCCCGATATTCGATGACCATCCGTTTGTCGTCGAGGGCCGAGGCGCTGGCGAGTACCATACGCAACACGGCAGAAGGGGCTGCCAGATAATAATCGGCCGTCCATTCGACCAGGCGGCGCAAGGGCGCAGCGATCGGGGGCAGGTCGTAGACCGAGAGCAGGTTCCGCAAACGATTGTCGCCAACCTCCGCGTCGGAGGGCATTCGTTCGGCCTCCCAGACGACCCCTGCGACCTGACGCGGGCCGAGCGGGGCAAGGACGATGCTGCCGGGGACAACCTCCATCCCGCGCGGCACACGGTAATCGAGCGGTCCGAGCGCGGCGTTAAGGGTCAGGACGCGGGCGCGGGACATTCACGGCTCAATAGCCGCGTCCCGTCCCCGCTGGGAAGCGTCAGCGCAACGCGATTACGGCCGCGCGCAGAGCGGCGGGATAAAGCCGCGTGTTTTCCTCGGTGATGCGCCGCAGCAGGCGACCGACGATGGCACGCGTGGCCTGGCAAAAGTTCGTCCAGTTCGCTGTCGCCGCGTCGATCGGCCCGCGCGCGAGATAGATCATCCAGTCCTGGGCGAGGAACTGAGAGGATTCGCAGAACTCGGCCGCTACCGTCGAGGCGGCACCGTCGTCGCACGTCATCAACTGCTGATAGATGTTGGCTTCCGCGAACTCGAAGTGGCCAGATAATTTTTCCGATAGCGTTCCACGGATCTGAAAGGCGTGCGCGGCCATCGCGCTCCCCCGATTGATCGTCGCCAGCAGCTTGCGAGCAAGCACCACCAGCTCATCATGTTCGTCGATGAGAACCCGGAAACTCGACAACGGCGGCCCTTTCGTAAGCGATCCAAACTAGGAAGATCGCTAAGGGCCGCCGCCTTTATGGAATCGAAATTTCCGCTACGGGACGATTACCTACAGGTGGATGCCGTTCCGGCCCCGAATCCGATTATGCTTCAGCCGGTCGATATGCCGTTGTGCACTGTCGAGCATCGCCTGGATGCGGGCCTGATCGCGGTTGCTGAAGCTGCCGCCCTGCATGCGAAGCCGGCCCTCTTCCCGCTTGATCCGGTGTTGTTCGGCGGTGAGAATGTCACGCTCGCTTCGGCTTAGCTTGCCCGAGCGCTTGCCCGCATCGATCTGCCGCTGCTGGTCGGCTTGACGGGCGTCGATGCCCACGTCCGCCTGAGCGGCGGTGCCAACCGCAAAGCTGGCCAGAGTCAGGGCATAAATGATCTTTCGCATCGATTTCTCCTTGGTGACAACTATAGAGTGCATCGCTCAACGCCCGTGCGCCGTTTTAGCCGCATAGAAATGGGAACGAAACGAATGAAGTTTTTCGTGGACACGGCCGACACCGCCGAAATCGCTGACCTTGCCGCCACCGGCCTGCTTGACGGGGTCACGACAAATCCGTCGCTGATCCACAAATCGGGGCGGCAGTTTGTTGAAGTCGTTGCCGAAATTTGTGGTCTGGTCGAGGGGCCTGTGTCCGCCGAAGTCGTGGCGCTCGACCATGCAGGCATGATGCGCGAAGCGGAAATACTCCGCAAAATCGCCGATAATGTCTGCATCAAGGTGCCGTTGACGATCGACGGGCTGAAGACGTGCAAAGCGCTGACGGGGGAGGGGAGCCAGGTCAATGTGACCCTGTGTTTCTCGCCTGCCCAGGCGCTCCTCGCGGCAAAAGCAGGGGCGACCTTCATCTCGCCCTTCGTCGGTCGTCTCGACGACATCGGTCAGGACGGGATGGATTTGATTCGTGATATCCGCCTGATCTACGATAATTACGCGTTCGAGACGGAAATCCTGGTCGCCAGCGTACGTCACCCCATTCATATCCTGGAGAGCGCGCGGATCGGTGCCGATGTGATGACCGCTCCTCCCAGTGTCATCCGTGCGCTGTTCAACCACCCGCTCACGGAAAAGGGGATCGCCGGGTTCATGGCCGACTGGGCGAAAACAGGGCAGAGTATTGGGTAACGTCGAGGCCTTTGCGGCGCACCTCTCGCGAGATCGTCGGCGATCTCCGCATACCGTTCGTGCCTATGTCGCCACCGCCGAGCGGCTGGTTGAGCACCTCGGGTCGGGCGATGTGCCCGATCTGCACCAGTTGCGCTCATACCTCGCGGCGCGGCGGGCCGACGGGCTGTGCCAGGCCAGCGCGGCGCGGGAACTGTCCGCGGTGCGGGCGTTCGTTGGTTTCATCGGCGGGCCGGAGGCGATGCCACGGATGCGCGGGGGAAAGGTCAAGCGCGGCGTACCGCGCCCGGTGTCCCCTGCCGAGGCAATGGCATTGCTTGAGGATGTCGCGGGGCAGGGCCGCGAGGCGTGGGTTTCGGCGCGCGACTGGGCCTTGTTGCTACTGCTCTATGGTGCAGGCTTGCGCATCGGTGAAGCGCTGGGGCTGACACGCGCGGTGCTGCCGTTCAGCGACGTGATGGCGGTGACGGGCAAGCGCGACAAGACGCGGATGGTGCCGCTGCTGCCGCAGGTCAGGGATGCGATTGAAACCTATGACGCGGCATGTCCCCACATCCGCGAGCGGCATGATCCGCTGTTCGTCGGAGTGCGGGGTGGACCGCTCGATCCGGCGGTGGTGCGGCGCTCGGTACGGGTGGCGCGGCAGCGGCTCGGGCTCGCCGACCGTACGACCCCGCATGCGCTCCGCCACAGTTTCGCGACGCACCTACTCGCCAGAGGGGCAGATTTGCGCTCGTTGCAGGAACTGCTCGGCCACGCGAGTTTGACGTCGACCCAGATCTACACATCGGTCGACGCGGCGCATCTGCTGGATGTCTACCGGACCGCCCATCCCCGCGCCTGAGCACATTGACGCTGCCGGTATTACGAGGGGATATCAAGCCATTGTTCCCCCCGACGTACAAAGCTACCCCAACCGCCCTGTCACAGCATCCCAGATCATCCCCGCTGTATCGGTCCCGTTGAACCGGTCGATGGCGACGATGCCCGTCGGCGAGGTCACGTTGATCTCGGTCAGCCATTCTCCGCCGATCACATCGATGCCGACGAATATAAGGCCGCGCTTTTTCAGCTCGGGGCCCAGGGCCGCGCAGATTTCCACCTCTTTCGCCGTCAGTTCGGTCTTCGCCGCCGTGCCGCCGACCGCGAGGTTCGAACGGATTTCTCCTTCGCCGGGCAGGCGGTTGACCGCACCGGCCACTTTGCCGTCGACGAGGACGATGCGCTTGTCGCCCGCGGCGACGCTTGGCAGGAACGCCTGGACCATGTGCGGCTCGACATAGGCCGTGTTGAACATCTCCATCAGCGCCGACAGGTTGGCACCATCGCTGCCCACCCTGAAGATGGCCTTGCCGCCGTTGCCGTGCAGCGGCTTGATGACGATTGCGCCGTGCTGCTTCAGGAACTCACGCGTCGCGCCCAGCGAGCGTGTGATCATCGTTGGCGGCATAAACCGCGCATAGTCGAGCACGAACAGCTTTTCGGGGGCGTTGCGGACGCTCGCCGGGTCGTTGGCTACCAGCGTCTCGCCCTGGATGCGTTCGAGCAAATGCGTTGCGGTTATGTAGCTCAGATCGAATGGTGGGTCCTGACGCATCCAGACGACATCCACGTCGCGACCGAGATCGAGGATATGGGGTTCGCCGGCATCATAATGATTGCCGGGCTCGCGTCGCACCGTCACGGGATAGCCCATCGTGTAGAGCCGACCGCCTTCCCAGGTCAGGTCGGTCGCGAGATACTGATAGAGCGTATAGCCGCGTGCCTGGGCCGCCAGCATCAACGCAAAGGTCGAGTCACCGGCGATGTTCAGGCCAGCAAGCGGGTCCATCTGGAAAGCGACGCGGAGGGTCATAGGGCGGCTCTAGCGGACGATCTTTCGCTCGTCACCCGTCCCACACATTGGTCAAATGGAGCGGAATCCGGCCCGGCGCGACCAGGACCACGTCGATGCGAACGTCGCCGCCGGGGAAAGCATGGCGAGCTGCGAGTGCAGAGGCGGCAGCAGCGACGCGTTTGAGGCGGTGACGGTCGACGGCATTGGCGAGATCGGCTCTGGTGCCGCGCGTCTTGACTTCGACAAAGGCGGTGGTGCGGAACCGGCGTGCGATGATGTCGACTTCGCCGACCGGCGTGCGGACGCGGCGGGCGAGGATGCGCCACCCTTTCGCCCGCAAATACCAGGCGGCAATCGTTTCCGCGCGGCGGCCGCGTCGTTCGGCAAGCTGTCTGGTCATGATGCGCCCTTAAGCTCGAGGGCGCGGGCGTAAAGCATGCGCCGGTCGAGGCCGGTCGCATCTGCGACTTCGCTCGCCGCACGGGCGACGCCGACGCGGGCGACCGCTTCGGCGAGGGCGACATCAGGATCGATGGTGATCAGCGCTTCGCCGGGCGGGGCGACGAGCACCACGATCTCGCCTTTGGGCGGCGCGCTGCGATAGCGATCGGCGAGGGAAACCAGCGAGCCGGTTATGCATTCTTCATAGGCCTTGGTAACTTCGCGTGCCACCGCCGCGTCGCGGTTACCTAGGATTTCGGCGAGTGCGGTGAGGGCTGCTGCCAGGCGCGGGCCGGTCTCGTAGAAAACGAGCGTCGCACGGACACGCGCGACCTCGGCAATGGTTTCCGCCCGCGCCTTGGCCTTGCTCGGCAGAAATCCCATGAACAGGAACCGGTCGGTGGGCAGGCCTGCGAGAGTCAGGCCAGCGATCGCCGCGCACGGTCCCGGTAGCGTGACCACGTTGCGACCAGCGGCGCGGGCGTCGCGGACGAGCTTGAATCCGGGGTCGGAGATCAGCGGCGTGCCCGCGTCGGACACGAGCGCAACCGATTCGCTCGCCATGCGGGCAACGAGGCCGGGACGTACCGCGTCGGCGTTGTGGTCGTGATAGGCGATCATCGGCCGCTTGATGCCGAGGTGATTGAGGAGCTTGCCCGTGACGCGGCTGTCCTCCACCGCCAGTACGTCGGCGCCCGCCAGCACCGCCCCGGCGCGGGGCGTAAGGTCGCCGAGATTGCCGATCGGTGTGGCAACGATATACAGGCCGGGTTCGAGAGTTGCGTTCATAAAGGGTGAGGCGGTCATGGCAGAGGGTGCGGCGATGCGGCAAGTCCGACGCGCGGGCAAATGGACTGCCCTGTTCCTGATGGCGACGCTGTCCGCTTGTCAGGTCGTCCCCAAGGGGGCGTCGCGCCCATCGCCGGGGCCGGCCCCCGCAACAAAGCCCGGGCCGGTTACGCCCTCGCTCCCGACCGATACGGAGCGGAACCGCGTTGCCCTGCTCGTGCCGCTGACCGGACCAAATGCGGGTGTCGGCGAGTCGATCTCGAATGCTGCTAACATGGCGGTCCTCGACACGGGCGGCAAAGCCGTTCGTGTGACGATGTACGATACGGCGACGGGTGCCGCCGCCGCCGCCCAGCGGGCGATTGCAGAGGGAAACCTGCTGATTTTAGGGCCGTTGCTGGCCGATGACGTTCGTGCCGTTGCGCCGATTGCGCGCGCCGCCCGGATTCCCGTAATCACTTTTTCCAACGATGCTGGCGTCGCCGGGAACGGCATCTATGTGATGGGCTTTACGCCCGGCCAGTCGATTGCCCGCGTCGTTGCCTATGCGCGCGACAAGGGCGTGACGAAGTTCGCCGGGCTGGTACCATCGGGACTTTATGGCCGGCGCGCGTCGACCGCCTTTCTGCGCAGCGTGGAGACGGCCGGCGGTCAGGTCGTGTCAATCCAGACGTTCGATCGTGGCGCAGGGTCAATTGCAGCAGCCGTAACGCGACTCAGCCGGACATCGCCTTACGAAGCCGTGCTGATCGCCGATTCGGCGAGGATTGCGGTGCAGGCGGCACCGCTCCTCCGCGGACACGGAGGAGGCGCGGCACGGCTGCTGGGCACAGAATTGTGGAACGCCGAGGGTTCCCTGGCGTCGAGTCCGGCATTGCGCGGGGCATGGTTTGCGAGCGTTTCGGACGGCGTCTATTCTCAGCTGGCCGCCAAATACCGGGTCCGTTTCGGGCGGGGGCCGTACCGGCTCGCCAGCCTTGGCTATGATGCGGTGCTGCTGGTCGCACGGATCGGCAGCGACTGGCGGGTCGGCAGCGCCTTCCCGACCAGCCGGCTGAACGATCCCGGCGGATTTTCCGGGATCGATGGTGCATTTCGTTTCGGCCGTGATGGCGTCGCGGAGCGGGCCCTCGAGGTACAGCAGGCCGGCCAGGGCGGCTTTGCCGTTGTCGATCCCGCGCCGAAGGGGTTCTAGCTTTGACGGCGCGCGCCTAACCGCGGCTAGAACAGCTCGCCCTGCGAACCGCCAGGCGGACGAAACAGGTCGCAACGCAGGTCAACGCGCCGCTGGTTCATGCCGTGGCGTTTGCAGGCGATCAGAAACCGCGCCT
>JBBRRC010000018.1:0-47748 GCA_038225385.1 Sphingomonadales bacterium | reverse complement strand
TCTGCAACCCCACCGTTATGCTACCTATGCGTTACCTTGTCGAGGTCGAGAGAAACGTTGTTACCTATAACTAAGAGGGGGAAGTGGCGCGCCCGGCTGGATTCGAACCAGCGGCCTCAAGATTAGAAGTCTCGTGCTCTATCCAGCTGAGCTACGGGCGCGTCACGATTGCCGTTAGCGCGAAACCGGTTAAGGCTCCACAGCGATGAGCGACGACGACAAGAATAGGCCCGCCGACCAGCCGGTCGCGATCCGTGCGACAGATGTCGGCCATGATGGCTTTCGGTATTTCGATTTCATGATGGCGGCGTTCGTTGCCATCCTGTTGCTGTCGAACGTCATCGGGGCGGCAAAGCCTGCGCAAATCTGGGGCTTCACCTTTGGCGCGGGGATTTTGTTTTTTCCGCTGTCGTATCTTCTCGGCGACATTCTGACCGAGGTTTACGGCTACGCCCGCGCGCGGCGCTGTGTGTGGGCCGGGTTCGGTGCGGTGCTGTTCATGGCGTTCATGTCATGGGTCGTCGTCTCGCTACCGCCCGCACCGGGGTGGACGGGGCAGGCGGCCTATGAAAGTGTGTTCGGCCAGGTGCCGCGTATCGTGCTGGCCTCGGTCGCGGCCTTTTGGGCGGGTGAATTCGTCAATGCCTTCGTCATGGCCAAGATGAAGGTCATGACGCGCGGCAGATATCTGTTCACCCGGACCTGGGCGTCGACGCTGTTCGGCCAGGGGGTCGACAGTCTGATCTTCTATCCGCTCGCGTTTCTCGGCGTTTGGGAAACGGGGACGGTGGTGCAGGTTCTGGCGACCAACTGGGCGCTGAAGGTCGGCTGGGAAATTCTCCTGACGCCCGTCACTTACGGCGTCGTCGGCTTCCTGAAGCGGCGGGAAGGCGTCGATGTGTTCGACGACGATACCAATTTCACGCCGTTTCGCGCTGCGGTCTAAGCCGCAGCCAGCAACCCTTCGAACAGGCGCCGTCCGTGGTCGCCCCCATGCGCGGGTTCCATCATGCGTTCGGGGTGCGGCATCAGGCCGAGCACATTCCCCGTATCATTGACGATGCCCGCGATATCGCGCGCCGACCCGTTGACCTGTTCGGCATAGCGAAACACCACGCGACCTTCGCCTTCCAGCCGGTCGAGGGTGTCGTCATCGGCAAAAAAATTACCGTCGTGGTGCGCGACGGGGATGGTGAGTTTCTCGCCCGCATCATAGCGGCTTGAAAATACCGTCTGGCTGTTGACGACCGAGAGCGTCACATCGCGGCAGATGAAGCGAATGCCGGCGTTGCGCATCAGGGCGCCCGGAAGAAGCCCCGCTTCGGTCAGCACCTGAAATCCGTTGCACACGCCGAGGACATTGCGGCCCGCATCGGCGGCCCGAATGACTGCCTTCATTACCGGTGAACGCGCGGCCATCGCACCAGAGCGGAGATAGTCGCCGTAGGAAAATCCGCCGGGTACGGCGATGAGGTCGAGGCCCTGGGGCAGGTCGGTCTCGCGGTGCCAGACCATGATCGGTGCGGTGCCGGTCACCAATTCGATTGCCGTCGCCAGGTCCCGGTCGCAGTTCGATCCCGGGAAGACGATGACCGCCGTCCTTGTCATCTTTCGATCCGGTAATTCTCGATGACGGTATTGGCGAGCAGGCGCTGACACATGGCGTCGAGGTCAGTGTCGGTCACGCCGTCGTCGAGTTCGAGCTCGATCAGCTTGCCTTGGCGCACGTCGTTGATGCCGTCGAACCCCAATCCTTCCAGCGCGTGATGGATTGCCTTGCCCTGCGGATCGAGGACCCCGGGCTTGAGCGTGACGATAACCCTGACCTTCATGGTGCCGAGCCTATGGCTCGCGACACCGCAAACGGCAAGTATGGCTACTCAGAAATAGCGGGCAAGATTGAAGGTGAAGCGCGAACGGTTCGTCTCGTACAGCGGCAGCGACGAGGCGTTGCGCGTATAGTTATAGCTCACGCTGGGCGAAAAACCCATGAAGCGGATCGAGCGCAACCCGGCGTAGACCCTGCCCGACAGCCGCCAGTCGGCCCGTGGGAAGGCCGATATTGCACCAAGCGCAGCGTCATAGCTCGCGCGGCTGACCGTGCCCGTAACCCCTGCGTTCAGGCCGTGGGCAAGCTCACCACCGATGCCGAGCGAAAGCCCGAATTCCCGGTTGGAATAGGGCGCGCCGTTGAGGCGATCGGTGCGGGCGAACAGGCTGGCGCTGGCGATCATCGAATGCGCGATCACGCGCTCGTAAGTGGTGTAAAGCGCAAGATTCCAGCCGCTGTAATCGTTCTGAAAGCCCGATGCCGAATGACGCGCGTCGAGCGTGATGCCAAGTCTTTGCCCCTCGTCGAGCGTATGCTGAACAGACAGCCGCGCCCCGACCTGGGTGAGCGCGCGGGTGCCGCCGTACCAGCGCTGCAGACCCAGCGCCTCGATCGACAGCGACGTTGCCTCGGAAGGGCGGAACTCGGGACCCGCTGCCAGCTGGACGGTGTAGTCATCGGCGGACGTGCCCTTGTAATTGACCCCCTGGGCGTCCGCGTCGAACAGCAGAGCGGCGTGTTCGCTAAGCCTGAACCGATAGCCCGCAGACAGGCTTCCCGTCTGGCCAATGCCCGACCTTGCCCTGGCATTGCCGTCGAGGGTCAGCGGGAGCGTCTGGTCACCGACGACGACATCGATGGTCTGGGCATTGGTGCCGTTGGTGATGTTACTGTCCGGCGCGAACCCGAATTCGGTCGAGACATGCCACGGCTTGCGATCGCGCAATATCCCCCGCGTCGCCAGGATCGTGGCGCGGATTTCGGGCGACAACGTCGGGTCCTGCTGCGCGAGGCGATAGTTATAGTCGGCGCCGCCGTCCTTACCGCTCAACATCATTGCGTGAGCCAGCGCGAGGCGGATTCGGGTCTGTTTCGGGTCGATGGCGAGCGCTGCACGATAGTGCGAGATCGCCTCGTCGAGGTTGCCGCTCTCTGCTGCAATATACCCGGCCAGAAAATGGGTTTCGACACCGATGCCGGGCGCCTGGCCAAGGGCCGCGACCAGCGGCCGTGCCTCGTCGAACTTCCGCTCGGAAACGAGTTGGGATGCCTTGGCGAGCAGTTGTCGTGCGGTCAGCTGGACCTGGCAGACACCGGCGGCACAGCTACCCTTGATCGTTTCGGCATGTAGCCCCGTGCCTGCGAGGACTGTCCCCGCAAGCAGCAGTCTCGCGAGGCGGAACATCTCAATGCTTGCCCTTGAAGGCACCCAAAATATCGATCCGCTGATCCGGCGTGCCGCCTACGATATGAAAGCCGCCGCCGACTTCTTCGGCCTTGGGACCGAAAAAGGCGCCGTTGATCGTCGACCCGGCGATGTTGATTCCGGTCGGTGCGCCGTTGGTGGTCGCCGAAAAGCCTGCCGTTTGAATCTGCCCGGTGAAGCCGCCCGTCTTGACCAGATCGATCGTGGCGGTGCCGCTTGCGCTGAAGGTTGCGCCCGCCGCGATCGTGCTTCTGGCGGGCGTGGAGTAAGGAACGACGCCCCCGGGAAGAGGTACGCCATTACCATCATACCGGGTCGACTCGATCTGGGGCGCGGTCACGGTTCCGGAGAGTGCGAGGGTGACCGCGCTGGTGGCGAAATTGACCGTCGTGGTCGACGTACCTGTAATCCACTGGAAATAAGTCGGCAGGACCGAGCCATAAGTGCCGTCAATGGTCGGATTGACCACCATCGTGGCCAGCATCGATCCGGTGTAGGTGCCGGAGCCGGTGTTGGGGACGCTAGCCTGGTCGGTCTGTGCGCCATAGGCGAACGCGCCGCGCTCCAGGTGCCATGTCGCCTGCTTGACGTTGCTGCCGTCGGCCAGCGTCAGGTCTGCCCAAGATATGGCGTTGCGCAGATACCCGGCCAGGGTCACATATTGCGTACCCTGGGGGTCCGCACCCGGAACTTCGTAAAAGAAGTCGGTGGACTGATAGGACGTACCTGAGTTGCCGTCGACGGGATAGTCGTTGGTGCCGTCGTAGATGAGGCCCGAACCCGATCTGCTGTAGGGCGAGAGCGGATCGCCGTCGCCGGCCTGAAGGTAGCGGATGTTCGCGTTGGGCAGGTTGGGGACCCCCCATTGAGGCTCTACTGCACCGCCAAAGTTCGTCCGCGAGGCGGGATCCTGGAAACGGGTGTTGGTCGACGCGCCGGTCAGCGGGTCGGTGACGGTGAGCGTGAAGACGGCGTTCGACGGATCATAGGTGATCGACGCGCCGCTCGACCGCACGGTCGACGTGTTGGCCGCGAACACCTGTGCCTGCTGACCGCAACAGAAGCGCTGATCGGTCACAAAAGTGTAGACCTGGCTGCCACCGACCCCCGAATAGGTGGCGGTAACGGTAGGCTTGGCAAATTGCGCAAAGGCGTCGGAGGTCGGCGTCGTGCCCGTTCCGGAGCCGGACCCGGTCGAGACCGATCCCGCGCTGCCGACGGACTGAGCACCGCCTCCACTGCAGGCGGCAAGGACAGTTGCAGTCAACAGGATTGCGAGATTGCGCATCGGTTCGCTCCAAGGGGCCCTTTCGGCCGGTGCCCTGGAGTAGGCGCGGATTGGTTAACGCCCTGCTAAAATATCGCGCGAAACTTGGTCCGGATGCGGCTTTATCGCGCGGCGTTACCGTCCGCGTTTCTTGCGTTGAGCGTCGAGGTCGAGAACGACGTTGTCCGCCCCCTCGGGCAGGAGACCCAGGCGCCGCGCAACCTCCTGATAAGCCTCTACCTCTCCGCCCAGGTCACGGCGGAAACGGTCCTTGTCCAGCTTTTCGTTGGTCACCATGTCCCACAGGCGGCATCCGTCGGGGCTGATCTCATCGGCCAGGATCACACGCGCATAGTCGTTTTCCCAGACCCGGCCGAACTCGAGCTTGAAATCCACCAGCTTGATGCCGATGCCGGCGAACAGGCCGCACATGAAGTCGTTGATGCGGATCGCCATGTCGGCAATATCGTGCATCTCGTCCTGGCTCGCCCAGCCGAAAGCCGCGATGTGTTCGTCGGTGATCATCGGATCGCCGAGCGCGTCGTCCTTGTAATAATATTCGATGATCGTCCGGGGCAGCTGTGTGCCCTCCTCAATCCCGAGGCGAGTCGAGAGCGACCCTGCGGCCACGTTGCGCACCACCACTTCGATCGGGATGATCTCAACCTGCCGAATCAACTGCTCACGCATATTGAGGCGGCGCATGAAGTGATGCGGCACGCCGATGTTGCCCAGCAATGTGAAGATATGTTCGCTGATCCGGTTGTTGAGCACGCCCTTACCGTTGATCGTGCCCTTCTTCTGGGCATTGAACGCCGTCGCGTCGTCCTTGAAATACTGGATCAGCGTTCCGGGCTCGGGACCCTCATAGAGAATCTTGGCCTTGCCTTCGTAGATCTGGCGCCGGCGGGACATGGACGTTCCTCGAAAAGTCACGCCCGCAAGGGCGTCGAAAGAGCGATGCCCCGGCGCGGCGCACGATGGACGGACGCACGGGCCGGGGCTTGGTCACAACATAGCGCGGCAACAACAGCGGTGCAACGCGCGCGGTCGCGGCAGGGCGTCCCACTATCTGGCGGCGGGCGCGGCGATGGAGCGGGCGCTGGCCCCCCAGACCTGACGCCCGGTGAGGAATACCCACCATCCCCAGGCAGCGCCGACGTGGCGGAGCAATTGAAAACTGAACGGCTCAAGCACCGCAGCTAACAGGGCCCCGCCCAACGACAGTCCTTCGCCGTGGCCGGTCCAGCGGCGGTAAAGCACGATCGAGCGCAACAGCCACGCCAGATCGACGAACACCTTCATCACCATCACGATCAGCACCGGCCAGATCACCTTTAGATTACCAGTGACAAGAAAGCCGATCAGGAGGCCAAAGGCACATATTCCGTAGAGCGGCTGAACCGTGTCTAGCGCCTTCACCGGCAGCATTGCGGTGCCGAGTGACCCGTATCGCGGGTTGCCGATCATGTCGCGGTTCCACAACTGAGTCTGGAGGAAGCCCGCGAACCACCGTCGCCGCTGGCGCAGGAACGTCATCAGCGTCGCCGGGCTGTCGGTCGTCGCAAACGCATTGCCGATGACGCGCACCGTCCAGCCGAGACCGTGGTCGGTTCCGTAGCGGTGGAGGCGGTGAATCACCTCATAATCCTCGACCAGACACTCGGGGTCGAATCCGCCAACGCGGACCAGGGCATCGCGCCTGAAGCCTGCAAAGGCTCCCGAGACAAGCAACAGGCCGTTCTGCCGCATCCCGGCATAGCGCGACAGGAAGTTGCGCACATATTCGTAGGACTGGAAGAACTGAAAGGCGCGACCCGAAAAACTGTTGATACACAGCGGGCGCAGGACACCGGTTGCCGCCGCGAGCGCGGGGTCGATTTCGAACGCACGGCGCATAGCCGACAGGGCACCGGGCTGCAGGATCGTATCGGCATCGACCGTCACCAGTACGTCGGCGTCGGTCAGGGCGATGGCGGCGTTGAGCGCCCGCGCCTTGCCGCCGCGGGGGAGGCGGAGCCACCGCAGGTCCGGGGCAATCGGTGAGGAGGACGAGATGGTCCCCAACGGGGGCGGTTCAAGACCATAAATCTCGGCGAGTACCAGGCCGGTATCGTCGTCGGAGCCGTCATCGGCAATGACGATCAGGTCCGGTGGTCCGTCCTGTTCGCGCAGCGCCGCGATCGTTGCCTCGAGCGACCGGGCCTCATTATGAGCAGCGATGATCACGGCCAGCTTTGTCGCTGCACCTGCGACGCTCACGACTGCCGGGTTGGCGTCCAGCGTCCTTGTCTTCGTCGCGACGAACGCCAGCAGCGCGGTGTCGTAGAGCACATAGACGATGCCAACTGCCCATGCGCCTATCCCCATGCGCATGAAGCCTTGCGACAGCAATGCCACGAACAACATGACCGCCCCGCCCCAGATCGCCATGCCACGCCAGGCACGACGCGGTGGATTGAGGCGCGGCGAAAGCGCGCCGAACGATTGTGAAAGAGAGACTTGCAAGCGTCGATGCTCCGGACCGGCGGGCGCGAGATAGGTGCTGGACCCCGGGTGCGCCAGAGGTAGAGTGGATTGAGAGACCTTAACCGGAGCCGAACCATGGCGGAAAATCGTTACACGCACGTCGCAATCGCCTTCCACTGGCTGATCGCGTTGCTCGTCTTTGTAAATATCGGGCTCGCCTGGAGCTGGGACTATGTTCCGGAGGCGAGCGTTCGTCCGCTGATCAACAATCACAAGTCGATCGGCATCACGTTGCTCGGGCTGATGGTCATGCGTGTTTTATGGCGGCTGACGCATCGCCCGCCCGCATTGCCCGTACATCATCGGCCATGGGAAAAGCGGGCGGCGCACGTCGTTCACGCCCTGCTCTACCTTGCGCTGTTCGCCATGCCGCTTTCGGGCTGGATCATGGATTCGGCGTACAAGGACGCGGCCTCCCACCCGAACACCTATTTTGGACTGTTCGAATGGCCGCGCATCTCATGGGTCATGGCCTTCGATCCGGCCACGAAGAAATGGGCGCATGATTTCTTCGGGGCGATGCATGGGTTGACCGCCGACGTTCTGTACGCGCTGGTCGTGTTTCACGTCTGTGGCGCATTGAAGCACCAGCTCATCGACAAGGATCGCGAGCTGGCGCGGATGGGACTGGGCCGGACGGAGGCGTGAGCGACCATCTGGCGGCTGCCGTTGCGGCGGTAGTCGCTCATGCCGCCGGTTCCAGGGAACGCGGCAAGGTTGCCGACTACATCCCGAGCCTCGCTCAGGTCGACCCGGAACAGTTCGGAATCGCGGTCGTGACGGCCGACGGCGATGTCCATGTCGGCGGTGTCGCGGACGCTCCCTTTTCTATCCAGTCGGTCTCCAAGGTATTCGCCTTGACGATGGCACTGGGCCGCGTCGGCGGTGCCTTGTGGAAACGGGTCGGTGTCGAACCATCGGGCTCTGCTTTCAATTCGATCGTGCAGCTCGAGGCCGAAAAGGGGATTCCCCGCAATCCGTTCATCAATGCGGGCGCAATCGTCGTCAGTGATGTCGTCCTTGGCCAGGCCGAACCGCGCGAGGCGATCGGCGATCTGCTCAGGTTTGTCCGTTTCGTGGCCGACGATAACGGCATTGTCATCGACAATGAGGTCGCGAATTCGGAGGCGGGCGCGGGCTTTCGCAATCTTGCTCTCGCCAACTACATGAAATCATTTGGTAACCTTGATCGTGCTGACGAGGCCTTGCGAGTCTATTTCCACCAGTGCGCGCTGGCGCTGTCATGTCGCCAGCTGGCGATGGCGGGGCGGTATCTGATGCTCGATGGGCGCCAGCCCGATGGCCATGCCGTGATCGGCCCCCAGCGGGCACGACGCATCCTGGCGCTGATGCTGACCTGCGGCCATTACGACGGATCGGGCGAGTTCGCCTTCCGCGTCGGCATACCGGGCAAGTCGGGCGTCGGCGGCGGCATCCTCGCGATCGTGCCCGGCAAGGCAAGTATCGCGGTCTGGTCGCCTGGCCTCAACGACCGGGGCAATTCCAAAATCGGCAGCGAAGCTCTTGAAAAGCTCGCGGCAGCAATGAACTGGTCGGTCTTCACGGCCTGACCTTCGTCGTTAAGGCGCGACGAACGGCGCCGGACGGCGGGTCGAACCCTGAAATGCCAGCATCCAGCCCGGATATTCGTCAGCCAAGGCGCTGATCCGGGCAAGCGTGGCGAGGTCGTCTGCGGTCAGCCTGACGTCGACGGCTTTCAGATTCTCTTCCAGCTGTTCCTGCCGTTTGGCACCGATAATCACCGTCGTGACGACCGGCTGATGCAGCAGCCACGCGAGCGCGACCTGTGCAACCGTGGCGTCATGCGCAAGTGCGATGGGGCGCATGGCGTCGATGATGTCGAAGGCACGCGGTTTGTTCACTGGCGGAAAGTCGAACGCGGCGCGGCGGCCCCCGTCGCTGTCGGCGTTGCTGTCGGCGCTGCGGTCGTATTTGCCCGACAACAGTCCACCCGCAAGCGGTGACCAGACCATGAGGCCCAGCTTTTCCGATTGCAGCATCGGCACGATCTCACGCTCGAGGTCGCGTCCAGCGATCGTGTAATAGGCCTGCAGCGTCTCGAAACGTGCCCAGCCTTTTGCCTCGGACCGTCCCAGCGCCTTCGCGATTTTCCACGCGGACCAGTTCGAGACGCCAAGATAGCGGACCTTGCCGCTGGTCACCAAATCGTCGAGCGCCCGCAGTGTTTCATCAATCGGGGTCACGCTGTCGTCGGCGTGGATCTGGTAAAGGTCGATATGGTCCATGCCGAGGCGACGCAGGCTGGCGTCGACCGCGTCCATGATGTGGCCGCGCGAGGCGCCCCGGTCGTTCGGGCGCGAACCCATCGCCCCATAGGCCTTGGTCGCGATGACGAGATCGCTGCGTTTCAGACCGAGGTCGCGCACTGACTGGCCGAGCGTTTCTTCGGAAACGCCGTTGGAATAGACGTCGGCGGTGTCGATGAAATTGATGCCCGCATCGACCGATCGTTTGACGATCGAGTTGACGCCAGTTTGGTCCAGCCCGGCGATTGATCCCCACATCGACCCGGCCTGCGACTCGCCGAAAGTCATCGTACCGAGGCAAAGTTCTGAAACGAACAGGCCGGTATTACCCATTTGATTGTAACGCATGCCGGCCTCCTGAAAGATACTCATGTGAGATGGGGCTCAAGACTTTAAGCGCAAGTCCGGGGACAAAGCCGCGCGATCCAGGACGCCTGAGCATAAAAAAACCCCGGAAAAACCGGGGTTTTTCTATTCGTGACTGGAGACAGGCTCAGCCTGATCCGCCGGTACCGCCGGTGCCTTGACCGAACAGCCAGCCCCAGAAGCCACGACGCGAATTGCGCTTGGTCATGACATAATCCCGTTTCAGGCGCGCAGCCCTTTGCTGCTTGCCGAGTCGGGTAGTTAATCGATCGTTAAATGGTTATCAAGATATTAACCATGTCGTATCGGATCATGCCGCGTAAAGGCGCTGCTCTCCGATCAATAGTCTGGACAAGCCGACGAGCTTCATAGGTCTCCCGATGAAGTACCCTTGCGCAACGTCACACCCCATTTCGCCAAGCAATGTCAGTGCGCTTTGTGTCTCCACCCCTTCAGCGACGACTGTCCGGCCGAGGGAATGAGCCAGCTGAATAGTTGAAGCGACCATCAGCCGGTCGCTCTGGCTCCGGTCCATTGCGGATACAAAGCTGCGGTCGATCTTGATCTCGGTCGCGGGAATCGCCCGCAGATATTCGAGCGTCGAAAAGCCGGTGCCGTAATCGTCGATCGAAACGCCGACGCCCCAATTGCGCAGGGTGTCCAGCATGGTGACCGAATGGCCGTCGCCGAGGATCGCCGCCGATTCCGTTACCTCAACGATCAGCATCTCCGGGGGCAGCGAATGCGACGCCAGCAACTCTTCGATCAGCGGGCACAGCAGCGGACTGTCGAGTACCCGGGCGGAAAGATTGACCGCGATACTGAACGGCGTCCCTCGCGCATTGATCGCCGCGGCGGCCTTGATCGCGTCCTGGAGCACGAACACCGTCAGCTTTTCGATCCGATTATGCTGTTCTGCCGCCTGGATGAATTCATCCGGCGCGATCGGGCCCTTTTCGGGATGGAGCCAGCGGGCGAGCGCTTCGGCTCCCACGATGCGGCCGGTTCGGACATCCAGCTTGGGCTGATACGCTACCCAGATTTCGCCATTGTCGATCGCGCTGTCGAGGCGCCCAAGCAGCGACAGCCGCCATTCTGCATCGCGAAGCCGCTCAGGATCATAGCTTTTCCATTTATGATTCTCGGCTGCCGCCTCGTCGCAGGCGAGCAGGGCGCTGCCGATGCGATTGCTGAGGTCGCGTTCGCAATTGTGATCGACGCCGAAACTGACGGTCAGGTCGACGGATCGGTTGCCGACCGCCACCGGACCGGTAAGAATTGCATGAAGCCCCTCTATCTCGTCGCCAAGACCGGTCATATTGCCGGGCCGGGCGAGCCAGAGGAAAACCCCCTCTTCGCCCTGGAACAGTGTTGATCCACCGGCACCCAGTTCGAGCCGCCGGGTAATCTCGGTAATGAGAATTTTCTCGTCGCTCGGCGGCAACGTGGCGGCGATTTCCGAATAGTTGCGAACGCGCACGGCGATCAGGGGCGACTGGGTGGATGGACCCTGATATCCGCGTTTCAGGGCGTTCAGATTGGGCAACCCGGAAATGACGTTGGTCGCGGCACTGCGTTCCTTCATCCGTCGCCAGCCCCGTCGCGACACCACGATGCCGAACAGGAGCAAAGCGGGAACCGTGTCGACGAAGATGAGTTTTGCCTCGAGGACCAGCGGCACCGCCAGCATCGCCAGACCGAGCGGGATTACGAGTTTGGGCAAGAGGCGCCTTGTCCCGAAGACATAGCTGGCGGTCACGACGAGGGATCCGAGAAAAGCCCAGATCCAGCTATAGGTCGCCGGCGTGCCGCGCTTCAGGGTTTCCGCTGCAAGAACCTGAACATAGACTCCCGGCGCGACATATTGGCCCGGGATGGAATATACGTCTCCCAGTCTGTCCGATGACAGACCGATCACCACGTCTTTCCCGGCAAGCGCGCGCGAACTGATCACGTTATTGATCACATCGATCGCACTGTAATGGGGAACGCTTCGGAAGCGTGTCGAATAGTCGATCGGGAAGGACTTGTCCTGAACGCCCTGGCGGTTGGCCAGCATCGCGCCGAAACTGGGAAATGACCTGCCGAGCAGGTCTGTTGCATAGGGCAGCGACCAGACCTCGCCCCAGGGATCACGGTTCACGTTGATATTTGCCAGGGTTGCCTTGCGGGCGAAGTCAGGCAGGGGCAGGGTATAGGTCCGCTTGCCGGTGACAAGATCGTCGTTGAATCGGGCGGGGAGAACGGCCCGCCCTTCCGCCTTGGCCAGCGAAGTGGCGAGCGCGGTGTCGTCCTGCGGCGTGGACCGCCCGACAAGCATGTAGTCGAAAAAGACCCGGCGAGCACCTTTTGCCAGCAGCGTGTCGAGCATTTTCGCATGATAACGGCGTGGCCATGGCCATTGACCGACCTCGGCAAGGCTTTTGTCGTCGATCCCAACCACGACGATGTCGCCGCTTGCCGGCTGACTACGCAAGGTATTGCGTACGTTGCGCATGGTCTTTTCGATCGGTTCGCCGAAGTCGATCGCGCCGCAGACAAGCGAGATGAGCATGGCCCACAACAGCAGCTTCCAGCGGCCGTCGAGCGTGCGCTTCGCCTTGTCGGGGCCAAAGAGCTGGGTGGGGCGCTTCATTTCCGTATCCCGCATGGCACGAAAAGGGTTAGCGAAACGGAAACCCTGAGCTTGTTTTGGCGAAGCAATTTGTGGGCAGCGCAAGCTTGCGCGCGAATCGGGGGTCGCTAAACGCGAAACGAATGACCGACGTAACCAATGCCGCCGACCCTTTCGACACGATTGTCGATGCACCTTTCGATGCCGCGCTGTCCGACCGCTATCTGGTCTATGCACTGTCGACCATCACCGCCCGTTCGCTGCCGGATCTGCGCGACGGGCTGAAGCCGGTTCACCGGCGGCTGTTGTGGGCCATGCGGTTGCTGAAGCTTGATCCCGGCCAGGCCTATAAGAAATGCGCGCGGGTCGTCGGCGACACCATCGGCAAATATCATCCGCACGGCGACCAGTCGGTTTACGACGCGATGGTTCGTCTGGCTCAGGACTTTGCGCTTCGCTATCCGCTGGTCGACGGTCAGGGTAATTTCGGCAACATCGATGGCGATAACGCCGCCGCCTATCGTTACACGGAGGCGCGGCTGACACAGGCGGCGCTCGACCTGATGGCAGGCCTCGACGACGGCACGGTCGATTATAAACCGACGTACAATGGCGAGGAAGAAGAGCCGGAGATATTCCCTGGCCTGTTCCCGAATTTGCTCGCGAACGGTGCCAGCGGGATCGCGGTCGGCATGGCGACCAGCATCCCGCCGCATAATGTTGCCGAAGTCCTTGATGCCGCGGCCCATCTGATCGACCAGCCGGGTGACGATGACGCCAGCCTGCTCAACTTCGTTCATGGTCCTGACCTGCCGACGGGCGGGCTCATCGTAGATCCTCCGGCAGCAATCGCTCAGGCCTATGCGACGGGCAGGGGCAGCTTCCGGGTGCGTGCCCGGTGGCACATTGAGGATCTGGGCCGGGGCACCTGGGTCGCGATCGTCACCGAGATTCCCTATGGTGTGCAGAAGGGTAAGCTGATCGAGGCGATAGCCGCCCTGGTCAACGAAAAGAAGCTGCCGATCCTTGCCGATGTCCGTGATGAAAGCGACGCCGAGATCCGCATCGTCATCGAGCCGCGTAGCCGGGCAGTCGATGCCGACGTGCTGATGGAAAGCCTGTTCCGCCTCTCGGAACTCGAAGTCCGCGTGCCACTCAACATGAATGTGCTGGGGGCCGACCGCACCCCGCGCGTCATGGGTTTGAAGGCGGTGATCGAGGCCTGGCTGGCGCACCAGATCGAGGTTCTCGTGCGGCGGTCAAACCACCGCATCGCCAGGATCGACGATCGTGTCGAGCTCCTCGATGGCTATCTGATTGCCTATCTCAACCTTGACCGGGTGATCGAGATCATCCGAACCGAGGACGAACCAAAAGCGGTCATGATCGCCGAATTCGGCCTGGACGACCGTCAGGCCGAGGCCATTTTGAACATGCGGCTGCGTTCGTTGCGCCGTCTGGAGGAAATGGAAATTAAGAACGAGCGCGTTAAGCTCGACAAGGAGCGAGCCGACCTGATCGCGCTCGTCGAAAGCCCCGCCCGGCAGCGTACCCGCCTCAAAAAGGACCTGGCCAAGCTGCGCGAGCGCTACGGGCCCGAGACGCTCCTGGGCAAACGGCGAACGACCATTGCCGAGGCAGCGCCGCCGCGCGACATTCCGCTCGACGCGATGATCGAGCGGGAGCCCGTGACGGTCATCCTGTCCGCAAAGGGCTGGATCCGCGCGCTCAAGGGTCACGCCGATCTGGACAGCGCCGACATGTCCAAATTCAAGGAAGGGGACGCCCCGGCATTCGCGATCCACGCCCAGACGACCGACAAGATCGTGGTCGCGGCGGCCGACGGACGTTTCTACACGCTGGCCGCTGACAAGCTCCCTGGTGGACGGGGTTTTGGCGAGCCGGTACGGCTGATGATCGATTTGCCGGGCGAAACCGGCATCGTCGCACTGTTGGCGGCGCGACCGGAGGCGCGCCTGCTGCTCGCCGCGAGCGACGGGCGTGGTTTCGTCGCGAAAATGGCGGACATCCTCGCGGAGACGCGCAAGGGTCGGCAGGTCGTCAATCTAAGGGCCGGGGCAGTGCTCAGGATCGTCAGCGCCATCGCCGCGACCCATGATGCCGTGGCGACGATCGGCGACAATCGTCGGTTGCTTATCTTTCCGCTGGCCGAACTCCCTGAAATGGGGCGGGGACAGGGCGTACAGCTTCAGAAATTTCGTGACGGGGGCCTGTCGGATGCGATCACGCTGGTCATCGCCGACGGACTTTCATGGTCCATGGGCGGTGACAGCGGCCGGACGCGCGTCGAGACCGATCTGACGCCGTGGCGGGCAGCAAGAGGTGCCATCGGGCGAATGCCGCCGACGGGCTTCCCGCGCGACAATCGGTTTCGAAATGGCACAGCGCCGCGACCCGAATAATCTTCAGCGGCGTTTAACCATTGTGGACCTAAAACGCAGGCAATGGATGTCCTGACGAGCCCGCACAATGACAAGGTTGGCGCGCGCGGCCGGCACCAGCCCGTTGCAGAGGTGCTCGAAGAAACCACACCCTATCTGGCTGCTCGTCAGGCCTATCTGGAGGCGTTGCCCGTCGCCGCGGCAGTGGTTGCCGCAGGCAAGAGCAGTTTGCGCGTACTGGCGCACAATGTACGGTTCAGAAAACTGGACGGTGTCAGCACCACTCGTGGGCGCGCCGGTGTGCTGGCGCGATCCAAGGCGGCAGAACGCATCGGTCGCGTTCTGTCGGGCACATCCCTTGGCGAGCGCTTCGACTGGCGCGACGGCGGGGTCATCGACGGCCGACATTTCACGGTGGTCATTGCGCCGCTGACTTTCAGCCCGCGCTATGGCCCGCGCGCGCTGGTCACGCTGATCGAGCGTACCAACGAAGTGCAGACGGGCGAATTCCTGCGCCGCCAAATCCTGATCGATCCGCTGACGGGCCTTCCCAATCGCGCCGGCTTTATCGAAGGCCTGGAAGGGCTGATGAAGGAGGACGCTCCTGATCAGTTTGCCATGATGCTGCTCGATCTGGCCCGCTTCAGCCGCGTTAACGAGTGTATCGGTACGCTTGGCGGCGATGAGCTGATGATTGCGGTTGCCCGCCGCCTGTTGTCGGCGCTGCGTGCGAACGACCTGCTCGCGCGGACCGCCGCCAACGAATTTGCGATCGGTATCAAGCTGGTCGACGGTCCCGGGGACGCGCTCCACGTCGCGCGCCGCCTGGAGGCGGCACTCGCTCAACCCTTCAGGCTGTCCGATTTCGAGATCAAGATCGACTGCCGTATCGGCTGCTCGCTGGCGACCGATGGCGACGGGGAGGTGGAGAGCATGGTGCGCCACGCACAACTGGCGCTCAAGGCAGCGAAGCTGTCCGACAGGATCGAAGTTTATCAGCGTGCGACACTCGAAGCCGCGCGCCGCCGTTTCACGATCGAGACCGAGCTTCGTCGGGCGATCGAGCGCGACGAGCTGACGATGGCGTTCCAGCCGCTGACGTCGCTTTCCACCGGCCGTATCTCCGGCTTCGAGGCGCTGGCGCGTTGGGAACACGCGGATTATGGCAACATCCCACCCGCAGAATTTATCGCCGTTGCCGAGGATTCAGGCCTGATCATTCCGCTCGGGCGCTGGGCGCTCGACCGGGCGATGAAGATCCTGGCCTCGTGGGACGTTGCGGCTGGTGCGGTCTTGCCGATCTACATGGGCGTCAACCTTTCGCCCATCCAGATTGCGCGTGACGACGTCGCCGCCTCGGTCGAAGACGCCCTGCGCTCGCACGGCATCGCGGGCGCGCGGCTGTCGGTGGAGCTTACCGAAAGCGCGATTATCGGCGATCCCGACCGTGCCGGCCGCACCCTGACCGCGCTGAAGCGGTCCGACGCGCTGATCGCGATGGACGATTTCGGCACCGGGTTTTCCAACCTTGCCTCGCTACAGAAGCTGCCGATCGATGTGCTGAAGATCGACCGCAGTTTCGTGACCGACATGCTTGACGACCCTGACAAGGTCGCCATCGTTCGTGCTGTCCTTGGCCTTGCGCAGGCGCTTGGCATGACGACGACGGCCGAAGGCGTGGAAACGGCCGAGCTGGCACGGACGCTGGCGGCCCTCGGCTGCACGACGGCGCAGGGATTTCACTTCAGCCGCGCACTCGGTGCCGACGAGGCGTTCGACTATCTCAGCAAGTCGCTGAGCTGATCGCGGCATCGACAATTGTCCGAAAGGCGGTGCCGGTCGGAAAATCCTGTTCAATCCACCGGCGCTCGATCGCGGCGAGTGTCTTTGCCACAATCGGTCCCGGTACAAGGCCACCCGCTATGAGGTCGCCGCCGGAGACCGGCAGTCGGGGCACCTCCCATTCGCGGAGTTCGCTGAGGGCGTTGGCAATCGCGTCGGTACCGCTGTCGCTCAGCAACAGGGCATCGATCGCTCCCGTCACCCCCAGCTGGTAAGCGACCTGCCGGATCCGCGCAGGATCGACCGTCGTCCGTCGCCGGATGGCCGCGACGCGTTTGCGCACCGCATTTGGCAGTTTGAGCCTGACGACGATGTCGTCGGCTGCTGCCGCGTCATCGGGAAGCAGCGCGATCAGCCGCCGGACAGCATCCGGCGCCAGGTGTGTGGCCGCCTCATTGGCGACCACGCGCACCAGTCGGTCGCGGCCTGCGTCGTCAATTTCGGGCAGGACTGGGCCAAGGATCGCGCCGTCAAGCATCGTCGTGATCGCCGGCGCCGGATTGGCGCTCGCTAGCAGCTTCATCAGTTCGGCAGCGATCCGTTCCCGCGACAACGTCATCAGGTCGCGCGCGCGCGCCGCGCAGGCGGCGAGTCCCTCGGCATCGGGTGGTCCGACGCCAAAGCGCGCGTGGAAACGGAAGAAGCGCAGGATGCGCAGATGATCCTCGGCAATGCGCTTCAGGGGGTCGCCGATGTAGCGTACCCGGCGTGCGGTCAGATCGGCGATGCCGTCGAACCAGTCGAATATTTCACCCGTCGTCGCGTCCGCGTAGAGCGCATTGATCGTGAAGTCGCGGCGTGCGGCGTCCTCACGCCAGTCATCGGTGAAGGCGACGACCGCATGTCGGCCATCGGTTGCGACGTCGCGGCGCAGCGTGGTCACCTCGACCGGACCACCCTCTGTTACCGCGGTGATCGTGCCATGTGCGAGTCCCGTCGGGACGGCCTTGATCCCGGCAGCCGTCAGCCGCCGGACGATTTCGTCGGGCGAAAATATCGTCGCCATGTCGATGTCGTTGACCGGAAGGTTGAGCAGACCGTCACGCACTGCCCCGCCGACAAGGCGGACCGACGTGCCACCGCCCAGCACATCCACCAGCTGGGCAAGGCCAGGTCGTGTCCGCCACGTCGCTTCGGGAAGTGTCACCATTGAAGTCGCGCCGCCAGATTGACGAGCATTGCGGCCGTCGCACCCCAGATCCGCCGCTCTTGCCACATGATCTCGATATAGGTTCTCGGCTTGCCGTCGAACATGACCGTTTGCTCCACGCGATTGGCCGGGTCGAGGACGAAGGCGAGCGGCACCTCGAACACGGCGGCGACTTCGCGAGGATGGGGGACGAGGGGCAGGTCGGGCGCGACGACGCCGACGACCGGCATGATGTCGAAGCCCGTGATGGTGCGGTAGCGTGCGAGCGTGCCGACGACGGTGGTGGCAGCGGGCGATAGAGCAATCTCCTCCTCGGCCTCACGCAGCGCGGCGGTCACTTCATCCTGATCGGCGGGATCGACGCGACCGCCGGGGAAAGCGATCTGGCCGGCGTGTCTGCGCATCGTGTCGGGGCGCTGCGTCAGGATGAGGCCGGGTTCGGGCCGGTCGGTAATGGCGACCAGCACGGCGGCCGCAATCCCGGGCAGCCCCAGCACATGGCGCGCATCGCCGTGAAAGGGCACGGGATGCGTGCTCGTCGCAGCGAGGCTGGCGCGCAGCCGTGCGGTCAGGGTCACGCGGGCATCGGGAAAAAGACACCGTTGCTCCAGAACCCCGGGACGTCGGAGGGTTCGGCAAGGGCAATATCGGCCAGTTCGTAATAGACCGGCCGCGCTATCGTCGCGTCGAGCCCGCCGCGGACGTGAAGATAAGGGCGCGGGCCGCTGTCACCGTTTTCGAAACGCAATCCGTGATCGGCCCCGGCGACCACCAAGTCGCCGGTATTGAGGCGAAATGCCAGGTCGCGACCGCGTCCCTCGCCCTCGCTCTTCATTTCGACCGCGATGAAGGGAGCATCCTCTACCGCAATGCTCATTTTTTCGCCCGGTGTGACCAGAACGAAACCGCCATCAGGTTCGCGCCGGAGGATCGAGGCGAACAGGCGGACCATTTCCATGCGACCGATCGGCGAGCCCTGATGATACCAGGTGCCGTCGCGCGCGATCCGCATCTCGCTGTCGCCGCAGTGCGCCGGGTGCCATTGCTCGACCGGCGGCAGGCGTTTTTCCTTGAGCGCGCGGGCCACCTCGGCAAGCGACATCGACGTCAGGTCGGGCAGGGGCGGCATCGGCATGATGACGATCTAGGCGGTCGTCCCTGCAATCGCAAAGGCGCGCGGCGCCAGCCTTCCGGTTCGGGGAAGACCATCAATGTTTCGGGCAAGCAGCCGTCGCCGATCGACCGGACCCGGTACCTCCCAGCCCGCCGTCAGCTCCGCCGAAAAGCCGAAGAAGCGATCATAATATTCGGGATCGCCGATCATGACCATCGGCAGGTCGGGTGCGGTCGCCAGGAGCCGCTCCATCAGCATCCTGCCGATTCCGCTCCGCTGCCGATCGGGCGCAACCGCGACGGGCCCCACCAAAGTCAGCGGTGTTTCGCCGAGCGCGACCGGCCAGCATTGGATCGATCCCACCAGCACCTCGCCGTCAAAAGCCGCGAAGCTGAGCGAGGGGATGGCCGTTGTTTCGGCGCGGAGGCGATAGGCCGTGCGCGCGCGACGGTCCGGACCGAATGCGGCATCGAGCAGCGACTCGATATCCGGAGTCGAGGCATCAGCGATCGGGGCGAGGCGAATCGTCATAAGGGCGTGGGCCATTATCGATTGCAGGCGGAATTGAAAGCCGCGCGCGTTGTCACTAGACGCCGGCGTCGCATGAACGATCTCCTCCAGCTCCACGTCCACGATCTTGAAGTGCCGGTGCTCACCGGCATTTTTTCAGAGGAGACCCACCTGCCGCAGCCATTGCGGATTTCGGTGACGGTCGATCTCGATACGGTGGAACGGTTCGATCCCGACACGCCCCTGTCGGCGTCGAAGAATTACATGGACCTAAAGCATGCAGCAGCAACGGCGTTGCCGCCGGGCGTGCATTTCAAGCTGGTCGAGGCGGTTGCCGACCACATCGCGGAAACCCTGCTGATGGGGGATGCCCGCGTGGCCCGCGTCGAAGTGTCGATCGTGAAGCTGGCAATCAGCGAGGCCGGCGAATCGATCGGCATCCGGCGCGTCCGTTACCGACGATGACCAGATGGCGATGAAGCTGGCGCTGGTCACGGGCGGGCACCGCCGGCTGGGGGCGGTGATCGCGGCGCGGCTTGCCGCAGACGGGTGGACGCTGGCGCTGCACGGCGCGCATGATGCAACACCGGATGCGGCGCTGTCGCTTGCCCTCGCCCGGCATTCGACGGATTGGTGTGGCTTCGTCGCCGACCTGGGTCAGAATGATCAGGTCGCGGCGCTATTGCCAGCGGTGGTCGCGCATTTCGGCATTGTGCCCTCCCTGCTCGTCAACAATGCGGCGCGATTCGACGAAGACGATGCCACAACGGCGGACGCCCACAGCATCGATGCGCATCACCGTGTCAATGCCGCGGCCCCCGTCGCACTGGCGCTCGCGCTGTTCCGGATGGGCGGGCAGGGGTCGGTGATCAATATCGTCGATCAGCGGATTCGTAATCCCATACCCGATCAGCTGAGCTACAGCCTGTCGAAGGCGGCGCTGGCCTCGGCCACCCGGACCCTCGCGGTTGCATTTGCGCCGAACCTCAGGGTCAATGCGGTTGCCCCAGGACTGACGTTGCCCACATCGGACTATGACGAGGAGCAGATGGGCCGGCTGGCAGCGGCGATGCCACTGGGGCATTTGCCTCAGCCCGGCGATATCGCCGATGCCGTCGCCTTTCTGGCCGGGGCAATCAGCGTCACCGGTCAGACGCTGTTCGTGGATGGCGGCGCCAGTCTCAAAAGTTTCGATCACGATTTCGTCCGGCTTTAGCGCCGCAACCGAGTGCAGGGTCCAAGCGAAGCGAGGACGAAATCGTAGTCGCGCCGCGCGGCCTCGGCATCGCCTGTCTCCAGATCGGCGGTCGCCGACGTGGGCAGCGAAGCGGGGAGGGAGCAGGCAAGCCGGTACCAGCCGAGCGTGTCGCGTTCCGGCGGCCGCGCGGCCTCGTCCACGATTTCGCCTAGCGCCAGGGCCCAGCTCGGCTCCTGCCCCGGCCGGCGCAGGACGCTGAGCGAGACCGGCTGCCGATCGGCGGTGACAAGGAAAATCTGGGTTTCCCCTTCCCCCGTCAGCGTGCCGGCACTGTGGAACGCACCCGCGACGCCCGCAATGCGCGACGGGGCATCGGCGGTCAGGCCCGAGGCGACGATGGCGCGAATCCGGTCCTGCAGCGCCGCGCTCCACGGCAGCATCGCGTCGGGCGCCGCAAGGCGGATTTCGGCCGGGCGGCCGGTTACCGGGAGTGCGGCCAGGATGACCCGCGTCTTCTTGACCTTCGGCATCTTGCCGCGCGCGTCCAGGGGGAGGTCGGCGATCCAGGCGATCTGTGGTGCGACGCCTCCGGTGCCGCGAATCAGTGTGTCCACTTCGGCACTGATATAGGTCCGAATTGTCCCGGGGCGGGGCGACGAATTTCCGGCGTCCTTCAGCGCGATCGCTTCGCGGATGCGTGCAACGACGACAATCGGCGCGGCAAGGAACACATCGGCGAGATCGGCATAGGTCCAGCTGTCAACTGGGGAAATCGTTACGGCAGGCGAAGAAATCGCCGGAAAACCGTATGTTGGCAGCGCCATGCCGATGCCGAGAGCGAGGCGCAAGCCCGCCTCGCGCCAGCGCCAAGGGAGTTTGCGGGGAACCAAATGCGCCATCGGACCTTTTCACTTTTCAGGATTTCACCGTAAAACGCTTCGAGGGAAAAGGCGATTGCGCGGTCAACTGCTGGTCGATAGACTTTGGGGTCCTCGCGCTAAGTCGCGCTGGGCCAAGGGTTGTGGCAAAACCGGTTTGACCGGGCCGTATATCTCTCGTGGATTGTGAGTTGGAGGGAGTTGAGAAGCTGAATGGCCTATACTGACCCGCAACCGATGTCGCAGACGCGCCTGTGGTCGATCATTATCGTGGTCGCCATACACGCGCTGATTCTGTATGCGTTGGTCACCGGCGGTTATAAAACCGCGATCAAGACACTGAAGGACCTGGACGTTATCGACGTCAAGGAGCCGCCACCCCCCCCGAAGCCGCTTCCTCCGCCGCCTCCGCCGGACACCAAATTGCCACCACCCCCCGTGGTGCCGCCGCCATTGGTTCAGACCAATACGCCGCCGCCGCCGCAGGTTCTGGTGTCAACGCCGACGCCTCCGCCGGTCGTCTTTCAGCAGCCGGTGCCGCAGCCGCCTCCGCCACCTGCGCCGCCGCCGGCAGCGCCGGTCAAACTGGCGCCTCGGGGCAATCCGGGCAGCTGGGTGACCAACGATGATTATCCACCCTCTGCGCAGCGGGACGGTGTCGAAGGAACGACCTCGTTTACACTGACGGTGGGACCGGATGGCCGCGTCACCGATTGTGCGATCACTGGCTCGAGTGGGTCGAGCGTTCTCGACAACGCGGCCTGCTCGTTGCTTCGGCGTCGCGCCAAATTCAGCCCGGGCAAGGACTCGTCAGGCAATCCCACGGGTGGTGTCTACAGCAACCGGTTCAGATGGCAGATCCAGCAATAATGGCGGCTATACCGTCGTCCAGTTCAACGCACTTAAAGTCATAGGGAAGAAAAGCTCATGTTCATCCAGATCGCTGCCGCCGCCGCTGCCGCAGCTCCCAAGTCCGCCGAATACGGTCTCGTTCCTGCGCTTAAACAGGGTGGGCCAGTCACCTGGGTGACGTTCGGCCTCCTCGTCATCATGTCGGTCGGCACGCTCTATATTTTCTTCGTGAAGCTCGTCGAGCAGCAGAAGGTGCTCAATCAGGGTGCCAAAATCCGCGCGTCGTTCTGGAATCACGCAACGCTCGCCGATGCGGCTTCGAAGGTAGAAAAGGACACGCCCTACCGCCAGATCGTCGATGACGGCCTGCGCGCGCAGGAGCAGCATACGCTGCTGGTTGATCAGCAGGACCAGCACGACTGGACCCAGACGGTGATGACGCGCAGCCGCGCCGCGATCGAATCGAAACTGAAGGGCGGTCTGGCCTTCCTCGCGACCGTCGGATCGACGGCGCCGTTCGTCGGACTGTTCGGTACGGTTATCGGTATTCTCGGCGCGCTCGTGAAGATCGGCCAGGCTGGCCAGGCATCAATCGACACCGTTGCCGGTCCGGTCGGTGAGGCCCTGATCATGACGGCGATCGGTCTTGCCGTCGCCGTCCCGGCCGTGCTCGCCTACAACTGGCTACAGGGTCGCAACAAGGCGATCTCCGAACAGATGGCGACGTTCGTCAACGACGTGAACGGTTGGATGGCGTCGAACGGCGCGGTCAAGCCGACGGCGATGCGTGCGGCAGCAGCGGCACGGGCCGCCGCGGCCAAGCCTGCCCCGGTCAAAGCCTGATCAGACGATACGGGGCGGCGACAGCTCGCCGCCCCGGCAAATTTTCCAGGATTACATCTTATGGCAATGAATGTTGGCGGCGACGGCGAAAGCAAAGAAGACAAGCCGATGGTCGACATCAACACGACGCCGCTGGTCGACGTCATGCTGGTGCTGCTCATCATCTTCCTCATCACTGTTCCGGTCGTGATTCAGACCGTGAAGATCCAGCTTCCCAACGTGCGTCATGACCCGACGACGACCAAGCCCGAAAACGTCTCGCTGACCATTCGTGGCGGCGGTCCCAACGGGAACACGTGCGAAGTTTACTGGAATCTGACACGCGTCGATTCGAAGGAACTGCTCGACCGGGCAGTTGCCAAGCTGAAGCTCGAGATCGACAAGCAGGGCGGGCCGAATGCGCAGGGGATCGAATTGCCCGAGGCGCACATCCGCGGCGACGTGAATACCCCCTATATGTGCATCGGCGGGGCAATTTATAACATGCAGCTCGCCGGCTTTCAGAAGGTCGGCTTCATCTCCGAACCGCCGCCCGGCGGAACGGTCCGCATTTAGCCCGATTTTTCAAACACCTTCGACTACCAGGAAAGGCCATCCATCATGGCAATGAGCGCAGGCCAGGACGACGGCGAGCCGATCATGGACATGAACACGACGCCGTTGATCGACGTCATGCTCGTCCTGCTCGTCATGTTCATCATTACGATCCCGATCCAGACCCATGCGGTCAAGATCAACCTGCCGGTCAACAATCCGAACCCGCCCCCGGTGGTTATCAAGCCCGATTTCAACACGGTTTCGGTCGATCAGCAGAGCAACATTACGTGGAACGGGTCGCCGGTCGACCTCGCGACGCTCAGGACGTACCTCGACCAGACCAAGCAGTTGCCGGTCGAGCCCGAGCTTCACATCCAGCCCGACCCCTATGCCCGCTATGCCCGCGTCGATGAGATGCTGTCGGTGGTCAAGCGGTCCGAAGTGAGCAAGGTCGGTTTCGTCAACAACGAGCAATATGCGAACTTCAGCAAATAGGCTGGTTCTCTCGTCCTGAAGCGATGGTATGGCGGGTCGGCAACGGCCCGCCTTTTTCGTGGGCCTGCTGTCAACAATCGGGAGATGACCGTGGCCGGCGATTCGCTACGCGACGATTTCAAGCAAGCGATGCGGCGCCTGGCGACGACGGTGGCTGTCGTCACCTCCGGGTCGGCCGATAATTACGCAGGGATGGCGGCGACGGCGGTAATGTCGGTGACCGCCGATCCGCCGACCCTGGTCGTTGCAATCAACCGGATCGCGAGCATGTCGCCGGTGGTGGAGGATCATGGCTGGTTCTGCGTCAATCTGCTTGCCGAACGTCACCACGACCTGGTGGCGGTGTTCGGTGGCCAGAAGTCGGGTCGCGCGCGATTTGAAACGGGCGACTGGCGCTTCGACGACCCCCGCGCGCCCGTGCTGACAGATGCGGCAGCGAGCCTGATCTGCGAGACGACGGGTCGCCTCGACGTCGGAACACACTCTTTGTTTGTCGGAGAAGTGCGCGCCATTGCCAATCATGCCAGCATCGACCCGCTCATCTGGGTCGACGGGCGCCTCGCCGCCACGGGCTGATCGCTCGTGCATTCATGCGCCGCCGGTACCGTCCGGTCAGGGGGCGGGACTCCAGGTCTCGGTGTGGCAAAAGAACGCAATGCAGCCCTGAACCTTCAGCGTGCCGTCCGGATTGCGGGTGAGGAAAGACCGATAGGATTTGCCGACGCGCGGGTCATAGATCGTGCCGCCCCAGCTGCTGCCCCGGTCGGTGAAGCCTGTCAGGATCGCCAGGCCGACGACCGGCCGGCTGCGCAGCGATACGTCGGGGTTATTGCGGTCGGTGGGCGGTCCACCGGCGACGGGTTTCAGCAGCCTGGCGATGCGACCGCAAACTTGCCCCCCGCAGGGCTGTATTTCGACGACCGATTCCTTTGCGGCCGTCAGCCAGCGGCCCATGACGGGCGTTGCCGCCAAAGCTGGCGAGCTGAGTAACGAAATGGCGATCAGGGCGGTCAGGCGAGCGCTCAACGGTCAGTCTCCGGCTTGGCGAATTGGGCGTGTCGGTGCATGAGGCGCGCGTGAAGAGCAATAGTCACCCGGACCCCATTTCCGCCCGTGCACGGGGCAGGCTGAACCAGGCATTGCCGGGCGGGCGATCATGAACGGCTGGACGATCGGCGTCATCGGCGGGTCGGGACTCTACGCTATCGACAGCCTCGCGGATGCGCGCTGGATCGATGTGCCATCACCCTGGGGAAGGCCGTCAGACGCGCTGCTGAAGGGAACGATCGCGGGTGTCGAATTCGTCTTCCTGCCGCGCCACGGGCGGGGTCATCCGATCCCCCCCGGCGAGTTGAATGCGCGCGCAAACATTGACGTACTGAAGCGCGCGGGATGTACCGACATCCTGTCGATTTCTGCCGTGGGCAGTCTGGCCGAAGAATTGCCGCCAGGTCGTTTCGTCGTTGTCGATCAGTTCATCGATCGAACCAAGGGACGCCCCGCGAGCTTTTTCGGTACCGGCATGGTCGCGCATGTGTCGATGGCGGATCCGGTCTGCGCTCGTCTGTCCGCGCTGGCGGCGGGGGCTGCCGATCGGGCAGGGGCTGCGGTAACGCGGGGAGCGACCTATCTGGCGATGGAGGGTCCGCAATTCTCCACGCGCGCCGAATCGATGCTCTACCGGCAGTGGGGCGCGCATGTGATCGGCATGACGGCCCTGCCCGAGGCCAAGCTCGCGCGTGAAGCGGAACTGCCCTACGCTCTGGTGGCGATGGTGACCGACTATGATTGCTGGCGTGAGGGGGAGGACCATGTCGACGTTGCGACCGTCGTTGCGCAGCTGGGCAGCAACGCGGCGACGGCACGTAGGATGCTCGCCGAACTGGCCCGGGCGCTTCCTGCCGAACGGGAGGCGTCACCGATCGATACCAATCTCGATATGGCGCTGATCACGGCGCCAGAGGCGCGCGATCTGGCTCTGCTGGCAAAGCTCGACGCGGTGGCAGGACGCGTCCTCAGGGGCGGGCGATGACGGCCGTACTTTATGATTTCTGGCGGTCGTCGGCCTGCTACCGCGTACGGATCGCTCTCAACCTGAAGAATGTTGATTACCGGCCGGTGACGACGGACCTGACGGCAGGTGACCAGCGCGCGTCCGGCTATGTGGAGCGCAACCCGCAAGGCTTCGTGCCGATGCTCGAGATCGATGGCCTGCGGCTGACGCAAAGCCTTGCTATCTGCGACTATCTCGATGCGCGGGTCGAGGCGAACCCGTTCCTGCCAAAGGATGCAGCGCAACGGTCGAAGGTGCTGGCCATGGCGCTGGTGATCGCCTGCGATATCCACCCGCTCAACAATCTGCGCGTGCTGCGTTATCTCGACGATCCGCTCGGCGTTCCGCAGGGCGACCGTGACGACTGGTACCGGAAATGGGTGACGGACGGTTTTGCCGCCCTCGAGGTGCTGGCGCGCGACGCCGGGGCCTATCTTTCGGGGGCGACGCCGGGCCTTGCCGACATCTGCCTGGTGCCGCAAATGTACAATGCACGCCGCTTTGACGTCGACCTGTCGCCATGTCCGACGCTCGTCCGTGTCGACGCTGCGCTCAACCTCTTGCCTGCGTTCAGCAATGCGCGGCCGGAGGCGGTAAAGCCCACGGGATCGTAACAGATTGTAAAGGTCGAGAGGTGCCTCGCATCTGCAACGCGTTGCGACTAAGCTTCGCGGCAGTGGTAACCCAAGGAGAGTATCATGAGTATTTTCGGCGCTATCAAGGACGCGATTTTCGGTCACAAGGCGGAAGCTGCGGCGCCTGCTCCGACAGCTGATGCCCCGGTTGCTGCCGCAGTATCTGCTCCTGCCGCGCCGGTTGCCGCGACGCCCGAGGAGATCGACGCGCGCCTTGCTGCGATCGCCGCGGCGAAGGGCGCCCCTTCAAACTACAAGACGTCGATCGTCGATCTGATGAAACTGCTGGATCTCGATTCGAGCATGGCCAACCGCACGACGCTTGCCCATGAGCTCGGCTATACCGGCGACACCAACGACAGCGCGACGATGAACATCTGGCTGCACAAGCAGGTGATGGAAAGCCTGGCGTCACACGACGCATGATCTGAAACTGCTTGCAATCGTTACGGTCCGGTGCTGATCTTTGCACCGGACTGGACGGCCTGACCACCACAAGGGTTGCAGGCAAGCCCTCTGCGTCCGTTCTCAGTGCAGTTCAGCTGCACAGACGTCAGCGCAAACAGAGGGGATATCCAATGAAGACAGCTCGCTTTTTAGCCGTGGCCATGTTCGCGGTAGCGACTATTTCGCCTGCGCCTGCTCAGCGGACGATCACGAAACCCGGCAATTATGTCGACGTATCGGACGTCGAGGTTCTTCCGGGGCAATTCGAAAACTACATGGACTTCCTGAAGGCGAACTGGGTCAAGCAGCAGGAATGGGCCAAGCAGAAGGGATACATCGTCGGTTACCGGATTCTCCAGAACCTTTATCCGCGCAAGGGCGAACCGAATATCTTCCTGCTGACCGAGTACGCATCCGTGCCGACCAATGCCGAGGTTGAGCGCCGGCAGGACGAATATGCGGCGATGATGAAGATGGATGAACACGCTATGGATGAAGCCGCCGTCAAGCGCGGACCCATGCGCACTATCGGCAGCCAGTCCATGCTGCAGGAAGTCATTCTGAAATAGGCCTGGCGGGCGCGACGCAAGTCGCGCCCCCGGTCCAAGCTAATCGATCGGCTGGCCGTCGGTGTCGAGGACCGAACCGGTCATATCGGCGCCGTTCTCGATCTCATCCTCGTCGAGGTCTTCGCCGAGATCGGGCTGCATATCGGTCATGACGACCCCGTCATTGGGACCATCACCCTCATATTCGGCAATTTCGGCGCGCTGGGCTTCGTCATAGCCGTCGATGTCCGGTTCGTCCTCCGCACGGTGACGCTGCGCCGATGCGTCGGCATGATTCATTTCGACATAGGGCTCGCTGACGTCACGGTTGCGCATGATCGGACTCCTTTGCAGGGAAAAACGATCGGCCGCTGCGACTGTTCCCTTGTCCGCTCGGATCGGGCTAAGGGGACGGCATGACCATGTTGGTGTCCGTACCCCCGCTGTCGCTCGACGATCAGATCAGGGACGCCGATCGCTTTGCCGCTGACTTCGGAGCGTCGTTTGAACAGTTCGGTTTCGCCATTGTCGCGGACCACGGCATCGATGCCGGACTGATCGACCAGGCCTGGGCTGCAACCAGGGCTTTCTTTGACCTGCCGGTATCCGAAAAGCTGCAATATCGGGCGGGGCGCGGGGGGCAGCGTGGGTATATACCCTTCGGCATCGAGGTGGCGAAGGGAGCAACCGACAATGATCTGAAGGAGTTCTGGCATATCGGGCGCGACCTGCCGCCGGGTCACCGCCATGCCGCGTCGATGCCGGCGAATGTATGGCCCGCCCGCCCGGTCGAGTTTCGCTCGATCTTTACCAGGCTCTACGCCGAGTTCGACCGCGTCGGCGCCCGGCTGCTTTCGGCGATTGCGTGCTACCTGGGGCTGGCGCCCGACTGGTTCGTGGATCCGGTCAGCGACGGTAACAGCATCCTGCGGCTGCTGCATTACCCGCCCGTATCCCCCGATGCGCCGGGCATTCGTGCGGGCGCGCACGAGGATATCAACCTGATCACGCTCCTGCTGGGCGCAGAGGAAGCGGGGCTGCAACTGCTTGATCGATCGGGCAACTGGCTGGCGATCGACCCGCCGCCGGGGGCGCTGGTCGTCAACGTCGGCGACATGCTCCAGCGGCTGACGAACCACGTCCTGCCCTCGACCACTCACCGGGTCGTCAATCCGCCACCCGAGCGTCGCGGCATCCCGCGCTATTCGATGCCTTTCTTTCTCCATCTCGCATCGGATTTCGAAATTGCGACGCTTGCCGGCTGTGTCAGCGCCGATCGACCGAACCTCTATCCGCAGCCGATTACCGCCGATGCTTATCTTCACCAGCGCTTGCGCGAAATCGGCCTGCTCTAGATAGAGCACAACGATGGGGGATCGACTCAGAGTTGCGCTGGCAGGGATCGGCACCGTAGGGGCAGGCGTCGTCAAGCTGCTCGATACCAATCACGACCTTATCGCACGGCGCGCCGGCCGCCCGATAGAGATCGTCGCGGTGTCGGCCCGCGACCGGTCGCGCGACCGCGGCATCGACCTGTCGCGTTTCGACTGGGTCGACGATATGTCATCGCTTGCGGAGCGCCCCGACGTCGACGTCGTCGTCGAACTGATCGGGGGCAGCGACGGACCGGCACTGGTGCTGGCGAAAGCCGCCATCGCCGCGGGCAAGCCTTTTGTTACCGCGAACAAGGCGATGATCGCGCATCATGGCCTGACGCTGGCGCAGGCCGCCGAAGACAAGGGCGTGGCGCTGAAATATGAAGCAGCGGTGGCGGGCGGCATCCCCGTCATCAAGGGTTTGCGCGAAGGGACTGCGGCGAACGTCGTCGCACGGGTCTATGGCATCCTCAACGGCACCTGCAATTACATCCTGACGCGTATGGAGGCGGAGGGTGCCGACTTCGCCGCAATCCTTGCCGATGCACAGGCGCTGGGCTTTGCCGAGGCCGATCCCTCCTTCGACATCGACGGCGTCGATGCCGCACATAAATTGTCCATTCTCGCCAGCCTGTCATTCGGCACGCGCATCGATTTCGCGGGTGTGGCGCGTGGCGGTATCCGGCACGTCCTGGCCGGCGACATCGCCCAGGCCAACGCGCTCGGTTACTGCGTGCGTCTGGTGGGGCTGGCGGAGGCCGATGCGAAGGGATTGTTCCAGCGGGTTCATCCCTGCCTCGTGCCGCTCGGTCACCCGCTTGCGCACGTTCAGGGCGCAATGAACGCGGTCGTGGCGGAGGGCAATTTTGTCGGCCGCCTGTTTTTCGAGGGACGCGGAGCGGGCGAGGGACCAACCGCGTCGGCCGTCGTCGCCGATCTTATCGACGTTGCGCGCGGCGAGATCGGTCCGGCCTTTGCGATGCCGGTGGCGAGCCTGGCCCCAGCCGAGACGGCGGATGCCGGCGCGCGCCGCGGCCGCAACTATTTGCGCTTTACCGTTGCCGACCGGCCCGGTGTTCTTGCGGAGATCACCGCGGCAATGCGCGATGCGGGGGTCTCGATTGAAAGCATGATCCAGCGCGGCGAGGCGCCCGACGGCGGAGCCTTCGTCGTCATGACAACGCATGACGGACCGATGCACGCGGTCGATGCGGCGCTTGCCCGGCTCGAGGACAGCCCCAGCATGGTCGGCAAGCCGATGTGGATGCCGATCCTCGATGTTTAGGCTGGCAGCGCCCTAGGGCGCGAGAGGGCGCAATTTATAGCCACTGCCGTCGATGCCGAATCGCGTCGAGAGGCTGACCCCCACCGCACCACAGTTCTTCAGAATCGCTGCGGTTCCGCACGGCGCTTGCGGGTTGGCCGCCAGTCGCTCGCGTTCGGCCATCACCGTTTCGGCACGCGGGTCGCCTGCATCATAGCCGACGAAGGGCACGCGCCACCGATCTGCCGCCCGCCTGCCGCAGACGAGGATCTCGGTATTGTTCGTGGGCGCATGACATTGGGGGGAGACCGTCGTCAGCCGCTCGTAAATAGCCAGTGGAGAAGTCGTTTGCGCCGGTGCCGACTGGGCGACGGCGAGGCAAGCCACCCCAAGCATCATTCTCGACAATGTCATGACCGCTCCCTATCGGACAGCAATACGTTTTGAGAGGATGCCAGACATCGTGCCTGAAAACCAGATTGCACCGAGCGACGTCCTCGATCGCGTTCTAGTCCTCGAAATGGTGCGCGTCACGGAACGCGCGGCGGTGGCGGCTTCGCTGATGATCGGTCGCGGCGACGAGAAAGCAGCCGACGCCGCCGCTGTCGAAGCGATGCGCGATGCACTGAACGAACTCTATATGGATGGCACCGTCGTCATCGGTGAGGGCGAGCGCGACGAGGCACCAATGTTGTTCATCGGTGAAAAAGTCGGTTCGGCACCGGGGAAGGGTCCGAAGATCGACATCGCGCTCGATCCGCTGGAAGGCACGACGATTACGGCGAAGGCCGGTCCGAATGCGCTCGCGGTGCTGGCGGCGGCCGAGCACGGCAATCTGCTGAATGCGCCCGATGTCTATATGGACAAGATCGCCGTCGGCCCCGGTTATCCCCCAGGCGTCATCGACCTCAACAAAAGCCCGCGTGAAAACGTCGAGGCGGTCGCTGCGGCCAAGGGCGTGCCCCCGCACGAGATCATCGCCTGTGTGCTCGACCGGCCGCGCCATGAAAAACTGATTGCAGAACTGCGCCATATCGGATGCGGCATCATGTTGATCCCCGACGGTGACGTGGCGGGCGTGATCGCGACGACCGATCCCCAAACGACGATCGACATCTATATGGGGCAGGGCGGCGCGCCCGAAGGCGTGCTGGCGGCGGCGGCGCTGCGCTGTGTCGGTGGCCAGTTCAAAGGGCGACTGGTCTTCCGCAACGACGACGAGCGTGCCAGGGCCAGGAAATGGGGAATCGAGGACCTCAACCGCATCTATGACCTTGAGGATCTGGCCAAGGGCGACTGCATCTTTGCGGCGACCGGCGTCACCGACGGCTCGTTACTCGCGGGCGTCAAGCGCCTGCCCGGGGGCAAGATGACCACGCATAGCGTCGTCATGCGCGCATCGTCGGGCACGGTGCGCTGGGTGAAGGGTGAGCATCGCCGCGCGATCTGACGCTGGTGGAGCGGAGCTTTATTTGACCTTGCCGCGAAACACGATGGCAAAACTTGGCTGGTTGGTCAGCGTTGCCGCCGCCATCGTGCCGGTCGGCGCGATGCGGATACCGGTCACCAGCGCGTCATAGCCGTTCGCATCGGGCACGGGCGTGTAGGTGTAGGGAGCTCCGCCGCCAACGGCCTTCGACCAGGTAACGTTGGCGGAGCTGAAGCTGAGGCCGCTCGACGGCGTGCCGTCGACGAAGGTGACCGATCCAGGGGACACGTCCGCAATGATATTCGCCGGGAGCGGGTCCGTCAGGACGACGGTGTTGCTGCTGACGGTTCCGGGTCCCGAATTGGTGACGGTCATCGTGTACTGGATCACTGCCCCGGGAATAGCCTTCGCGTTGGTCGAACCGTTCTGCGGATCGGAGATCACGGTCGACGACTTCGCAAAGCTCATGATGACCTGGTTTGACGAGGGAGAATTGGTCAGCGTGCAGGTGATGTTGTCGCCGTAGTTGACGGTCAGGGTGCCGCCGACAGTCGTTGGCAGCGTCGTCGACGAACCGCCGTAGGCGTTCGTGCACGACATGGCCCCGGTGTAGAGCAGTGAATTTGTCGTGCCTGCCGGAATTTCGGTGACCGAATAGGTGGTGCTGGGGAGCAACTGAACCACACCCGTCGAACCGCCGGTTACGGTCGAGCCAGTACCGGACGTCGTCGCGCTCGCCGTGACTGTCGCACCCTGTTTGATCTGGACCGTGAACTGATCGGTCGGAAATCCGCGCGCCGCCGCCAGCGCCTTCGACAGGGTCACCCGCGGGACCGGCGTATTGACGAAGGTGCAGGTGATCGCATCGCCGAACGCGACCGACCCGAGCAGATAGCTGGTGGTCGTGACATTGGTCGGCATCACCGTCGGCGAACCGACGTTGCTGTTCGTACACGTCAGGCGGCCTGAGTATTGAGCGAGGCTGCTGCTGCTGCCTGCCGCCATCGCTTCGCTGAGCGTGATCGAAATGCCCGAAGCAAGCGAGGCGGCGGCGTTGTTGAACGGCCCGCTGCCAGCACCCGTGGACGTATTCGAGGCGAGCGTGCCGCCCGACGTCGTCAATTTGATGCTATAGGTAAACTGGTCTGCGGCCGCGAGGCGGGTGCTCTGGATATTCTTGTTGAGGCGGACGGAGGCGAAACGGACCGCAAACATCACCCCTTGCAGGCCGCCGTTGACCATCGTCGCGGACGCGGTGGTTGGTGAAATGCTGCCGAAAATCTGGCCGCCGACCGTGCCCGCGACGCCGGTGACCGTGGCTGTCTGACCGCTGATCGTGAAATCGGGAAAGATCGCACCGGAAATGGGCGGGACCAGATCGAGCAGCTGCCAACTGCCGCCATTGGTCTGATAGGTCAGCGACTCGGACGTATTGCTCGATTCGCCATCGGCAACGATGAACATGAACGCGCCCGATGTTGCCCCCGCCGGCGGCGTAATCGTCATATTGGAAAAGGCGAGGGTCACGGTACTGGCATTGTTCGCGCCGTACAAAATGGGCTTGCCGGGGATACCCAAAAACGAGGTATTGCCGATCGCGCCCCCGGTCCACGCCGGCGCTGCGACGGCGGTGACACCCGTCGCTGCGGTGCTGGTCGTTTTGATCGTGAGGCTGAACACCGAGCCATCGGTCAGCGTGTAACTGAGCAACTGCCCGCCTGCTGATCGCGCCGTCGCGTCGTTGTAAGTCGACATGTCCAGCCAGCAGTAAGTATCCCATCCGCTCGCTGCGGCCCCGGCTGAGGTCGCCGCCGCGCACGTAGCTGCGCTCGCCGGCGCGGCACCAAGCAAAACGCCCGCCCACAGCAATGCCAGCCAGGCACAGAGCCGTGCCATCATCCGCCGAGAAATATCGCCTTGGCCAATTCGCTTGCTCATCATCCAGCTTCATAACCGAGCGGGAGTTAACGAAATCATTACCATAACAGCCGCCCATTCAGGCGAGCAGTGTGCTTGCCGGTGGCGTATGGCCGCCGCATAGCAAACCGATGAATCCGCTCGCTGTCACCGCATCGATTACCGGCCGCGCCTGGCAGTGGCGGGCTGCGGGCGGTGAATGCGACGATCTCGTCGTCCAGTTGCTGATGGCACGCGGCTGTCCGCCCGATGCCATTGATGCCCACCGTCTGCCGACTGTCCGTGCATTCATGCCCGATCCGTCGATTTTCCGTGACATGGACCGGGCCGCAACGCGTCTTGCCGACGCGGCGGAGGCGGGTGAGGCGGTGACCGTCTTCGGGGACTATGACGTCGATGGCGCGACGTCGGCGGCGCTGCTGATCCGGCTGTTGCGCCCACTCGGCCTCGATCCGCAGGCGTATATTCCGGACCGGCTGATGGAGGGCTATGGTCCGTCAGGCGAAGCCTTGGTGCGTCTGGGGGCGGGCGGCGCCTCGTTGATCGTAACGGTCGATTGCGGGGCACAGGCATTCGATGCGCTGGCGCAGGCCAGGGCAGCCGGCATCGACGTCATCGTGGTCGATCATCACCAGTGCACGCCGATGCTTCCCGAGGCATTTGCCCTCGTCAATCCCAATCGTCTCGATGAGGGGGAGGGCGCCGTGCACGGTAACCTTGCCGCGGTCGGCGTCAGCTTTCTGCTTGCCGCGGCAGTCCTGCGGACGCTGCGCGCGCGTGGTTTTTTCGGTCAGCGGGCGGAGCCACGGCTGCTCGACCTGCTCGACCTTGTCGCCCTGGGTACCGTCGCTGATGTGGCCGCGCTCAGGGGGCTGAATCGTGCTTTCGTCGCTCAGGGGCTGAAGGTGATGGCTGCGGGCCGAAATATCGGGCTCAATGCCCTGATCGCCGCGTCGAGGCTGAAACGTGCGCCCGTCTGTGCCGATCTCGGTTTCGCGCTCGGTCCCAGGATCAACGCCGGCGGGCGGGTGGGTAAATCGGACCTCGGGGTGCGCCTGCTGACCACCGATGATCCTGCCGAGGCAGAGGCAATTGCGCATGAGCTCAACCTGCTGAACGAGGAGCGCCGGGCAATCGAGGCGGGCGTGCAGCGCGAAGCCGAAGCGATGGCGGCAACACAGGCCAACCGTGCGGTGATCGTGGTTGCTGGCGAAGGGTGGCACCCCGGCGTCATCGGCATCGTTGCCGGACGGCTGAAAGAAACGTTCGGCCGGCCAGCGATCGTGATCGCGCTCGACGATGCCGGGGTCGGCAAGGGATCAGGGCGTTCGGTCGCCGGTGTTGACCTGGGTGCAGCGGTTCTCGCTGCGCGCGACGGCGGGCATCTGGTCGCCGGCGGCGGGCACGCGATGGCGGCGGGGATGACGATCGCGCGCGACCGCCTCGATTCATTCACCGATTTCATCAACTTACGCCTGGAGGGCGACGTCGCGCGCGCGTCGGGAGATCGCTCGCTGTTGCTCGACGTGGTCGTATCGTGCGGCGGGGTTACCCCGTCACTGGTCGAGGCACTGGAGGAAGGGGGGCCCTATGGCATGGGCTGGCCCGCGCCGCGGATCGCCGCCGGGCCGATGCGCGTCGTCAGGGCAGACATTGTCGGCAGCGGCGGGCACGTCCGGGCCGTCATGGCAGGCGACGACGGCCGCAGCCTGAAAGCAGTGGCCTTTCGCAGTGTCGACACGCCGCTCGGCCAGGCGCTGCTCAGCGCGCCGCGCGAGCGCCGCCTGTGGCTCGCCGGACGCGCGAAGATCGACGACTGGGGAACGCGTCCCGCGGCGGAAATGCATGTCGAAGATGCTGCCTGGTACGATTGACTTGAACCCGAGCGCATCTTATGCGCGCTTGCCTGGCAAGCCGGTCGGCCGGCCCCATCGTCTAGCGGTTAGGACGCGGCCCTTTCACGGCTGAAACACGGGTTCGATTCCCGTTGGGGTCACCAGCGCATCGCCGGCATTCTCAGACGCTTTCCCGGACAATCACGGCCCAGGCCGCCTCGTCGATCACTTCGATGCCGAGTTCGGCGGCCTTCTTCAGCTTGGACCCGGCTCCCGGTCCCGCGACGACCAGGTCGGTCCTGGCGCTGACCGAGCCGGCGGTCCGTGCGCCCAGTGCCTCGGCCTGCGCCTTGGCCTCGTCGCGCGACATTGTTTCCAGCGTGCCGGTAAAGACGATCGTCTTGCCGGTTACCGCGGACGCGCGGACGGTCGAGACATAGGGCGTCGGCGCAACCTCACTCAGCAAATCGGCCCAGGCGGCGCGGTTGTGCTCTTCGTGGAAAAAATCGATCAGCGCCTGGGCGACGACCGGGCCAACCCCCTCGATCGCCGACAGTTCGTTCAGCGCATCGGCGCTGCGCGCGATTTCGGCGACGCGCTCGACGCTGCCGAACGCCCGGATCAGGTCCTTCGACGTGCCGATGCCGACATGGCGAATGCCCATGCCGAACAGGAATTTGATCGGGTCGGGCGCGCGCTTGGCCTCGATACTGGCGAGCAGATTGTCGACCGACTTTGCCTTCCATCCCTCACGCGTCAGCAATTCATCGCGGCGGGCGCCGAGCCTGAAGATATCGGCGGGCGCGTGCAGCCAGCCGAGGCCGAAGAACTCGACGATCGTCTTTTCGCCCAGCCCCTCGATGTCGAGCGCACCCCGGCTGACGAAATGTTTCAGCCGCTCGATCCGCTGTGCCGGGCAGATCAGGCCGCCGGTGCACCGGATGTCGACCTCGCCGTCCTCGGCAACGGCTTCCGACTGGCATTCGGGACAGGTGTCCGGAAAGACGAACGCCGGGCGGTCGACGTCCGGCGTCAGGTTTTCGAGGATTTGCGGAATGACATCGCCGGCGCGCTGGATCGCGACGCGGTCGCCGACCCGAACGCCCAGCCGCGCGATTTCGTCCCGGTTGTGCAGGGTAGCATTGGTCACGACGACGCCGCCCACCGTCACCGGTGCCAGCCGGGCCACCGGCGTCAGCTTGCCGGTGCGGCCGACCTGGATGTCGATGGCCAGCAGGACGGTCTGTGCACGCTCGGCCGGAAACTTGTGCGCCAGTGCCCAGCGCGGGCTGCGCGATACGAAGCCGAGGCGCGCCTGCCAGTCGAGGCGGTCGACCTTGTAGACGACGCCGTCGATGTCGAACGGCAGGTCGGCGCGCAGGCTCTCAATCTTGCGGTACCAGCCGAGCGCCGCGTCGATGGTCTCGACCCGGGTCAGCAATTCGGACACCGGAAACCCCCAGTTGCTGATCGCCTCCATCATCCGGTATTGCGACTCCGCCGGCAGGGCCGATGCCTCCCCCCAGCCGTGTGCGAGGAATTTGAGCGGTCTAAGTCGCGTAATTTCGGGATCTTTCTGGCGGAGTGCGCCTGCGGCGGCGTTGCGGGGGTTGGCAAACACCCGTTCTCCCTCCCCCTTGGCGTTCAACGCCGCAAAATCGGTTTTCGCCATGTAAACCTCACCGCGAATTTCAAAGACTTGGGGAGGGTTCCTGTCATTCAACTGTTGCGGGATGTCGGCAATCGTGCGGACATTGGGGGTCACATCCTCCCCCACGGCCCCGTCGCCGCGCGTCGCGGCCTGAACCAGCACGCCGCTTTCATAGCGTAACGAACAGCTTAGGCCGTCGATCTTCGGCTCTGAGGTAAAGGCAATCGGCGTGTCACTGGAAAGGTTGAGGAACCGCCGGACACGCGCGACAAATTCGATGACGTCATCGTCGGTGAAGCCATTGTCGAGGCTCAACATTGCCCGGGCGTGCGTGACCTTGGCCAGCGCCGATGTCGGGGCGGCCCCTACCGCCTTCGACGGCGAATCGGCTCGGACGAGGTGGGGAAACTCGGCCTCCAGCGCCGCATTTTCGCGCACCAGCGCATCATAGGCCGCGTCCGAAATCTCTGGCGCGTCATGATCGTGATAGAGCTGATTATGCCGGGCAATCTCGCGGGCGAGGCGCATCAGCCGGTTGGCAACCTCGGCCTCGGTCACGCCGCCACCAGCTTTGCTGCCTGGGCCCTTGCCTCGTCGGTTACTTCGGCACCCGACAACATCCGGGCGATCTCTTCACGCCGCTCAAGGTCGTCGAGAACGCGCAGGTTTGTCCGCGTCACTCGCCCATCCGAATTCTTCGCGATCAGCAGGTGGCGGTCGCCGCGCGCGGCGACCTGTGGGCTGTGGGTGACGACCAGCACTTGGGTTTTTTGTGCCAGCCGCGCGAGCCGGTCGCCGATCGCCGAGGCGACCGCACCGCCGACGCCGCGATCGATCTCGTCGAAAATCATCGTGCCGGCCGCGCCCTCCTCGGCAAGGGCGACCTTCAACGCGAGGATAAACCGCGATAATTCGCCCCCACTTGCGATCTTGAGCAGCGGTCCGAACGGTGCACCGGGGTTGGTTGAAACCTCGAATTCGACGCGGTCGGCCCCGCTTTCGCTTTCGGGGCCTGACGCCACGACCGTCTGGAACCGCGCGGCATCGAGTTTCAGGGGCGCGAGCTCGCGCGCGACCGCCGCATCGAGGCGAACTGCGGACTCGCGCCGCATGCTGGTCAGGGCTTTGGCGGCACTCTCATAGGCCTGGCGCGCCCGCATCACCTCGTCTTCGAGCTGCGCCAGCCCCTCGTTGCCCGCCTCAACCGCCGCGAGCCGCGAACGCAGTTGCTCGCAGAGCGCGGCAAGATCGTCCGGCTGGACCCGGTGCTTTCGCGCCATGGCGCGCAGCTCGAACAGTCGCGTTTCCTCCGCTTCGAGTCGTGCCGGGTCGAAGGCCAGCGTTTCGCTGGCGGTCCGCAGATGATCCTCGGCCATCGACGCCTCGATGATCGCACGGTCGATCGCCGCCAGCGCTTCGCCGAGCGCAGGATGGTCACCGGCGATGCGGTCGAGGACGCGTGCCGCCTGGCGCAGCCGCGACAGACCGCCTTCGGCTTCGCTGAGAAATCCCTCGGCCACAGCGAGATCGTCGGAGATCTTCGCTCCCTTCTGCATCGCCGATCGCGACGTGGCCAGCGTCTCCTCCTCATCCGGTTGGGGGTCGAGCGCAGCCAGCTCACCGACGGCATGGGTCAGCCAATCGCGGTCGGCCTCGGCGTGGGCGACGGCATCGCGCGCCGCGGTGAGCGCGGAATCGGCCCGCCGCCACTCTGCAAACGCCCGCGAAACCGCCGTAATATCACAGCGCCCGAACGCATCGAGAAGGGCGCGGTGCCCGGCGGGGACCAACAGCCCGCGGTCGTCATGCTGCCCGTGAATCTCCACCAGCTGCTCGCCTACCGAGCGGAGCAGGGCTCCTGAAACCGGCTGGTCGTTGACGAACGCCCGGCTGCCGCCGTCCGCCCTCACTGTGCGGCGAACGATGAGCGGTTCATCGGCGTCCACCGCGATCTCGCTGGCGACGAGCAGCGCGTCGAGTCCGGCATCACGAGCAAAGGTTGCGGTAACTGTCGCCTGTCCTGCACCCTGTCGCACCAGTCCGGTCGCGGCGCGATTGCCAAGCGCGAGGCCCAGCGCGTCGAGCAGGATCGACTTGCCGGTCCCGGTTTCGCCCGTGATCACGGTCAGTCCACCGGAAAATTCCAGATCGAGCGCTTCGATCAGGACAACATCGCGGATGGCCAGGGCAAGGAGCATTGCCACTCCTTAATTCATTCTCGGGAAAGCGGGAATCCGGGTTGGTCAGTCTTTATCGTCGAGGTGCGCCGGCACTAGGCCGGGTGCTTTTGCATCAGCGCATAGGCTCGACTGTACCATTTGGAACCGGGATAATTCGCGCCGAGCACCGCAGCCGCTTTTTTTGCTTCTTCGGGAATACCGAGTGCCAGATAGCTCTCGGTCAGGCGCTGCAACGCCTCGGGCGTGTGAGTCGTCGTGTCATAGTCATCCACGACTCTGCGAAAACGCACGACCGCCGCCAGCCACTGGCCCCGTCGTTCGTAAAAACGTCCGATTTCCATTTCCTTGCCGGCCAGATGATCGCGGACGAGATCAATCTTCAACCGCGCATCGGCAGCATAACGGCTTTCCGGATAGCGGCGGACGATGTCGTTCATCGAATCGAGCGCCTGCTGCGTAATCTTCTGATCGCGCTTCACGTCACTGATCTGCTCATAATAATCGAGGGCGATCAGATAATAAGCATAGGGAGCATCCTTGTTACCTGGGTGGATAGCCAGGAAACGCTGTGCCGAGTCGATGGACTTGTTATAGTCCCGCCCCATGTAATAGCTAAACGCACTCATTAACTGAGCGCGCCGCGCCCACACCGAATAGGGGTGCTGTCGTTCCACTTCATCGAACAATACCGCCGCCAGCTGGAATTGACTGCGATCCAATTTGTCCTTCGCCGTCGAATAGAGCGTATCTACGTCGCGCGCGACATAGGGGATGTCCCCCTTTTTACGGGTGGTCGCACAACCGGCGGTGAGGACGACCGCGGCAAGCGCGGCAAGGGTCGCGCTACGGCGAAAACAAATAGGCATGGCGTGAAGCCTTAGCGGGGTTGGGGCGGACCGCCAAGCGTTATGGCGGCTGTCGCCGGCGATGGAACCCGGCGCCGAAGCCGGCTATTGTGCGTGGATGCCAGCGACCAAGCTCACCACCCTTCGTGTCGAAAAACCATGGGGACGAAATCACCTGTGGCCGGGCTTTGCCGACCCTTCGGAAGGTGGTGTACCGATCGGCGAGATCTGGTTCGACGGTCCCCCCGGCACCGACCCGGTGCTCCTCGTCAAATATTTGTTCACCAGCGACAGGTTGTCGGTCCAGGTTCATCCCGACGACACCGCAGCACGGGCCGCAGGTTATGCGCGCGGCAAGGATGAGGCGTGGCTGGTCCTCGCCGCCGAACCGGGTGCGACGATTGCGCTCGGCACACGGGAAGTAACCAGCCGCGAGGCGCTCGCCGCCGGTGCGCTCGATGGCAGCATCGTCGACATGCTCGACTGGCGCCCCGTCAAGCCGGGCGAGTTCTATTATTCTGCGGCCGGTACCGTTCACGCCATCGGCGCGGGCATTACGATCATCGAGATCCAGCAGAATGTCGATCTCACCTATCGCCTCTATGACTATGGAAGTGCGCGGGAATTGCATCTGGAGGCGGGAATTGCGGTCAGCGATCCCGTCCCCTTCGTCGTACCGTCGATCCCCGGTCCCGTCGGCGACGGTCGCGCGATCATGTGCGAGGGCGGCAAATTCGTCGTCGAACGCTGGTCCTGGCAGGACGAACGAACGCTGATCCTGCCCGATGGTGTGCCGGGCTGGCTGGTGCCGGTCGCGGGCGGCGGGCAGATCGACGGTGACCGCTTCGCAGCGGGCGAATGCTGGGTGACAACGGGTCAAATTCGGCTGCGGCCCGATGCCGGCAGCGACCTGCTTTTTGCCTACCCCCTGAAGGAGCGCGCGCCGCTCTTTGCCTGACGGCGGTCGTAACGACATTATCACGGCGACGCGATAAGGCGACGCAATGCTTCGTGTCCTCACGCTTTCGACCCTGTTTCCTGACGCGACGAGGCCGACGTTCGGACTGTTTGTCGAGCGGCAGACGCAGGCGCTTGCCGCACGCGGCGACATCGATCTGCGGGTGATCGCGCCAGTCGGCATTCCGCCCTTTGGCCGATTCCACCCCCGCTACAAATTTCTGGCTAATCTACCGGATGTCGAAACCTGGAACGGCCTTGCGGTCTATCGCACGCCGTTCGGCCATATTCCGGGCGTCGGCGGACGGTGGGACGCGACCGCGCTGGCCAAGGCGCTGCGGCGGCCGCTCGAGGGGATTTACCGTCAGTTTCCCTTCGACGTGATCGACGCGCAGTTCTTCTGGCCCGATGGCCCCGCCGCTGTCTCGATGGGCAAGCATTTCGGCGTTCCGGTGTCGATCAAGGCCCGCGGTGCCGACATCCATTATTGGGGCAAAAGGCCCGGCACTGCCGCGCAAATCATTGCAGCCGGGCGTGCCGCCAGCGGTCTGCTCGCGGTTTCGACCGCGCTCAGGAACGACATGGTCGCGCTTGGCATGCCGGGGGACAAAGTAACGGTTCACCGGACCGGCATCGACCGTGATCTGTTCGCCGTCCGCGAGCGCACCATCGCAAAGGCCAAGCTCGCCATTCGTGGCCCGCTGATCATCTGTGTCGGAGCCCTCATCGAACGCAAGGGCCAGCGGTTCGTTATCGACGCGATGGCATCGTTGCCGACCGCCACTCTCGTCGTCATTGGCAGCGGCGGCGACGACAAGATGCTGAAAGCGCAGGCCACGGCGCTGGGCGTCGCCGATCGCGTGCGATTCATGGGTGCGCTGCCGCCGGTCGTCGTCGCCGACTGGCTCGCCGCAGCGGATGTGATGGCGCTACCCTCGTCATCGGAAGGGCTGGCGAACGCCTGGGTCGAAGCGCTGGCGAGCGGTACGCCGGTCGTCGCCTGCGACGTCGGCGGTGTGCGTGAGGTAATCAATTGCCCCGCGGCGGGTTGGCTGGTCGATCGATCCGGCCCCGCGATCGCCCGAGCCATCGCAGACCTGGTCACCAACCCGCCCGCGCGTGACGATGTCGCCAGGAGTGTCGCGGATTTCAGCTGGAATGCGAACGCGGCGGCGCTCCACGACCACCTGGCCCGGCTTACAGCGGGCGGAGTGCTCTGCTGATCTGCCCCACGATAGGTTCGCGGCGCAAATCCGTGTCAGACCTGGCCTTCGGACCCCTTGGCATCACGGCGCGTCATGCGTTCCGCATTGCTGGATAGTCCGCTTTCCTTGCGGTCCATCGTGCCGGGACGAAGACCCAGCACGACCAGCAGCGAGGACGAAACATAGATCGACGAGTAGGTTCCGACGATAATCCCGAGCATCATCGCGGCGGTAAAGCCACGCAGCACATGCCCGCCGAACAGCAGCAGCGACCCCAGCGCCAGCAACACCGTCAACGATGTCATGACGGTACGCGGCAGTGTTTCATTCACCGACAAGTCGATCAGCGCACTCATGTCCATCTTACGGTATTTGCGCATATTTTCGCGGATGCGGTCGTCGATGACGATCTTGTCATTGATCGAATAGCCAATGATCGTCAGCACCGCCGCAACGATGTTGAGATCGAATTCGAGCCGCGTGATCGCAAAGAACCCAAGCGTCATCAGGATATCGTGGCCGATCGCGACGAAGGTCGAGACCCCGAACTGCCACTCGTAACGAAACCAGCTGAACACGGCGATCGCCAGCACCGCAACGACGACGGCGAGGATGCCGTTGCGGATCAATTCGGTCGATACTTTTCCCGAAACCGCATCCTGTTTGGAAAATTTCGCTCCCGGAAATTCGGCGGCCAGGGCGGTATTCACTTTGGAAACAACGGTGTTGGTCGCCCCGGCGTCGCCGGATTTGGGTGGCGGCAGTTTGATCGACACCGTCTTGGGATCACCGAATTGCTGCAACGATGCCTCACCGACGCCAAGCCGATCGACGACCGACCGAACCTTGTCGAGCGACGGCGGCGTCGCGAACGTTTCCTCGATCATCAGCCCGCCGACGAAATCGACCCCGAGATTGAGGCCCCGCACGGCAACCGCCGCGACCGACAGGACCGTGAGCAGCAAGGTGAGCCCGAACGCCCAGTTGCGCAGGCGCACGAAACCAATGTTGGTGTTGTCGGGAACGAGTTTCAGCAGGCGCATGGCACTGGTCCGTCAGATATGGAGCACGGTGGGGCGTGAGCGACGAAGATACCGAACCGCCAGCATCCGCGTGAAGAACACCGCCGTGAAATATGATACGAAAATGCCGATCAGCAGCACGACGGCGAACCCCTTCACCGGACCCGAGCCGAGCAACAGCATCACTATCCCGGAGATGAAGTGGACCGTGTTGGCTTCGAAAATTGTCCGGCTCGCTTCCTTATATCCGAGCTCGACCGATTGGATAGCGTTGCGCCCCCGTCGCTGCTCCTCGCGAATCCGCTCGTTTATGAGGACGTTGGCATCAACGGCGGTGCCAATCGTCAGGACGAAGCCGGCAATGCCGGGCAGGGTCAGCGTGGCGCTGAGGAATGCCATGATCGCGAGGATGACGAAGATGTTCAGGATGACCGCCAGGTTGGCGTAAATGCCGAACCGGCCATAGGTCACGAGCATAAACACGATGACCGCAAGCGCCGCGATCGTCGAGGCGATGACGCCGGCGCGGATCGAGTCCGCACCGAGCTGAGGCCCGACGGTCCGTTCCTCGATGACCTTCAGCGGTACGGGCAGTTTGCCCGAACGGAGCTGGATCGCCAGCGCGTTGGCCGTCTGAACGGTGAAATTGCCCGTGATCTGCGCCGAGCCGCCAAGGATCGGTTCATTGATCCGCGGCGCCGACAACACGATATTATCGAGGATCATCGCAAACGGCTTGCCGGTGTTTTCCTGCGTCACCCTGGCGAATTTCCGGGCGCCCTGGCCGTTGAACTTGATGTTCACGACGGGCGCATTCGATTGCTGGTCAAAGCCCTGAGTGGCGTCGGCAAGTTCATCGCCGTTGATGATGACACGCCGCTTGACCACGATCGCCCGCGAGGCGCTGTCGGGATAGGCCAGGACCTGACTTCCTGCGGGCACATTGCCCTTGGCAACTTCGGCAGGATCGGCGGTCAGGTCGACCAGCTTGAACTCGAGTTTTGCCGTCTTGCCCAGCAACGATTTGAGTGCCTCGGGGTCCTGAAGGCCCGGCACCTGGACGACGATGCGGTTGTCGCCCTGGCGGATGATCGTTGGCTCGCGCGTGCCGAGTTCGTCGATGCGGCGGCGGACGACCTCGGTCGCGACCTGCATCGCGCCCTCGACCGCCGCGGACAGGCCCGCCGTCGTCGGGGTCACGGTTATTCGCGTCGAATCGACAACGCGCACATCGAAATCGCGCTGGCCGGTGACGCCGACCGGACTGGTCAGGCCGCGAACCTTTTCGACCGCAGCATCGAGCTGGGACGGATCGCGGACGAGAAAGGCGAGAGCGCCGCCGTCGCGCGCAATATCGCCGATCTCGATCGCCGGGGTCGCGCGCCGCATTTCGGTGTGGATGCTGTCATCCATGAGATCAAGGCGTTGCTTGGCGACGTCGTCGGTCTGCGCTTCAAGCAGCAAATGACTTCCCCCCGACAGGTCGAGGCCGAGGTTGATCCGAGGTGCATTACCAATGCCAAGCTGATTGGCGGTCGATTGCGGGATCAGACTGGGCAGGGCGAACAAGACGCCGGCGACCAGTACGATGATGATCGCCCACACCTTCCACCTGGGAAAGTCGTTCATGTCAGTCGTTCGCCGCTTTGGTGCCGAACGGCGTGACGTCCGCAAGCGTTGCCTTCAGTGCCTTTACCCGCACATTGGGGGCAATTTCGAGTTCGACCTGATCGCCGTCGACCTTGATCACCTTGCCGATCAGGCCGCCACCGGTGACCACCTGGTCGTTCTTCTTGACGGCATCGAGCTTCAGCCGCTGCTCCTTCGCGCGCTGCTGCTGCGGCCGGAAGATCAGGAACCAGAAGACGACGAAGATCAGGATCAACGGCATCATCTGCACGAGGAACGAGGTCGTTGCATCGGGCGCGGCGGTTGCACTTGCGGCCTGCGCAAAGGCGGGAGATATAAACATGGAGTTCAATTTTGGCCTGTAAATGGGCGAAGCGCGCGCCTAACAGAGGCGCGGCCAAGGTGCAATGCCAGGTCGCGAAGTGCGGAGTTGCGTCGATTGATCCTGGTGCTCGGACATCTACAGTTGCGGCCGGGCGGTGCCTCTCGTCTCTACAATGCACTCGTAGCCCATACGACCACCGTCCGTGCGCTCGACGGGTGCGACCATTATGCGCTTGCCTCCAGTATCGAAGATCCTGACCGGCTCTGCATCAGCGAACGCTGGCGCGACCGCGCTGCCCAGTCGGCACACCTGGTCGGCGACCATATGCCGCGTTTCAATGTTTCGATGCGGATCGCGACCGTGACCGGCGGCACGCTCGACGCCTATGAAGGCGGCAAGGTCCGCAAGATGCTCGAGGTACCCGCGCAACGCTTTCGGGCGGAATATGAGGACAGGGATATGATCGTCGTGATGGGAACGGCACGGTTCGAAAAGGGCGAACTTGCCCGGCTGAAACCGGCAATCGAGGCCCAGCTGACCGCGACGCGGGCCGAGGACGGGTGCGACCTCTATGCCTATTCGATCGACGTGCTCGACCCCGACCTGATGCATATATCCGAACGCTGGCGTGACCACGCCGCGCTCACCGCGCACTTTGCCAGCCCGCATATGGCGGCGTTCAACGAGGTGCTGGCGACGGCAAGGATCGAAAGCCTGAACGTCAAGGCCTATGACGCCGAGGGCGAGCGTGTCCTGATGTCGCGGTGAAGCAAGGCGACAGGCGGTTGCGTATTGGGGAGGTGTTCCGTAAACGCGCCAGTTCGGTCGGGACGTAGCGCAGCCTGGTAGCGCATCACACTGGGGGTGTGGGGGTCGCAGGTTCGAATCCTGTCGTCCCGACCAAAGTGCCAGGCAATTAGGATGGTTTGCGCGGGCAGTGAAAGCTGCTCGCTGCCCCGCGATTGCGGCAAATGATTCTCCGCACTGGTAGCAGCACCCAACGCCCGATGGCGCAGAGTGCTCACAGCGTCAGCGAATGTCTGGAATTGGGTGGGGAGCTGCCCGTCAGCTATCATGCGGGTACCCGCCGGGTGCCGAACGCTTGGAACGATATTACCGCGATGGCTCGAGTTGTTAATAAGAAGCCGTCTGGTGTGGAATAAAACCGGCTATTTTGAAGGTAGACGCCAGTTCATGGGTATCCGTGCGTCGCCTTCAATCGCCTGCCCCTCGCCATTTCGCGCGGGGGCAAAGTGCACGCTGCGAACGAAAGTGCAGGTGGCATTATCGAGGCTCAGCGAACCACTGCTTTTTTCAACTGAGCAAGATCGAATCCTGCCTTTCGCATCAACATGCACCGTAACGATACTTGACCCTTCTTGACGCAGTCGGAGCGCCTCCTTGGGGTAATCCATGTCCGACAGGAAGCCGCCGGCGGCGATTGGCCTCGGCGGAGTTCCCAGCTTGCTCTGTTCGGCAGGTGCGGCCTGATTAATCGTCGAGCCTATAGCCCCAAGAAGCAGAGAAGCCAGCCAGTTCATACGTCTTCCTTCCTCTTTGCGGGTGGTCCGTCCCACGATCCTCGAATGTCCGCAAGGGGGTGCTGGCTTTCGAGCAGCTTCACGTGCCGGAACCGAAACGGCGGCTTTGCGGCGACCGGCGTCGAGCCGACCGCCGCCAACGCCGCGACCGGGGTGGTCAGCCGTCCGGCGGCTTCGGGGTAAAGAAGTCAGACAAGCCGACGCTCGAGTGTCAGACGCGCATACATCCCCATCCGTCTGAACGACCGTCATGCCCTCGCGCCAAAGCGTCCAGCCGCGCTTCTGCTGTGGTAACGTTCTCGGCGGACGGCACGATCTCTTTTGAAGCCGTCACGTCCCAACGTTCCTCGTCTCGATCGATCTCTTCCAAAATAATGTCGAAACCGGCTTCTTTCGCCTCCGTCGCAAAGGATTCTGCGGACGCATGGTGCGGGAAGACCAGGCTGAAATCGACTCTGCGCCAAGGGGCGAGGTCGCTGCCATCGTCTTTCATGCCCTTCAGGATTTCGGCATTTTCATCGAACAAGGACATGCAAATCTCCACGGCGCACCTACCTGAACGCGTGACCGGTTTCGGGCAACCCGAACGGACGCCACAACGGCAAACTCTGTGAAGGATATCGGATGCCGGCAGGCGTACGATATCCTCCAAAGCAGGAAGCCGCGGTCCACGAGTGCTGAGCTATGGGCTTTTCGGATTTCGCCGCGTTGTGGCGCGGGCGCACCGGTTGGTGGGACGCGCATCGG
>JBBRRC010000017.1:0-56831 GCA_038225385.1 Sphingomonadales bacterium | reverse complement strand
CATCACCGACGTCATCGCCAAGATCGCTGCCGACTGGCCCGCCGCGCGCTGGGATGAACTGCTCCCATGGAACTGGCAGTCGCCAAGCGAAGTACCCCTCGCTCAGGCAGCCTGATCCGCGGCCTCCAGGCCACGCTTACACTTATGGCGCTGTTCGTCGGCACGAAACGCCGTCGTTAGCTGATGAGTTCGAACCATGAAAATCATGCCCGGCCTGTTCGTCCTGGCTGCCCTGCTGCCGATTTCGGTACTTGCTCAGACGGCAAGTCCCGCTCCACCGCCGCCGCCCTCTCCGCCGGCAATGGCCGAACCCGCTCCACCGCCTCAGTCGCCCGACACGGCCGCGACTAACACGCTGGATGGCAGTACGTCTGTGCCGAGCACTTCTGCGTCCGTCCCGACTACCGACGGTCCGGCTTCGGCGCCAGGTACGATGACCACTAACCGAGCCAAGCACCGGAAGCCGCATCCACCGGCAGCTGGCTGAATATCGGAAAGGGCAGGATCACTCCTGCCCTTCCTGACGATTTAACCGATTCTGCAACGACGATCAGGGATTGGTCGGGGTCTGCGGATCGCCAGCTGGCTCCTGATTCTGAAAGCCGAACAGCGCGCGCACGTCCGGCGAACCATTGCCGAAGATATAGTTGAACTTCTGGCCCGTCTTGATCCGGTAGGCGCCGTCAAATCCCTCCATGGGCCGATGATAATAGTCGTTGGTTCCCTGGGGGGCAGTTGACGCATTCTGCAATGCCGCCATCTGATAGAGATAGGGGTTGAGATTGCCGACCCTGTGCTTCTGCTTCTGGATATAGAGCGCCACCGCACCGACGAACTCCGGAGACGATACCGACGTTCCGATTACGCCGTAGCGATTGCCACCAACCCAGATGATCGCAAAACTCTCGTCATCGATGCACGAGCTCGCAAGTCCTGGACAGCCGCCGACCATCATCCCAACATCGGGCACGGCGCGAAATTTCGGGGAGCCGGTGGGGACCAGTTTTTGATAGTCGGGAATTGGGAAGTGGTAGCTGGTGCCACCGCCGGCACCCCAATAACCGCCACTGACCTCGACCCCTGTACCGTAGATATCGTAGGGGATCTCCGGGTCGCCGATGCCATTTTCGCGAACATATTTCGATGTCAGCGCGGGATAGAGATCGGTCGTCACCAGATTGCCGCCGCCGACCGCGGTCACATTCGGGCTGCTGGCCGGGCTGCTGATGCCCCGCACAAACCTGGCGGGTCCGCCCGTGAAGACTGACGCCTGAGGACATTCCAACCCGCCTTCATCCCCAGAACTCGCGACGAAGGTGATGCCCTGGGCATTTCCCTGTTTGAACAACGTATCGAACACGTCGAGAATACCGCTGTAATCCGTGCCGTTGTTATATTGTTTCGAATAAAGCTTCTCACATCCGCCGAACGACGAGTTGACGATATCGAAGGCATTGCTCTGGACGATCGAATTGTACCCGGCGAGCAGATTATTGTCGGAGAGGTTTGGAATATTGATCAGCGAGACCGTCGCGTCGGGCGCGCCACCCAGCACCTGCTGCACGTCGAGTGAGGCTTCGAACGAGGCGTTGACGTCGAACGGAGCGCCGCCGTTGATCGTATAATGGTTGATCGTCGGCGCGGGCTTTCCGGTGGTCGCCGTGAAGTTTTCATGGTCGAACATTGCCTTGATGTCGGAATCGAGCGCGTCGTTCTCCATCAGGACGGCGACACTGACCCCGCGCCCCGTGAACGCCCCTTTGCCCGGCCGGTAGGCTGGATAATCATAGGCTTGTTTCAAGTCGTTGTAATAATAGCCCCCGACCGGGCCGCGGCGGCTGGCGGGGAACGTCGCGTTTACGCGCTTGGCAAAGCTGTGCTTCAGAGGAAGATTGGCGAAAGCGGGGATCACGACGCCTTCCTGCGCAAGGGCAGTCGGAAGCGCCAACGGCGTCGTTGAAATCAACTCCGCCGTGCCTGCCTTGCGGCTCACGGCTTTCAGACCGGTCGTGAACGTCCGTTCGACCATCGGCACCGCACCCTCGACCTTCAGCGAGCGCGTCCCCACTTCGGTGACGCGCAGACCGGACGCGGCAAGTGCTGCCTGCACCTTTGCCACCGACTCCTTGGTCGGACCGAAGCGTGCGCCGAACTCCGTCGGATTCAGCCATTTGTGATAGTTGGGTGATCCTTCGGTCTGCTGATCGGCAAGTAGCTTGTCGAGCTCGGTCGTGTTGCGCAACGGCAGAAAGACCTCGAACTGCACGGGCTGCGCACGCATCGCTTGTTCAGTCGCAGCGGAAACACGCGTCGTGCCCGCAGCTCCGGCAAGCGTCGGCAGTGTCGCCATCAGCGCGAACGCTGCGACAGCAACCATCAATCGATTTTGCTTCGCCAATTCACATCTCCCTGAAAAGGAATCGATGACCGGATGATACCGGTCTCCTGATCGGGAGTGGAACCTATGGCCGATAAACTGTCAATGGCCGGAAGTGGTTCAATTTCGATCTTTTTGTACCACTTCCGGAGCAAAGCCGGACAGTCACAGCCCGTCTGACGAGGGCCACCACCTACCCCGCATAAGCGCTTACGGCTGTGCGGGGGCAGAAGGAACAGCGGCCGCCGTCTGCACCGCGGGCGCCGGCCACAGAACCGGATTTTCCGGTCGCATGCTGACGCCGTTCATCGGCTTGTTGAGACCCTGATGGCATGTCGCGCAATTGATCTTGTAGACATCGCCCATCGGTCCCTTGCGCCACGGGCTCGTGACGGCACCCTCATGGATCGCCGGGAAGACACTGGCGAGAGGCGTCATGTATTCGGCATTGCTCTTGGCGACCATGCGCAGCCCATACCAGGCCGTTACCCGCTGCGGGCTGCTGGCGCTCCACACCGCAAACGAGCGGGAATTGTGGCAATAGGTACAATTGACGCCCAGGGCGGTCGAAAGATGCATCATCAGGCCATAGGTCTTTTCCGTCGTCTGTTCCGAAACCACATGATCGGGGGACGGATAAGCGTTTGTCGACTGGACCCGGATATTGTTGACGCCGCCGTCCTTCAGATAGCTGCTGAAAGGATCATAGGGCAGCGATGCATAACCGACCGAAGCAGCTGGCGTGTTCTGCCCGCGCTTACCCTGCAGCATCCCGTGCGGACCATCGGCCCCGGCCATCGCCCATTTATACTGGGGGACCGCATTGCCGCGGTGGCACGTCCAGCATGTCACGCCAACCTGCTGGACATGGGTCGTCCAATTGGCGTTGATGTTCTGCGTCATCTGGATCATCCGCCGCGCGACGACTTTGGTGTATTTTTCGTCCGACGCCATGTTGTTGGGATTGTGGCAGTAATTACATCCCTGTTGCGCCGCGTCGCCCGACTGGGGTGCGACCCAGTTGTTGATCTGCGCCATGAAATGATTGAACCGGTCAGTACTGACATTCCCCAGCACCTGCACATTCTGGTACGTTGCGCTGGCACGCGGGCCGCTGTCGTCGGGCGTGGCGTAGACATTTGCCGGGATCGGCACTTGCGGCTTGACCGAATCCGGATCGACAATCTGGTCGATACCGGTTCCGCGATAGCCCATCTGGCGGGTCTGTTTGGGACCGAGTTCGCACGCCGACAGTAATAGCGGGACCGTCGCAATCGTCGCGATGAGAATGCGCTTCTTGATCATTTCGGAGCTCCCGGCAGCGTCGCGGGATCGATCACCCCGGTTGACGGATACATCGGCGCGTAACCGTGCTGTTGCGCCCACAGAAACCAGTTGTCGACAACAGTGCCCGTCAAAAGGATCCCGATCCCGCCGGTCAGCGTCGTCAGCACGGCGAACCACCAGGCCCAGCGGTGGACCGACTCCATCGTCGCATTGAAGCCCATCGTCCAGCGCCAGAACAGTGCGGCGCGTTCGGAGGCCGTACCGCGATCGGTGATCTGCTCGATCTCGCGCTCACCACCGTAGCGGCCCACCGCAAGGATCGTCGCACCGTGCATCGCAAACAGCAGCGTGGACCCATAGAGGAAGGCGATCGAGAGCGCGTGGAAGGGGTTGTAGAAAAGATTGCCATAGCGGATCGAAAACGCGGCGGTCCAGTCGAGGTGCGGGAAGATGCCGAATGGCACTGCTTCGGCCCAGCTGTCCATCAGCATCGGCCGGATGAAACCGAGCACGAGCATCAGCCAGATCGCACTGGCAAACGCCCAGGCGACATGCGTTCCCATGCCGAGCGCCTTTGCTCGTGTGTAGATTCGCGCCCACCAGAGGAGGACCGAGGCAGTCATGAAAAAGCCTGCCATCTGCCACCAGCCGCCTTCGGCGAGTGGCACGAACAAGGTAAATTTCCACTGCGGTCCCGGCGGCTCAAGCGCCAGCCATGGCAGCTGGCGAAGGAACTGGATCGGACTCCAGTTGACCGAGGCCATCATATTCAGCCCGACGATCTCGAACGCGATGAAGAAGCAGATGATCGCCGCGAGCCCAAGCCGACCGAGATAGATCGGCCCGATCTGAGCGTTGCCAAGCTTGCCCATCCAGTAGGAATAGCCAGGCGTTCCATCGCGGGCGAAATCACCCTTGGGGAGGGCGGGCCCGGTCTCGGGCGCGCCGCGCAGCTGGACCTGGGTGAAGATGTTTTGATAGCGTGCCATGTCGCGTTACCCCCCTCAGGACCAGATCGGCAGATTGAGCCACCACGTCCACCATTCGGGCCAGCCTCTCGTCCAGAACGGCCCGGAGATGATGATGCACACCGCGCTCCAGAAGCCCGCCGAAAGGGCGAGGAAAAGGCCCACCCGGTGGATGCCGAGCGTACCGACCGAATAACCGATCGTGTCGCGGAAGAACGCATCCTCATATTCGGGCGATTTGATTTCCTGCCCCTTGCCCGGGTTGACTGCCGACAGCACGAGGGACCCGTGCAACGCCAGCGCCAGCGTCGTCGTAAAGAAGAACGACACCGCAAGCATGTGCGCGGGATTGTAGTGGAAATGGAGATATTGATATCCCGTGTTGGACACCCAATCCAGATGGCTGAAGATGCCGTACGGAAAGCCGAAGCCCCATGCGCCTAACAGCACCGGGCGAATGACCACCAGCGACACATAGGCAAAGATCGCGACGCCGAAAGCAATCGGCACATGATAACCCATTGCCAGCTTGCGACAAATTTCTGCTTCGCGCAGTGCCCAGGACGAAAACGCCCCGATCGCACAGATCGTGATGATCTGCCAAAAGCCGCCCTCGCGTAAAGGGGCAAGGCCGAGGCCGTATTTTATATCGGGCGGTGCGATGCTGATCAGCCACGGGTTCCAAGTCGGCCCGAGCGACGCAGCGTAAAAGATGAGGAGCGTCCCGACCAGCGCGAACAGGGCGGTCGTTACCCCGAAGAAGCCGACATAAAACGGCCCCACCCAGAAGTCGAACAGGTCGCCGCCGATGAGCGTGCCCCCGCGGACCCGGTATTTTCTCTCGAAGCTCAACAGCGCCATCGCACCTCTCCGCCCGTTATTCGCACACCCCACCGTGATAGGTCGGGCTGCTGTAGTTTCTGGGGACACGGAACGGGGCGGGTGTCGCGCCTCGCCCCGCTCCGGCCCCGGAGCATCCGTCCAGTAGCCTCTCCTTACGGAGTGGTTGTCGCAGGCGCGGCTGCCGTAGTCGTTGCCATATGATGCGGACCATCCAGCCAGTTGAACCGGTCAGTGCTCAACAGGATAAAGTGAATGATAAGCGCCAGTACGAATAGAAAAATTGCCAGTGCGACCAGCGTACGCCGCGGGTCGAAAATCATCCAGAGTCTCCACATGGTCGTGGCTCCTTGTTAGAATGTCAGAAATCCAGTTGCCGAATTACTGGCCAAGCCAGGGCTTCCACATCCAGACAAGGATGTGTGCAACTACCGCAACTGCGGTAAACGCAAGGAAGCTCGAGACGAAGATCTTGTGGAACTCCTTAGCCTCAGCTTCAGTCAAGTATGTCGCCATCCCTGACCGGTCATCTCTCATATCGCTCATGTTTCCGTCTCCATTATGCCCGTGGGAAGATGGAGCGGCGAATGCGCCCCTGGGCGACATCCGCGCGGCGACGAATGCCGCGAGGATTGGTTGAGGTCCGCAAGGACCGAAAGGAACAGGGGCCGCATCATGCGCTGGCTCCTTCAAGCATTGCCTCGGCTACACGAGCCGGGCTGACGATCGTTTCACCGGCGCGCCGTGCCGCGCGTTCGGCGGCATCACGAATGCGCTTTGCAACCGAGATGCGCACCAGGACGGGCGCACGCTCGACCGCACTGTCGAGTTCGGCTTTTGCCGCGACATCCCACACCAGCTCGGCATGTGTCCGCGCCGGGGTCGCGTCGATCTTGTCGAGCACGGTTCCAAGCGGGATCATCGCGAACAGCGCATCGAACAGCGCGTTGCACACTTCCTGGACGAGATAGGTCGCCCCTGCATAGCCCATGAACGGCGTACCCGTTGCCCGGCGGATCACCGCACCGGGGAAGGACGCCGGTACGAACATGCATCGTCCGCCCGCTTCAGCGGCGTACATCCGCTCGTTGAAGCTGCCGAAAAGCACGAGCGGTGGCGTCTGGTGGATCGCGGCGCGGACCGCCGCATTATCGCTCTTGGTCCCCGCCGTTCGCGACACCGCGAAATTACAGGGCACGCCCATGTCTTCTTCGAGGAAAGCACGGATGCCACGAGCATAGGTTTCGCCCGCCACGATCCCGAAGCTGGCGGTCGCGTAGAAATCCTGGGTAACCGAGCGCCACAGGTCCCATAGGGGCTTGATCGTCGTGTGCTTTTCCTGGGTGATAAACGGTTCGGGATCGACGCCCGTCATCTCGCCCAATGTGCGCAGGAAGGCGGTCGTGCTTTCGAGGCCGATCGGGGCCTGAAGATACGGTCGCTCGAGCGTTTCGCACAATCCGCGTCCGAATTCGCGATACATGCAGATATTGACGCTGGCGTCGGCCAGCTTGCGGACATCCGCAAGGTGGCTGCCCAGCGGAAAGGCCATGTTGACCTCGCAGCCGATACCCTCGACCAGGCGACGGATTTCGGCGAGATCGGAGGGCATGTTGAACGTGCCGTACATCGGACCGATGATGTTGACTTTGGGCTTGCCGCCGTCGGCGACAATCCGCGGCGCGGGCACCTTTTTCGGCCCGAACTGCGTCCATAACCAGGTCAGCGCGCGGTCGGCCGCCTGCCACTGATCCTCGTCGATCGTGCGCGGCAGGAAGCGGGCGATGTTCGTTCCCTCGGGCGTCACGCCACCGCCGATCATCTCGGCGATGCTGCCGGTCACGACGACGGCCGGCAGATCGGGGTCGAGCGTTTTCCACGCCCGTCGCATCGCGCCCTCGGTGCCGTCACGATTGAGTTCCTGCTCACCAAGGCCCGTCACGACGATCGGCAATTCATGCGGCGGCAGTGCGTCGGTGTAATGCAGCACCGATGTCACGGGCAGGTTTTCGCACCCTACCGGCCCGTCGATGATGACCTGCAGGCCCTTGATCGCGGTGAACGCATAGACCGCGCCCCAATAGCCGCCGGCCCGATCATGATCGAGGATCAGCGTCATACGCCCACCGCCTCTTCGGCCTTGGCAGCGGCAATGCGTTTAGCGGCAAGTTTTGCCTTGAATTCCGGGCGTTCCACCGGGGTCTTTTCCCAAACCCCGGCGGAGGCTCCCGCGCCGACCCCGTCAAAAAACGCCGTCATTCTGGCGAACCGTGCCTTGTTGCCCAGCGCAGCGTTGACGACTTGCGCCAGACTGCCGGCCCCCGCGACGCCCATCAGCGGCCTCGCCGAAATCAGGTTGGTGAAATAGAGCGAGGGAACGGATTTCGACTTGGCGTGCTGCACGACGGGCGTGGTCCCGATGGCGAGGTCGGGTTCGAAGGCGTCGACCGCCTGGAGGTCCTGCTCGAGGCTGGCCCGGTACTGGACATGAACGCCGCGCGCGATCAGCCACTCACGGTCGGGATCGCTCCACACGGTGCGCGGCAATGCCGTGCCGACGTAGGGCACTTCTGCGCCGCTTTCGATCAGCAACCGGGCGACCAGCAGTTCCGACCCCTCATAGCCCGACACCGTGATGCGTCCCTTGATGGGTTTAGCCGCAAGCGCCGCGCGGATCGCTGGCACGAACTGGTTCTTCGCCGCATCGACCTTGTCCTGGGCAATCCCGCACGCCTTGCCGACCGCATCGAGCCACGCCGCAGTGCCGTCTGCACCGACCGGTGCCGAGCCAATCACCGTACGTCCCGCCGCTTCGAACTCGCGGACGCTTGCCGCGTAGAAAGGATGAATCGCCGCGACCGCGGCGCAATCGAGCGCCGAATAGAGCTCACGCCATTCGCGTGTCGGCACGACAGGCCCAGCGGCGAGGCCGAGTGGGGCGAGCATCATGCCGATCCCCACGGGATCGACCGGGAACATTTCGCCCAGCAATGTAACCGTTGGCAGTGCGGAGCGCTCCTTCGGCGCAGCGACCGGGCCCGCCTCAGCCTCGGTGCGGGCATAGGAGAGCATGGCGCCGGCCAGCACGTCCTTCGCCTCGGCATGCGTCGGAATGCCAAAGCCCGGCACATCGATGCCGACTATCCGCACACCATTGATCTGCTTGGGCAAAAGCTGGAGCGGCACGCCGCTCGCGGTTGGTACGCACAGGCTGGTCACGACGATCGCATCGTAATTTGCCGGGTCGGCCAGTTGTTCGACGGCTTCCTTGATATCTTCGAACAGTTTTCCGGTGACGAGCGATTCCGAGTTGAACGGCACATAACCCACCGACCGTTTCGCACCGTAGAAATGCGACGTGAACGTCAGGCCATAGACACAGCAGGCAGACCCCGAGAGGATCGTCGCCGTGCGCCGCATTCTGAGGCCCACCCGCAGTGAGCCGAAAGCCGGACACATCGATTGTGGCTGGTCGTGCGGTCCTTGCGGATAATCGGCAGCATAACGCGCCAGCACGTCCGACTTGCCCGCCGCCTTCGCAGCAGTTCGCAAAGTATCGGCGCTGGAACAGCCGCCTTCGGACAGGGGCGCAACGGCCTCAGACAAGATCGTACACCACTTCAAGGCTCGGCTTGGGGGCATATTCCACACCGCGCATGTCGGCCTGTGTGGCTGGCCTCAACGTCACGTTGCGGCCTGTTTCCTCGGGCGAGAACAACCCGAGCAGCCCATCCTGGTCCAGCGGCGTCGGGCGCACCGGCGGCGCTTCGGCAACATTGACTGCGAGTTCCTCGAACAAGCTGGCCCAGTCACCACCCGGCGTGCCGATGATCTGATAGTTCGCCGATTTGCGGCGAATATCCTCATTGGCGGGGATCGCGGTCAGCACCGGGATACCGACGGCATTCGCAAAGGCCTGCGCCTCGCCGGTGCCGTCATCTTTGTTGATGATCATGCCCGCCACGCCGACGTTGCCGCCCATCTTGCGGAAATAGTCCACCGCCTTGCAGACGTTGTTGGCAACATAGAGCGACTGGAGGTCGTTCGAGCCGACGACGATCACCTTCTGGCACATGTCGCGCGCGATCGGCAGGCCGAACCCGCCGCAGACCACGTCTCCCAGAAAATCGAGCAGGACATAGTCGAAGCCCCATTCGTGGAACCCCAGCTTTTCGAGCAGCTCGAAACCGTGGATGATGCCGCGGCCGCCGCAGCCGCGACCGACCTCCGGCCCGCCCAGCTCCATCGCGAAGACGCCATCGCGCTGAAAACAGACATCCTCGATGCCGACTTCTTCACCGGCCAGTTTCTTCTTGGCGCTGGTTTCGATGATCGTCGGGCACGACTTGCCACCGAACAACAATGATGTGGTGTCGGACTTCGGATCGCATCCGATGAGCAAAACTCGCTTGCCCTGTTGCGCCATCATGTAGCTGAGGTTGGACAGGGCGAATGACTTGCCGCTGCCGCCCTTGCCGTAGATCGCGATGATCTGCGTTTCCTTGGTAACGGGGCCGGTGTGGACGGGATCGGGCTCTTGCGACGCTTCGTCGCGGAGCGAGCCGACATCAAGCATCGTCATGCAATTCCACTCCAGTCGAGAACCATTTTCAAGCAGCTCGGGTCGGTGAAGGCCTGAGGATAGGCGTCGCCAAACTCGTTTGCGGGACGAACATCGGTCACGAGCCCGTCCAGCGAGAGCGTCCCTGCATCGATCAGCGCACGGGTCTCAGCCAGATCCTCCGGCTGCCACTCGGACGCGATTCTCAGCCTGGCTTCACGCATAAAGGCGGGCGCGAACGAAAAGCTGATCGGCTGCGTGTAAAAGCCGGCAAGCACCAGTTCGCCACCCTTTGCGAGCCGGGCGATCAGGCCGTCGGTCAGCCCTTCGGCACCGCTGGCGTCGTAAATGGCGCGATAGTCACGGCGCGTGTCGCTGTCGGCGTCCGTCACGATATAACCGTCGGCGCCGTCGCGGCGGGCGGGATTGGTTTCCCAAACTGTCGGCGCCGGCGCACCCGAAGCGACCGTCAGCCGCGCCAGCAACCGTCCGACTACGCCGTGACCGACGATCAGGTCGGGCGCCGCATGACCGGCGATCGCATGACGTGCGGTCGCCGCAAGCGCACACAATATTCCCTGGCTACCCAGCGCTTCGGGGACCGGCACGGCCCGCGCCGACGGCACGACGACCTTGCTCGACGCGCCGCCGAACAGGCCCCGCGCACCTTCATAGCAATTTGCGCCGGGCACGAAGACCCATTCGCCGATCCGCGCGCGGGCATCGATGCCGGCGTCGACGATCCTGCCGACCGACTCATAACCTGGCACCAGCGGGTAGCCCATGCCGGGGAAATTCGGCATCCGGCCGGTCCAGAGCAGCCGCTCGGTCCCGGCACTGATCCCGCTCCATGCGATATCGACGGTCACGTCTGACGGCCCGGACGCAGCAAGCGCGAGCGTGCGAAGTTCGATTTTACCCGGTGCCTGAAGGATGATCGCCGTAGCGTTCATGCTGCTCCCCTGCGTTCCCGGCGGGTCGAAAGTGACTCGCCGGCTGCAACGCAAGTGTAACTCTAGGTTGACGGATAGAGTTGTCAATCCGTCTTGACGCTTTTGGTGTCAGGCAGTCGCGACGATCACTCGCGCGACCAGAGGCAACGCCGTTTCGACAAGGCGGGACGAGCGAAAACCGGCGGTTTCGAGCGCTTTTTTCAGCTCGTCCGGTCGGCGTGCCCGGCCCGACCCCATCGCCAGCAAGTAAAATCCGAAATAGGCATCGGCCATCGCCGCGTCATGCTTCAGTCCGCCCATCGGCTCCCCGATAAGGAGCGTGGCGCCCGGATCGAGCGCCGCCCGCGCTGCGCACAACAGGCGCAGCATCGCGGCGTCGTCATGATCGTGCAGGATGCGAATGAGGGTGATCAGGTCGAAGCCCGTCGGCAGCGAATCGTCGAAAAAACTGCCGGGAAAACGGGCGACCGCCGGATCCGGTATCCGCGCCACCACATGCGGCAAGTCGAACACGGCGCGCTCGAGGTGCGGCGCCGACTCGCCCACCGCTGCGACAAAGGCGCCCTGGCCCCCGCCGACATCGAGCATTCGTCGATGCCGTGAAAAATCATAGGCATGGATGACCTGCTGCGCCACCATCGGCTGGGACGCCGCCATCAGCGCCGAATAGTCCGATACCGAAGGTCCGTCCCGGCCGGGCGCTTCGGCATATGGCCAGAACCCCGACAGCTGCCCACCGCCTCCGTCTCTGCGCAACAGCGCGAGCGGGTCGGCAAGATCGGCATAAAGCAGGGAATGATGACGTATCATGGCGACGATGCCGGGGTCGGCATGGATCGCCGCTCCTGCCTGTCCCAGCATGTATCGCCCCTGCCCGATCTCCTCGGCAATCCCGAGCGAAGCCGCCGCCTTCAGCAATCGCGCGGCGCTCGGCACCGGCAGGTCGCAAGCATTTGCGACGTCCGCCGCGGTATGCGGCCCCTCGGCCAGCAGGTCGAGCAGCCCGCACGCGACCGACGCCGACAACACCTGCGAATAGACGAACCCTGCGACGAGCGAAAACGTCTCTCTCGCGCGTGCCCGTGCGACGGGCCGTGTCAGCGGAAATCTCGTCGCCCAGAGCCGGAACGCGGGCGATCCGATCACCGCATTACGCCACGCCACCCAGCGCACTTTCATGTCGCGTCGAAGTGACGTATCCATTTGTCCAGTTGACTGGACGCTTGTCGTCGCCCGGTCAAGGAGAGCACGGGGTGGCAGAGAAAGTCGTTGTGGTGGGAGCAGGCGTCGGCGGGCTGGTCACCGCAGCGCTTGCCGCTGCACGGGGCTTCGACGTGACCGTGGTGGAGGCCGCGGCGACGCCCGGCGGCAAACTGCGCGCCGTGGCGGTCGGCGACATACCGGTCGATGCCGGGCCGACCGTCTTTACCTTGCGCGACGTCTTTGACGAAATTTTCGCCGAATGTGGCCAGTCTCTGGACGACCATATCTCCCTGACGCCGCTGACAACGCTTGCGCGTCATTTCTGGCGCGACGACACCAGTCTCGACCTGTTCGCCGATCCGCACGCCAGCGAGAACGCGATAGGCATTTTCGCGGGAAGCGCAGCGGTCACGGGCTACCGCAGCTTTCGGGCAGAAGCGGCACGTATCTTCAACGTCATCGACCGCCCCTTTCTGCGCAGCGCCAAGACCGGACCCCTGGGTCTGTGCCGCAATATCGGTCTCGGCCGCATTGGCGACCTGCTTGCGATCCGACCCTATGAATCGCTGTGGAAAGTGCTCGGCGAGCATTTTTCCGATCCGCGCCTGCGCCAGCTTTTCGCCCGCTACGCGACATATTGTGGGTCCGACCCGTTCCGCACGCCCGCCACCCTCATGCTGATCGCCCATGTCGAGGCGAGCGGCGTCTGGCGCATCGAGGGCGGGATGCACCGGCTCGCGGGCGCATTAGCCAGCCTCGCCGAACGGGCTGGCTGCACCATTCGTTACGGCACGTCGGTCGACAGAATAACCACCTCGTCCGGCCGCGCCTCGGGCGTCATCCTTGCGGGCGGCGAGCAGCTTGCGGCCGATCGCGTTGTCGTCAATGCTGACCCGGCGGCGTTGGCTTCCGGTCGTTTCGGCCCGACCGCGGCGCGCAGCATCGGAGGCGTGCGCCGGCGCAACCGTTCGCTGTCCGCGATGGTCTGGCTCGCCAAAGGCCCCGCGACGGGCCATCCCCTCGACCATCACAACGTCATGTTCTCGAACGACTACCGCGCGGAATTCGACGCCCTCAAATCGGGGCGCATTCCATCCGATCCGAGCATCTATCTCTGCAACCAGGGAGCGGGTGCCAGCCAGATCATCGTCAACGCCCCCGCCAATGGCGACACCCATCATTATACCGAAGAGGAGATCGATCTATGCCGCAACCGGATGCTCGCGTCGCTGGCGCAGTGCGGCGTGACGCTCTCGCCGGACCATCTCTCGGTCCTGACGCCGAACGACTTCGACTCCCTCAACCCCTCGACGGGTGGAGCCCTGTATGGACGGGCCTCGCACGGGTGGGCGGCATCCTTCCTCCGCCAGGGAACACGGACGCGGATGCCTGGGCTCTATTGCGTGGGCGGGAGCACGCACCCCGGCGCGGGCGTGCCGATGGCGGCTCTGTCGGGACGGCTGGCTGTCGAATGCCTGCTCTCGGACCGCGCTTCGACCGTGAGGTCCCGCCGGGCGGCTACAGCTGGTGGTACGTCGACGCAATCAGTGACGACGGGGCCTATGGCCTGACCATCATTGCCTTTATCGGCAGTGTTTTTTCGCCCTATTACAGGGCGTCGGGGCGCACCGATCCGCTCGACCATTGCTCACTGAACGTCGCGCTGTACGGGCCGCGTATCCGCCCGGGCAGCAACCGCTGGGCAATGACCGAGCGTGGCGGGGCCTCCGTGCACCGCGACGCCCAGACTTTCGCCATCGGCACGAGCGCCGTCCATTGGGACGGCAACGCGCTGACCATCGACATCGACGAAAGGGCGACGCCCCTGCCCCTGCCGGTACGGGGCCGGGTGCGCGTCATTCCTGAAGTCATGGGCACGACGGCGTTCAAGCTCGATGGTGCGGGTCGCCACATCTGGCATCCCCTGTCCCCCCGTGCGCGCTTCGAAGCGAGCTTTGATCAGCCTGGCCTGCGCTGGTCTGGCAACGGCTATTTCGATTCGAACAGTGGCTGCGAGTCCCTCGAGGAAGGGTTTTCGCACTGGCAATGGTCGCGCGCGCATCTCGGGCGCGACGTCGGCGTCATTTATGAGGGCGACCGGCGTGACGGCTCGTCGTTCGCCATGGCGCTGCGCTGCGACCACACCGGCTTCTGGGCCGATGAACCGCTACCGCCCCGGCAATGGCTGATGCCGACCGCTTTCGCCATGCCGCGCAGCACGCGCACCGACCGCGGGCATCGCGCACGCATCCTCAGAACCTGGGAAGACGCGCCCTTTTATGCCCGGTCGGCGCTGCGGACGCGCATGTTCGGCTCCGTCGGCGAAGGGGTGCACGAAAGCCTGTCACTCGACCGCTTCGTCTCACCCGTCGTCCAGTGGATGCTCCCCTACCGGATGCCCCGAAGACCCTGAATCGTCTTTATTCTTTTCGTCGTCGGCGATGGATCGGCTCACCGAATAGAGTTGCCAAAAACCGAAGCCAAAGGCGACCACCAGCGTGAAGCCCATTTCGATCAGGCTGTAATATTTTCCCTGCATCGCTTTTCCTCCTCATCGGGCAGGATAGCGCGGTCGCGAGCAAAGGCGATGATGCGCTCAGCCGTTACATTGGGCATTTCCTCGTGCAGCAAATGCCCCGTGCCATCGACCTGTTCGAAATAGGCGCCCGGCACGAGCAGCGCCGCCTCGCGCGCCGCCGTCAGGGGAATCGCTGAATCCTGGTCGCCGTGCAGGACCAGCAGCGGCACGTCGAGCCCGGGCAATGCTTGCTTCAGCGGCTCCAGATTCCACTCCGCCATCATCGCGATCGCGCCCGCACAATGCCCGGCAGTCGAAAACAGCCGGGTATAATGTTCGACACCGCTCGCGTCGATTTCGGATCCGGTGCTGCGCGCCAGGAATTTCCCGACAGCTCCCGGCTGCCTGGCAATCCGTGCGAACACGTGCGGGGCGAACGGGTTGACGAACAGCAGCTTCGCCATCGTCGGGAAAATGTGCTGGGCAATGCCGGGGAACGGCAGCAGCGCCGGGGCAATCGCGACGATGGGCTTCGCATCCGCGCCCTTGTTCAGTGCCATACGGACAGCGACCGCGGCCCCGGCCGAGTGACCGACCACCAGTGCCGGTTCGGTACCCATGTCGCTTAACAAGCTCGCCAGGGCGACGGCGATGCCCGGCAGCGAAAGTCCGCCAGCCGGCCGGCCTTTGGTATACCCATGACCCGGCAGATCGATGGCGATCACGCGAAAATGCTGGGCGACGAGCGGCAGAATGTCGCGCCAGCTGTGCGTCGCCGCACCCGTCCCGTGGATCAGCAGCAGGACGGGCCCCTGCCCCATGTCCTGCACATGCCATTCGACGCCACCGTTACGGATGAATTTGCTCGCCTCGGCATTCGGCCAGTGGGTCGGCAGCGTCGTCATCGTGCGGCCTGCTCGGCGACGACGGCGTCACGAACGCGCATGGCGTCTGCGCGCGGCAGGGCGAGATACCGGCCGCGCATCGCCTCAGCGAGCGAGCTGCCATCGGGTCGCGGACGTGCCGATATATCGATGAACACGCTCCTCGTCCCCGATGCCCCCAACGCGCGGGCCGAGTTGATGGAGTCTCGCTTCGCCACGTCGGCGACCGTCGATCCGTCCGCCGCGACATTACCACGTCCGTCCGACAATAGCACGACGAACGGTGTACGCCCCTTTGCCCTGACGCCATCGGCGAGCAGTCGCGCCGCGTCGATACCCGCCGCCAGCGGTGTGCCGCCGCCCCCCGGCAACTCGGCCAGTGCCCGCCGCGCCCGGGTCAGTGATCGTGTCGGCGGCAACAGCACGTCGGCTACGCTGCCCCGAAACGCGATCAATGCCACCTCGGCGCGCTTTATATAGGCCTCGGCGAGCAGCAGTTCGACGGCCCCCTTGGCTTCGGCGAGGCGGGCGACAGCCGCCGATCCCGACGCGTCGACGGCAAAGATCGTCGTCGCCTCGGCCCGCGTCTCGAACCGCTTTATGCGCACATCATCGCGCGCAATGACTACCCGGCCTTGCCGCCCCCGCATTTTTTGCCAGGGTGCCGCCGCGCGCAGTGTGTCGATCAGGCTCAGCCGCGCACCGCCCCGCGGCAGCCCCGCCTTCGACCCGAGCGGACGGCCGCGCATCGGGGACTTGCGCCGTTCGCCTGCGCCCGACCCGGACGATTTGCGTCTGGCGGACCCGGCACTGATCGCCGCCAGCACATCTGGCGGCAGGCTGGCCAGCACCGCCGCCAGCACCATGTCATCAGGCGGTTCAGTCGTCGACGAGGGCTGGTTCTCCGTGTCCGCTTCTGGTTCGGGAGGTTGGGGCTCCTCTTCGGTGCTCGCCTCGGGCAGTTGCGTTGCCCGCGACGCAAACACCAGCCTCGCGGCCACCGCAACGTCGACAGCATCGGGCGCTTCGCGTCCTGCCATCGCCGCCAGCCCGTGTGCGGCGCGAAAAGCAAGCAGCGGTGCACGCGCCGATCCGATCCCCAGAACCATCGCCGTCGAAGCCAGAACGCGCTCGATTCCTGCGATCGGTTCGCTTTCTGGTTTCGCGACCCCGGCGTCACTCTCCCGCACGCCCGCAAGATCGAACGAAAAGGCGACGCGTTCGGTCAGCCGCTGCGGCGCACGTTCTTCATCATGCCCGTCGTCGAGCAGCACCAGTCCAAATCGCGCGGGATGGCGCGCGCCGATACCGTCACGCTCCACCACCACTTCGCCAGCATCCATCACCCCTGCGATCCGCGCCGCGACGCTGTCGCTCATTCGTTCGGCCATCGGTACAACAACAATGCCGCCATCGGCCTGGGCGAGCAGCCCCTTGCGCACCGCACCACCGGTCCCCGCCAGTGTTGCCGCCAGGTCGCGTCCGCCGATGAGCGCCTCGTCATCGATCGTCAGCGGCAGCTTGCGGACCGGCATCAGGCGTATCAGCTCGGCATAGACCGCGTCGCGCGCCGGGCCGTCACCACGCAGCACAATCCCCCCCAGCCCCGCCGGATCGCGCGCCAGCAGTCGCACCGCCAACATCGCATCGGCAAAGGCGGTCCCGCTCATCCGGCGAACATGTCCGCCATCGCCCGCTCGATCCGCGCGGTCGATCCCGTTTCATCGAGTACGTTTCGCCTCAGCCGGTGACGCAGCGCGAGCGGCGCAACCCGCTTCAGCTGAGCCTCGCCCGCCTCCGTCTTGCCGTCGAGTGCGGCCAGCGAACGGGCCGCCCGCATCAGCGTCAGTTCGCCGCGCAGACCGTCGGCACCGACGGCGATGCACAGTTCCGACGCACGGCGCAGCACTGCATCAGGCATGACGACCGTCGGCAATAATTCCTTGGCCTTGGCAATCCGCCGCAGCGTTTTGCGTTCCGCTTTCTGCCAATGCTCCGCAAAATCGCCTGGTGTCCGTTCATAGGCGTCGCAGCGCTTCAGAATTTCAACGCGCGCGTCGAGGTCCTGCGGCGTTCGCACTTCGACCGATAAGCCGAACCTGTCGAGCAGTTGTGGCCGCAACTCTCCTTCTTCCGGATTGCCACTCCCTATCAGCACAAAGCGGGCCGGATGCCGCACGCTCAAGCCCTCGCGCTCGACCACGTTTTCGCCTGACGCGGCGACATCGAGCAACAGGTCGACGATATGATCCTCGAGCAGGTTAATCTCGTCGATGTACAAAAAGCCTCGATCAGCCTTTGCCAGCAACCCGGGCTCGAACACTTTCTCCCCCTTGCCGAGCGCCCGCTCGATATCCAGCGCGCCCAGCACCCGGTCTTCTGTCGCGCCGAGCGGCAGATCGACGAACGGCACGGCAGTTTTGTGTTCACGCCCGTTCTCATCCGCTACGCTGATCGGCGGCAGCAGCGCGGCGAGCGCGCGTGCCGCCGTCGATTTACCGGTACCGCGATCACCGAACACCATGACCCCGCCAATTTTGGCGTCGACTGCCGCGATCAGCAGTGCGAGCTTCATTTCGTCCTGACCGACGATTGCTGAAAACGGGAAAGGAGATCGCATCGCGGGCCGTGTAACATGCACTGAACACGCGGCAAGGGGGACGCGCGCCATTGACTTTGCAAAGTCACACGAAAGTCCTAGCCTCCTCCTCTTCAATCGCTGGAGACTCGTCATGTCGACACGCGCATCGTCTTCTCCCGGCACACAGCCGCTGATCCGCCACATCGGTACGGCAGACCTCGACTGGGCACTTCGCCAGGGGTGGAATGATTTCAACGAAAAGCGGGGCGACCTTATCTTTGTCGCACTGCTTTATCCGCTGATCGGGCTGCTCACTGCGGTCTTTGCGATGAACGACGCGGCGCTTCCCCTGTTTTTCCCGCTGGTCGCGGGCCTTTCGATCCTTGGTCCCGCCGTTGCCTCGGGCTTTTACGAACTGGCGCGCCGGCGCGAGGAAAAACTTGACGCGACGTGGCGGCATTTCTTCGACCCGCTGCGCGGCGCAACGGGCACGACCATCGTCACCCTGACTGTTGGCCTCGCGATTCTGTTCCTGATGTGGCTTGCGGTGGCCTATGCGCTTTATGCAACAACCCTCGGACCTGATTTCCCTGTCGGCCTGTCGTCGTTCGCCCAGCGCGTCTTCTATACGTCCGGTGGCTGGACCCTCATCATCCTCGGCAATCTTGCGGGGTTGATATTCGCCGCGATCACTCTGGCGACAACGCTAGTGTCCTTTCCGATGGCCGTCGACCGCACCGTCGATCCAGGCACCGCGATCGAAATGTCGCTTCGCGCGGTGCGTGCCAACTCCGGCCCGGTCGTGGGCTGGGGCCTGCGCGTTGCGGGACTGCTGTTGCTCGGCTGCCTCCCCGCCTTCATCGGCCTCGCCGTGGTCCTGCCCGTGCTCGGCTACGCGACCTGGCATCTCTACACGCGGCTCATCGACCGCACACATTAAGCCAGACCGGCCGCGGTGGCGCGGTGCACTATCGACCAAATCTCCACAATGGCGTGACGGGTCCTCCATGCGCGCCCGTCATCTCCCGCCCATCGAACGGCGCCCCGCCGACGATTACTGGAGATGAAGAGGTTATCATGAAGAACTTTATTCTCGCGGGCAGCGCGCTACTCATGCTGGCTCCCGGTCTTGCGCACGCGCAGGATGCCACCAAGTCCTTTTCGGGCTTCAAAGCCGGTCTCGAAACCAGCCGCGAACGCCTCAGCCTGCGCAACGACCCCGGCAGCGTCGGTGCCGCTGGCAAGTCGTCGAAAAGCGGCATCGGCTATCGTGGCTATGTCGGCTATGACGTCGAACTCGCCAATTTCGTCGTCGGTGCCGAAGCCGGTGTCGGCGGCGGATCGAAGACTGTTGGTCAGGCCGGCACCACCGGCAATTATTTTGTCGATCCTGGCGTGACGTACGACGTGTCGGCACGCGCCGGCTTCGTCCCGACCAATGGCCTGCTGCTCTATGGTCGCGGCGGTTATCGCTGGCTGCGGACCGAGCGGACGACATCCGTCGGTGCCGTTTCGCTCACGACGCGCCAGACCGAGCACGCGTTTACCTATGGCGGTGGCGTCGAGGCGATGCTGAGCGACCACCTGTCGCTGCGGGCCGAATATGATCGGACGCCGTACGACAAGAATCTCCGCGACAGCAAAATGGCGGTCGGCGCTGCATTCCACTTTTAACCCGGGGCTTCGGGGCGGCGACACGGTCTCCGCCGCCCCGATCCCACCCATTCACGGATAGGCCGTCAGCATAATTCTCAGGGCTTCGCGACCGGCATGCGCGGAGACATGCTCCCCCCGTCCGGCCAGCGCCCGCGCAAACGCATCGATCTGCGTCGTGAAATGGAACGGGCTCGGATTCCCCTTCAGCGCGATGCCGTGCGGGCCGCGCGCATCGAAATAGAAAAGCTGGTTGGCGTAATGGGCGATGCGCAACGCCCCTTTGGTGCCGTGGACATGAATCGTCCCGGGCGTCGCCGACCAGTCGCCTGCCGCGACATAGCCACTCGAATCCCAGCCGCCGCCCTGCGTAAACAGACACTCGTTGGGCAATTCGGTGCCAAAACTACCCTCATGATAGGTCAGCAGCCCCAGCGCACCATTGGCGAAGGTCATCGTCATCCATTCGGGCCGTGGGGGCTTGCCCGCAATATTTCCTGCGCCTTGGGCGGAGACCACCGGCGAGTCGCACAGCCAGCCGAAAATATCGATCAGGTGGATACCATGATCGACGAGGCCAAGACCGGGACCACCGGGGCCGCCCGGCGGATAATGACTGGGGCCCAGTTCTTCATAATTTGCGAGACCGCTGCCGCCGATCACCTGCTCTCGCATCATGACGACTTCGCCGATCGCCCCCGCCGCGATCATGTCCCGCGCGGTCGCGATTGCCGGCAGGAACCGATAGGAAGCGCCGTAGAACAACTGCACGCGCGCTGCTGCGCACGCAGCGATCATGCGATCGGCAGCGGCGAGGTCGATCGCCAGCGGCTTTTCGCACAGCACGTGCAGACCAGCGGCGGCACTCGCCACCGTGATCGCCTCGTGCGTCGTTGCCGGGGTCAGCACGCACACCGCGTCGAGATCGCGCCGGGCCAGCAGTTGGTGATAATCCTCGTAAAACGCCGTCTGGGTATCCGCCAGCAGCGACGCGCGTGCGGGATCGACATCGGCGGCGGCAATAATGCTCACCTTCGACGAGCGGCGGTACGCGGCAAGGTGCAGCGCTCCCACACCCCCGAGGCCGATGATGCCCAGCCTCAGTGGCTTGTTCTCTGCGCTCGCCATAATTTCCCCGTTACTCGTGCCTGCCTGGGTTCGCGGTAGCAGCCGATAATTATTATTGCCATAATCTATTCGGCAAGATTTTCTGTCGCGGTAAAACGGTTAAGTACGTTGCGCGTGACGATTTCGGTTTGCGGATCGCGCGCGGCGAGCCCGGCCACCCATTCGCTCGATCCGGCTGCAAACACCTCCCCGCTGCCGCGCCTGAAATGGACGATCATGCCCGAACCGCGCGATGCGGCGGCCAGCCGCTCGGGTGCCTCGCTCGGATAGCGCAGTGCAGCGAGGAACGGGGCCGTGTCGCCATAATAGCTGACGGCGCCCGGGTGAGGAGGCAGGCGTTCGGTATTTGCCGCAAGCGACATCGCCAGAATCTTGAGGCCAACCGGTATCCCGTCCTGGGTAGCGGGATAGGGCAGCCCGTCGAACATTACATAGTCGAGCCCGTCGACTTCATAGCCAAAGATACGCGCAGCACTCCCCAGGACGTCGCCGTACCCCACCTCGGTTTCCGCAAACGCCCAATGGTCGGGGCGATAGACCGTGAATCCGCCCGGTCCCCGCGCCACCTGTCCGCCGACACCGGCATAAATGCCGTAAGTCGACGTCAGACCGAAACTGGCAGCCGCCGGACGTCCGACCTCGGGCTCGTCCCACAATGTCGTCAGCAGACGCGCATCGGCCGTCCCGACCACCGGGTCGTGCGTCGCCGCGGCGGTTTTGTAACAAACCTGGGTCGCGCCTTCATCCTCAAGTCGGATTTGCCAGGCGATATTACCGCCGAAGCGCGCGAAATTGCCGCCGTTTTCCACATAGGCGTCGAGCGCGTCCCGCATGTTCGCCGACCAGTATTCGTCATGGCCGACGACAACGACGCAGGCATAGCCGTCGAGCAATGCGGGATCGGCATCGAGGTCGTTCTGTGTAGCATAGTCGAGCGCATAGCCGTGCTGCTCGGTCCAGACGGCGAAATGGCGTTCGTAGCTGGCCCAGCCCGCATTGGCGTACCATTTGCTGTAACCACGCGCGTAGGCAAACTCGATCGGCGGGTATCGCGGAACGCCGCCGAGCGGCGGCACCTCCGCATGCGGTTTGCGAGGCGCGTTCGCCGGCAGGCTGACAAATCCGCGGGCAAAGGGGCGGTGGATCGTCAGTCGCGTCCCGAACGGCAAGCCGTCCGATGATTGGGGCGCATAATAGGCATTGGTTCCGCCCCAGTCGCTATAGGCAATCCAGGTGGCCGTCGCCGCGACCAGCAGAATCGGCGCGCGCCGCCGAGGATGTGCCCGCACGAAAAAGCCATGTTCGTGGCTGCATTTGGTACCGTCGGACCCTGTTCCGTCCAGCCGCAAGATATAAAAGCCGCTGGCCAGCTCATCCGGCACGAGCCATCGATGCACGACCGGCCAGTCGCACCCGCTCGCGTGAAAGTTTTCAGGGAGCGTGGGCAACGACACGGGAATATCGGGGGCCCGGTGGACGACTGATGGACGCAGGCCATCGCGCGTGATGGTCAGGGTGACCGAGCCTGTCGTCGCTGCCGCGTGCACGCAGACACTCTCGCCCGGCAGGTAGGACAGCTTGTCGGTGTAGCACCACCCCTGAACAAGGGCAGGATCACCCTCGAAAGCCTCGAAAAAGTCGCGCGTCGTGACGTCGAAACCCTGAGCGCGCGGCAGAAACTGGCTGGTTGTGACCGGCATCAGCGCTGCGCCGTCCGAAACGTCCGGCTGGAGACGATCGCACCAGCCAGCTGTTCGGGCTCGAAGTAATTCGACCTCAGCTCGGCCCGCGCGACCGATACCGAGCCGTCGCTGTAATAGGGCGACGCAGGATCGTCGCTGACGCCCCATACGGGCAGGCTGTACGAACGAATGGGGTGGGTAAACTGGACAAGGAAAGGCGTCCGGCTGCCCGAATAGGAATAATGACGTCCGTCGGCGTCTGCGGGTCCGTAAATCGACGACCAGAGCGACCCGAATTCGGTGATTTCCGCCGGATCTCCGGGGAGCGCCAGCAGCGTCAGTCCGCGTGTCGGCTGGCCAGGCGCAGGACGCCCGATGCGATAGACATCGCCGAACCGCAATCGCGGGTCATTGGTCGCCGCCACTTCCTCGGCAGCTGAGAGCAACAGCGATCGTTGCCGGCCGTCGAGCGTACCGCCTGTTGCCAGCGTGCGCTCGATCTCCAGCGCGTCCCTGGCATTGCCCCGGCGCAGCGCCTCGCGCCAACGCACGAAGCCGAGGGCCGGCGCTGACTCGGGCGCAAAATGGCCATCGAACGAAATGAGGCTGGCGACGAAGGCGCTGGTATGGCGCACGGCCGATCCGCTCGTGCCGCTTTCGGTGACGGCCTTGCCCAACTCGGCACACCATCGCTCGCTGCGGAATACCTTGTCGTCGAAAACGATATCGAGCGCGCCGCGCCAGTCGAGCGTGCGCCCATCGCCCAGCAGTTCGATCGCGCGTTGCTGGCGGGTATCGGTCTGGCCGGGGTCGAACCCGAAATCCGTCGGATAGGACGACGGCTGCAGATGCGGCGTCGCAAACATCCGGTCCGGACTGACATTCTCGTTGGTCAGATACCCTTCGGGCGGATCGCGCAGTGCTACCGCCGCATCGATCGACCGGATGCCATGCCACTCGCTCTCCCTCCGGTTGCCGTCGACAGGAGTGCCGATCGGCGGAACGACTGACCGATTGGGGATGCGCCCCGGGCGGACATAGCGAATGGATCCATTGTCCCCCGCGATGATCAAATTGGCGGGATAGAGCTCCTGCAAAGCCAGCGCCGCATCCACATCGGCGTCGGTTCGCGCCGTCAGCAGGGCGCGATAGGCGACATGGGCGCGCCCTGCCCTGCCCATATACGCTGAACTGACCGCATAGGCCGTGTCGCCGATCCTGCCGGCAACGGGCGACAATACGCCATTGTGCCGGACATAGTCGAAGCTGCCGGTGATCGCGGCACGCCCTTTCACCGCGATGCGATAGGGAATGCTGACCATCCGCATCGGCGCACCATCAACCCGGTAGGCGAGCGGATGCCCCGGTTCGGTATGGACCGCGACGCAGTCGGACGGACGGCGCAGCCCCTCCGACCAGCCCCAGGCGTAATGCGCATTATGACCCTTCAGGCCCATCGGCATGCCCGTCATATCGAGCAGCCAGGCATCGAGCGTCGGCGTGTTGATCCGCGCGCTGTAAAAAAAGCTGCCGAAGAGCGCGATGGGACTGTGCGAATCGGACAGGAACATCGCCGCACGGTCCGTCGTGCGACCGGGGGCCAGCGCCCAGACATTCGACCCACTCATGCCCGTCGCCCGCCCCTGCGGACCCATCGCCGTCGTCGCGCCGGCCTTGGCCAGCACCGCATTGCAGACGCCTATATCGCTGCCGACTGCCCCCAGATTGAGGAAGCTGCCGGCCGCCAGCGGCAGCGCCGGCTCGAGTGGGGGTGCCCAGGCCGGGACCTTTTCAGGATGGTCGGCCATGTACCGCCGCACGCCGGCGATATATGATGCCATATCGTCGCGGACTGCCCTGGGGAGCGCCGCAAAATTGGCGCGCGCATCGGCCAGATGGCGCATTTGGCGCATCTGCCGGTCAAGCGCGACGGTGTCGTCGACCACCCCGCCGTCCGCGCCCACGACGCCCGATTTGGCACCGAGCGGCCCCCGCCCGAATTTTGCCGCAAGATCACCGCGCAACGCCAGATAAAAGAGCAGAATGCCGTCGAGCCTGTCCTGAGCCATGGCATAGCCCAGCCCCCAATAGGCGTCCTGCTCACGCATCGCGTAAAGGTGCGGCGCACCGTGGTCATCGCGGTAAAGCGTCACTGAGCCAGCCGGAGCGCGCGCCACGGGCGCAGCCATGGCCGTCGTTGCTGCGCTTGTGACAGCGGCGAGCGCAGCGAGGCCGACCGTGATCCGCATCATTCCGTACCCCCTGCCTCACGACCCGCCCGCACTTGCCCTGCGGCGCATCTGGTGTTGTTGTGTGATGTGTGATTAAACCAACGCCCGTCAAGCTGTAACGTGCGACGGGCGTGGAATGGGAGGATCGATGCCAGCAATTACGGAAGGTGCGGACCCCGTTCATGCGCCGCGCGGCGCCCATGTCACGGTCATCATTCTCGCATTTGCCTATTTGCTGTCGTTCGTGGACCGGATGATTCCCTCGCTGCTGATCGACCCGATTCGCGCCGACCTCGCGATCAGTGATTCTCAGGTTGCCCTGCTCGTGGGCTTCGCGTTTGCGATCGTTTACACCACTGCCGCCGTCCCGATTTCGTGGCTCGCCGATCGCTGGTCGCGCAAGCTGGTGCTGATCGGCAGCGTCCTCATCTGGGGGGCGATGACGATTTTCTGTGGTCTGGCGAGCGGCTTCGCCGCATTCTTCGTCGGCCGGATGGGCGTGGGACTTGGCGAGGCCGCCCTGACACCGACCGCCTATGCTCTGCTCACCGACCTCTATCCGCCAAGCCAGCGGTCACGCGTGATGAGCGTGTTCGTCGTCGGTGGCGCGGCGGGTGCCGGCATCGCATTGCTTGCGGGCGCGGCAGCCCTCGGCCTGTCGCAGGGCGTCGCCACGCTTGCCCCGTGGCGGTCGGTCCTGGTTCTGCTCGGCAGCGTGACGATGTTGACGGCGGTGATGCTAGGCCGGATCACCGACGTCCCGGCGAGGGCCGCGACCGGCCCCGCCGCCGGCGCCGACCTTGCCGATATTATCGCGCTGCTGTGGCGTGAGCGGCTGGCCTATGCTCCCCTGTTCGTCGGCGTTCCCCTAATGAATCTGGCTCTCTATGGCAGTGCGGCGTGGGGGCCGTCGGTGCTGATCCGCCGCTATGGCTGGAGCGCAGTTCAGGCCGGTGAGTGGCTTGGCGGTACACAAGTTGTCCTGGGCATTGCCGGGACGCTGCTGTTCGGCTGGCTTGGTGACCGCGACCGGCGACGGGGCGGCAGCGCCCTGCTGCCGATGCTGACGGCGAGCTGCGCGGCGGGTGCGATCGGCGTGGCTCTGATCCCGCTGGCCGGTGACGCCTGGACGGTCATTGCGCTGCTCGGGGCGATGACCTTCGTCACCGGCTCGGTCGGCGTCCTTGCGCCCGTGGCGCTTCAGGCGGTCACGGCACCGGGCACACGCGCGCGCACCGCCTCGCTGTTTCTCCTGGTCGCCAACCTCGTCGGTATCGGCGCGGGACCGAGCAGCGTCGCCATCGTCAACGAGCGGCTTTTCGGGCACGCCGAATCGATCGGCGATGCGCTGGCGTTCGTCTGCGCGCTGACCCTGGGCCTGGGTGCGGTAGTGACATGGCTCTGCGCCAAGCCCTATGCGGTTCGCTTGCGCCGGCTCGAAGCATGAGCGCGCCGGTGACGAGATTGTACAGTAACGGGGACGACAAGCGACCATGACCATGCCCAAATTGCAGCGCATAGACGCAACCACTTTGCACGAACGCGCCTATCAGGAGCTGCGCAAGGCACTTATGACGGGCGCCTACAAACCCGGTGAGGCGGTCACCCTGCGCGGCGTCGCCGAAGCGCTGGGGACGAGTCCGATGCCCGCGCGCGAGGCCGTGCGCCGCCTGGTCTCCGAACGCGCGCTCGAAATGCCGAACAGTCGCAGCGTCCGCGTACCGCTGATGCAGCTGAAGACGTTCGACGAGCTCTACCGCATCCGCCAGATCCTCGAACCAGAGGCAGCCGCACGCGCTGCCGAACGGTGCGGCAAGGACGACATCACTGCCATACGAAATGCCAACGACGGCATTCACAAGGCGCTCAAGGTCAGGAATTTTCCGAAGGTGCTGGCAATGAACCAGCGTTTTCACGCGGCTGTCTATGCCGCCTGCGACAGCGAGATTCTGCTGATGATGATCGACACCCTGTGGCTGCAGTCGGGTCCGTATCTCAACCTGTTTATCGACAGTGTGGACGGGCCGGCGCTCGGCGACGAGTTTGCGATGCACGACGACGTGATCGAGGCGATGGCCGAGCGCGCCCCCGAAAAGGCCCGGCGTGCCATCCATGCGCTGATCGCCAATGCGGCCCAGCTGTTCCGTGCCAAAGTGGGTGAGACGACGGTCGCCACTGCGACAGGAACATTATTACAAAAATAATTTGACACCGCGTCGATAGTCATGTGTGATCACATCCGAAATGCTATCTGTTCAAAGATGGCCAGGTTCAGGGTAGGTCATGCGGCACGCGGAAAAGGTCATCATTACCTGCGCAATCACGGGCGGCGTTCATACGCCGACGATGTCCGCGCACCTGCCGATCACGCCTGACGAAATCGCGGAACAGTCGATCGCCGCCGCCGAGGCGGGGGCGGCGATCCTCCACCTCCACGCGCGCGATCCCGCGACCGGCAAGCCAAGCCAGAACCCCGACACGTTCATGGCATTCCTGCCGCGGATCAAGCAGGCGACCGATGCCGTCATCAACATCACCACCGGGGGTGGTCTGGGGATGCCACTCGAGGACAGGCTGGCCCCCGCCCATCGCACCAAGCCCGAGCTGGTGTCACTCAACATGGGCTCGATGAACTTTGGCATCTTTCATCTCGCGACCCGGTACACGGAGTGGAAGCATGACTGGGAACAGCCATATCTCGCCCAGACTGACGACCTGATCTATCCCAATACGTTCCGGATGATCGATCGCATCATTAGCGAAGTCGGCGACGCCTATGGGACGCGCTTCGAATTCGAATGCTACGATGTCGGCCACCTCTACACGCTCGCCCATTTCGTGCGTGAGGGGCGGCTGAAACCACCCTATTTCATCCAGTTTATCCTGGGCGTGATGGGCGGGATCGGTGCCGACCCCGATCATCTCACTCACCTTCGCCAGACCGCCAACAAGCTGTTCGGAGAGGATTATCTGATGTCATGCATCGCGGTCGGCCGGCACCAGATGCCGATGCTGACGATGTGCGCGGTCATGGGGGGCAACGTCCGCGTCGGGCTGGAGGACAGCCTCTACATCGCCAAGGGCCAGCTCGCCGTCAGCAATGCCGAACAGGTCAGCCGCATCCGCGACATCGTGGAGTTACTCGGCCTGTCTGTGGCCACCCCGGCGGAAGCCAGGGCCATGCTCGATCTGAAAGGGGGCGACGCCGTCGCATTCTGATGACCGACTCCGCCATCCGCCCGGACCAGTCCGCACGATCCGCTCATTATCGCGGCGATGACAATGTCGTCGTGACCACATCTCCGGTGCCCACAGGAACGACCATGCTGCGCAAACCCTATCTCGTATTCATGGCCGATGCCGAATCGCCGGTCCTTGCCAAAACGGCTTTCGGTCTGCGCGATTGGTGCCCCGACGACGTCATCGCCCAGCTACGCCTGACCAGCGACACGATCGATCTTGGCCGGCCGGACATGACCGCGGCGGAGGCCCGCGCTGCGGGGGCCAGGTCGATGGTGATCGGCGTCGCAACCTTCGGCGGCTCCCTGCCGGAGAGCTGGCATCCCAGCCTGTTCGCCGCGGTCGATGCCGGCCTCGATATCGTAAGCGGGATGCACCAGCGCCTTCGCGACGTCCCCGGTCTCGCGGCGCTTGCCGAACAACGCGGTGTGTCGCTGTCCGACGTGCGCCATCCGGGTACGCGGTTCGCCGTCGGATCGGGACGAAAGCGTAGTGGCCGCCGACTGCTGACGGTCGGAACGGATTGCGCGCTCGGCAAGAAATATACCGCGCTCACCATCGCCAGGGCGCTGAACGCGCGCGGTGTTGCGGCCGATTTCCGCGCGACGGGACAGACGGGCATTATGATTTCCGGCGGTGGCGTCCCGATCGACGCCGTCATCTCCGACTTCATCGCCGGCGCGGCCGAAACGCTGTCGCCTGATGCCGACGAAGCGCACTGGGACATCATCGAGGGGCAGGGCTCGCTGTTCCATCCGGCCTATGCCGGCGTGACGCTAGGCCTGCTCCATGGCTCTCAGGCCGACGCGCTCGTGCTCTGCCATGATCCACAGCGCCGCCATATCGAGGGGTATCCCGACTTTCCCATACCCAGCCTGACCGCCGCGATGTCGCAGTATCTCCTGACCGCGCAACTGACCAATCCGGCGGTGCGCTTCGTCGGAATCAGCCTGAACACATCGGCACTTTCCGAAGCCGAAGCCATGGCGACGCTGACCGACCACAGTGAACGTTACCGGCTGCCGACCTTCGACCCCATTCGCACCGGTGCCGACGCTCTCGTCGATGCCCTCGTCGCCGATAACGGTGGAGGCGCAAGGTGATCGCCTGTTCCGTCACTCAGGAAAGCTGGCCGTACCGCACGCCGTTCCGGATTGCGCGTGGTGTCGCCGATGCGCTCGACGTCATCGTCGTTGAGCTGCGTGACGAGGCTGGCAACATTGGCCGCGGAGAGGCCGCAGGCGTCGATTATCAGGGCGAATCGATCGCCTCGATGATCAGCGAGATCGAGGGCCTTGGAGCGGTACTCGCTCCGGGCATCAACCGGACCACTCTGCTCGACCTGCTGCCGGCCGGCGGCGCCCGCAACGCGATTGACTGTGCCTTTTGGGACCTCGAGGCCAAGGCGAGCGGCGTGCCCGCGTGGCGTACGGCCGGCCTCGAAACCACGACGCCTGTCCTGACCGCCTCGACGATCGGCATCGGTACGCCGGACGAGGTGCGTGCCAAGGCCGAGGCGATGGGGGATTGGCCGCTGATCAAGATCAAGGTCGACGGCGACAGCCACGAAGAGCTGATCCGCATCGTCCATGAGGCCTGCCCCCGCGCCCGGCTGATCGTCGACGCCAACCAGGCCTGGACCTTTGCGCAACTCAACGCGCTCGCGCCGCGCCTTGCCAACCTCGGCGTGGCCCTCATCGAACAGCCACTGCCCAAGGGCGGGGATGCCGAACTGCGCGATTACAATCATGTAATCCCGATTGCAGCGGATGAATCCTGCACCGATCGCGCGTCGGTTCCCGCGCTTGCCGAGCGCTACGACTGTATCAACATCAAGCTCGACAAGGCCGGCGGGCTGACCGAGGCGCTGGCCGTCGCGGCTGCGGCCCGCGAGCATCGCCTCGACATCATGATCGGCTGCATGGCGGGCACTTCGCTCGCGATGGCCCCGGGCGCGATCGTCGCGCAACACGCCAGCTTCGTCGACCTCGACGGACCGCTGCTGCACGCCAGCGACCGCCCCCACGGGCTCGCCTACGCGAACGGCACGATGAGCTTTCCAACCGCTGCGCTCTGGGGATGAGGATGCGCAATCAATCATAAAGGGGATGGCGACGATGACTAGGAAACTGCATTTGCTCTGCGCCGGCGCGGCTGTCGCACTCAATGTCGGCGCTGCACTGGCTCAAACTGACCCCACGGCCGCGCCTCCCGCGGATAGGGCCAGCGATAGCGACATAATCGTGACCGCGTCACGTCGTGAGGTGAGGCTCCAGGACCTTGCGCAGAGCGTCACGGCCCTGTCGAGCGACACGCTCTACGAACGCGGCGCACGATCGAAAGAAGACATCGTCTATTCGACGCCGGGCCTCAGCTACACCGACATCGGCGGCGGTCGGCAGAACTTCGTGATCCGGGGCATTTCCGCCGAGTCGGGCATCGCCGTGACGGCGTTTTATATCGACGAAACGCCAATACAGCAGCTTGGCTCATACAATTACGACCTGCGCCTGTTCGACGTTGACCGGGTCGAGGTACTGCGCGGGCCCCAGGGCACGCTTTACGGCACCAGTGCGATGGGTGGTGCGATGGGTGGTGCGATCCGCACGATTACCAATCGTCCGGAATTCAATGACTTTGCTGCCGTGTTCGAGGGTAAGGTGTCGGGCACCAAATCAGGCGGCACCAACTATGACGCCAACCTGGCCGTCAACATTCCGCTGGTCGATGACCGGCTGGCCTTGCGCGTGGTCGCCTACAAGGAACACGTCACCGGGTTCGTCGACAACTATCAACTCCTGAAATCCCCGGACGGCGTTTTTTCGCTGGGTAATCTCGTCGAAAAGAACATTGGCGGTCGCGACATTTATGGTGGTCGGGCCGCCCTGCGCTGGTCACCGTCGTCAGATCTCACGCTTACTGCGACCTACTATCTTCAGGACAGCAGCTTCAACGGCGTCACCTCCGACGACGTCGATCCCGACCTGGGGCTGGTTTCGGGCGGATTGCGCCAGGCGCGCACGTTCAACGAGGGGCCGGCCTATCGGGCGCAACAGGGCAATGTCACCGCGAACTATGATTTCCACTTTGCCTCGCTGATTTCCTCGACGTCCTATGCCTGGGCAGAGGGGATCGACTCGGTCGATTTCACGCGCCAGTTGTTCAGCACCTTGCAATACTTCAACAATGATCCGGGCCCCGATCCTGACAATCCCTTGGGTGCGGGGCTGGGCGACGGGCGCCAGCTGGTCAACGTAACCTCGGTGCCGCTGCGCCAGACGTCGAGCGAATATTCTTTCACCCAGGAGGTTCGCCTGGCGTCCTCCGGAACCGGTCCCTTCGGCTGGATCATCGGCGGCTTCTACAACAAGGGCAAGATTTCCGCGCTGCAACTGCTCGCGGCGCCCAACATCTCGCAATATCTCGGCGACCTTGCCCCTGGCGACAACCTGTTCAGCTACGATGCTTTTAACCGCCAGGAGGAATTGTCGTTCTTCGGGGAACTCAGCTACAAATTGACGGATCGGCTGCAGGTGACAGGCGGACTTCGCCGATACCATATCAAACGTGATTTCGGCAGCCTGACCAAGGGACTGTTCAACCTCCAGACCAGTCTCGACGATGTGTTCATCGGCACCACCGACATGGGCAGCAATTCCAAGACCGGTGTAACCTATCGCGGCCTTATCTCGTGGAAGGCGACCGACAACACGCTCGTATATGGCAGCATTTCGACAGGCTACCGGCCGGGCGGGCCAAATGCCGCCATTCCGGGACAGGGCACCCCACCGCCCTTTGAGCCCGATCGGGTGCAGCAGTTCGAACTCGGCTGGAAAACCAGCTTTCTCGACAATCGCCTGATCCTGAACGGCGCGGTCTACTATATCAAATGGACCAATATTCAGGTCCCGATCCTGACGTCTGACGGCAATTTCAGCTTTACCGGCAATGTCGGCAAGGCGCATACTCAGGGGCTGGAACTCGAGATCGAGGCACGTCCGTTTACCGGCTTCACCCTGTCCACGTCGATCGGTGCCCAAGAGGCCGTGTTCGACAAATCGGAACCCCTGCTCGATGTCGACGAGGGCGATCCGCTGCCGAACATCCCGCGCTTCACCGGCAATGTTCAGGCTGGTTACGAATGGCAACTGGCCAAGAACTGGACGGGCTTTGTGGAGGCCAGCTATAGTCATGTGGGCAGGCGCGTCACCAATGCCAATGAAAATGTCGAGCTCGGTAGCTATGATCTCGCAGGGCTGCGTGGTGGCGTCCGGATCAACAAGTCCGGGGTGTCACTGTTCGTGACGAATTTACTCGACGAACGTGCACAACTCGGTCGCGAACAACGTGGCATCGACCGTATCCTCTATAGTCAGCCCCGAACGATCGGCATTGCGTTCAAGGGCTCGTTCTGATGCGGTCGGCGGTGGCGATGAAGCGCGCCTGTGTTGCCGTCGCAATCACCATGGCGGTGGTTGCGACGTCGGCGACAGCACGGGTCACAGAGGCTCAGCGCGCGCTCATCGCCTCCGCCATGGCGTCCGCGCTGGCGAACGAACGCGCCGACAGCGGCCAGCCGTCGATGGCGGCCGCCGTTTTCGATGCCGACGGCCTGATCTGGTCGGGTGCAGCCGGCGCCGCGGATGCGGCAGGTAAGCTGCCTGCCTCAACCGCCTTCGTCTATCGCGCGGGATCGGTGAGCAAGCTGTTCACCGACATCATGATCATGAAGCTCGTCGAGCGGCACCGGATCGACCTCGACGCACCGGTCCAGAAATATCTTCCCGAATTTCATCCGGCCAACCCCTTTGGCACGCCGATCACCATCCGCCACCTGATGACGCATCGCGGCGGCCTGGTACGCGAACCCGCGGTGGGGTCCTATTTCGGCACGGTCGATCCCGGCTCGGCAAAGCTCGTCGCCAGTCTCAACGCGACCACGCTGGTCGCCGCGCCCGGCACGATCACCAAATATTCCAACGCCGGCATCGCGGTGCTGGGACGCCTGCTCGAACGCGTGACCGGACGTCCCTATGATCGGCTGGTTGCCGACATGATCTTGCGGCCGACGGGCATGGCGCACAGCAGCTTCAGCCTGGCGACGCGCAAGGGGACGCTCGCCTATTCGGAAATCGCCGAAGTCGGCGGGCCACGCCGCCCTGCCCCTCAGTTCGATATCGGACTGAAAGCCGCAGGCAGTCTCGTCGCACCGGTCGAGGATCTCGCGCGCTTCGGCACGACGCTGTTGAGAGACGGCTCGGGCGCCAGCGCGACCCTGCTGTCGGCTGCCAGCCTCGCCGAGATGCAGCGCCCGCAATATGCCAAGGACGGATCGCGGACGTTCGGCCTGGGCTTCTCGGTCGGCGAGCGCAATGGCATGAAGATCGTCGGTCATGGCGGGGCCATCTACGGCTACACTACCGATTTTCAGCTCGTGCCCGATGGTAAGTTCGGCGTCATCGTCTTCGGCACCGTCGACGCTGCTGCCGCGCCGTTTCGCGTCAGCACCTACGCGCTGGGGCTGACCCGCGCGGTGCTTGCCGGAACCGCCCCGCCGCCGCTCCCGCCGCGGGGCACGTCGGTTGCGCCAGCTCAGGCCAGGCTCATCGAAGGCTATTATGCTGACGGAAGCGACAGCGCCGCGATCCGCACGATCGATGGCCATGTATATGTCGACATGCCCAATTATGGCGGCGAACTTCAGCAGCGCGGCGGCCAGATGAAAATCCTCGATGACCTCTCCGGCGGCAGCGACCTCGAGATCGACCCGCAGGGCCGTTACCTCCGCGACGGCAAGCGAACCTTCATCCGCACCGAATGGCACGAGCCAAAGCCGGTCGACCCCGACCTTGCCCGCTGGTTGGCGATTACGGGTGGGATCACAACTGGATCCGCGTTCATGAACGCGATGGCAAGCCCTATGTCACCATCGAATGGTTCGACAGTGCGGCCATGACCCGCCTCGATGCGGATCATTGGACCTTTGGCCGGGACAGTACGCTTTACCCGCTCGAAACGCTGGCCTTTTCCCGTGATGCAAAGGGCAATGGTGCATCGATTTCGCTCAACGGCATCGTTTTCCCCCGCCGTCCCGATGCCGAGGAGACTCCGCCGCTAACCGACGACCAACGCGTCGCCCGCGTCGCTCAGGTTGCCGCCGCACGCAAGGCCGCGCTCACCGCAACGCCGCCTGTGGAAACCGGCGATTTCCGCCAGTCGGATCTGGTCGCGCTGGCCACGGTCGACCCCAGCATCGCGCTCGACATCCGCTATGCCGGCAATAACAATTTCATTGGGGCTCCGGTTTATTCGGCACCGATCGCCATGCTGCAGCGCCCCGCGGCTACCGCACTCGCCAGGGTCAACCTGCTGTTGCGCAGCAGAGGCTATGGCCTGATCATCCACGACGGTTATCGTCCCTGGTACGTCACCAAAATGTTCTGGGATGCGACGCCTCCCGAAGGACGCATCTTCGTTGCCGATCCCGCACAAGGGTCGCGGCACAATCGCGGCGCGGCGGTCGATTTGTCGATAGTTCAGTTGTCGACGGGCGCGGTCGTCCAGATGCCCGGTGGCTATGACGAAAGCAGTAGTCGCTCATACGCCATTTATCGGGGCGGTACCGACCACCAGCGCTGGCTGCGCGATATGCTGCGGGCTGCGATGCAGGCCGGTGATTTCGACGTCTATCCGTATGAATGGTGGCATTTCGACTATCGCGACTGGCGCGAATACCGGATCGGCAACGAAGAGCTGCACCCTTAAGAAATCGATGGGCTCACGCCCGTTTTGCCGGTGCCGCAAGGAGCATATCCAGATACCGCCGCACCATCTTGCCCGTCGCCGTCCGGCCGATCGTTTTCAGCGCCGCCGCCTGTGTCGCCATCCCCTCGAGCAACGCCACGAAGGCGACCGCCTGATGCTGGGGATTGATGTCCTCCCGCACATCACCGCTCGCCTGCAGCGCGGCAATCTCGTCCGCGAACAGCGCGCTGCCGGTCGCATCACGCTCGGTCTGGCGCTGGGTGAGCGAGTCGTTACCGACTGCCTGCCCACGAAATACCGTCAGCAGCAGGTACATATCCCGGTCGGCATCGGAAAAGGGCAATAACTCCAGCGCCATGGCATACAGCCGGTCGATCCCGCTACGGCGCTTGGCGGCCGCCCGCATCCTGTCGAACTTGGCATCGAACAGGCGGTTCTTGGCAAACAGCAGCAGATCGTCCTTGCTGCTGAAATAATATTGGAGAACGCCGACGCTATAGCCCATCGCGCCGGCGATTTCCTTGAGCCGCGTGCTGTGCAGTCCGTTTTCCAGGATGACCTTGCCGGCCGCGTCGGCAATCTCGATGCGGCGAAGTTCGTGGTCGCTCTGCTTCCGTCCCATCCGCCCTCTACACTCTTGCCCCTGCCACCGGCGGCTCTTAACGCCCCGCCGCTCGCCTTGCGAGCGTGATCATATGCCGCTCGTCAGAACGCAACGCCGACCAGCTGCCAGCGCACGAGCACCGCGACGAAGGCCGCTGCACCCACGATATAACCGCCGACCACCAGGCGCTGCCCAAGGGACTGGCGTCCCGTGGCGAGTGCCGCAAGTGCCAACACGCCGCCCGCGACCAAGGCCAGCGCGCCAAGGTCGAGCAGCACCCCACCGATCCTGAATGCCGGCGGCATCGTATAGCCGGCACCGTAAGGCCCGGGCGGCGCGAGAGCCAACCGCTGCCCGATGCTGATCATACCCCCGACGATCAAGGCAACGCTCGCGAGCAGGAGACGAACCGGCCAGCGAAAATTGCCGAGCTTGCCGCGACCGCGCCACCCCAGCACGAGCAGCGCGACTGCACCGACCGCCCATGCGGCGAGGGCCAACCCCGCCGCGGTCATCGTATCCACCCAGCCGATCCTTTCGGACTCGGCATAGGGATAGGCACTGATAACCGCACCGGAAACCCTGCCCCCGGCGTCGCGCTTGAAGATCAGCTGTGTATCGTCGCCACCGGGGCCGTCGATCGCGAATATTCCCCGGCCGACCTGCCGCCATTTCTTGTCGAACAGCATCAGGTGGCGGGCGTCGGTCGCCTCCGCCGCCATCTGCAGCGCCAGACCAAGTGCCGCGAACATCGTCGAATACGGACGCCGGTTCATCAGATAGCTGCCGGCATAATCCTCCGCAGTGTCGGTCCCGGTATAATCGGGCAGGCGCGGCGCTGGTGCGAAAAGATGTTGGGCGACCTGTCGGGCAAAGTCATCCCGCGCCGCTTCGGCCTCGGCGCTGTTGTACGCGACGAAAATGCCGATGCCCTTGCCGGGCAACAGCACCAGGTCGCTATGGGCATAATTGATGTCGCCACCGTGGGCGATCGCATTCTGGCCGCCGACCCGCGCCTGATAAAATGCATAGCCCATGCAACCCGTGCGGGGGTCGGCGCGAAAATGGCATCGTTGCATCTCGGCCACGCTGGCCGGCGTCAATATCCGTCCTCCGTCCGCCTGACCGCCCTGAAGCTGCGCGAGCATGAAGCGCGCCATGTCGCCGGCCGACGCGCTGATCGCACCCGCTGGGGCAACGTTGACGATTTCCTGCGGCTCCGCTTTCAGCGCGCCATCGACAAAATCATAGCCTTTGGCGACGTTAGCGGCGAAACGGGGCGGCACCGGTTCGCGCGCCGTGCTGTGCGTCATGCCGAGCGGCGCGAAGATATGGCGCTCGACATAATCGGCATAGGGCTCGCCCGAAGTGCGCTCGACGATATATCCCGCCAGGCCCATGCCGTGGTTCGAATAGGCCGATTGCTCGCCCGGGACGCGGACCAGCCGGGGCAGTGTCGCCTTCAGCACGGCGCCCAGCGGTCGCGCCTCCTCAGGCCGGACGAACATGCCGAACACACCTTCTTCGAGGCCGGCCGTATGCGTCAGCAGATGCGCAGTCGTCACCGGAGCCGCCGAGACGCGACGCACCGGAAAGTCGAGATATTGACCAATGTCGGCGTTGAGCTTCAGCCGCCCTGCCTCGACCTGCTGCATCGCGGCCGTCGCGGTGAACAGCTTGGTGACCGACGCGATGCGAAACATCGTCGTCGCCGGATCGACCGGTACGCGCCGGGCGACATCGGCATAGCCATAACCGCGCAGGGCAATGACGCGGCCGTCGGAGACGACCGCCACCGCGGCACCGGCAATATGGTCTTGCCGCAAGCGCGCGGTCATCACGCCGTCGATGAATGACGTCAGGCCGGCCTCGTCGACGGGCGTTCCGGCACGGGACGCGGGCGGCTCCGCCACAGTCGACCCTGCAACCGGCCCCGCAACGACCGAAGCCACGAGCATCGCCATCCCTGCCAGCCATTTGATCACGGTCTTTTCTCCATCTGGCAAGCGCCGCACGAACGCGGCTTCAAAGCTGCAACCCCACGAAATTCCAGTGCACGAACAGCGCTGCCACCAGTACCATCGTGCTCAGGAACAGACCCACGACGCTGGCCCTGCCCCGCGTCCAGTAATTATCGCGGCGCGCGGAGACGATCAGGGCGAGACTGGCCACGAACAGGATGAGCGCCGCGTTGCAGATCAGGAGTGCGACGATCACGACCGGCGGCGGTCCGAACCCGACCAGATCACCGGCGAGCAGCGTCCCGAAGATCATCGCCGGCCCGGCAATCGCGCACAGCCCGGCCAAGGGCAGCAGCCATCCCAGCAACCGCACCGGACGCCCCGCCCCCGCCCGCTGCCGACGTCCTGCGATCGCCCAGATCAGGATGGCCACGAACCCGAGAAGGAAGGCGACAACCGCGGCTGCGGTCGCCTTTGCCGATTGCCAGAACGGAATCCGCGCGGATTCGAACACCGTCCACTGGCTGTTCAGGACCGATTTTATCCGCCCCTGTCCGTCGCGTTTGAAGACGAGGTATTCGTCGCCGTAGAGCGGGTCTTCGTTGCGAAACACGTCGTCGGCAACCTGTCGCCAGCTGTAACCGCCACGACTGATGCGGTGCGCTGCAGTCGCGACGACCTCGGAATCGACGAGCACGCCGAGCGACTTGAGCCAGCTGCTTTCGGCACGCCGGTTGACGAGATAATGGCCAGCATAATCGGCGGCCGTGTATCGCCAGTGACCGGCCTCGGAAGGCTGGGGCGGCGCGGGGAAAAGGTGATCGATGATGAGCTCGGTCAGTTCGTCGCGCGCCTCCGCTCCCGCCGCGCCGTTGTAGAACACGGCAAATCCGATATGCGCGTCGGGCAGCATCACCAGATTGGCGTGGAAAACGTCGTAATCGCCCGCATGGACCAGCGCCTCATGCCCATTGAACCGCATGTGCAGGAACCCGTAGGCGATGCACTGGGCGGCGGGGGCGGCACGATAATGGCATGCCTGCATCAGCGCCGTCGTTTCCGGGCTGAGCACCCGGCTGCCGTCGACCTGACCGCCATTCAGCATTGCGATCAGGAAGCGTGCCATGTCAGCGGCCGTCGTGTTCAGACCCCCCGCCGGATCGATATTGACCGTCATCGGCGGCCGCGCCGTAAAGCGTCCCGAATCGTAGTTATAGCCCTTGGCGGCAACGGCCATCGGCGCGGGTGGTGGTGGCTCGAAAAAGGTCGAGTGCGTCATGCCCAGCGGGGCCAGCACATGGTCGCGCATATAGGCGGCATATTCCTCGCCTGACGCACGCTCGACGATATGGCCCGCCAGCGTCGCGCCGTGGTTCGAATAGGCGGCGACACTGCCGGGTGGATGGACGAAGTGGGGCAGCGTCCGCCGCAGCATTTCACGCAGCGATACCAGGTCCCGCGGGCTGGCCACTTCGCCACCGAAATAACCTTCCTCGAGCCCCGACGTATGCGTCAGCAGCTGGCCGAGCGTAATCGGTGCCGTCGTCGCCCTCCTCAGCGGAATGTCGACATAGCGACCGATATCGACATCGAGCCGCAATCGTCCCGCCTGGACTTGCTGCATGACCGCGACGGCATTGAAACTCTTTGACACCGACGCCGCGCGAAACACCGTTCGCGTCGGGTCGACCGGAATATGCCTTTCGAGATCGGCATAGCCATATCCCTTGAGCAGGATCGGCTTGCCGTCCGCGATCACGACGATCGACGCACCGGGGATATGGTAGTGCTTCAGCTGCGCCGTCACTGCCCCGTCGACATACGCCTCGAGCGCAGCTTTATCGATCGGGCCGGCGAGCAGCGGCGAACCCGCCACCAGCAACAACAGCGCCCCGGCAAGGCGAACGGCACGCCGGATCACCGGGCAAGCCCGACGAGGTCCCACGCCGCCAGGAAAATGCCGAGGGGCACTGCCGTTGCCAGCGTTGCCAGCATGACTGCGCGACCGCGCCAGCCAGCCGCCAGTCCACGCCAGCGCGGGACGACAAGCACTGCCGCCGACGCCAGCGCGATCATCCCGATATCGAACAACGCGATCATCGCGCGTGCCGCAGGCGGTGGTCCGAACCCGGCCGATTCGAGGCCGGCGGCGAGGGTGACAAGCGTCACGCCGCCCGCGACGATGGCCAGGATACCGATACCGATGGCCGCGACGACCGGACGCGTCGGGGATGGCCACCAGCGCCGCCGGGTCGCGATCGCCCAGATCACGAACAACATCGCGGCAAACGCGAAGAGCGCAATGATCGTCAGCGCGACCCCTTGCGTCGTGTAACCCGGCACCCGCTCCAGTTTCAGCGGCGCCAGATTCCCGAGGTACAGGGCGTCGACCTTGCCATCCGCACCGCGCCCGAAAATCAGCGTGTCGTCGCTTGGCGTCGGTGAGTCTTCGCGAAACCACCCCGGCCCGATCTGCCGCCATGTTCGTTCGCCGAATTTCAGCTGACCCGGCCCCGCCGCCTCCACGTCGCTTGTTGCCAGGCCGAGGATGCTCAGCCACCCGCGCTGAATGCGCCGCGTCGAGCGATAGGAGCCGACATAATCGGCAACGTCGTCGCCAAACCGCGTCGTTGTGACAGCGGGCGCCGCGATCGTGCCAAAGCGTTGGGCGATCAGCATCCGCGGCAGATCGTCGAGTATCTTTCCGCCCCCCGGCGAATTGTAGGATACGAACACACCGAATTGTCGCTCTGGCAGGAGCACCAGATTGCTCAGGAACAAGTTGGTGCCGCCGTCATGGGCGATCACCTCATGCCCGGCCATTTTCTGGTGATAAAAGCCGTAAGCCATGCATTCGGCGCGCGGGTCCGTGCGATAATGGCAGGCCTGCATCGCTCGCGCCGTCTCTGGTTTCAGCACCCGGACGCCGTCGATTTCGCCCAGCTGCAAATTGGCGATCATGAAACGCGCCATGTCGGTCGCGGTCGCGCTGATCGATCCGGCGGGGGCAATGTTGGTCAGCTCAAACGGCTGGGGAACCAGACGCCCTTCATCATAACTGTGCCCGTGCGAAACGTCGGCGGCGAGCGCTGGAGGCAGCGGTTCACGAAAGCTCGAATGGGTCATGCCCAGCGGCTGCAGTACGTGCCGGTCCATATAATCGTCGTATGGGATGCCGGAGACGCGCTCGATGATATAGCCTTCGAGCGCGATACCGTGGTTCGAATAGCTGGGTGCGGTCCCCGGTGCCCGGACCAGCGGCGGCAACGTACGTTTGACCAGCTGCCCGATCGGCAGGACATCCGACGGTGACTTTACCAGCAACCCCTCCAGGCTTTCGGCGAAACCGGCCGTATGCGTCATGAGATGCGCAAGCGTCAGCGGCGCCTTCGACACCCGAGGGATGGTAAAGTCGAGGTAACGGCTCACATCGGCATTGAGATCGACCTTGCCCGCTTCGGCCAGCTGCATCGTCGCGATCGTGGTAAACAGCTTGCCGATCGACCCCACGCGAAACAGCGTGCGATCGGCGATGACAGGGATGCGCTTGTCGGCGTCGGCATAGCCATAGCCCCTGGCGAATATTATTCGGCCGTTTTCGACGACGGCGACGGTCGCCCCCGCGATATGGTTTTCGGCCAGCTGGGCACCAACCATACCGTCGATCGACGCGGCCATGGCATCGACGTCACCCGACGGCTGGATTGGTCGCGGAGGCGCTGGCGTTGCACCAATGGTCAGCGCCGTGATCAGCGCCAAAACCCCCAGTCGCCTAAAGATCATGATGTCCCGCCCCCAGTTTCGACTCGATGATGACGCAATATTGTCATTATGACCATAATGATTCTTATGGCGCTGCGATTCTGCGCGGCACGTCGTTGCGTGGGTGGCGAGTTATCCACACTCGCCACCCCCAGCGCCAGGTCCGCCACGGGCCGTTCAGCCCGCGCATTTCCCGGCAACACCTGCGGGAACCAGCAGCTTCAGCGTCCCGGTAAACGGGCCGAAGGGCACGAGGACCTTGGCCTGCGATCCGCGATCGTCGAGCTTGATCGTATGACTTGCGCCCGTCTGCGGGTCATAGAGGGTCCCGCCCACCAGGCCGGCCGAGGTCCGCGTCAGGCCGGTGATGATGTTCAGCCCGCACAGCGGCCTTTTGCGCAGCGCGACGTCGGGATTGTGGATATCTTGCGGTGCAACGGTGTCGGGGCCGAGCGCAACCAGCGCCGCGCACAATTTGCCACCGCAATCGTTGAACTTGAGGACCGGGCCCCGCGCATCGTCGAGCGCCCAGACCTGGCCCGCGGCGACCGGCGCGGCCTGGCCCGGTGCGGCTACAACGGTAAATGCAGTGGCAAACGCAAGGGCGATAAGGGAAAACTGACGCATTGATCTGACTCCGGTTGTGAAGGCACCGGATTTCATCAGTTTTGTGGAGTAATCGTGCAGAACATGTCGATGCGCGGTGCAGCAGCGTTGCGCTAACGCCAGAGATCGGTCGACAGATATTTCATTCCCGAATCGCAGATGATCACCGCCACCGTCTTGCCGCGCCTCGGCCCGGCAAGCAGCTGAAGCGCGGCCGCGACATTGGCTCCCCCTGAAAACCCGCCGAAGATGCCCTCAATCGCCGCCAGCTCGCGCGCGGTGGTCATCGCTTCCTTGCCCGTCACCTGCACGCACCCGTCGATTGGAACGTCGGTCAGGAGCGCCAGGTCGGCGATGGCATAGCCCCCGCCCTGGATCGGATGATCGGGCGCGCTCACTGCCTGTCCCGCCACCGCCGCCGCGCCAGTGGGCTCGACGATGTAACAGGCGATATCGCGGCGCCTTTCCTTCAAAGCGCGGGTTACGCCGGCAAAGGTGCCTCCCGACCCCAGAAAGTCCGCGAACCCATCGACCGCGCCGGCGCTTTGCGCCCAGATCTCAGGTCCCGTCGTTTCATAATGCGCGCGCCAGCTTGCCTCACGGTGGAACTGGTCTGCGCGGAAAGCCCCCCGCTCCTCCATCAGCCGGACCGCCGCCGCCTCCACCAGCGCCAGGTCGCTGCCCGATACCTGTCCTGAAACCGCTCCTGGCTGCTGATCGACCAGGACGACCTCGGCGCCCAGCGCACGCATCATCCGCGCCCGCTCCTCCGAATTGCCCTTCGACATGACCGCAACGAACGGATAGCCCTTGACCGCACAGACGATCGCCAGCCCCGTTCCCATATTTCCCGACGTCAGCTCGACCACCGTCTGACCCGGACGCAGGCTGCCGTCGCGCTCGGCCGCCTCGATGATCGCGCGCGCGGCCCGGTCCTTCTTTGAGGAGCCAGGGTTCAGATAGTCGAGCTTGGCGAGGATTCTGCCCTCGAGCCCGCGGGCCGCAACAAGCCGCGAAAGGCACACCAGCGGCGTCGCCCCGATGGCCTCGACAACTGAACCCAGCACCCTGTCGTGCACGCTACAACCTCGTCTGTTTTTATTACGGAAGTATTGGGTATTAGACGGTTCGCGACCGGACGCCACCCGCGATTGCGGCGTCGGTAAAATCCCGTTTGTGATCACAAATGACAAATGATAGCGTGGCCGACAAGGGAGATTGGCACGAGCCGGTCCGCAGGGAGAATTGTCATGCCACTTCGTTCGCGGATCCGGGCTTCTGCCGCCCTGATGCTGTCCTGCCTCGCGACGACGGGCGCGCTTTCCCGACCGGTCACCTCGGCGACGCCGCCCCGCATGGCCCCCGGCACCGCCACCGTCTACCGCGATGAATTCGGCATGCCGCATGTCTATGCGGCGCGGGAACAGGATGGCTTCTTCGGCTTCGGCTACGCTCTGGCGCATGACCGGATGCGCCAGACGATGCTGCACTGGGTGATGATCCGCGGAGGGCTGGCGGCAACCTTCGGCCGTCAGGCGATCACGCGCGCCAACGGCTTCGACGATGTCTTCATCGGTCAGGTCGAACGGTCCTGGGCCTCGCATTTCATTACCGACCCCGTCGCCTCGGACAAGCTGGCGCGGGCGATGGCCTGGCTTCCCGCCGCCCGCGCCAATTTCGCCCGGCTCAGCCCGCAAAACCGCGCCAATTTGCGCAGCTTCGTCGCCGGCTTCCGGCGCTATCTCCTCGACCACCCCGCCGAACGGCCGGCGTGGGGACTGCAGCCGGACCAGATCGAGCCCGCGTTGATGATGGCGTGGCGCGCGGGTGAGGCGCAGGCGGCCCATGAATGTCACGCCCCCGCCGATGGGACGAAGGACGGGGCAACGCCCGGCCAGTCGAACCTCTGGTCGGTCTGGGGCCGGCACACGAGCGGCGGTCGCACGATCCATCTCAGCGACCCGCACTGGGACCCCTTCACCCTCGGCCCCAGCTATTATGCCGTTCATCTGAAGGCCGGTCCGCTGGACTATATGGACTTCACCCTGCCGACCCAGATCTACGGCGAGGGGTTCACGCCCCATGCCGCCTGGGGCGCGACTACTTCCGACGACATCAACGCGACCTGCTATGCGATCGCGACCGAGCCCGGCGACCCGCGCGCCTATCGGTTCGACGGCACGCTGCACAAAATGACGGTCGAACATTATCGGATCGCGGTGCGCGGCGAGGCGCCCATCGCCTATGACGTCGAGCTGACCCACCACAACGGCATCCGCACGGTCGTGACGGATCGCAGGGGCAACACCGCCTATGCGTGGAGCTGGGCAATGGCCGGACGGCAGGGGCTTTCGCTCGACCCCGAGCGCAATCTCGCGGTCCAGCGCACGCTCGCCTCGCTGAAAGCCGGTTTTGCCGGCAACAACTGGTATTCGGGTGACAATTATCTCGTCAGCACGCCGGACGAGGGCTCGTTCTGGTTGCGGCCCGCACGCCAGCCGATCCGCGATGGCAAGGCCGATCCGGCGGCGACCGCGCCGGGCAATACCGCGGATATGCTCTGGCGCGGCATTCACCCCTTGCGCGACCTGCCCTCGGTGACGCAGCCGCCTCAGCAATATTTCTCGCTGTCGAACATTCCTCCGAAAAGCTTCTACCCCGACGACGACGACCACCGCTGGGATCATTATCCGCGCTACTTCGGCTTCGACGTCTATCAGCGCAACAACACGCGCCAGCGCCGCGCGCTCGAATTGCTCGCGGGGTCGCGCAACTTCACGATCGACGACGCGGTCAAGGTCGCACTCGACACCAAATTGATCGGCGCCGATCGCTGGAATCCGGTGTTTGCCGATATCGCGCGCCATCTGCCGACGACTGCCCCGGCCGGCCTCAGGGCGATGGCCGACGCACTCGCCACATTCGACGGACAGTTCGATCGCGATTCGCGTGCCGCACTCTATTTCGCAGAGCTGCGCCAGACGCTCGCCGTCACCAATCCTGCCGATGTCGACCGGATCGTCGTCGCGATCGACCAGGGCACCCCACTCACCACCACCGATACCGCTATCCTGGTCGCCTGCCTGACGCAGGTCCGCGACCGCCTGACGCACGTCTTCGGGGGCGTCGATCATGGCTATGGTGAAATGTACCGGCTCGGCACGCCCGGCGTGTCGTTACCGGCCAATGGCTCCGCCTTCCTCGCTGGCTATGATTTGCCTGACCGTTTCTGGGCCGATATCGGCGGCACGGGCTACAGCTCCTCCGAACAGACGCTGATGCTCAACGGCTTCTCGCCGCAGCCCGACGCCGACGGCCGCAAATATACATTGTTCGCGCAAACCCGCCTCTATGTCGTCGATTACAATCGTCCCGGAACCAGCTATTCCGCGCTGGCCTACGGGATCAGCGAGGACCCGGCCTCACCACACGGCATGGATCAGTTCAAGCTGCTCTCCGACAAAAAGCTGCGCCGCGACTGGCTCACCTTCGATGCGCTTCGCCCGCATATCGAATCGGTCACTATTCTGCGGACTCGCTAGCAAGCGCAGCCGCGCGGCGTTTCAGGGACGTCTTGTCGATCTTGCCGATCGGCAGCAGCGGCATCGTATCGACGATCACGAAGTGCTTCGGGATCTTGTAATTGGCCAGCCGTTCGCGACACCAGGATTTCAGCGTCGCCCCGTCGAGCGGCCCGGATGCAACCACAAAGGCGCAGCCGACTTCCTGCCACAACGGGTCGGGCATCCCCACGACCGCGACCAGTGCTACCGCGGGATGCGCTTCGAGGACGCCTTCGATCTCGAGCGGATAAACATTGTAGCCGCCCGATTTGTACATCTCCTTCACCCGGCCGACCAGTGTCAGGCGGCCGTCGTCGCGCCACATGCCGACGTCGCCAGTGCGGAAATAGCCGTCGGCGTCGAATGCCGCACGCGTCGCCTCGGGATTACGCCAATAGCCGATGAAGTTGAGGCGCGACCGGGTCAGCACTTCACCGGCTTCGCCTGGGTGCTCGACAATGCCAGATTCGCCCTCCAGCCGCACTTCGACCCCCGGGAACGGTTCCCCCACCGATCCGGCCAGCACGTCGCGGTCGCTGGTCGGCACGAGGGCGGTGATCGCGCTCGACGTCTCGGTCATGCCGTAGTTGGTCGCCAGCCGCGGACAAACCCGCATCAGCGCGTCGATCATGTCGATGCCCATCGCCGCGCCGCCCCAGACGATTAATCGTACCGCCGACAGGTCGAACGTCGCGAAATCGGCATCGACCAGTTGCATCTGGAACACGCTTGGCACCGATCCCCAGACGGTGATCGCCTCGGCCTCCATCAGCGCGAGCGACCGTGTCGGATCGAATTGCTCGAGGAACACCATCGTCCCGCCTGCCGCCAGCGCAGCCGCACCGATATCGACGATGCAGCCGATGTGGTTGATCGGCAGGTAATTGAGCACTTTGAACGGCTCCACTGGCCACATGCCGGTCTGGATCAGGGCAAAGGCAGCGATCCCCTCGTGATGCAGCAACGCACCCTTGGGTGTCCCGGTCGATCCGGACGTATAGACCAGCAGGCACGCATCCCGCGGTTCGACAGCCGCTCGCCGCGCAGCCAGGTCGGCTGCGGAAACGCCGGCACCGAAGGCGATGAAGTCGGCCAGCATGATCCCCGGATCGCGCGGGCGTTCCCAGTGCTCGTTCCCTGCCCAGACGACCCGCAGCGCCGGAAAGCCGTCGAGCAGCAGCGCCACATCATCGGCGTGTGCCTGCGCAACGAACAGCAGTCCCGGCTCGGCGTCGGTAATGACCTGCTGCAGCTCGCCGATCCGGTAACGCGGGTTGAGCCCCAGCCAGATCGCGCCGATCGACGCGCTCGCCAGAAACGCGAGCCATGCGTCGATGCTCGGCGGCCCAAGCGACGCCACCCGGTCGCCGGGACCAATGCCGGCGGCGATCATCGCCTTTGCCAGCACATCGACGGCGTCGGCCTGTTCGGCATAGCTCAGACGCCGTTCGTCGAGCACGAGGGCCTCGACCGTCGGTGACGCTGCGGCATGATGGGCGATGAGGTCGTGCAGCCGATACGCGCCGTTCGGGTCAAGCGTCCCCGTCATGCTGAAACGGCCGGCACGCCGTGAACGCGCGGCGCGATCGTCGCGAGCAGGGCACCACCCGCACCCAGCACCAGCAGGCTGGCGACGCCCAGGCTAAAGCTCAGCCCGGGCCGGTCGTCGGACAGGCTCAGCAGCATCGCCGTCGCCGCGGGCCCCGCCGCGAGACCGATCTTCTCGGTCGCGGTCCACGCGCCGCTAACCCCCCCCTCCATCGGCACGCCGCGTTGCGCACTTGCCTCTGCACCGATTTGCGCCAGCATCGTGAAGGGCACGATCTGCAGCCCGCCGAACGCTATGCCGAGCGCCCCGAACAACAGCATGAGCGCCGTGTTCTGCGCCGACAACGCCAGCATCGCGGCAAGCGCCATCCCAAGCGCGACATAGGCCCAGAGCACGACGTTCAGCGCAACCCGCTCGCCCCTTGTCTTGCACAGGGCGCTCCACATCGGCGCGGTGACGATGCTCGCGCTCAGCGATATCCCGAGCAGGACGCCGACCTCGCTCTCGCTGCCGCCATTGCGCTGGACAACCCAATAGGGGGTTGCGGCGGTGATCGCGCCGACCGCCGCCATCATCACCGCATAGCCGATCGCCAGTCGCCTGAACCGCACGATGCCCAGCGCCGCCCACAGCGACTGGTTCGCCGGCAACGCACCTGCCGCAACGGCCTGTGCCGTGCCATAGACACGGATCGACCCTATCGTCAGCACCGCGACCACGACCGCAACGACCAGGGCCATGACCGCATAGCCATGACGGCCGCCACCGTTCGCGGCGACAATGAACGGCGCGATGGCCGCACCGATCAGGATTCCGACCAGCACGGCCGTCATCCGCCACGAAACCAGCCGGTCGCGCTCCTTGCCGGTCGACGCCAGCGTCGCCGGTCCCGCGATATGCGCCACCGAGAACAGCGAATAACCCGCACAGAAGGTCAGATAGGCCACCGCCAGCCAGATCGCGGTCGGGCCCGTCCCGTCCAGCGCCGGTGGCGCGAACACCAGCAGAAAGCCGATGATCAGCACGACCACGCCGCCGCCAAGCAACATCGCCCGGCGGCGTGGCCGGTCAGCCAGCCGGTCGAACAGTCGCCCGCAAAGCGGATCGCCGACGACGGCCAGCAATTTGGGCGCCAGCAGGATCAGCGCGACGAGCCCGGCGTGGAGGCTGAGCACCGTCGTACTGAAATAAAGCAGCAGCGTGCTCGGCACCGTCGAGGCGAGTCCGCTCGCTGCGCCGCCCAGCGCATATTGGCCATTGCGGCTCGCGCTCATCGCCCGACCGAAGCATGAGGCGGCAACTATAGCGACAGCCACTCGCCGACGAGCGCGGGCCGGTCGATTCCTTCGTTCTCGACGACGCAGTCGAACGATACGATCTGCCGTCCCCGCTCGTCGGTGCGTGACGACGTCGGCGTAAAGCTCGCCCGGATGCGGCTTTCGGCGGGCACCGGGTTGATCAGCCGCACCCGGTTCATCCCGTAGTTGAGGAAGGAGCCAAAGGTCTCTGGGTCGCTCAGCTTCGCGGTGCTTGCCGCGCTGTACAGCAGGTGGGTAAGCATCGACATCGTCTGAAAGCCATAGGCAATGGTGTGACCGAACGGACTATGTGCGCGCGCCCATGCCGGATCGATGTGCATCGGATCGGGGTCGAGCGTGACCTGCCCGAACCCGTCGATCATCGACTGGGTAATCATCACCCACGCCGACGGCCCGATCGTTGCGCCCATTTCCACCGGAATGCCCTGCTGCATTCGCCGTCCCCCCGACAATATTTATGAGACTATATTCATATCGAGTTTTTTGGTGCTAGTGCAAGCGGCCATGTCGCATGGCGACGACTGAGCGAACACGGGGATGCGCCGATGAAAAGAAACTGTTGGACCGGGGTCATGCTGTCCTCGCTTGCCCTGACCATCGCTTCACCCGGTCCCGCCGCGTCCACCACTAACCCTGCCGGTGCCGCGCGCCGCATCGACCGGGCGGTTGCCGGATCAACGCAGGTCCCGGGAGCGATCGTCCTGGTACGGCGGCCTGGTCACCCTGACTGGAGCCATGCGACGGGTGTCCGCGCCTTTGGCGGCAGCGCGCTGACGACGCGCGACGAATTCCGCATCGCCAGCGTGACCAAGACCTACGTCGCCGCCGCGCTGTTGCGGCTGGTCGAACAGGATCGGCTGACCCTGCGCGATCCCATCGCCGACCGCCTTTCGCCGGAAACGACGGCATTGCTGTTATCGGGCGGCTATGACCCCCACGCCATTACCATCGCCGACGTGATGGCGCACCGCGCGGGGCTGCGCGATTACGCCGTTCTGGACGCCTATGCGCAGGCGATTGGTCGCGATCCCGGCCATTACTGGACCGCCGCCGAACAGATTGCGATGACGGTCGCCGCTGGCAAGCCGCTCGGGCCGCCCGATACCGATTACGTCTACAGCGACGCCGGCTATGTCCTGATTGGCGAAATCATCGAACGCGCAACGGGGCAGCCGCTGGCGTCCGCCGTCCCTGCCCTGCTCCGCTTCGACCGGCTGGAGCTGTCGCACAGCTATTGGGAACCGGTGCCGGACGGCGTCGTGACCAACGTCCCCGCCAATCGCGCCCATGCCTATCAGGACGGTGTCGATACCGCTGCGCTCAACCCCAGCTTCGACATTCACGGCGGTGGCGGCCTCGTCGCGCCTGCCGGCGACATCCTCGACTTTCTTCAGGCACTGCTCGAAGGACGCGTCTTCGACCGGCCTGAAACGCTGGCACTGATGCAGGCGCCCGCCAGCCGCCCGATCCCCGCCGCAGAGGGCAAGGGCTATGGCCTCGGGCTTCAGATGATCGAAGTCGCGCACACCCGCTGCTGGGGACACAAGGGCCATTGGAGCACCATCGCCTTCTGGTGCCCGGCCCGTCACAGCGGCTTCGTGGTCACCCTCAACGCCGCAGGAACCGTCGCCTATGCACAAGCAGCGCGGATCATGGCTATCGCGGTCGACAAGATGACCGAAAAATAGGTCAGTTTTCCGGCTCGACCGTGTCGGAAGCGGGCGGCAGCGGTGGCAGGATCATCTCGAACACCGCGCCGCCGCCCTTGCGCGGTTTGAGCGTGACCGAGCCATGATGCGCCTCGGCGATCGCGCGCACGACCGACAGACCAAGCCCCGACCCGCCACTGGTGCGGGCACGCGACTGCTCGCCGCGCCAGAACCGCTCGAACGCGCGGCGCATCGCTTCGTCGGAAAGGCCGGGACCGCGGTCGAGCACCCGCAACCGGATGCCGCTGCGATCGCGCAGCGTCTCGACCCGCAATTGTCCGCTGTCGGGCGCGTAGCGCTGCACATTGGTGAGGACTGCGCTGAGCGCCTGGCGCAACCGGCCAGCGTCGCCGATCATCGGCGCAGGTTTCAACTTCGCGTCGATCTGAACCCCCACCGCCTCGAGGTCGGGCTGCATCGCCTCGATCACCGGCCGGACGGCATCGGCCAGGTCGAATGCGGCAAGCTCAAGAGCGAGCTGCCCCGAATTGGCCAGGCTCATCGTGCGCAGGTCGTCGACCAGCCGGGCCAGCCCGTCGACCTGGTGGATCAGGCTGTCGATCTGCTCCGTGCCCGGCGCGAACACACCGTCGCGGATGCCGTGCAACCTGCCGGCCAGCACCGTCAGCGGCGTCCGGAGTTCATGGGCAATGGCCGCGGTGCTGTCCTTCAGCTCGCGATCGGCCTCCGCCAGCGCCTGGGCCATCGCGTTGAAATCTTCGGTCAGCTGCGCCTCCTCGATCGAGGCCCAGCGAACGGCGTGCGCGCGCGCCGCGAGATTGCCCTGCGCCACTTCGCGCGCCGCGGCGGCGACGTCGTTCAGCCCGCCGCCCAAACGACGCAGCATCATCGACCCGGCCGCAAACGCACCGATCGCCGCGGTCAGCGTAAACAACACCAGCGCGATATTGCTCCGGACGCTGCCGTCATCGGTGATCTTGCGCTGCACGTTGATCAGCTCGCGTATACGATTGGGTGGCGGAATCGCGCCATTCTGTAACGCAAGGAGCGTATCACGCACGCCAGCGGGCAGGCTGCTCAGGACACGCCTTTGCTCATAGATGTCGAACAGCTGCGTTTCGACGATGACGATGACCGCGCAGGTCAGGACCGACGCCGCGACCAGCGCCGCGAGCTGCGTCGACAGATACCAGCGCCGCCATGGTTTGGGTTCGCTCACGCCGCCTCCAGCCGATAGCCGATGCCCCGCACCCCGGCGCACAGCCCGGTCGCTCCCGCCGCGTCCAGCTTGCGTCGTAACTTGCTGATGTGGCTGTCGACCGTCCGCTCCAGCGCGTCGCCCTCGGGCAGGCATGCGTCGAGCAGTTCGCCGCGCGTGAACACCCGACTGGGGCTCCGTGCAAGATGCGCGAGCAGCCGATATTCGGTCAGGGTGAGTTCGAGTGGGACCAGCCCCGCTTCGCCCCGTATGCGCGCGACATAGGCCTCCTGATCGATCTCGATCGGGCCCCAGCGGATCGCCCGCTCGCCGACGCCGTCGCCCCGCGCGCGCCGCAGCACCGCCTTCACCCGGGCCACGACTTCCAGGGGGTTGAACGGCTTCACGACATAATCGTCGGCCCCGATGCGCAGCGCGGAGAGCTTGTCGAGGTCCTCGGCACGGGCGGTGGCCATGATGACCGGCGTATCCCCGCGCCTGCGGATTTCGGCGAGCACCTCAAACCCGTCCTGGCGCGGCATCTGCACGTCGAGCAGGACAAGGTCGGGACGCAGGCTGCGATGGTGCATCAGCGCGATGTCACCGTCGCTCGCGCAGATTGTCCGAAATCCCTCACGGTCGAGGTAGGCCGTCAGGATCTGGGCAATATCGGCGTCATCCTCGGCAATCAGGATGAGGGCATTGTCCATCGGTCGCATCCTCCTCGAACCCCGGCCATCATGCACGGGCAAGAGGGCAGTCTCCAGAGTCTGTTTGGACCTGATGTCGACGGTATGTGGAGATCATGTGGAGAGCGTGCCGTTATGCACCCGCAACTTGGCATCCTGCTAGCGCCAGTCGGAACTGCGGAGTGCCGCTGGGCACGGCCAGCGGTTGCGTTTTGATGCCGGCTGATGACATGAGCGGATCAGAATTTTAGGACGGTTGAGGATGGAACAGCTTCGATGACCTTTGAAACCATCCTCGTCGACCGGCGCGGTGCCGTCACCCTGATCACGCTCAACCGTCCCCAGGCGCTGAATGCGCTCAATACCCAGGTCCTCGCCGACCTGATCGCTGCCTTTGCCGAGTATGACCGCGACGACAGCCAGCGCTGCGCCGTCCTGACCGGCAGCGAAAAGGCGTTCGCGGCCGGTGCCGATATCAAGGAGATGCAGGCACGGTCGTTCGCGGACATGTATGCCGGCAATTTCTTTGCCGGATGGGAACGTGTCACTGCCACCCGCAAGCCCTGGATCGCCGCGGTCAACGGCTTTGCACTGGGCGGCGGGTGCGAGGTCGCGATGATGGCGGACTTCATCATCGCCGGCGACGGGGCGAAATTCGGTCAGCCCGAGATCAAGCTGGGCGTCACCCCCGGCATGGGCGGATCACAACGCCTGACCCGCGCGATCGGCAAGGCAAAGGCGATGGAGATGTGCCTGACCGGCCGGATGATGGGCGCGGAAGAAGCGGAGCGGAGCGGCCTTGTCGCCCGCGTGGTGCCCGCCGCAGACCTGATCGACGAGGCGCTGAAGACCGCAACCGCGATCGCCGCGATGCCGCCGCTGGCCGCCATCGCTACCAAGGAAATGGTGAACGCAGCGTTTGAAACGACACTCGCACAAGGCATCCTTTTCGAGCGCCGCCTGTTCCACGGCCTGTTCGGCACTGAGGATCAAACCGAGGGCATGGCCGCATTCGTCGAGAAACGGCCCGGCAATTGGAGCGGCAAATGACCACGATCGCGTTTATCGGCCTTGGTCACATGGGCGGCGGCATGGCCGCGAATCTGGCAAAGGGGGGACATGACGTCCGTGCGTTCGACCTGTCGGCGGCTGCGCTTGACCGGGCAAAGGCGGCCGGGTGCCTGGTCGCACCCACTGCCGCCGACGCGGTGGCCGCCGCCGAAGTTGTCGTGACGATGCTTCCTGCCGGACACCATGTCGAACAGGTTTATGGGGACGCGGTCCTGACCTCGGCGCGGCCAGGCACCCTGCTGATCGATTCATCGACAATCGACGTCGTGACTGCGCGGTCGATCGCCGACGCGGCCCATGCCAGGGGTATGCTGGCGGTCGACGCCCCGGTCTCCGGCGGTATTGCCGCCGCCGAGGCGGGCACACTGACGTTCATGGTCGGCGGATCGGCGGAGGCTTTCGACCGCGCCCGGCCCGTTCTCGAGGCGATGGGCAAGGCCGTTATTCATGCGGGCGCAAACGGTGCCGGACAGGCGGCGAAAATCTGCAACAACATGATCCTCGGCGCAACGATGGCGGCCACGTGCGAGGCGTTCGTGCTCGCCGAAAAACTCGGTCTCGACGCCGCGAATTTCTACGATATCGCCTCGGTCTCGTCGGGACAAAGCTGGTCGATGACCAGCTATTGTCCGGTAGCGGGCGTCGGTCCCGCCAGCCCGGCCGACCGCGACTTCGCCGGCGGCTTCGCGGCCGCGCTGATGCTGAAGGACATGCGCCTTGCCCTTGATGCCGCCCGCGCTGCGGGAACACCGGCCCCGGTGGCCGAAACGGCGACGGGTCGCTATCAACAGCTCGTCGATCGGGGCGACGCCGCGATGGATTTCTCCGCGGTCATTCTGCTCGGGGCGTGACGGCGCTGAGGCGCATCGTCAGGCGACCGTCACCGCGTCGCTCTGTGCTTGCGAACGGCAGGCACGGCCCCTAGTCGTCGCGGCGATGATCCTCATTCCCGTGCTTGGCGACCAGCTCTCCGCCACCCTCGCCAGCCTGCGCGACATTGACCCCGACACCGCGGTCGTTCTGATGATGGAGGTGCGGCACGAGGCGACGTGGGTCCGCCACCACAAGAAGAAGATTGCCCTGATCTTTTCTGCGATGCGCCATTTTGCGGCGGAATTGCGCGCGGCAGGGTGGACCGTGGACTATGTCGGGCTCGACGATGCCGCCAATCGCCACGATTTCACCGGCGAGGTCGTCCGCGCCGCCGCCCGCCGCAAGGCCAGCCACATTCGCGTCGTCGCGGCGGCGGAACACCGGGTCCGGGCGATGCAGGACGAATGGTCCGACCGGACCGGCCTGCCCGTCGACATCCTCGAGGATGATCGTTTCCTGTGCCCCATCCCGGCGTTCTACACCTGGGCCCAGGGTCGCAAGGAACACCGGCTCGAATATTTCTATCGCGACATGCGACGGCGCACGGGCCTGCTGATGACGGCCGATGCAAAGCCGGTCGGCGGCCAGTGGAATTACGACAAGGACAATCGGGAGCGACCGCCCAGGGGCCTGAATTATCCTGCACCGCAACGGTTCGCGCCCGACGACATTACCGCCGAAGTGCTGACCCTCGTGGCGGCCCGGTTCGACAACCATTTCGGCGATCTGACCCCGTTCGACCTGCCGGTCACGCGAACACAGGCCATTCAGGCTCTCGACCACTTCGTCACCACCGGATTGCCCGACTTCGGCCGCTATCAGGACGCGATGGTGGCCGATCAGGACTATCTCTACCACAGTGCCCTGTCGCCGTGCCTGAACCTTGGCCTCCTTCTGCCGCTGGAGGTCTGCGAAGCCGCCGTCGCGGCCTATGAACGCGGGGAGGCACCGCTGAACTCGGTCGAGGGATTCGTTCGCCAGATTATCGGCTGGCGCGAGTATATGCGTGGCATGTACTGGTGGGACATGCCGCAATTCGCCGGACGCAACGCGTTGCAGGCCGACCGTCCGCTCCCACAGTTTTACTGGACCGGACAGACCGACATGCGGTGCCTCGCCCAAAGCATCGGCCAGACCCGGCGCGAGGCCTATGCCCATCATATCCAGCGGCTGATGGTCCTCGGCAACTTCGCGCTGATCGCCGGCGTCAGTCCGCAGGCGGTTTCGGACTGGTTCCTGGTCGTCTATTTTGACGCGTTCGAATGGGTCGAGATGCCCAACGTCATCGGCATGAGCCAGTTCGCCGACGGCGGGATGATCGCCTCAAAGCCCTATGCCGCTGGCGGAGCCTATATCAACCGGATGTCCGACTATTGCGGGCAATGCCGGTACGACGTCCGGCAGAAAACGGGTCCGGACGCCTGCCCGTTCAACGCCCTCTACTGGGATTTCATCGCCCGTAACGAAGCGCGTCTGCGCGGCAACATGCGCATGGCCAACGCCTATGCCACGTGGCGCAAAATGGCTGAACCGACGCGCGCAGAATACCGGACAAGCGCGGCAGCTTTTCTGTCGACCATCGAGCCTGCCGAACCCGGCTGGGCACGGCGCTAGTGGGCTACCCGTCGATGCCGCGGTTGGCTTAAAATGCCATTGCTTACGTTAAAAGACCCTGGTGGAGCCTAGCTCCACTCAACCCTGCTCCACAGTAATCCATAGCTGCCTCTTTCCCCCCTAGTTTACGGGGAGAAGACTACACTTTCCGTCCAAACGTGACCATTGACGTTCGTCCACAGTTCCCACACTAATGTGGGAACGAGTGAGGGAACGTGGATATGGGAAAATTGACGGCAGTAGCGGTGAAGGCAGCGACGAAGCCGGGGCGCTATCAGGACGGGCAAGGGCTGCAGCTATTCGTGAAGGAAAGCGGCGCGGCCTTTTGGGTTTTGCGTATTCAGGCGGGCGGCAAGCGGCGCGACGTCGGGCTAGGATCGGCGGCGAACGTCACGTTGAAGGATGCGCGCGACAAAGCCGATGAACTGCGCAAGCTCTATCAGCGCGGCGTGGACCCGTTGGCAGAACGCAAGGCGGCGAAGCTGGCGACAGCTACAATCCCGACGTTTCGCGATGCCGCCGCGATCGCGCACAGTGAGCATAAGGGCGGCTGGCGCAACGTGAAGCATCGGGCGGATTGGCTATCGAGCCTTGAACGCTACGCGTTCCCTGCCATCGGCGACACGCGCGTTGACTTGATCGACGCGCCAACCGTGCGCGACCTCTTGCTCCCTATCTGGCTGGACCGTCCCGAAACCGCGCGCCGCGTTCGCCAGCGCGTGAAGCTCGTCGTCGATTGGGCAGCGGCCAAGGGCTATCGCCCCGCGCTGGACCTAAGCGGCATTGCCAAGGCCCTGCCCCGCCAACCCAAAACGGAAAGCCATTTTGCGGCTATGCCCTATGAGCAAGTTCCGGCGTTCATTGCCTCGCTAAAGGCATCGGGCGAAACCGTATCGCGGCTGGCGCTCCAATTCCTGATATTGACGGCGGCACGCTCGGGCGAAGTGCGCGGGGCAACATGGCCCGAGATTGATTTTGAGGCTCGCATGTGGACCCTACCCGGCAGTCGCATGAAAGCGGGCAAGGCCCACGTCGTGCCGCTCAGCGACGCTGCAATCGTTATTCTGGAGCGCGCCAAGGCTATTCGGACGAAAGCTGACGCGCCGATATTCCCCGGCACGAAAGGCCAGTCACTAAGCGACATGACGATGCTCAAAATCATGCGCGACCGATCGCTCCCCTTTTCGGTTCACGGTTTCCGGTCGGCATTCAAGACATGGGCGGTTGAGGCAACGAGCTTTCCCGACGCAGTGAGCGAAGCGGCCCTTGCACATATTGACGCCAACAAGGTTCGCGCCGCTTATTCGCGGACGGACTTTCGTCAGCAACGTACCGACTTGATGGGTAAGCGTGGCGCATAGGCCGCCTTGCGGCTGACGGTGATGCTGCGATGCTTGTGCCTTTCGGCGGAGCGGCGCGGTGGATGATGAAGTCGGGGCGGATGCGAGTGGTCATACGAGCAGTCGTATGAGCGGTCGCAT
>JBBRRC010000016.1:0-59644 GCA_038225385.1 Sphingomonadales bacterium | reverse complement strand
GCGCTCGATCTCTCCCACAATCCGGTCCCGCAAATCCGAGGAACTGCTCTTGCCCATGATCCACCTCCAAACACGGTGAATCACACATCGTCATCTAAAGGAATCCCTCGATTCACATTTCAGGCGCGACGCTCTAGCGTCGAGCGGTACCAGTTGTTGACCGACTTGCGCACGGTATCGGAGGCGGCATCTTCAGGTTTGATCGGATCGTCGATGATGATGATATCGCCGCCGCGGCCGGTAAGCGTCCCCTCAACCGATGTGGCGAGCCGCCCGCCGCCGGCAGTCGTCTCAAAATCATGCGCCGCGGTCCGCTGCGGCCGGATCTGCGTGCCCGGAAACAAATTGCGATACCAGCTGGACTGCATGAGCGCGCGGCAGTCGCGGGCGTGCTTGCCCGACAGCTCGTTTGAATAGCTAACGCAGACGAAGTTGAGCTTGGGGTCTTGCCCCAGCCGCCAGGCAACCCAGGCAACCGAGATCATCACCGATTTGAGCATGCGCGGCGGCATTGTGACCAGCAGACGCCGGCAATCGTCGCTGGCGACCCGGTTCAGCTCATAGGCGACGGCGTCGAGATGCCAATTGGGGATGAGGTTGGCACCGCCATTGAGATGCGGGAAGGCGCGGATCAGGAACGACACAAAATCGCAGCGCATCAACTCGGTGATCAGTGCCGAGGGATCGTTGATCGCGCCGATCTCGGGTGCACGGTGATTAGTGGTCATCGGATATCTCCTGGTTGTCTGCCTCGCTCGCATCGCTGGCAAGTTGCTCGGGCTGCTCGGTCTGGTCGGTCTGCTCGGGCTGCTCGAGCTGCTCCGGCTGTGCAGGGCGGCCGTCGCTCACGCTGTCATCGCCGCCGAGGGCGAGCTGAAGGATCATCCGATCGGTATCAGACAGCGCTGCCCGACCAGGACGCGTGTCTTCAAAGCCTTGTGACTGGATGACGAGCGACAACAGCTTGTCGGCCGCGGCGACATTGCCGTTTGCCGCCTTAGCCGCCAGTGCCTTCAGGATCAGCCTGAGCTTTGGCACGCGCTTTTCACGGCCGTTGATGGTGATCTTGACGAGCTCGGCAAGCTCGGCAGCCAGCTCGGCCTTGAGGCCCTTGGCACCACGAGGTTTGCCGCGCGGATTGCCGGACACACCCGGCTTGAACTGCGTCTCGGCCGGGGGCTTGCCGTAGCCGACTGCATAGACATCACGTTTAGCCATGATCGGTCTCGCCGGCGCGGTCGGCGGCGACTTCGGCAAAACCGCGGCCGTCGGCATGGAACGCGCTGAGCCCGCTTGCCTGCGTCAAGCGGCGCAACGCGGTATCGACATAGATCGGGTCAAGCTCGATACCCGCACCCCGACGCTTGGTGCGATGAGCGGCGATGAGCGTGGTCCCCGACCCGCAGAACGGGTCAAGGATCAGATCGCCGCGGTGCGAGCAGTCGAGCACGGCGTCGGCGACCAAGGCGACCGGCTTGACCGTCGCATGCGCCTCGAGATCTTGCGCGCGACCCTTGCGAAACGTGTTGGCGCCGGCCACCCTCCACACGTTGGTGCGGTGGCCGCGTGCTTTGTCGCCCAGCCCGAAGTTGTTGATATGGGCCGCCGTCCCCGATTTGAACACGAACAGCAGCTCGTGTTGCGAGCGGTAAAAGGCGCCCATGCCAGCATTGTCTTTGGCCCAGACGATCAGCTGCTTGTACGCGGTGTAGACGCCGTCGCTCGCGTCGAGGATCTCGCGGATGTGACGCCAATCCATGCACTGAAAGTGGATCGAGCCGTCGACCGAAAAGCGCACGCAGTTGCGGAACGCCGCGCGGAGGAACGTCGTGAACTCAGGCGGCGTCATCTCGCCCGATGCCTCGGCAAACTCACGGTGCTTGACCTTGCCAAGGCCCGAGACGTGACCGTCAATCGGGACATTATAGGGCGGGTCACTGAACACCATCGCCGCGCGCTCATCGCCCAGCAGCACCTCAAAGCTGTGGGCATCGCGAGCATTACCGCAATAGAGGCGGTGCGGGCCGATCAGCCACAGATCGCCCACCCGCGACACCGCCCGCGCATTGACGCCGGGCAGCTCGACCGGCGCCTCGTCGGCGCGGTTCGCGAGAACGCCCAGATCGAGGTCACCGAGACCAAAGCCGGTAATGCTCAGATCATAATCTTGCTCGAACAAAAACTCGAGCTCGGCGGTCAGGATCGTGGTGTCGAACACGCTCAAATCGGAAAGACGGTTATCAGCGAGCGCAAACGCGCGGCGGTCCGCCTCGCTCAAGAAGCGCGCGCGAATGGTCGGCACTTCATCCATCTTGCGCAATCCCGCTGCTTCCCAGCGCGCTGCGCCAGCGACGATCAAATTCTGGTCGTCGATGATCAGCGGCACCAGAAAGCCGAAACGACCGATCGAGTCGGCGATGAGCTTCAGCTGCGACTTGCTGTGCTTTCTGGGATTATTGGGGTTCGGGTGCAGCGCCTCGCGCTTGAGCATCTCGATGTGCGGGTGGTTGGATAGGGCGGTCATGACGTGCTCCCGAAGAAAGGAGCAATCCAATTAGAGCCAGCCGATGGAAAATCCGATCACGTTTTCAAAATTGATTTCCTCATCACAATATTGCGCAAGCGGCCCATCGACGGAGGTTTGATACCATAGTGGGTGCGCGCCAACCGATGAGTGATTAACAGCGCCCGTTCACTTGGACTGCCGGTCTTTTCGTGCGGCTCGAGATCGATAGGCCCCAGGATGAAGTGAACCAACGGACCGGGTGCTTTGAGAGGTTCGCGGAGAGTGATGTAAAGGCCGCACAATAGGATTTCTTGGTGCCACCTCTTCCACTTGCGATTAAACGCTCCGTGCCTCTGAAAGTCAGTGAAGCGTTTGCCAGACGTCAGGCGGTCGACGAGCAGTTTCTGCACTTCAATAGGTAAGTCTGGCCGAGTGACCGCAGCCACCGCGCGGGCAAGTTGAACGCGGATCAATCGATTGCCGACCGGGCGACCGCGTTTGCGCGCTTGCGTCGGGTCCAGCTCGGCAAGCAGCAGCGCCATGTCCCGCCGCGGCAGAAGTGGTGGCGAGAGCGTCAAAACAGCGTCCCGGTGCATCTCGTCGGTTAAAAGATCCCCGCTGCGCGCACGCATCGCAAAATTAGCCATCGGCGGGATCGAATAATGTGAGAAATCCAACGCCATAGTTGTGCCTCTGCGCCAGGTTCATTCCCTGAAACCACGAAAAAATTCCCTGCTCTAACACCTAGGGAATTTAGACGCTTTTTGGCAAATTTGCGTCAGTTTTTATCCTGCAGAAGCAGCGCTTGCTATTTAAAATAACGAAATTCCCTGTATTTTCCCTGCAGAACAGGGAATTCACGTGCCGAGACCGGTTCGGGCAGCACTGCCTCCACCACCAGCCTGTTTTAATTCTATTTCGGTGACTTAGTAATGACTACTGACGGCATCTAGGCCGCCATTTCAGCAATAGCCGTGGCGCGCTCTGGGTCGGCGATCGGTGCCCATTCCAGATCGGCTGTGTACCGCCATGCCATCCGCCCCGCATCGTCGAGCGCGAACAGGTAAAGCCAGCGATTGTCGAAAAGCGCCCGTACGTTCGGATGGCGTTTCAGGATTTCGGTCATCGCCTCGCGCGGCGCTTCGATACAGACCGAAAGGCGAAGCGGCTGATGAGCGAAACGCTCACCATCGTGGACCGACTGCCATGGGAGGCCGGCGCGCAGGGTACCACCGTTGCCTTCCACAACCCCGATGCCACCGACGACATTGTGCAGGAGCTTGTTGCCGCCCCCGAACACCGCGGGCGCAACCGTCGATCCGTAATATTGCAGGCTGATCCAGCTCGCCACGACTACGGGCGCGGTCATGATCAGTTCCAGGACCCCAAAGTCGCTGTCAGCCTTCCAGTCATAGTCATGCAGGAATGCCCGGCCCTCGAAGCTTTTGCCCGCAGTGCGCCGCCGTGGCGCCGCGATAAAAGCCTTGCAGCCTGCCAGCGCCCATTCCGGCCGCACCTCGGCCCAGTCGCGGCTGCGCCTGGCGAGGCTCGCTTCGCCTGCCCCTCGCGGCAGGCGCAGCGCCCGCTCGCCCCGGGCGGCCTTGCCCGCAGCGGCGAGCCAGATCCTGGCGTCGTTCAGGTCAGTAATATGCGCTGCAGAAATGTTGTCCTCGGAATAGAGCGTGACCGCGTCGGTAGTTGTGTCGTGCAAAGCGCCGACGAACAGGGTGTCCGCCGGTATGACAATCCCTTTTGGAACGAGCTTCGCGCGCACCTCGGGATCATTCAGCAGGGCAGCAAGCAGGCGGGCATTCACCTCGCCGGAATAGCCACCGCACGCGCCGCAATGCAGCCCGCTGGCATGAGGATTGTTCACGACGCTGGCACCGTGACCAGCCAGAATCGCGAGCCTTGCAAAGTCGGTAGTTAACGACATGGCCCGCAGTACCGCCTCCGCTGTCGCAGTCCGCGCGTCGACATCGAGCCCCGGATCGGGCCGCGGCGCGGGATCGTTCGGAACCGGCGTTGAGCGCAGGCCCAGTGCATCGGTCACCAGCTTGCCGACATAAAGCGGCCCCGTCGCCTCGACGAACGCAAAGGACGATACGGCTGCCAGCTTGAAGCGGCCCCAGGCGCGTTTTGCCCGTGCCTTCAACCGGGCTGTCTGGTCTGCGTCGTCGGGGCCCCCCGAACGGGTAGTAAAACCGGGGTTCAGCAATACGGGCAGTCGATGTTCGCAGACGTCCGATGCGAAGCGGCAATGCGACGCCGCGAGGCCGAAGAATCCTGCAAAGCCCAGCGTCTGGATGGCGGGATTGATGGACTCGAGCGCACGCCGGAACACCTCCGAGCGCACATCGATACAAAAGGCGGCCTGCGCTATGTGCCGACTGTCCACCGCCCCGACCTCGGGCATCGCCAGGGTTTCCGCCAGCTTTCGCTGGGCCGCGCGTTCAGACGCTTCCTGCAGGATAGCGTCGATGGCGTGGTCCATGGTGGGTACGACGGGTAGGGCGTGCGCCGCCACGATCGACGCCCAGCGGGCACCGATCTGGTGCTCATAACGATCGAACAGCGCCGCTTCCCAGACGAGGCGGATCGCCAGAAAGTCGGCAATCGTCGCATCAGTGCCGCCGCCAAGCTCGGCTTGCCAAAGCCGGTAACGGGCATATTGCGCCCAGCCGCCAAGCGTCATGAGCAGCCTGTGAAAATAGGTTGGTGCAGCCGCGGCGGGAACACCGAGACGCTGCACGACGCTCGCCAACGTATCCGTCGCGACCTCCGGCTCTTCCGAAACAAAGGCAGCAAACCCAGACAAGCCAATAATTTCGGGCGTCAGGTCATGCGTAGCAACGGCTCGCCAGGCAGCATAGGCCCCCCTGCCCCGTGGCGCGGCCCAGAGCGCCTGTCCCGCATCGAGATAGCCAGCCGCCCACGCGCCGAAGCGTTCGGCGATCAGGCCCGGCCAGTCGATCCCGGAAACTTCCGCCGCCAGGTCGGCGACCGTCGGCAAGGCGCTGGCACCCGGCGTTGCCACCTGCAACGCTGACTTCAGCGTCCCCAGGCTAGACGGTCGCAGCGCGAGTGGCGCAGCCGCAAGAGCGTCTGACATATCGGCATCGGTAATGTCGCCATCGGCGATCCGTTCCTGAAACCAGCTGCGCGGCATGGTGACCGCGGTGCCCGCCACCCTGGCGAGCCTGGCCGCCACCGTGGCGAGACCCTCATGGGACTGGCCAAGAAAGGGATTGACCGCAACGCTCGACGCCAGGGGCCAGACGGGCGGAATTGCCCGGGAGGCTTGATCGACAGCGGCAGCAAGGTCGGGCGTGTCCCGCTCGACGAAAAGCGTGGCGTGGGTCATGGTCTTGTCTCCCGGAAAATTCAGGCGGAGTCGCGCAGCCGCCAGCCGCCCAGCAGGCGATCGAACACCGCGTTGGCGTAGAAGCCGTTCGAGAGATGAACGCGCAGCCCGGCGGCCGCCGGGTGGTAGGCCCACAGCGGAAACATCGCCTGGACCACCGCAACGAGGCCGAAGCTGAAGACCGCGAGCACGATCAGCGCCCATTCCAACGGGCCTGCTGACGGTACAACGGGCAGCACGCCCGATGTCAGCCTGATCGCGAACGCCTGGAGCGCGAAATAGCTGACGGACGTGCCGACGGCGTAGACCACGGTTCGCCGCGTCAACGCGCGCGGCGCGGCATCCGCCAAACCTTGTGCAAGCATATAGGCGACGCCGAAGATCAGGATCGCACCCAGCGCGACCGCTTGTGGTGACTTGTGCTGAAACCCGAAGCCGAACCCGACCACGACATAAATCGACAGCGCGAGGAGGAAGGCACGCCCCACAGCCCCCGCCTTGGGAATGGCGACAGGACCGGGGCGACCGTTGGCGGCGATCAGCTCGACCGCGCCGCCCGAGGCCAGGAATGAGTGCGCCTTGTAGAGCGAATGAGCGACGATGTGCAGCAAGGCCAGCGGGAAGAGCGCCAGGCCGCATTCGAGGATCATGAAGCCCATTTGGGCGACCGTCGACCAGGCAAGCGAGGTCTTCACCGCGGGCTGTGTCAGCATCACCAGCCCGGCGAAAAGTGCGGTGAAGCCCCCGACCAGGACCAATCCGGCCAGCACCGTTGGCGCAAGCAACATGACGTCCGCAAAGCGGATGAGCAGGAACCCGCCGGCGTTGATCACACCGGCATGCAGCAGCGCCGAAACCGGCGTCGGTGCTTCCATGACTTCGGTCAGCCAGCCGTGCATCGGGAGCTGGGCCGATTTCAGCAGCGCGGCGAGCGCCAAAAATCCCGCCGCGGCAATCGCAGGGGTGCCGCCGGCCCCGGCATGGGCGGCACCGAGCATCGCCCCGATGTCAGTCGTGCCATAGGCAAGCGTGAGCAGCACAGCGGCAACGACCAGCGCCACATCGCCGATCCGTGCGGTGACGAACTTCTTGGCTGCGGCCCGCTGTGCCGCGATCCGCTCCGGGTAGAACAGCAGAAGGCGGTGCAGGAACAGGCTGGTCGCGATCCAGGCGACGACGAGCTGGACCAGATTGCCCGACAGCACCAGCAACAGCACGGCGGCCAGCGTCAGGGACAGCCAGCCGGTAAACGTGCCCTGGCGTGCCTCCCCGTCCAGATAGCTCGCTGTGTAGCGCACCACGACCCAGCCGATGAATGACACCAACAGAAACATCGTGCCGCTGACCGCGTCGACGCGGATCGAGAAGCCTATGCCCCCCGTACCGATGAGGGTGCTGTCCCAAGCCCCGTGCGTGACGAGCATAGCGGCGGAAGCGCCCGCGATCCCGAGCGCAAACAGCGCTGAAACTTCGGCCAGCCGATTGACAAAGCGAGGCCTGCGACCGGGGCTGAGCAAGCCGACGGCCGCGCTCAGCAGCAGTGCCAAGGGGGCAGCATAGGGAAACAGATCGATCGGCAAAGGTCATCCCCAGGTCGTCACGCGGAACGGGGAGCGGATAACTCTCGCCCAGGAATTAGAAAAATTCATTGTTGTGGTCATTTCGTTCTGTTTAATAGAACGAAATGCGAAATCTGAACTTCAACCACCTTCGATATTTCTGGGCGGTGGCGCATGAAGGCAGCCTGACGCGGACGGCGATGCGGCTAAACCTGTCTCAGTCGGCGCTGTCTGTTCAGATCAAGAAACTCGAACACCAGATGGGACACCCCCTGTTCGAGCGCGTGGGCAAGCGCCTCGTGCTGACCGAGGCCGGCCAGATCGCGCTCGACTATGCCGATACCGTCTTCAAGGCCGGTGATGAGCTGATGAGCACACTCGACGGACGCCCGCTTGCGAGCGGCCAGGTGCTGAGGGTCGGCGCGCTAACGACCTTGTCACGCAATTTCCAGCTTGAGTTTCTGAACCCGCTGGTCGGCCGCGCCGACGTGGAGCTGATCGTGCGCTCTGGCACCATCCGCGACCTGCTGGCACAGCTCGAAGCACATGCGATCGACGTCGTGCTGTCCAACAGCGCAGCCCCGAGGGACGCCCGCGCACCCTTTCGCAATCATCTTTTGAACGAACAGCCGGTCAGTCTGGTCGGACGGCCCAGGCCCGGCAATACGCCGTTCCGCTTTCCGGAGGATTTACGCCGTGAACCGGTTCTGCTGCCGAGCCTCGACAGCGACATCCGGCTGGGATTCGACCGGCTGCTCGACCTGGCGGGTATCCGCCCGATCATCCTGGCCGAAGTCGATGACATGGCGATGCTGCGTCTGTTGGCCCGTGAGCGCGACGGCGTAACCCTGGTCCCCCCCATCGTCGTGCGCGATGAACTCGAGACCGGTGTGCTGGTCGAACACTGCCGCATCCCGCAACTGACCGAAAGCTTCTATGCGATAATCCTCAATCGTCGCTTTCCAAACCAGCTTCTGCGCGAATTGCTGCCAACTGCGGGTACGCAGGATGGGCCGGTGACCTCCTGATCATCGCTGATCATTCCCACTCGATCGTTCCCGGCGGCTTACTCGTGTAATCATAGACCACCCGGTTGATGCCTTCGACCTCGTTGACGATCCGGGTCGCGACGCGGCCCAGGAAGGCGGCGTCAAAGGGGAACACATCGGCCGTCATCCCGTCGGTCGACGTCACGGCGCGCAGCGCGCAGACATTCTCATACGTTCGCCCGTCGCCCATCACTCCGACCGTGCGCACCGGGAGCAGTACGGCGAACGCCTGCCAGATCGCATCGTACAGGCCTGCGCTGCGGATTTCCTCGAGATAGATTGCGTCGGCCTTGCGCAGCACGTCGCACCGCTCGCGCGTCACCTCGCCCGGGATGCGGATCGCAAGCCCCGGTCCGGGAAACGGGTGTCGCCCCACAAAGACGTCGGGCAGACCCAGCTCCCGCCCGAGCGCGCGAACCTCATCCTTGAACAATTCACGCAAGGGCTCGACCAGTGCCATGTCCATCCGCTCCGGCAGGCCGCCGACATTGTGATGGCTCTTGATCGTCACCGACGGCCCGCCGGTGAAGGAAACGCTTTCGATAACGTCCGGATACAAGGTGCCCTGCGCCAGAAACTTTGCGCCCCCGATCTTCTTCGCTTCGTTTTCAAATACCTCGACAAACGTCTTGCCGATGAACTTGCGCTTGGCTTCGGGATCGCTGAGACCCTTCAGGCCGTTCATGAACAAGGTCTCCGCTTCGACATGGACAAGCGGGATGCCATAATGCTCACGGAACAGGCCAACGACCTGTGCGCTTTCACCCAGCCGCATCAGGCCATGATCGACGTAGACGCAGGTCAGCTGGTCGCCGATCGCCTCGTGGATCAGCACGGCCGCGACCGCCGAATCGACTCCGCCGGACAGGCCGCAGATCACCCGGCCGTTGCCGACCTGGGCGCGGATGTCGGCAATCTTGGCCGCACGATACCCGGCCATCGTCCAGTCGCCCGCGCAGCCGCAGACGTGCCGCACGAAATTCGCGATCAGTTTGCCACCGTCGGGGGTGTGGACGACCTCTGGATGGAACATCGTGCCATAGAAGCGGCGCGCGTCATCGGCGACGACCGCAAAAGGCGCGCGCTCCGACGTGGCGACCACCCGGAAACCGGGCGGCAGCACCTCGACCTTGTCGCCGTGGCTCATCCAGACCTGGTGGCTCTCGCCTTCCTTCCACAAGCCGTCGAACAGGACGCAGGACGCATCGACCTGAAGAAAGGCACGCCCGAATTCACGGCTTTCGACGCTGCCCACACGCCCGCCGAGTTGAGCACATAACGTCTGCTGCCCGTAACAAATGCCCAGGATGGGCACGCCGGCGTCGAACAGGCGCTGCGGCGCCCGCGGACTTTCGGCATGAGTGACCGATGCCGGACCGCCCGAAAAAATAATGCCGCAGGGACCGAGTCGATCATAGGCTGCCTCGGCCGCATTGAACGGCGCGATCTCACAGTAAACACCCGCCTCGCGCACGCGGCGCGCGATGAGCTGGGTGACCTGGCTGCCGAAATCGACGATCAGAATGGAAGAAGCGTGGGATGACATGGCCTCGTCTAGCGAGGCCATGTCATCCTGTCATCGGTCATCGACCGCTGACGGTATCAATATCCGCGATACCCGTTGTCGCCGCTGAAATCGATGCGCTCGACCGCGCCGTAACGCACCTGGCAGGTAAAACGCTGCTGGTCGTTATAGCGGTACCCCTGGGTCTCGAGGATCCCGCTGACCTGATAACCCTCGTACGTACGGGCGACCTGGTCGATAGTGGTGACGCGGGCGTCGCGGCCGAGCCGTTGCTCGGCAGCACCCGCGCACGCCGCCGCAGCGTCACCTTCGGTGCCACCGCGGCTGTACCCTTCATCGGACCGGCTGCGGCTGTAGCCATCATTGTAGCGGTTGCGGCTGTTGTGACCCGACGACGCAATTGCCGCGATGATGCCGATCGCCGCAATGCCGGCAATAATGCCGCCCGCGCCAATGCCATCATGGTCGCGGTGGTGATAGCCGTCATGGCCGTAACCCCCGCCATAGACACCACCCGGATAGCTTTGCGCCATGGCGGGCGTGGCCGAAGTCGCGAGCATCGCGGTGGCGATCGCGCCTGCGGTGACTGAACGCAGCTTCATCATCGTCTTTGTCCTTCATTGGGCCCACGGGACGCCGGGGCCTGCAAAAGCGTAATGGACCTGGTCGCGTGTCACGCGGCTGAATTGGTCAGTCAGCGAAATGAAAGCTCGGCGTTGTAGTACGGAGGCGTGCCGCCTAACCGAATTCCGTAATGCGTTCGGCCCCCCTTTGCTTCCTTTCGTCGGAGCAGCGCACGACGCTGCGCCGCCGAGGTCCGGCGCTCCTCCTCGCGCTCGTGTTCGAGACTCTGTTCCTGCTGGCGCTGTTGCGGCTCGTTTTGCCGCCCGCGCCGAAGCCGGTCGAGCCGGCGCTCGCCGTGCTCCCGCTACAGGCCGGCCCGACGGCCCGCGCGTCCGCACCTCACAGCCGCGCGGCGGCAAAACGCGCGCAGGATCAGCCCAAACCGGCAAAGCGCACGCCACCGCCTGTGCTCAAGGCCCCTTCGAACGCCTTCGTCCAAGTCACGCCTGAGGATTATCAGGCTGGCGACATTTCCAAATTGCCATCGCCCAGCGACGGCGCGGGCGCGGGCAAGGAATCGGCCGCCGCCTATGGGCCGGGAGAGGGACCGGGCGGGGCGCCGCTCTACAATGCCGAATGGTACCGCGAGCCGACCGACGGTGAGCTGGCGCTCTACCTGCCGAATGAGCGACCGCCGGGCAGCTGGGGCATGATCGCCTGCCGTACGATCGAAAAATACCATGTCGACGATTGCCGCTCCATGGGCGAATCGCCGCCCGGCTCCGGGCTCGCCAAGGCATTGCGCCTCGCATCCTGGCAATTTCTGGTCCGGCCGCCGCGGGTCGGCGACAAGTTGCTTATCGGCGCATGGGTACGAATCCGGTTCGACTTCACCAAATCCGCACGGAACTGATCGTTATTTCGGCGTAACCGTCATCCCGGTCCATTTCGCGATGAAGGACCATTCGTCGGCTGCCTCCTCGATGATCTTGTCGGTCGGTTTGCCCGAACCATGCCCGGCGCGCGTCTCGATGCGGATGAGGTGCGGCTTGGGCCCCAGGTCGGCCGCTTGCAGGGCGGCCGCATATTTGAAGCTGTGCCCGGGCACGACACGATCGTCGGTATCGGCGGTCGTCACCAGGATTGCCGGATAGTCCCCCTTGGCCGCGATGTTATGATAGGGCGAATAGGCACGCAGAACCTTGAAGTCGGCCTCGACGCCGGGATCGCCATAATCGTCGGTCCAATAGCGTCCCGCCGTGAACCGGTTGAAGCGCAGCATATCCATGACACCGACCGCCGGCAGAGCCGCTGCGAACAGGTCGGGCCGCTGGTTGACCACTGCCCCGATCAGCAGTCCGCCGTTCGATCCTCCCTGGATCGCCAGTCGTTCCTTCGACGTAATGCCTTGCGCAATCAGATATTCGCCGACCGCGATGAAGTCGTCGAAGACATTCTGCTTGTTCGCGCGCTTGCCCGCCTCGTGCCACGCGTTACCGTATTCACCGCCGCCGCGCAGGTTCGCGATCACCAGCACGCCGCCCTGTTCGAGCCACGCGAGTTGCTCCGGCGAAAAATAAGGGGTCAGCGAAACGTTGAATCCGCCATAACCGTACAGCAACGTCGGTTGCGGTCCGGCAGCAAGATCCTTCCGGCGCACGACGAACATCGGAATTTTGGTGCCGTCCTTTGACGGACAGAAAAATTGGTCGGTTTGATAAGCTGCAGGATCGAACGCGAGCCTGGGCTGGAAGAACAGTGAGCTTTTGCCCGTTGCCGTATCGTAGCGATAGACGGTCGGCGGCGTGGCAAAACTCGTGAATGTGTAGAATGTCTCGCTGTCGCCGGTCTTGCCACCGAAGCCCGACGCCGTGCCGATATCGGGCAGAGTGACGGTTCCTGCCGGCGTGCCGTCGAGCTCGAACAGCCGCGCTTCCGATTTGGCATCGCCGAGATAGGCAATGATCAGGCGCTGACCGACCAGCGACACGCCGTCGATCGGGTTCTTGCCCTCCTGCACGACGGGCAGGAACTTCGGCGACTTCGCATCGACATCGACGACGACGATCCGGCCTTTTGGCGCGCCCTTGTCGGTCTTGAACCAGAAACGCGAACCGACCGACCCCGCCAGGCTCCAGTCATGGTCGAGCCCCCTGACAAGGGGTCTGACCTGCAATGTGCTGCCGCCCAGGCGCGCGACACTGACCTCGACGCGCGGATCGGTTCCCTCCGACGACGTTATGACCAGATAACGTCCATCGTCGGTCACCTGCGCGCCGTGCAGCAATTTTGGCCGGTCGGGCGTGGCATAGGCCTGAACATCATCGGCCTGCGCGGTACCCACCTTGTGAAACCAGACACTCTGGTCGAGGTTCAGCGACTGGAACATCGCTCCCTCGGCCGGCTTTGGAAAGCGCGAGTAGAAAAAGCCGCTACCGTCGGGTTTCCACGCGATCCCTGAAAACTTCACCCATTCGACCCGGTCGGGCAGTTCGGTCCCTGTTGTCGCATCGACCAGCCGGATCGTGCGCCAGTCAGTGCCGCCATCCTGAATAGCATAGGCGAGGAAGCGGCCGTCGTCGGACGGTGACCATTCAGCGAGCGCCGTCGCCCCGTCTTTCGACCACCCGTTGGGGTCGAGCAGCTGGCGCGGTGCGCCCGTCAGTCCCTCGCGCACCCACAGGGTCGACTGGTTCTGCAGCCCCGTATTGCGCGCAAAGAAATACCGTCCCCCGGCCTTTCGCGGCGTCCCCATGCGTTCGAAATTGTAGAGCGCCTTCATCCGCTCGACGAACACCTCGCGCCCGGGCAGCGCATCAAGATAGCCGCGCGTGACGGCATTCTCCGCCGTTACCCAATCGCGGACCTTTGTGTCGGTGCGAACATCTGCCTCGAGCCAGCGATACGGATCGGCGATTTTCACACCGAACTGCGTCTCGACGACGGGCACGGTAGCGGTCGCGGGATATTTCACAGCGGCCTCGGCAAACAATGGTGCTGCCGGCGCAGCAAATGACAGAACGCAGAACGCTGCAAAACGACAAGGGCTCAAGCAAGTGGCTCCAGTAATGAATTACTCGAGCCTATGAGGCGTCCCTGCCGCTGGCAAGCAGTTGATCAGGCCGCCTCGTCGAGGTCGTCGCCCATCACCGGGCCGGAGTCCTGACCCTTGGCCGACACATCGCGATCGACGAATTCGATGATCGCCATTTCGGCGGCATCCGATGCACGGATACCGGCGCGGACAACCCGAACATAGCCGCCGGCACGCGCGGCATAGCGCTGCCCGAGGACGTCGAACAATTTAACCAGCTGGGTCTCGTCGAGCAGGCGCGAGTGCGCCAAGCGCCGATTGGCAAGCCCGCCCTTTTTCGCCAGCGTCACCAGCTTTTCGGTGTACGGGCGCAATTCCTTGGCCTTGGCGAGCGTCGTCGTGATCTGCTCATGCTTGATCAGTGCCGCCGCCATGTTGCGGAACAGCGCGGTGCGGTGCGACGAGGTCCGCTGAAGTTTACGTCCGGCTACACGGTGGCGCATTGTCTCATTCCTTGTTCGTCAGGGGGCCGTATAAGGTACCCCAAGCCCGGCAGCGACGTGGACTGCCCCAGATGTTCGTCACCCCCGCGCGAGCGGGGGTCCAGTTTCTGTCTTTCCGGGGGCGGCCGGCTTTGTCACCGACCTTGCTTCGCCGAGCGCCGGACCAGCGGTGCCAATCCGGGCCGGCTCGCCCTCACCCCATCAATTCGGCTTCGAGCTTCTTGGCCATGTCTTCAATATTCTCCGGCGGCCATCCAGGGATGTCCATGCCGAGGCGAAGGCCCATGCTCGACAGCACTTCCTTGATCTCGTTCAGCGATTTGCGGCCAAAGTTCGGCGTGCGCAGCATCTCTGCCTCGGTCTTGCCGACCAGGTCGCCGATGTAGATGATGTTGTCGTTCTTCAGGCAGTTTGCCGAGCGAACCGACAATTCAAGCTCATCGACCTTCTTCAGCAGATAGCGGTTGAGCTGGTTCGCGTCGCTCTCGCTGACGGGTACCGGCGCAGCGGGCATCCCGATGATCGGCGAGTGCGATACCGCCGCATCGTCGAAATGCACGAACAGCGCGAGCTGGTCCTGGAGGATGCGCGCGGCATAGGCCACCGCATCGTCGGGCGAAATCGTGCCGTCGGTCTCGATGTTGAGCGTCAGCTTGTCGTAATCGAGCTCCTGCCCGACGCGGGTGTTCTCGACCTTATAGGCGACCTGCTTCACTGGCGAGTAGAGCGCGTCGATCGGTACCAGCCCGATCGGCGCATCGGCCGGGCGATTGGCGGCGGCCGGGACATAGCCCTTGCCCGTGTCGGCGGTCAGCTCCATGTTCAGCGTTGCGCCATCGTCGAGGTGGCAGATCAGCAGGTCGGGGTTCATCACCTCGATATCGCCCGACATCGCGATCATTCCTGCCGTGACGTTTGCCGGACCCGTGGCCGAGAGCTGCAGGCGCTTCGGCCCCTCGCCCTGCATGCGCAGCGCGATCTGCTTTACGTTGAGGACGATGTCGGTGACATCTTCGCGCACGCCGGCGAGCGAGGAGAATTCGTGAAGCACGTTCTCGATCTTGATCGACGTGACCGCCGCGCCCTGCAGCGAAGACAGCAGCACGCGACGCAGGGCATTGCCCAGCGTCAGGCCGAAACCGCGTTCGAGCGGTTCCGCCACGAACGTCGCCTTGCGACGCGCATCGCTCGATGACTTTTTCTCGAGCGCATTCGGCTTCTTCAGTTCCTGCCAGTTCTTGGAATTGACGGCCACGGTTTTCCCCTTGGGGTTGGGCGATCCGCTCGTCAGCGGGTCAGCCGGAGATTCAGAATTATTGTCTTCGCGAAGCATGAAGCTATCCAATGTCAGACGCGCCGACGCTTCGAGGGACGCACGCCATTGTGCGGAATTGACGTCACGTCGCGGATCGAGGTGATGTTGAACCCGACCGCCTGCAGCGCGCGAAGCGCCGATTCACGACCGGAACCCGGACCCTTCACTTCGACCTCGAGGGTGCGGACGCCATGTTCGGCAGCCTTCTTCCCTGCGTCTTCGGCGGCGACCTGGGCCGCATAAGGGGTCGATTTCCGCGATCCCTTGAATCCCATCATCCCCGCGCTCGACCAGCTGATCGCATTGCCCTGGGCGTCGGTGATGGTGATCATCGTATTGTTGAAACTGGCGTTCACATGCGCGACGCCAGCAGTGATGTTTTTGCGTTCGCGCTTTTTTATGCGCTGGGGTTCGCGTGCCATTGTCTGATTGACCTTTTAGAAAGTGCTCGGGTCGGCCTCCGGCGGAGTAAACCGTCCCCCGGACGGATTATTTCTTCTTGCCGGCGATCGGCTTGGCCTTGCCCTTGCGGGTGCGCGCGTTGGTGTGCGTCCGCTGGCCACGCACCGGCAGCCCCTTGCGGTGACGCAGACCTCGGTAGCAGGCAAGATCCATAAGGCGCTTGATGTTCTGCGACGTCGTACGGCGCAGGTCGCCCTCGACGGTATAGCCCGCGTCGATCGCCTCGCGGATCTGCAGCACTTCCTGATCGGTCAGGTCCTGGACGCGCGCCGATTCGGCGATGCCCAGCTTTGTCGTGATTTCCTTGGCCTTCGAATTACCGATGCCGTGGATATAGGTCAGCGCAATATGAACGCGCTTGTTGGTGGGGATATTGACCCCGGCAATACGAGCCATGAAATTTCGTCCTCCAGCTCCACGAGGCGTCTGGCAAGCCGCCTCATCTCGTCGCATATCCCGAAACGCCCAACGCGGCGCGCGCAGAAACGCTCGCCGCTTCGACTATTTGCAGGGAATGGCAGCCGTTACGGGCGTGATGACCTGCTGTCAAGCGGGTCGCGGCAAGCCTGTCTTACACCACCCCATAGGCCAGCATGGCGTCGGCTACCTTTTTGAACCCGGCGATGTTGGCACCCTTCACATAGTCGCAATAGCCGGTCGGATCGGTGCCATATTCCTGGCAGCGGCTGTGGATGCCCTCCATGATATCCAGCAGGAGCTGTTGCAGCTGGTCCTCTTTCCAGCTGATCCGCGCCGAATTCTGGCTCATCTCCAGCCCTGAAACCGCGACCCCGCCGGCATTGGCGGCCTTGCCCGGCGCGTAGAGGATCTTCGCGTCCTTGAAGACATGAACGCCGGCGAGGTCGGTCGGCATGTTCGCCCCTTCGCTCACCGCCATACAGCCATTGGCGATCAGCGTTCTCGCGTCGTCCCCCAGCAGTTCGTTCTGCGTCGCGCATGGCAGAGCGACGTCACAGGGAACGCCCCACGGCGTCTTGCCCGCGGTGAAGGTCGCGCCGGGAAATTCGTCGACATATTCCTTGATCCGCCCTCGCCGGACGGTCTTCAGCGTCTTGACCCAGTTGATTTTTTCCTGATCCATCCCGGTGGGATCATGGACGAAGCCCTCGCTGTCGCTCAGTGTCAGCACCTTGCCTCCGAGCTGCAGAACCTTCTCGGCCGCGTGCGTCGCGACATTGCCCGAACCCGAAATGACCGCTGTCTTGCCGACCAGGTCCTGCCCCCTGGTCTTCAGCATGTTGGCGAGGAAATAAACGGCGCCATAGCCGGTCGCCTCGGTCCGGATCAGCGATCCGCCATATTCGAGGCCCTTGCCGGTCAGGACACCGGTAAACTCGCCCGTGATGCGTTTGTACTGGCCGAACATATAGCCGATCTCGCGCCCGCCGACGCCGATATCGCCTGCCGGCACGTCGACATCGGCGCCGATGTGCCGGTACAGCTCGGTCATCAGCGACTGGCAGAACCGCATGACTTCGCCGTCGGACTTGCCCTTCGGATTGAAGTTTGATCCCCCCTTGCCGCCACCCATGGGCAGGCCGGTCAACGCATTCTTGAACGTCTGCTCGAAGGCGAGGAACTTCAGCACGCTTTCGGTCACGCTGGGGTGAAACCGGATGCCGCCTTTGTACGGCCCGATCGCATTGTTATTCTGGACGCGCCAGCCGCGCTGGACGCGGATATTGCCCTTGTCGTCCTGCCAGCAGACGCGGAACGAGATCACCCGGTCGGGTTCGGCAATGCGGCGCAGGATCTGCGCGGCATGATACGCCTCCTTGTCGGCCATGAAATCGAAGATGTCCTCGGCGACTTCGGTCACCGCCTGGACGAATTCGGGTTGCCCCGGATTGCGCTTTTTCACACCCTCGACGAAATTGTTCAGGTCGACGTGATCGGATACGGCCATGGCTATTCCCCCGGAACGTTCAAAGCAGCGGGACCCGAGGCGCGACACTCTGATTCGGTGACGCTTGGGCACAGCCTAGCAGATTGGGACGGGGGGTGAAGAGCGCCGGGCTACGCGCCCAGTATCGCCTCGATCGCCGCACTGACATGCGCGATATCGGCCATGCCATCGATCCGCTTCAACAAGCCGCGCGCTTCGTAGATGGGCAGGATCGGCGCGGTCTTTGCCCGATATTCGGCCATCCGGGTGCGCACCGTTTCCGCATTGTCGTCGGGGCGGCGCTTGAACTCGGTCGATCCGCAGACGTCGCACACGCCAGCAACCAGAGGCCGGGCATAGCGGTCGTGATAGCCCGTACCGCATTTGGCGCAGGTGAAGCGCCCCGTGATGCGATCGATCAGCGCATCCTCGTTCACGTCCAGCTCGATGACATGATCGAGGGTGCGGCTGCGGCTCTTGAGGATCGTGTCGAGCGATGCCGCCTGCGCTGCGGTACGCGGGTAGCCGTCGAAAATCGCGCCGGTCGCGGCGTTCATCGTATCAAGCCGGTCACCGATGAGCCCGTCGACGATCTCATCGGACACCAGCCCGCCGGCGTCCATCACGCTCTTGGCCTTCAATCCGGTCGGCGTGCCGGCCTTGACCGCTGCACGCAGCATGTCCCCGGTCGACAGCTGGACCATGCCCCGCTCTTCGACCAGTCGTTGCGCCTGGGTTCCCTTGCCCGCCCCCGGCGGCCCGAGCAGAATGATGTTCATGTCGAGCCCCTCTTCCCATTTGCGCGCCGCTTCAGCGGCTGCGCCCGCTCTTCAATTTCGCCTTCTTGATCAGGTCACCATATTGCTGAGCATAAAGATGGCTCTGGATCTGCGTCACGGTGTCCATCGTGACGTTGACGACGATCAACAGGCTGGTGCCGCCCAATGCAAGGCCGGCCAGCTTCATTTGTGAGATCGCGAATTCGGGAACCAGGCAGATTGCAGCAAGATAGGCGGCGCCGATCACCGTGATCCGCGTCAGGACATAATCGAGATAGGTCTCGGTCGTCTTGCCCGGCCGTATCCCCGGAATGAACCCGCCATATTTCTTCAGATTCTCGGCGGTCTCTTCCGGGTTAAACACAACCGCGGTGTAGAAAAAGCTGAAGAAGATGATGCCCAGACCATAGAGCGCCATGTACAGCGGCGATCCATGCTGGAGCAGGCTGGTGATCGACAGCACGATGTCGCCCCATGCGCTTTCACCGGCGGCATATTTGCCGGCGAATTGCACGACGGTCAGCGGCATGAGCAGCAGCGAGGACGCAAAGATCGGCGGGATGACCCCCGACGTATTGATCTTGAGCGGCAGGAAGCTTTTGTCGCCCTGCATCATGCCGCGCGCCGTCTGGCGCTTCGGATATTGGATCAGCACGCGCCGCTGCGCCCGTTCCATGAAACAGATAAAGGCAATCAGCAGCAGCGCCGCGCCAAAGATGACGAGGATGACCAGCGGATTCATCGTCCCGGTCCGCGCGCCCTCGAAAAGGTTCACGACCGCGCGCGGCAGCTGCGACACGATGCCCGCCATGATGATCAGCGACACACCGTTGCCGATGCCGCGGCTGGTGATCTGCTCGCCCAGCCACATCAGGAACATCGTACCGCCGATCAGCGACACGACGCAGGTGACGCGAAACAACAGGCCCGGCTCGATGACGGCGGAAATGCCCTGCGCAGCGCCCCAGTTCTCGAGCCCCACGGCAATGAACCAGCCCTGGATCGCCGTCAGGAAAACCGTGCCGTAGCGGGTGTACTGGTTCAGTCGCTTGCGACCACTTTCGCCTTCCTTCTTGATCGACGCGAGCGTCGGCGACAGCGACGTTGCGAGCTGCACGACGATCGAGGCGGTAATATAGGGCATGACGCCCAGCGCGATGACGCTCATCCGCTCGAGCGCGCCCCCGCTGAAATTGTTGAAGAAGTCGAGGACGCCGCCGCGCGTCGTGTTGTAAAGCGTCGCCAGCGCGCGCGGATCGACCCCGGGCAGGGGCACGTGACTGAGGAAGCGGAAGACGACGAGCGTCATTGCCGTAAACCACAGCCGCTTGCGCAACTCGGTGGCCTGCGCGAACTTCGACAGGCTCAGACTAGGGGACATGCGATCGGCGGCGGATGCCATGAGTGCGTTCGTTCCTTGGGCGGCGTCCCTGGACGCCAGCGCGTCATATAGGGGGCGACCGGGCGATGTCTAACCCCTGCCCCGATGTCCGCCATTCCACATCACGCGGGAATGGCGGAAACGGGATCAGGCTTTCGCCGCGGCCTTGGCTTCGGCCTGCTTGGCCACTTTGGCGGCGGCCTCGACCTTTTGCACGGTGCGATGCTTGGCCTTCGCCTTGTCGGCAGCAGCCACGACCTCGATCACGTCGACCGAACCGCCTGCCTTCTCAATCGCCTCGCGCGCGCCCTTCGACACACCAGCGACCCGGAAAGCCAGCTTGGCCGAGAATTCGCCCTTGCCGAGGAGGCGCACGCCGTCCTTGCCGCCACGCGCCAGGCCGAGCGCCTGCAGCGCCGCATGGTCGAGTACGCCATCGGGAAGCTTGCCCGCATCCGCATATTTCTGGATCATGCCCAGGTTTACTTCGGCGTAATCCTTGGCAAAGATATTGTTGAAACCACGCTTCGGCAGCCGCATGTGGAGGGGCATCTGGCCACCTTCGAAGCCGTTGATGCTGACACCCGAACGAGAGGTCTGGCCCTTCTGGCCGCGGCCAGCGGTCTTGCCCTTGCCTGAGCCAATGCCGCGCGCAACGCGCATTCGGCTCTTGCGGGCACCCGGATTGTCGGTGAGTTCGTTCAGTTTCATTGCACTCGCTTTCGCTTTTGTCGCGCGTTGGGGAAGTGCGGCCGCATAGAGAGACATGCGCGCTTTGTCACCCCCTTTACGTCTCTGAAAGGCGCGGTGGCGCAGACACCATGGGCACCGCGAACGGGACCTGTGGGATTTGGCTTACGAAACGATCGCAGCGCGGCTGGCCGCGACGAACAACCGGCCCGCTGGCTTCGACTATCTGCGCCTCGCGCTCGCGACGGCGGTGGTCGGTATCCACACGCTCGACGTGTGCTTCGGGGTCGACCACACGCTGATGGTCTGGCACGGCCCGTTTCGCCCGGCGATGGCCATGATCCTGCCGATGTTCTTCGCGCTCAGCGGCTTTCTGGTCGCCGGCAGCCTCGCGCGCTGCCGCACGATGGTGTCATTCCTCGGCTTGCGGGTGATCCGCCTGGTGCCCGCACTGGTCGTCGACACCGCCGTCGCCGCGCTGCTGATCGGGCCGTTCTTCACCGCGGTTCCGCTCGCCGATTATTTCGCGAGTCCGATGCTGCCGGCCTATGCGCTGAACATCGTCGGCGACATTCATTACCGTCTGCCCGGCGTGTTTCTCACCAACCCGTGGCCCGGTACGGTCAACGCCCAGCTGTGGACGCTGCCCTATGAGCTCATGTGCTATGGCAGCCTGACCGCGCTCGCCGTTCTCGGCACCATGCGCGCTCGCCGGACATTCCTGATCTGCGTTGCGGGCATCGCGCTGATGGCGATCTGCTGGTTCGTGCCGCTCGCGCTTGAACGGGCTGCGGTCATGAACACGCCGATGCCGCCGGTCCTCGTTGTGTGCTTCCTCGCCGGCGTGACCGCCCATCTGTTCCGCGACCGGCTGCCCTGGGACCGCCGCCTGTTCGGCTTGTCGCTCGCGCTGTCGATGCTCCTGCTGGTCCATCCGGTCGGCGATTTGTTTGCCGTCCTGCCGGTTACCTATGTGACGGTCTACCTCGGGCTGCTTGACCCACGCCGCATCGGCTTCATCGCGTCGGGGGACTATTCCTACGGCCTGTTTCTCTATGGTTTTCCCGTGCAGCAGGCGGTGGTTGCCGTGCTCGGCCCCGATCCCTGGTACGTGAATCTGGCCCTGTCCTATGCCGTCACCATGGCGCTGGCCATGTTTTCCTGGCATTGCGTCGAGGCACCGGCAATGCGGTTGCGCCCCTATCTCTACGCGCTGGAGGCGGCGATCGTTCGCATGACCGACAGAATGCCAGTCGCTCGGCTCGCTTTCCGACCGCCGCTCGACGGGGGCATGCCCGCCGCCTAGCAGCCGTCCTGGCCCAGGATCAGCCCTGGACCTCAACCATGTGCCGCACCTTGCGGATCATCCCGCGCACTTCGGGGCTGTCCTGCAGTTCGGACACCTTGTGCATCTTGTTGAGGCCGAGCCCCTTCAGCGTCGCGCGCTGGTCCTCGGTGCGGCGGATGGGCGAGCCCGTCTGCTTGATCTTGATCGTTGCCATGGGACTACTCCGTGATCATCGACGCATCGGCTTCGGCGGTTTTCGAACCACCATTGCCCAGCAGGTCGGCGATCTTCTTGCCGCGACGCTGCGCGACGCTCTTCGGCGACGTCTGCTCGCCCAGCGCCTCGAACGTGGCGCGGATCATGTTGTACGGGTTCGACGTGCCGACTGACTTGGTCACGACATCAGCCACGCCCAGCGACTCGAAAATGGCACGCATCGGGCCACCGGCGATAATGCCCGTTCCCTGCGGCGCCGAACGCAACGTCACGCGACCGGCACCGAAGTGACCATTGCCGTCATGGTGCAGCGTGCGGCCTTCCTTCAGCGGGACGCGAATCATCTTCTTCTTGGCGGCCGCCGTCGCCTTCGAGATCGCCTCGGGCACTTCGCGTGCCTTGCCGTGGCCGAAGCCTGAGCGACCCTTGCCGTCGCCAACGACGACGAGTGCCGCAAAGCCGAAACGCTTGCCGCCCTTCACCGTCTTCGAGACGCGATTGATGTGGACGAGCTTTTCGATCAGCTCTTCGCCGCCATCGTCGCGACCGCCACCGTCGCGGCGCGCGCGATTGTTGTTGTCACGCCCGCCGCGGTTACCACCGCCACGATTGTCTCCGCCACGCCCGCCGCGCGGACCGCGCCCACGAGGTGCATCTGCCGGGGGCGCGTCTGCCGCCGGTGCGGCTGCCATGTCGATTTCATCAGCCATTTAGAACTCCAATCCGCCTTCGCGGGCACCCTCGGCCAGCGCCTTGACGCGACCGTGGAACAGGAAACCGCCCCGGTCGAACACGACCCGGGTAACGCCGGCGGCCTTGGCACGCTCGGCAACTGTTTTGCCGACGGCGGTCGCCGCATCGACCGTAGCGCCGGTCGAGGCGCGTGCGTCCTTCTCCAGGGTCGACGCCGCAGCAACCGTCACGCCAGCCGTATCGTCGATGATCTGCGCATAGATATGCCGGCCCGAGCGGTGCACCGACAGGCGCGGCCGGGTCGTGCCCTTGATCCGCAGCTTGGTGCGGACGCGCTGGCGGCGCTTCGCAAAAGGATCGAGCTTGGCCATTACTTCTTCTTACCCTCTTTGCGGAAGATGAACTCGCCGCGATATTTGATGCCCTTGCCCTTGTACGGCTCGGGCTTGCGCCAGCGGCGAATTTCGGCGGCCAGCTGACCGACCTTCTGCTTGTCGCTGCCTGAAATCTCGACCGTGGTCTGGTCAGGCGTCTTCACGTCGATGCCGTCCGGCACGTCGATGTCGACGTCGTGCGAATAGCCGAGCTGGAGCTTCAGCTTCTTGCCCGTTGCATTCGCACGGTACCCGACCCCGGTGATTTCGAGCGTCTTGGTGAACCCGTCGGTGACGCCCGTCACCAGATTCTGCACCAGCGTCCGTTGCATGCCCCAGAATGCCCGCGCCGCTTTGGTGGCGTTGGCGGGTTTTACCGTGAGCTCGCCATTGTCGAGCGAATAGCTGATCTCCTCGCGCATCGCGATCGACAGGGTGCCCTTCGGCCCCTTCATCGACAGCACGCCGGCGTCCATCGATGCCGTGACGTTTGCCGGGATCGGAACCGGCTTCTTACCGATGCGGCTCATCAGAATACCTCCGCCAGGACTTCGCCGCCGACATTGTGCTCGCGTGCTTCCGCATCGGAAAGCACGCCGCGCGGCGTCGAGACGATCGTGATGCCGAGGCCGTTGCGGACTCGCGGCAATTCCTTCGATCCCGAATAAACACGGCGGCCCGGCTTCGACACGCGGGCAACGTGACGAATCGCAGGCTGGCCCTCGAAGTATTTCAGCTCGATGCGGATGCCGTCATGGCCACCGACCTCTTCGCTTGAATAGCCGCGGATGTAGCCTTCGCGCTGGAGCACGTCGAGCACGCGGACGCGAAGCTTTGACGACGGCGTGGTGACGCTGTCCTTCTTTGCCTGCAAACCGTTGCGGATGCGGGTGAGCATATCACCCAGGGGGTCGGTCAGTGCCATATCTTAACCCTTACCAGCTCGACTTCGTAACGCCGGGGATCAGGCCTTTGTTGGCCAGATCGCGCAGCTGAATACGACAGAGGCGGAACTTGCGATAATAAGCGCGGGGTCGCCCGGTGACTTCACACCGGTTGCGCACCCGCGTCGGATTGGCGTTGCGCGGCAGCGTCGACATCTTGAGCCGCGCCATCAGGCGATCACCGTCTTCGGCGTTCTGGTCGTCGGCGATCGCCCGCAGTGCGGCGAACTTGTGCGCGTACTGCTTGACCATCGCCTTGCGCTTCTCGTTCTTGTTGATCGAGCTCTTCTTTGCCATCGCCTAAGCCGCCTTCTTTTCTTCGGTTGCTTCCTCGATCGGAAACGGAAAACCGAACAGGCGAAGCAGCTCGCGCGCCTCGTCGTCGGTCCGTGCCGTGGTCGCAACGATAACGTCCATCCCGCGCGTCACATCGACCTGATCGTAACTGATCTCCGGAAAGATCAGCTGCTCCTTGATCCCGCAGGCATAGTTACCGCGACCGTCGAAGCTCTTGGGGTTCAGCCCGCGAAAATCGCGAACGCGCGGCAGGGCGATCGTGATGAAACGATCGAGAAACTCGTACATCCGCTCACGACGCAGCGTGACTTTGCAGCCGATGGGCATGCCCTCGCGCAGCTTGAACTGCGCGATCGAGGTCTTGGCCTTGGTGATTACCGGCTTCTGGCCCGCAATCGCTTCCATTTCCTTGGCCGCCTGATCGACGCGCTTCTTGTCCTGCGTCGCGTCACCGACACCCATGTTCAGCACGATCTTGTCGAGCCGGGGCACCTGCATCGGGTTGGTGTAGCCGAACTTCTCGGTCATCGCCTTGATGTAGCGCTCTTCATAGAGCTTCTGCATCCGCGGCTTGTAATCTGTCTTGGTCTTCTGGGCATCAGCCATTGATCGTCTCCCCAGAGCGCACCGCGACCCGGATTTTCTTGCCGTCCTTGACCTCGAAACGGACACGCGTCGGCTTGCCGGTCTTCGGATCCTCGATCGCCACCTTCGACACATGCATCGGTGCCTCGAACCGCGACAGGCCGCCCTGCGGATTTTCCTGGCTCGGCTTGGTGTGGCGCGTCGCAATGTTCACGCCCGACACGATGACTTTGCCGTCCTTGGGGAACGACTTGGTCACTTCGCCGTGCTTGCCCTTGTCCTTGCCCGACAGAACAACGACCTTGTCGCCCTTCTTGATCTTCAGTGCCGACATCACAGCACCTCCGGCGCGAGCGAGATGATCTTCATGTAATTCTTGGCGCGAAGCTCGCGGCATACCGGGCCAAAGATACGGGTACCGATCGGCTCCTCGTTCTTGTTGACCAGCACGGCCGCATTGCCGTCGAAGCGGATGGTCGAGCCGTCGGGACGGTGAATGTCCTTGGCCGTGCGCACGATGACCGCGCGGTGCACGTCTCCCTTCTTCACCTTGCCACGCGGCGCAGCTTCCTTGATCGACACGACGATAACGTCGCCGACGCCGGCAAAGCGGCGCTTCGATCCGCCCAGCACCTTGATGCACTGGACCCGCTTGGCGCCACTGTTGTCCGCGACGTCGAGATTGGACTGCATCTGGATCATTAGGCGTTATCCTCGACACCGGTGTCGGCCGTGCCGCCACCGTCGATGACTTTCCAGGTCTTCAGCTTGGAGATCGGCGCACATTCCTCGATGCGCACAGTCTGGCCGAGCTTGAAGACATTCGCCTCGTCATGGGCGTGGTATTTCTTCGAACGACGGATGATCTTGCCGTACAACGGATGTTTCACTTTCCGCTCGACATTGACCACCACGGTCTTTTCGCCCTTGTCGGAGACGATGACCCCGGTGAGAACGCGCTTTGGCATCGCTCTGCTTTCCTTACTTCGCTTCAGCCGCGACGCGCGCGGTCTGGAGCGTTTTGATCTGTGCGATGGTGCGGCGCACCTCGCGGACACGGCTCGGCTTTTCGAGCTGGTTGGTCGCGGCCTGGAAACGGAGGTTGAATGCCTCGCGCTTCAACTCGGTCAGCTGACCCAGCAGTTCGTCGTCGGTCTTGACCCGAAGATCGCCAAAAGCGTTGGACTTCTTCGCCATCATGCAGCTCCCAGGTGCGAAAAGTCACCGAGGCGGGCGACGACCTTGGTCTTGATGGGCAGCTTTTCCATGGCGCGACTGAATGCCACCGCCGCGATCGGGCCGGGGACGCCGTCCAGTTCGAACAGGATGCGACCCGGCTTCACGCGCGCCGCCCAATATTCGGGCGCACCCTTGCCCTTGCCCATGCGGACTTCGGCGGGCTTCGACGACACCGGCACATCGGGGAACACGCGGATCCACAAACGCCCCTGGCGCTTGATATGGCGCGTGATCGCACGGCGTGCCGCCTCGATCTGGCGTGCGGTGATCCTGTCGGGCTCCATCGCCTTCAACCCATAGGAGCCGAAGTTCAGGTCCGTGCCACCCTTGGCGTCGCCATGGATGCGACCCTTGTGCGCCTTGCGAAACTTGGTTTTTTTCGGTTGCAGCATTTCAGACTACCTTAGCGACGGTCGGACTGCGGACGGACACCGGAAGTCTGTGCTTCCATCATCAGCCGCTCTTGCGACATCGGGTCGTGACCCAGGATCTCGCCCTTGAAAATCCAGACCTTGATACCGCACACGCCGTACGCGGTGTGCGCTTCGTGTTCCGCGTAATCGACGTGGGCGCGCAGCGTGTGCAGCGGCACACGGCCTTCACGGTACCATTCGGTCCGGGCGATTTCGGCACCACCAAGACGTCCGGCGCAGGTAATCCGGATGCCCTCGGCACCCAGGCGCAACGCGGACTGCACTGCGCGCTTCATCGCGCGGCGGAACGCGATGCGCCGCTCGAGCTGGTCGGCGACGCCCTGCGCCACCAGCTTGGCATCGATTTCCGGCTTACGGATTTCAACGATGTTCAGCGACACGTCGGACGATGTCATCGTCCCGATCGTCTTGCGCAGCTTTTCGATGTCCGCACCCTTCTTGCCGATGATGACACCGGGGCGGGCGGCATAAACCGAAATCCGGCAAAGCTTTGCCGGGCGTTCGATCACGACCTTTGAGATGGCGGCCTGCGGCAGGCTGTCCATGATATGACGGCGAATCTTGATATCTTCGAGCAACAGGCGCCCGTAGTCGGCGCCGTCGGCATACCAGCGGCTGTCCCACGTGCGATTGATCTGGAGCCGCAGCCCGATCGGATTCGATTTCTGACCCATATTAGGCCTCCTGATCCTGAACTTCGCGCACGACGACGCGCAGGCGACTGAACGGCTTGACGATGCGCGCCGACCGACCGCGCGCCCGGGTGGCAAAGCGCTTCATGCTGAGGCCCTTGCCGACACTGGCTTCGGCAACGACGAGCGCATCGACGTCGAGATTGTGATTGTTCTCGGCATTGGCGATCGCGGAGGCCAGGCACTTGCGGACATCGAGCGCCATCGACTTCGTCGAGAACTGCAGGATATTCATTGCATCACCCGCCTTCTTGTTGCGGATGAGAGCAGCGACCAGGCCGAGCTTCTGCGCCGAACCGCGAATGGCGGTTGCGGTCGCGAGTGCCTCGTTGTCGGCCACCTTGCGCGGGGACTTGGGCTTCGACATCAGCGCTTGCCCTTCTTGTCGGCGGCGTGGCCCGGGAAATAGCGCGTCGGCGCGAACTCGCCGAGCTTCATGCCGACCATGTCCTCGTTGACGCTGACCGGCACAAACTTGCGGCCGTTATAGACGCTGAACGTGAGGCCAACGAACTGCGGCAGGATCGTCGAACGGCGCGACCACGTCTTGATCGGCGTGCGCGTGCTCGTGTCCTGCGCGGTCTCTGCCTTTTTCAGCAGATGCAGGTCGACGAACGGACCTTTCCAGACTGAGCGGGCCATTGCTACCTCTTCTTCTTGGCGTGACGCGACCGGATGATCATCTTATCGGTCGATTTGTTGTGACGCGTGCGTGCGCCCTTGGTCGGCTTGCCCCACGGCGTGACCGGGTGACGGCCGCCCGAGGTCCGGCCTTCACCACCGCCGTGCGGGTGATCGACCGGGTTCTTGGCGACGCCGCGGGTGAGGGGGCGTATGCCCTTCCAGCGATTGCGACCCGCCTTGGCGAGATTGGTGTTGCCGTTGTCGGGGTTCGACACGGCACCGACCGTCGCCATGCAATTGGCGTGGATGTAACGCTGCTCGCCTGAATTGAGGCGGACGATGACCATGCCCCGGTCACGACCGACGACCTGCACATAAGTGCCCGCCGAACGCGAGATCTGGCCACCCTTGCCGGGCTTCATCTCTACGTTGTGGACGATCGTGCCGACCGGCATCTGGCCCAGCTCCATCGCATTGCCCGGCTTCACGTCGGTCTTCTTGCCGGCGATCACCTTGTCGCCGACTGCCAGCCGCTGCGGTGCCAGAATATAGGCGAGGTTGTCGCCCGTCTTGCCGTCGGCGTTCGGCCCGTAGTTGATCAGCGCAATAAAGGCTGTGCGGTTGGGATCATATTCGAGGCGCTCGACAACGCCCTCGACATCCCACAACCGGCGCTTGAAATCGATGATCCGGTATTTCTGCTTGTGCCCGCCCGCGATGCCACGGCTGGTCACATGGCCCTTGTTGTTGCGGCCGCCGGTCTTGGTCTTGCCCTCGGTCAGCGCCTTGACCGGGCGACCTTTGAACAGCGACGATTTGTCGACCAGGATAAGGCCGCGGCGGGCCGGGCTCGTCGGGTTGTAATGCTTCAATGCCATCGGACTAAATCCCCGTGGTCACGTCGATCGACTGGCCGTCGGCCAGCGTCACGATTGCCTTTTTGAAGGTCGACCGGGTGTAGGGCAGGCCCTTCCACTTCTTGGTCTTGCCCTTCTGGACGATGGTGTTGACCTTCGTCACGCTGACCCGGAACAATGCCTCGACCGCCGCCTTGATCTGCGGCTTGGTCGCATCGTTGGCCACCTTGAACACCACGGCGTTGTGCTCGCTGACCATCGTCGCCTTTTCCGTGATGTACGGCGCGACGACCACGTCATAGTGACGCAGTTCAACCGCCTTTGCTGTCGGCTTTTTAGCCATTGAAACGCGCCTCCAGCTGTTCGACGGCCGCGCGGGTCAGCACCAGCGTATCGGCCCGAAGGATGTCATAGACGTTCGCGCCGACCGCAGGCAGCACGTCGATCATGTGCAGGTTCGACGCGGCCCGGGCAAAACTCGTGTCGACGACGTCGCCGTCGATGACCAGCGCACGCTTGCTGTCCATATTCGCAAAATTGGCGGCCAGTACCCGGGTCTTGCCGTTCTCGATCGACAGCGTGTCCATGATGATCAGCTTGCCGTCCTTGGCCTTCGACGAGAGCGCCATCTTCAGGCCCATCGCGCGAACCTTTTTGTTGAGGCTCGGGTTAAAGTCGCGGACACGGGCGCCGTGGGCCTTGCCGCCACCGATGAAGTTCGGGGCGCGCCGGTTGCCGTGGCGGGCCGTGCCGCCGCCCTTCTGGTTGCCGAACTTCTTGCCGGTGCGCGCGACATCGGCGCGCTCACGCGTCCCACGTGCCGTCGCGCGACGCTTTTCCAGCTGCCAGGTGACCACCCGGTGCAGAATGTCGGCGCGCGGCTCGACACCGAACACCGCGTCGTTCAGCTCGATGGTGGCCTTGCCGGCACCCTCAAATGTCGAAATCGGAAGTTTCATGATCAGCCTTCCTGACCGTCGGTCGCTTCGACCACGGTCACGTCCTCGGCGGGCGTGTCGGCATGATCGGCTTGGGCGGTATCGTGAGTATTGGAAGATTCGGGGGCGACAGCCTGGCGGATGCTCGCTGGGTAAGGCGCATCAGCATGACGCGCGACTTTCACTGAGTCCTTGACCGTCAGCCACGTGCCCTTCGAGCCCGGTACCGAACCCTTGACGAACAACAGGCCACGCTCGACGTCGGTCGACACGATTTCCAGGTTCTGCTGGGTGCGCTGCGCATCGCCCATGTGCCCGGCCATCTTCTTGCCCTTGAACACCTTGCCCGGGTCCTGGCGCTGTCCGGTCGACCCCAGCGAACGGTGGGAAACCGAAACACCGTGCGTCGCGCGAAGACCGCCGAAGTTCCAGCGCTTCATGCCGCCGGCAAAGCCCTTGCCCTGGGTATGCCCCGAAACATCGACCAGCTGGCCGGCAACGAAATGATCGGCGGCGATTTCAGCGCCGACTTCGATCAGGGCGTCTTCCGAAACCCGGAATTCGACCATCCGCGCCTTGGGCTCAACTTCGGCCTTGCCGAAATGGCCCCGCTGCGGCTTGGCAACATTCTTCGCCTTGGCCGTGCCTGCGCCCAACTGGACCGCGACATAGCCATCACGATCGGCAGTGCGATGCGCCACGACCTGATTGTTCTCGAGCGCCAGAACGGTGACGGGCACGTGGCGGCCGTCGTCCTGAAACAGGCGGGTCATCCCCATTTTCTTCGCGATCACGCCGGTGCGCATGATCATACTCCTTACGTGTCAGAGGCCCACGCGAGACTGCCCCGCGCGGGCTTGGCTCAACCCAAAAATATGCGTTTCCCCGTCAGGGTTGCTTCACTGCCTTCAAAGGCGGTGAGACGGGGGACGCGGCCGGAGCGAACTCCGCGGTATCCCTAATCTGGCCGCAACGAATCGGTGGCGATCCATCGCGAAGCGCGGCTCTAGGCCAGTTTGATTTCGACGTCTACCCCAGCAGCAAGGTCGAGCTTCATCAGCGCATCGACCGTCTGAGGCGTCGGCTGCACAATGTCGAGCAGCCGCTTGTAAGTACGCACCTCGAACTGCTCACGCGACTTCTTGTCGACGTGCGGACCGCGGTTTACGGTGAATTTCTCGATACGCGTAGGCAGCGGAATCGGGCCGCGGATCAGGGCACCCGTGCGCTTGGCGGTATCGGCAATGTCACCGGTGGCCTGGTCGAGCACGCGGTGATCGAACGCCTTCAGGCGAATGCGGATATTCTGCGTTTCCATACCTAATCCCTGAAAGGTCCGTTACCGATGCAAAAGAGCCTGCCCGTTTGCACAGGCCTACTAAAAAAAGCGCACCGCCCGGCCGCTTCAAGACGACCGGACGGCTCTGATATTCAATTACTACTTCGTGATCGAAGCCACAACCCCCGAACCGACGGTGCGACCACCTTCGCGGATCGAGAAGCGCAGGCCCTGCTCCATCGCGATCGGCGCGATCAGCTTGACGCCGAGCTGCACATTGTCGCCCGGCATGACCATTTCGGTGCCCTCAGGAAGGACGACCTCGCCGGTCACGTCGGTCGTGCGGAAGTAGAACTGCGGACGATAATTGGCGAAGAACGGCGTGTGACGGCCTCCCTCGTCCTTCGAGAGCACATAGACTTCCGAAGTGAACTCGGTGTGCGGCGTGATCGAGCCGGGCTTGCACAGCACCTGGCCGCGCTCGACTTCTTCACGACCGACACCGCGGATCAGCGCGCCGATATTGTCGCCAGCCTGGCCCTGGTCGAGCAGCTTGCGGAACATCTCAACGCCGGTCACCACCGTCTTGCGGGTGTCCTTGATCCCGACGATCTCGACTTCCTCGCCGACCTTGACGATGCCGGTCTCGACACGGCCGGTCACGACGGTGCCGCGACCAGAAATCGAGAACACGTCTTCGATCGGCATCAGGAACGGCTTGTCGAGCGGACGCGCGGGCTGCGGGATCCAGCTGTCGACCGCAGCCATCAGCTTGAGCACTGCATCGTGACCGATTTCCGGCGTCTTGTCATCAAGCGCGGCGACCGCCGAACCCTGGATGACCGGAATATTGTCGCCGTCAAAGTCGTACTTCGACAGGAGCTCACGGATTTCCAGTTCGACCAGCTCGAGAATCTCGGCGTCGTCGACCAGATCGACCTTGTTCATGAACACCACGAGCTGCGGCACGCCGACCTGGCGGGCGAGCAGGATATGCTCGCGCGTCTGGGGCATCGGACCGTCGGTCGCGGACACGACCAGGATCGCGCCGTCCATCTGCGCGGCACCGGTGATCATGTTCTTCACATAGTCGGCGTGCCCGGGGCAATCGACGTGTGCATAGTGGCGATCGGCGGTCTCATACTCGACGTGCGCGGTCGAGATCGTGATGCCGCGCTCACGCTCTTCGGGTGCCTTGTCGATGTTGGCATAGCTCGTGAACGTCGCGCCGCCAGTTTCGGCCAGCACCTTGGTGATCGCTGCCGTCAGCGAGGTCTTGCCATGGTCGACGTGACCGATGGTGCCGATGTTGCAGTGCGGCTTCGTCCGCTCGAACTTTGCTTTTGCCATTGTGTCCTACCTTGTTGATCTGATTCGCCAGTTAACCGATTTCGGGGAACCGCGCCGTGCGGCGGCCCCCATAGTGACAAAATTATGATTACGCCAGCTTCGCCTTGACCTCTTCCGCCACGTTCTGCGGAACCTCGTCGTAATGGCTGAACTGCATCGAATACTGCGCGCGTCCCTGAGTGAACGACCGCAGTGAGTTGACGTAGCCAAACATGTTGGCAAGCGGGACCATCGCCTCGACCGTCTGTGCGTTGCCGCGCGAATCGGTGCCCTGGATCTGCCCGCGACGCGAATTCATGTCGCCGATGACGTCGCCCAGATAATCCTCAGGGGTGACGACCTCGACCTTCATGATCGGCTCGAGCAGCTTGATACCTGCCTTCTGTGCCGCCTCGCGCATCGCGGCACGTGCGCAGATTTCGAACGCCAGCGCCGACGAGTCGACGTCGTGATAGGCGCCGTCGTAGAGCGAGATTTCGAAGTCGATGATCGGAAAGCCGATCAGCGATCCGCTCGCCGCTGTCTCACGCATCCCCTTTTCGACCGAGGGGATATATTCCTTGGGAATATTGCCGCCCTTCACGTCGTCTTTGAAGATGATGCCCGACCCGCGCTCGCCCGGCGTCGCGGTGAACTTCACCCGCCCGAACTGGCCCGAACCGCCCGACTGCTTCTTGTGGGTATAGTCGATGTCGACCTTCTTCGCGAGATATTCGCGATATGCCACCTGCGGCGCGCCGACATTGGCCTCGACCTTGAACTCGCGCTTCATGCGGTCGACCATGATCTCGAGGTGGAGTTCGCCCATCCCCTTCAAAATGGTCTGGCCACTCTCATGGTCGGTCGACACGCGGAACGACGGGTCCTCGCGCGCCAGCCGGTTGAGTGCCACACCCATCTTTTCCTGGTCGGCCTTGGTCTTGGGCTCGACCGACACTTCGATGACCGGATCGGGGAATTCCATCCGCTCCAGGATGATCGGGTCGTTCTGCGCGCACAATGTGTCGCCCGTCGTGGTATCCTTCAGACCCGCCAGCGCCACGATGTCGCCCGCATAGGCGATCTGGATATCCTCGCGGTCATTGGCATGCATCAGCAGCATGCGGCCGACCTTTTCCTTCTTATCCTTGACCGAATTCTGTACCGACGATGCGGTTTCCAGCTTGCCCGAATAGATGCGGGCAAAGGTCAGCGTTCCGACGAAGGGATCGTTCATGATCTTGAACGCCAGCGCCGAAAACGGCGCATCGTCGCTCGCCGCACGGCTGTCTTCGGTAACGCCATCGAGCTTCAGGCCGTTGATCGCCGGCACGTCGAGCGGCGACGGCAGGTAATCGACGACGGCGTCGAGCAGCGGTTGCACGCCCTTGTTCTTGAACGCCGAGCCGCACAGGATCGGCACGAACGACGAGTTCAGCGTGCCCTTGCGGATGAGCTTTTTCAGTGTCGCGACATCGGGTTCGGTGCCTTCGAGATAGGCCTCCATGATATCGTCGTCCTGCTCGACCGCCATCTCGATCAGCTCGCTGCGCGCCTTGGCGGCGGCATCGGCGAGATCGGCCGGGATGTCCTGATATTCGAACTTCGCGCCGAGCGATTCCTCGAGCCAGATGATCGCGCGGTTCTCGACCAGATCGACCAGGCCTTTAAAACCGCCCTCGATGCCGATCGGCAGATAGAGGACGGCAGGACGCGCACCGAGGCGGTCCTTGATCATGTCGACGCACATCTGGAAGTTCGCGCCCGTACGGTCGAGCTTGTTGATGAAGCACATCCGCGGCACGCTGTATTTGTCGGCCTGGCGCCACACCGTCTCCGACTGCGGCTCGACGCCGGCAACGCCGTCGAAGCAGGTAATCGCCCCGTCGAGCACGCGCAGCGACCGTTCCACTTCGATGGTAAAGTCGACGTGGCCAGGCGTATCGATGATGTTGATGCGGTGGTCGTTCCAGAAACAGGTCGTCGCCGCGCTGGTGATCGTGATCCCGCGCTCCTGCTCCTGCTCCATCCAGTCCATCGTCGCCGTGCCTTCATGCACTTCGCCGATCTTGTAGGACTTGCCGGTGTAATAGAGGATCCGCTCGGTCGTGGTCGTCTTGCCGGCATCGATGTGCGCCATGATGCCGATATTGCGATACATGCTAAGCGGATGGCTGCGGGCCATGTCAGGTTCCTTGAGCGTGCGGAAGGCCGGACAATCCGGCTTCCCGCGATATAGTGTCGAAAACTTTCAGTGCCAGATTTTTACCAGCGATAATGCGAGAACGCGCGGTTGGCCTCGGCCATGCGGTGCGTGTCTTCACGCTTCTTCACCGCATTGCCCCGGTTGTTGGCGGCGTCCATCAGTTCACCCGACAACCGTGCGGCCATCGTCGTCTCGCTGCGGTTGCGCGCCGCCGAAATCAGCCAGCGGATGGCGAGCGCCTGCGACCGCTCGGCACGAACCTCGACCGGCACCTGATAGGTGGCACCGCCGACCCGGCGGCTGCGGACCTCGATGCCCGGCTTCACATTGTTCAGCGCGTCGTGGAAAATGCCGATGGGGTCGCGCTTTGCGCGCGTCTCGACGGTTTCCATCGCGGTATAGACGATGCCTTCGGCAACGGCCTTCTTGCCGTCGAGCATGATGTTGTTCATGAACTTCGACAGGGTGATGTCCCCGAAACGGGGATCGGGCAGGATTTCCCGCTTTTCGGGACGACGACGACGAGCCATTTCAAATTCCTTCTGATTTCAGCGTATCCGGGACCGTGCCCGGGGCTTACTTGGGACGCTTGGCCCCGTATTTGGAACGCGACTGCTTCCGGTCCTTGACCCCTTGCGTATCGAGCACGCCGCGCAGCACATGGTAGCGCACGCCGGGCAAATCGCGAACGCGACCGCCACGGATCAGGACGACCGAATGCTCCTGCAGGTTATGCCCCTCACCCGGGATATAGCTGATGACTTCGCGCTGGTTGGTCAGGCGGATCTTGGCCACTTTGCGCAATGCCGAGTTCGGCTTCTTAGGGGTCGTCGTATAGACACGCGTGCACACTCCCCGCTTCTGGGGGTTTGCTTCCATCGCAGGAACCTTGGACTTGGCCTTCTGCGGTTCGCGGCCCTTGCGGACCAGCTGGTTGATCGTCGGCATTTGAAGCCTTCACCTTATGTTGGTTACTTTACCGATGCCCGGACCAAACGCGCCCCGGCTTCAAACGAGAAAGGACCGTAAGGGAGCCATTCGGCCCCCACGGCCCTCACACGCATCGGTAATGTTCAAGCGTATGTTTCGCACACAACCTAAGCTGTCTGCGAGGGCGCGCCATTAGCGGGGGAATCGGTGGGGGTCAACCACTCGGCACTCGACCAACATGGCCCGGCCGCTCTCATTACGATGAGCCTGCCCGCGAGTGTCGCCCGGAAATTCGAAATGCCACAGTCATCGGCTCCCGAACGGTCAAGACGGGCGACGACAGGTCATCCCGCCGCGTCTCGGCGTCCGCCGCCCTTGCCTCCCACCCCCGCTTCTGCCACCGCCCGCCGCCATGTCCCGACCCGAACCCTGGCGCACGACGCTTGCCCGCTACCCCTTCACTGCCATCGTTCCCACGCGCTGGGCCGATCTCGACCTGCTCGGCCATATCAACAATGTCTCGATGGCGGGGCTGTTCGAGGAGGGGCGCGGGCAGTTCAGCCGGTCGCTCGACTTCCACCGCGAACGCCCCGGCATCCGCTGGCTCGTCGCGGCGGTCGCGCTCAACTACCTGGCGGAGGCGCACCATCCAGGCGGGATCGTGATCGCCAGCGGCATCGGCCATATCGGCACGCGGTCGTGGACGATCCTTTCGGGCGCCTTTCAGGACGGCGTGTGCGTCGCGACCTGCGACACGACCTTCGTCTACACCGACGCGACCGGCGCGGTGCCGTTTCCCGCGAGCTTTCGGCCGCGGCTCGAAGCGATGCGGATGTCGCCCGCCTAGTCGATAAAGCTGGGACGCCGTTTTTCCATATTGGCCATCACCGCCTCGATCTGGTTGGGCTTGCGGATGACGGCGATCTGCTCGTCGGTCTCTGCATGGAGGATCGCGGTCGGGTCGGCGTGAGCGGCAAGGTTGGCGAGCCGCTTGATCCCGCGCACTGCATGGGGATTGCGCGTCGCGATCTCGAGCGCAATCTCCATTGCCTTGCCGTGCGGATCGTCGGACAAATGGCTGACGAAGCCCAGTTCATAGGCGCGCTCGCCCGAGAACAAGCGTGCGGTGTACGCCAGCTCGCGAAGCACGTCGTCGCGGACCGTGGACCGCCACAAGGCAAAGCCGGCCATGTCGGGGACCAGGCCCCATTTCGCCTCCATGATGCAGCATTGGGTATCGGCACGGGCGATGCGGATGTCAGCGCCTGAAAAAATCTGGAAACCCCCGCCCAGCGCCGCGCCGTGCGCCGCCGCAATGACCGGCACCGCGAGCTTGCGCCAGCCCCAGGCGACCTGCTGAACCAGGTTCGCATCGCCATGGCTCCGCTCGATCACCCGCTCGCCCGGCCCGCCGCCGGCCATGCTCGCCATATCGAGGCCCGCACAGAACGCCCGCCCTTCGCCCGACAGGACGACCGCGCGTAGCCCGTCGGTCCGCCCGAGCTGGGCAATTGCCGCCGCGATCCCGTCGAACATCGCGGCATCGATCGCGTTCATCTTGTCCGGACGGTTCAGCCGGACATCGGCAACATGGTCGGCGATGGTGATCGAAACCCGGTCGTTCATGCCGTCTCCTTTGCCCAATAGGCATCGCGGATCAGCCGCTTGTACAGCTTGCCCGTGTCGTGCCGCGGCAGTTCCTCTACGAAATCGATCCGTCGCGGTGTTTTGACACCTGACAGGCTGGCACGGCAGTAATCGATCAATTCCGCCGCCAGCGCGTCACCCGCCGCGGGCCAGTCGACAGGTTGCACGACCGCCACCACCTGTTCGCCCATCTCCTCATGCGGGGCACCCACTACCGCCACGTCGGCGACCTGGGGATGCGTGACCAGCAGGTTTTCGATTTCCTGCGGATAGATGTTCACGCCGCCTGATATGATCATGAAGCTCTTGCGGTCGGTCAGATAGAGATAGCCTTCCTCGTCGACCCAGCCGACATCGCCCAGTGTCGTCATGCCCAGCCGGTTGCGCGATTCGGCGGTTTTTACCGGGTCGTTATGATATTCGAACGGCCGGGGAGCGTTGAAATAGACGATACCCTCGGTCCGCGTCGCCACTTCGTTGCCATCCTCGTCACAGATGTGCAGGGTCGACTGGCCGATGGCGCGGCCCACTGATCCCGGATGCGACAGCCATTCGTCCGCCTTGATCGCGGTAAAGCCATTGCCCTCGCTCCCCGCATAATATTCGTCGATGACCGGCCCCCACCAGTCGATCATCGCGCGCTTGACCGGGACCGGACAGGGCGCGGCGGCGTGGATGGCGACCTTCATCGACGACACATCGTACTTGCGCCGTATGGCCTCGGGCAATTTCAGCATCCGCACGAAATGGGTCGGCACGAATTGCCCCGCGTTGCAGCGATAGCGCGCGATCGTCGCAAGCGTGGCTTCGGCATCGAAGCGCGCCATCAGTACGATCGTGCCGCCCAGGCGGTGGACGGTCATGCCCCAGCGCAGCGGTGCGGCGTGATACAGCGGTGCCGGGCAAAGATAGATGCTGTCGGGACCAAGGCCGTAAAACCCGCTGGCGATCATCGCCAGCGGACTGACCGCGTCGATCGCCGGGTCTTCGGGTGGAGCCACACGAATGCCCTTCGGCCGTCCGGTGGTGCCGCTCGAATAGAGCATGTCGACGCCCGCCTGCTCATCGGCGATCGGCGTGTCCGGCTGTCGGGCCAGCGCCGGCTCGACGGCTTCGAACCCGGTGATCGGCCCGCCCAGGCTGAAGCGCTGCCCGGCGAGGGTCACCCCGGCCGCCACCGGCGCGAGCGACGCGCTCGCCACCAGAAACCGTGCGCCGCTGTCCGCCAGTATATAGTCGACTTCGGCGATGGTCAGTTTCGTCGAAATGCACACGAACAACAGCCCTGCCCGCTGGGCACCCCAGGCAAAGGCGAAATAGTCGGCGCAGTTGTCGAGCAGGAAGGCGACGACGTCGCCGGCGGACAGACCATAAGCGCGAAACAGATGTGCCACGCGGTTCGAGGCGGCGTCGAGCTCCGCATAGGTCAGCACGGCGCCGGTCTCTGCGATGATGACCGCGGCCTTGCCGGGGGTTGCGACAGCATGACGACAGGGATGCATCTTTGGTCCTCTCCGACGCCGACTTTAGCGACCGCGCGTCCTCTGTCACGCGGCTTTACGGGCACGTAAGGGCGTGCTTAGGGTCGCGGGTGACCGAATTCGATCCCGCGCGCTTTGTCGCCACTATGGCCCGCGCGGGCCACAATGGTTTTATCGGCGTGCGTTACCACGCGCACGGCGATGGCTGGGTCGAGCTCGAACTGCCCTATCGCGACGATCTGGTCGGCGACCCGGCGACCGGAGTCCTTGCCAGCGGACCGGTCATCACGCTGATGGACATGGCGACCAGCATGGCGACGTGGCTGACGCGCGCCGCGTTCACGCCTCAGGCCACGCTCGATCTGCGGGTCGACTATCTGCGGCCCGCCGAACCCGGCAGGAACGTTATCGGGCGCGGCGAATGCTACAAACTGACCAGCGCCATCGCCTTCGTCCGGGGCGAGGCACATGACGGCGACCCGTCGCGGCCGCTCGCCCATGTCGCCGGCACGTTCATGTTTACGCCGGGTGACTGAAATCCATTCGCCCTACGCTCGGCTGATGGGCATCGCCCGGAGCGACGGGGGCTCGCTGATCATGGCGTTCGCCGACGGCCTGGTCGGGCGCCCCGGTTTCCTGCATGGCGGCGCCATTGCGGGGCTGCTGGAAAACGCGGGCTGGGTTGCGGTGCTCGACGCGCTGCCTGAGGGCAGCGCGATCAAGCCCATCGGCATCACCGTCGATTTCATGCGCGGTGGCCGGACCGTCGAAACCCGCGCCCGCGCCACGATCGAACGCCTTGGCCGCCGCATCGCCAACGTCTTCGTGATTGCCTGGCAGGACGACGAGACCCGGCCGATCGCGACCGCGAACATGAAATTCCTGGTGGAGCGTGCCGCTGCCGAAAAACCGTCTAACCCCGACGTTGCGGAGATCGGGCCCGGACTCTAGGGCCGGTGCGTTGGTCATGGAGCGGTACATGAAGGATTCTGTGGTGACGGTGTTCGGCGGCAGCGGTTTCATCGGCCGCTATGTCGTCCGTGAATTGCTTGCCGCCGGCGCCCGTGTCCGCATCGCCGGACGCTCTCCCGGCGACGGGTGGTTTCTGAAAACACAGGCAGGGCTCGGCCAGACGCAATTCGTTGCCGCCGACGTGCGTCGGCGCGACAGCGTCGCACGTGCGCTCGCCGGGGCAACCGCCGCGGTCAACCTGGTCGGCATTCTGACTGGCGATTTCGATGCCTTCCATGTGGAAGGCGCGCGCAACGTGGCGCAGGAAGCGGCATCGGCAGGCTGCAATGCATTCGTTCACGTCTCTGCAATCGGCGCCGACCCCGCCAGCCCATCGCGCTACGGCAAGTCGAAAGGAGAGGGAGAAGCGGCGGTCCGCGACGCTTTTCCGAACGCGACTATCCTGCGCCCGTCGATCGTGTTTGGCCGCGAGGATCAGTTCGTCAACCGCTTTGCCAGCCTGATCCGCCTGCTGCCCGTCGTGCCGATCATCCGGGGCCCGGCGAAATTCCAGCCTGTCTTCGTCGGCGACGTCGCGAAGGCGGTCGTTGGCGCGCTCGCCGACCTCCCGGCTTATGGCGGCAAAACGCTGGAACTGGGCGGGCCGGAAGTGATCTCGATGGGTGCCCTCAACCGCTGGATCGCAAAGGTGACGGCACACAAGCGTATTTTTATCGACATGCCGGACGTCGTGGCAGGCGCGATGGCGGCGGGGCTGGGCTGGATGCCCGGCGCACCAATGACCCGTGATCAGTGGCTCATGCTCCAATCGGATAATGTCGTGACCGCGACCGATGGTCTCGCCCTTATGGGTATATCCCCGACGCCGCTTGAGGCCGTGGCCGACGACTGGCTGGTCCAATATCGGCGGCACGGCCGCTTTACCGCGCAAGAGGGCTGATCATTTGGACATCCTGACCGCTATCATCCTCGGCATCGTCGAGGGGCTTACCGAGTTCATTCCGGTGTCCTCGACGGGGCACCTCATCCTTGCTGGCAAGCTGCTGGGCTTCACCGGCGCTGGGTCGGCAACCTTCGATATCGTCATCCAGCTCGGCGCGATCCTCGCCGTCGTGGTGCTCTACTGGCGCCGCTTCGCCAATGTGGGCGCGGGGCTTTTGCGCGGAAACGCTGGTGCCATCGCCTTTGCCCGCAACGTCGTCCTCGGCTTTGCGCCAGCACTGGTGATCGGCGCGATCGCTTACAAGGCAATCAAGGCGATGCTCGAAAGCCCGGTGATCGTCGCGGTCGCGCTGATCGTCGGCGGCGTGATAATCCTGGTGATCGAGCGCTTGCTGAAGCCCGCGCGAGAGGGCACGATCGAGGCGATGCCGTGGCGGACCGCCCTTGGCATCGGTATCATCCAGTGCCTGGCGATGATCCCCGGTGTCAGCCGTTCGGGTGCGACGATCATGGGTGCGCTGTCGCTGGGCGTCGACCGGAAGACGGCGGCCGAGTACAGCTTCTTCCTCGCCATTCCCGTCATGGTCGCGGCAAGCGCCAAGGAATTGTGGGAAGCCCGGCATGTCGCCCAGCCGACCGACTGGACGGCAATCGGTATCGGTTTTGCCGTGTCCTTCGTCGTTGCCCTCGTTATCGTGCGCAGCTTCGTTGCGGTCGTCGGGCGGTACGGCTTTGCCCCGTTCGCCTGGTACCGGATCGTGCTGGGCAGCGTGGCGCTGATCTGGCTGCTCAATATTTAGGTCCGGTTCGGCTCTTTCAACTCATTGAGAACGATTGCGGAAGGCGCATCGTGCCTCCACCGCTTGGGATTATGTCAGCATTGCTGACGCTCTATCTTGACCGCTCGTTCGGCGGCGACCATGCGTGACCCATGGTCGATGATGTCATGCTCAAATTTGTCGAAGAACCGCAGGCATATCCACGCAAGCGGCCGGCACTGTCGCGCGCCGAGGATTTCCGGGAGATTGCCGACCGCTATGCCGTCGACAATGCCGAGGATCAGTCGGCGCGCTGTTCGCAATGCGGCGTCCCTTATTGCTCGGTCCACTGTCCGCTCCACAATCACATTCCTGACTGGCTGCGGCTGACGGCGGAGGGACGGTTGCGCGAAGCCTATGAGCTGAGCAATGCCACCTCGACGATGCCCGAAATCTGCGGCCGCATCTGTCCGCAGGACCGGCTGTGCGAGGGGAATTGCGTTATCGAGTTTGCAGGTCACGGTGCCGTGACGATCGGGTCGGTCGAAAAATTCATCACCGATACGGCCTGGGAAAACGGGTGGGTCGAACCGGTCGTGCCGGGTCGCCCGCGCGGGCAATCGGTCGGCGTAATCGGTGCCGGACCCGCCGGATTGAGTGCGGCAGAACTGCTCCGCGTCCAGGGTTACGACGTCCACGTCTATGACCGGCATGACCGCGCCGGCGGGCTGCTGACCTATGGCATTCCCGGTTTCAAGCTTGAAAAGCCCGTGGTCATGCGCCGCGTCGACCGCCTGGTCGCGGGTGGCATCGTCTTTCACCAGGGGTTTGCAGTCGGACAGGATGCCACCCTCGACGAACTGCGCCGGCGGCACGACGCCATCCTGATCGCGACCGGCGTTTACAAGGCGCGCGCGATCAAGGCACCCGGCGTCGGAGCGCGCGGCGTTGTCGAGGCGCTCGACTATCTGATTGCTTCCAATCGCAAGGGCTTTGGCGACGCCGTGCCCGACTTCGACGACGGCAGCCTCAACGCGGCTGGCAAGAAAGTGGTCGTTATCGGCGGCGGCGATACCGCGATGGACTGCGTTCGGACGGCGGTGCGACAGGGCGCAACATCCGTCAGGTGCCTCTACCGCCGCGACCGAGAGAATATGCCCGGCAGCCAGCGCGAGGTTGGCAACGCCGAGGAGGAGGGCGTCGAGTTCGTCTGGCTTTCCTCACCCGAGGCGTTCGACGGCACCGAACAGGTTGCCGGCGTCCGCGCCACGCGGATGCGCCTCGGCCGGCCTGACGCCAGCGGACGACGCGCGCCAGAGGCCGATCCCGGCAATGAATTCCGCCTCGATGCCGATCTGGTCATCAAAGCGCTGGGCTTCGATGCCGAAGACCTGCCCAAGATGTTCGGCAGCACCGACCTGGGCGTAACCCGCTGGGGCACGCTGCGCGTCGATCACAAGACGATGCAGACAAGCCTCGACGGCGTGTTTGCGGCGGGCGATATCGTACGCGGGGCGAGCCTGGTCGTCTGGGCCGTGCGCGACGGTCGCGACGTGGCAAAACACATGCACAAATATCTGAAAGCAAAAACGCTTCAGGAGAGGATCGCCGCATGACCGACCAGCGCGAACGCCTCGCCGCCACGGGCATGTACCGACCCGACATGGAATCGGACGCCTGCGGTGTCGGGCTGATCGCCGCGACCGATGGTCGCGCGTCGCGTCGCGTCGTCGCCTCCGCCATTGAAGCACTGAAAGCCGTATGGCACCGGGGTGCCGTCGATGCCGATGGCAAGACTGGCGACGGCGCCGGCATCCACGTCGATCTGCCCACCGCCTTCTTCGACGACGCGATCGTCGCATCGGGGCACAAGCCGCTCCCGCGTCGGCTCGCCGTCGGCATGATCTTTCTGCCGCGGACCGACCTGGGCGCGCAGGAGACATGCCGGACGATCGTCGAGAGTGAGATCATCGAGGCCGGCTACACCATCTACGGATGGCGGCAGGTGCCGGTCGATATCTCCGTCATCGGCCGCAAGGCGCAGCAGCTTCGCCCCGAGATCGAACAGATCATGATTGCCGGACCGGCAGCCGGAACCGCAAGCGTCGAGGAGTTCGAAAAGAACCTCTACCTCGTACGCCGGCGGATCGAGCGCCGGATCATCGCGGCGCAAATCCAGGGTTTCTATGTCTGTTCGCTGTCCTGCCGGTCGATCGTCTACAAGGGCCTGTTCCTCGCGGAGAGCCTCTCGGTCTTTTACCCGGACCTTGCCGACGAACGCTTTGTCAGCAGGGTCGCGATCTTTCACCAGCGCTATTCGACGAACACCTTCCCGCAATGGTGGCTGGCGCAGCCGTTCCGCGCCCTCGCTCACAATGGCGAGATCAACACAATCCGCGGCAACCGGAACTGGATGAAGGCGCACGAGATTCGCATGGCGAGCCTGGCCTTCGGCGATGCATCGGACGAGATAAAGCCGGTGATTCCGGCCGGCGCGTCAGACACGGCGGCGCTCGATGCGGTGTTCGAAGTCATCTGCCGCTCGGGCCGCGACGCGCCGACGGCTAAGACGATGCTGATCCCCGAGGCATGGCAGGACAAGCCGGACATGCCGACCGCGACCCGCGACATGTACGCCTATCTGGCGAGCGTCATGGAACCGTGGGACGGCCCCGCTGCGCTCGCCATGACCGACGGCCGCTGGGCCGTCGCAGGCATGGACCGCAATGCCTTGCGCCCGCTGCGTTATACGCTGACCAACGACGATTTGCTGATCGTCGGGTCGGAAACGGGCATGGTCGTCGTGCCCGAAGCGACGGTGATCGCAAAGGGCCGGCTGGGCCCGGGGCAGATGATTGCCGTCGACCTCGACAAGGGGGTGCTTTTCAACGACGCCGAACTGAAAGCCAGACTCGCCGCCGACGCACCCTATGGCGAGATGGTCGGCGACTTCCTCTCGCTTGACGACCTCCCGCTCGTGGCGTCGAGCGACGGCTACCCCCGTGCCGAACTGATCCGCCGCCAGGTCGCGGCGGGCCAGACGATGGAGGACATGGAGCTGATCCTGTCGCCGATGGTGGAAGACGCGAAGGAAGCGGTCGGCTCGATGGGCGACGACACGCCGCTCGCCGTGATTTCGGACAAGCCGCGCCTCATCCACCAGTTTTTCCGCCAGAATTTCAGCCAGGTGACCAATCCGCCGATCGACTCGCTCAGGGAGCGGCAGGTGATGTCGCTGAAGACGCGCTTCGGTAACCTCGCCAACATCCTCGACCAGGATTCGGGCCGCGACCGCGTGCTGGTGCTCGATACGCCCGTCTTGTCGAACGCCGACTGGGCGCGGCTCAAGGGGCATTTCGGCCCGATGGTCGCCGAAATCGACTGCACGTTCGACGCCGAGAGCGGTGCCGACGGCCTGCGCGCCGCCATCGCCCGCATTCGCCATGAAGCCGAACAGGCGATCCGTGAAGGGCGCAGCGAATTGTTCCTCACCGACGAAGGCATCGGTGAAGACCGCGTCGCCATCCAGATGGTGCTGGCCGCCGCTGCCGTCCACACGCATCTGGTGCGCAAGGGGCTGCGTTCCTACGCCAGCGTCAACGTGCGCTCCGCGGAATGCCTCGACACGCATTATTTCGCGGTGCTGATCGGTGTCGGCGCGACCACGGTGAATGCCTATCTGGCCGAGGCCGCGATCACCGACCGTCACGCCCGGGGCCTGTTCGCCGATCTCTCGCTTGATGCCTGTATCGCGCGTTATCTGAAGGCGGTTGGCGAGGGTCTGCTCAAGATCATGTCGAAAATGGGGATCGCGGTCATCTCCAGCTATCGGGGCGGCTATAACTTCGAGGCGGTCGGCCTCAGTCGCGCGCTGGTCGACGACCTGTTCCCCGGCATGCCCGCAAAGATTTCGGGGGAGGGCTATACCTCGCTCTATGTCAACGCGTGGGAGCGGCACGAGGCGGCATTCGATACGGCGGTTGCGACGTTGCCGATCGGGGGCTTTTATCGCCAGCGTGCGGGCGGCGAGGCGCATGCCTATTCGGCGCAGCTGATGCACCTGCTGCAGACGGCGGTCGGCACCGACAGCTATTCCACCTATCTGCAATTTTCGCGCGGCGTTCGCGACCTGCCGCCGGTTTATCTGCGCGACCTGCTGGAATTCAATTACGCCAAGGACCCGGTGCCGGTCGATCAGGTCGAGGCGATCACCGAAATCCGGAAGCGCTTCGTCACGCCGGGGATGTCGCTGGGCGCGCTCTCGCCCGAGGCGCACGAGACGCTGGCCATTGCGATGAACCGCATCGGCGCGAAGGCCGTTTCGGGAGAAGGGGGCGAGGACAGCGCCCGCTTCAAGCCCTATGCCAACGGCGACAACGCGAATTCCTCGATCAAGCAGATCGCCAGCGGCCGCTTCGGCGTGACCGCCGAATATCTGGGGGCGGCCGACGAAATCGAGATCAAGGTCGCACAGGGGGCAAAGCCCGGCGAGGGCGGCCAGCTGCCCGGGTTCAAGGTCACCGAGTTCATCGCCAAACTGCGCCACGCGACGCCCGGCGTGTCACTGATCTCGCCGCCGCCGCATCACGACATCTACTCGATCGAGGACCTTGCCCAGCTCATCTATGACCTGAAGCAGATCAATACCCGCGCCCGGGTGTGCGTAAAGCTGGTCAGCTCGGCAGGTATCGGCACGGTCGCGGCCGGTGTCGCCAAGGCGCACGCGGACTGCATACTCGTGTCGGGTCATGTCGGTGGGACCGGCGCCTCGCCCCAGACGAGCATCAAATATGCCGGCACCCCCTGGGAGATGGGCCTGTCGGAGGTCAATCAGGTCCTGACGCTCAATGGTTTGCGCCACCGCGTCAAGCTGCGGACGGACGGGGGACTGAAGACCGGTCGCGACATCGTCATTGCGGCCATTCTCGGCGCGGAGGAATTCGGCATCGGTACGCTCAGCCTCGTCGCCATGGGCTGCATCATGGTGCGCCAGTGCCATTCGAACACCTGCCCGGTCGGCGTCTGCGTGCAGGATGAGCGGCTGCGCAAGAAATTCACCGGCACGCCTGAAAAGGTCATCAACCTGATGACCTTCATCGCGGAAGAAGTGCGTGAGATCCTTGCCCGGCTCGGCGTCCGCTCCCTCGACGACGTCATCGGGCGGACCGAATTGCTGCGCCAGGTCAGCCGCGGGGCCGAGCATCTCGACGACCTGGACCTGAACCCGATCCTGGCCAAGGTCGATGCCGAGGATGACCAGCGCCGCTTCAACGTGCCCGGCGGGCGCAATCCCGTGCCCGACAGCCTCGACGCGCAAATCCTCCACGATGCGCGGCCGGTTTTCGAGCGCCGGGAAAAGATGCAGCTGACCTACACCGTGCGCAATACGCACCGCGCGGTGGGCACGCGGCTGTCGGCGGAGATCACCGCGCTCTACGGGATGTCGGCACTCAACGATCACCACGTCCGGGTCAGGCTGCGCGGCTCCGCCGGCCAGTCGCTCGGCGCGTTCCTGTGCAAGGGGATCACGCTCGAGGTGTTCGGCGACGCGAACGACTATGTCGGCAAGGGGCTGTCCGGGGGGATTATCACCTTGCGTCCGATGGTATCGTCACCGCTCGAGTCGCAGCAGAATACGATCATCGGCAACACCGTTCTTTATGGGGCAACGTCGGGCAAGCTGTTCGCGGCGGGACAAGCCGGCGAACGGTTTGCGGTGCGCAACTCCGGGGCGGATGTCGTCGTCGAGGGCTGCGGCGCTAACGGCTGCGAATATATGACGGGCGGGACCGCGATCATCCTTGGCGAGGTCGGAGAGAATTTTGCGGCCGGCATGTCGGGCGGGATGGCCTTTGTTTTCGATGGCGAGGGCAATTTCGAGCGCCGCGCCAATGCGGAGAGTGTGATCTGGCAGCGGTTCGCGTCGTTGCACTGGGAAACCAAATGCCGCGCGCTGATCGCCGAACACGCGCTTGCCACCGACAGCAAATGGTCGAACGCGATCCTCGACGACTGGGACCGCTGGCGGGGTCACTTCTGGCAGGTGGTTCCGCGCGAAATGCTGTCACGGCTGCCGTGGCCGCTGGACGATGCCGAGCAATTGGTCGCTGCAGAGTAGAATTCCGGTTCGCTTGCGCTAAAGCAGCGGACCATGTGGCTGCTCCACCAATTCCCGCTCTGCCCGTTCTCACGCAAGGTGCGCCTGCTGCTCGGGGAAAAAGGCGTCGGCTATGAACTTGTCCTCGAAAAACCGTGGGAGCGACGCGACGAGTTTCTCGACCTGAATCCTTCCGGGCAGACGCCGGTAATGGTCGAGAGTGAGCGCGGCATCACGCTCATCCATTCCGACGCGATTTGCGAGTATTTCGAGGAGACGGTCGACAAGGCCAGGATGATTTCCGGCACGGCGACGGACCGGGCCGAAATCCGCCGACTGACCGCCTGGTTCGACGAGCAATTTTATCGCTCGGTCACCGATCCGATGCTGTGCGAACGCATGATGAAACGGCTCGTCCATCACACCCCGCCCGACACCGGCGCGCTGCGTGAGGCGATGAAGGCGGCAAACGCGATGCTCGACTACGTCGATTATCTGATCGACCACCGCAACTGGCTTGCGGGGTCGGCGCTCAGCCTCGCCGATCTCGCGGCGGCCGCCCATATCTCTGTCGTCGATTACCTCGGCGGGGTTGACTGGCGCGCGCATGAACAGACGCGCAACTGGTATATGGGCCTGAAATCGCGGCCCAGCTTCCGTCCCCTGTTGTCGGAACGGATGGGCGTGATCGTGCCGCCCGAATGGTATGACAAGCACGATTTCTAGGCGCGGACCACCGTCATGAAATAATCGAGATCGAGGCTGTCGGTCAGGCGCGCACCGCGCACCGGGTCATAAGCGAACCCGCGTACATCGCTGATGCGCATCCCCTCCGCCACCAGCAGCGCGGTTAGTTCGTCGGGGGTCAGGAACTTGTCCCAGTCATGCGTGCCCCGGGGGATCTGGCCGAGGCCCTCACCGAGCGTGATCATCATCAGGCGTGACCGCGGCGTGCGGTTGGGCGTGGACAGAATCATCAGCCCGCCCGGCGCGAGCGCGGCGGCCAGGCCGGCAACGAACCTGGCCGGGTCCACTACATGCTCGATGACTTCGAGTGACGTGATCAGGTCGAACGTTTCGCCCGCAACGGCACTGGTGTCGCCGACGCGGTAGTCGATGCCGAGTCCTGACAATTCGGCATGGGCATGGGCCGCGGCGATATTCTCGGGCGCCGCGTCCACACCCGTCACGCTGCCCCCCAGCCGCGCCAGCGGTTCGCAGATCAGGCCTGCCCCGCACCCCATGTCGAGGACCCGGCGGCCAGCGAGCGGACGGCGATCGGTGCCGTCGGTACCGAAATGCAGGTCGATACGCTCACGGATGTAGCGCAGTCGCACGGGGTTGAGGCGATGCAATATCGCCGATGTACCCTTCGGATTCCACCAGTCATCGGCGAGTTTGCCGAAATGGCTGGCCTCGGACAGGGAGATAGTGGTGGCTGAGGTTGCTTCGGACATGCCCCCTACCTATCAGGGCCGCGCTTCAATGCCCAAGGGGGATTTGCGGGGACACATGGCGCGCATCGTGATGAAATTCGGCGGCACGTCGATGGCGGGAACCGAACGCATCCGCAGCGTCGCGATGCGCGTCAAGCGGGAGGTCGACGCCGGCAACCAGGTGGCGGTCGTCGTATCGGCCATGGCGGGCGAGACCGACCGGCTGGTGAACTTCTGCCGAGAGGCCGCCCCGCTGCACGATCCGCGCGAATATGATGTGGTGGTCGCGAGCGGTGAGCAGGTGACATCGGGACTGCTCGCCATCGCGCTTCAGACGTTGGGTGTGCGCGCGCGCAGCTGGCTCGGCTGGCAATTGCCCATCCGGACCAGCGACGCGCATTCCTCCGCCCGGATCGAGGCAATCGAGACATCGGCCCTCGCCGCCGCCCTGCAGAGTGGCGAAGTCGCGGTCATTCCGGGCTTTCAGGGGCTGGGTCCCGATAATCGCATCGCGACGCTCGGTCGCGGCGGCTCCGATACGTCGGCCGTGGCCATCGCCGCCGCGCTCGGTGCCGACCGCTGCGATATTTATACCGATGTCGATGGGGTTTACACGACCGACCCGCGCATCGTGCCCCGTGCCCGCAAGCTGAAGCAGGTCACCTATGAGGAGATGCTCGAGCTGGCGAGCGTCGGGGCGAAGGTCCTGCAGACGCGCTCGGTCGGCCTTGCGATGAAGGAGGGCGTGCGCATCCAGGTGCTGTCGAGCTTCGACGATCCGACAAGCAGTGCGACCGCCGACACCCTGCCCGGAACAATGATCGTCGGCGACGGCGAGTTAGGAGACGAGATGGAACGCCAGCTGATAACCGGCATCGCGCATGACAAGAACGAAGCGAAGATCACGCTGACCGACGTGCCCGACAAGCCCGGGGCGGTCGCGCACATCTTTGCTCCCCTCGCGGACGGGTCGATCAACGTCGACATGATCATCCAGAACATCGCCCATGGTACCGGGTCGACCGATGTGACCTTCACGGTTCCCGGGTCCGAACTTGCCCGGTCGCTCGACATGCTCGGCGCGGCGAAGGACCTCATCGGCTATGGTGAGCTGATCCACGATACCCGCGTTTCCAAGGTTTCGGTGGTCGGCGTCGGCATGCGCAGCCATGCCGGCGTTGCGTCGACGATGTTCAGCGCCCTGGCCGCCCGCGGCATCAACATCCTCGCGATCTCGACGAGCGAGATCAAGGTCAGCGTACTGATCGACGAAGACGAAACCGAACTCGCGGTGCGCGTGCTGCACACGGCCTACGGGCTGGATGCGGAGGAGGTCGCTTGATCGCTGCAACGTCGCTTGTGCGCGAAACGATCTCGATAATCGCGAACGCCAGCGACTTCGCGATCGTCAATGGCGCAACTATGAAATTCTGGACTCTATGACCCCTGCCCTCACCACTCTCATGGCTCGCGGCACCGACTTTCTCGGTTCCGAAACCTCGATCCTGTGCGGCGCGATGTCGTGGATCAGCGAGCGGCACCTCGTCTCGGCGATTTCGAACGCCGGTGCCTTTGGCCTGATCGCATGCGGCGCGATGACCCCTGCCCTACTCGATACCGAGATCGCCGAGACGAAAGCGCGGACCGACAAACCGTTCGGCGTCAATCTGATCACGATGCACCCCGACCTGATGGACCTGATCGCGGTCTGCGCGCGGCATAACGTCAGCCATATCGTGCTGGCGGGCGGCCTGCCGCCGACGGGCAGTATCGAGGCGATCAGGGCGGCGGGAGCAAAGATCATCTGCTTTGCGCCCACGCCCGGCATGGCAAAAAAGCTGATCCGGTCGGGCGTCGATGCGCTGATGATCGAGGGGATGGAAGCCGGTGGCCACATCGGCCCGGTGTCGACGTCGGTGCTGGCGCAGGAAATCCTGCCCGTCGTGGCGGAACAGGTGCCGGTATTCGTGGCCGGCGGGATCGGGCGGGGAGAGACGATCCTCGCCTATCTCGAAATGGGCGCGGCGGGGGTTCAGCTGGGCACGCGCTTTGCCTGCGCGACCGAAAGCATCGCGCATCCCAATTTCAAACGGGCGTTCTTTCGCGCGTCGGCGCGCGATGCGGTGGCCAGCGTCCAGATCGACCCGCGCCTGCCGGTCATCCCGGTGCGCGCACTGAAGAACGCCGGGACCGAGCTGTTCACGGCAAAGCAGCTGGAGGTCGCGCGCGCAATCGATACCGGCACGCTCGCCATGGCTGACGCCCAGCTGCAGATCGAACATTATTGGGCAGGCGCCCTGCGCCGGGCGGTGATCGATGGCGACATCGAAAACGGTTCGCTGATGGCGGGCCAGTCGGTCGGCATGGTGACCAGCGAAGAGCCGGTGGCGGCGATCGTCGCCGAATTGATCGCGCAAGCAGAGCGTGCTTTGCTCGCGCGGGGCCGCTAAGGGCGGCGAAACAACCCTATTGTGTGGATATCATGGCTTTCAAAGAACCGACATTTCAGGATCGTGCCGCCCTTGCCGCCCAGGCCAAGCAAAAGGCGCTCGACAAGCTCAAGGCAAAGCCGCCGATCGATCCGGCCGTCGCCGCCGAGCGCGCCGCAAAGAAGGCCGAGCGGGATGCAGCCGAGCGTGAGCGGAGTGCCGCGCGCCGTGAGGCCGAGGCAGCGGCCAAAGCGGAAAAGGCCGCCGCCGCCGCTGCGGCGCGCGCCGCAGCCGAAAGCGCAAAACCCGTGGAAATGACCGAAGCAGAACGCAAGGCCGCGCGTGACGCGCGCTATGCAGCGCGCAAGAAGAACCGTAAATAATAGAGGATAAAGTTATCGTCCAATTAATTATCTTATATTAATTGCGAAAGTTACTTTAAATTCTCTGTCGCTGTACTGCATAAATTTCGTCATTTTACTGACTCACTTCATGGCTAACGGCGCGGGCGGGTCGCTCCCCGTTATAGATAAGCCTACACCGTGCTCGAAACAGGGAGCATGGAAAGGTTTATAGCCATGAAGGATACAGCTATGACTATCTTCCGCAAATGTGCCGCCGTGGCGGCTTTGCTTGTTGCATTGCCTGTCAGTGCCGCAGAAACCGTTCCTTCCATTGCCCTTTCCTATGCCGATCTTGACCTTCGGCTCCCGGCAGCACGGCAAATTCTCAACCGCCGGATCAACGCTGCCGCCGATGCGGTCTGCGGTTCACGCTATGAGCATGACCTGGTGACGAACATGGCGATCCGGCACTGCATCGAACAGGCCCGCGCATCGGCCAGGCCGCAGGTAGAACTGGCGGTCGCGCGCGCGAGCAACGCGACGCGGGTTGCCACGGCTCACTAATACCAGCAATCGATCGCCCGCCCTCGCTTCGGCCGTTCGGCTGTACGCGTGGGCGGGCGGTTGGAAGCGATCGGTCCTTCTGCTACCCCCGCCTCATGCAAACCGCTGCTGCGTCCGCCCGCGAAATACTGACCCGTCTTCATGACGTGATGGCCGCGCGGACCGGCGTCCAGGCCAAGCTCAACCAGGTCGTCAACATCATCGGCGAGGCACTCGCGAGCGAGGTCTGCTCGATCTACCTGCGCCGTGACGGGCTGCTCGAACTCTATGCGACACGCGGGCTGAAGCAGGAGGCGGTGCACGTCACCAAAATGGCGATGGGCGAGGGGCTCGTCGGCACGATTGCGCGCGAAATAGCGCCGCTGAATCTCGACGAAGCCACCAGCCATCCCGATTTCGCCTATAAGCCGGAAACCGGCGAGGACCTGTTCCACAGCTTTGCCGGCGTGCCTATCGTCCGGCGCGAAGCAGCGGTCGGCGTCCTCTGCGTCCAGCATGTCGAATCGCGACGCTATGCCGATGTCGAGATCGAGGCGTTGCAGACGGTCGCGATGGTGCTTTCCGAAATGATCGCCAGTGCCGGGCTGGTGGATCAGGCGCACAGCATCGGCACGCGGCCGGACATGGCGGTGGGCCAGCGGCTTACCGGGCTGCGCCTGGTCGACGGCATGGGGCGGGGCTTTGCGGTCTACCACCAGCCGCGCATTGTCATCGAGCACACCGTGGCCGAGGACACCGAGGCAGAACGTGCGCGCGTCTATTCGGCATTCGCAAAAATGCGCGAACAGATCGACGGCATGGCGAGCCAGTCCGAATTCGGCGGCGACGGCGAACACCGCGAAGTGCTCGATACGTACCGGATGTTTGCCTATGACGAGGGGTGGTCGCGTCGGATCAACGAGGCGATCGACAGCGGCCTGACGGCCGAGGCGGCGATCGAGCGCGTGCAGCAACGCACGCGCATCCGCATGCGCCAGATCGACGATCCGCTGCTTGCCGACCGGATGCACGATCTTGAGGATCTCGCGAACCGGTTGTTGCGTACCGTATCGGGTCAGCTGGGCACCGCGGCCCAGGCCGGGCTGCGGCAGGATACCATCCTGATCGCCCGCAACCTCGGTCCTGCCGAACTGCTCGAATATGACCGCCGGCGGCTGAAAGGTGTTGTCCTCGAGGAAGGCTCGCTGACCGCGCATGTGACGATCGTCGCGCGCGCGATGGGCGTGCCGGTGCTGGGCCGGGTGAAGAACGTGCGCCAGTTCATCGGCGATGGCGACCTGGTGCTGCTCGACGGCGTTCAGGGCAATGTCGTGGTCAGGCCGACCGCAGCGATCGAGGAGGTCTTCGAAGCCAAGCTGACGTTGGGGCAAAAACGGCGCGCGGCATTTGCGGCACTGCGCGACCTGCCGTCGGTATCGAAGGACGGCGTACGCATCCCGCTAATGATGAACGCCGGGCTGCGCGACGATGTCGCATCACTCGACCTCACGGGTGCGGACGGCATCGGCCTGTTCCGCACCGAGTTTCAGTTTCTCGTATCGGCGACCATGCCACAGCGCGAGCGGCAGCAAAGGCTGTACCGCGATGTGCTCGACGCGGCGGGTGAGCGGCCGGTGATCTTTCGCACCCTGGACATCGGTGGCGACAAGGCCCTGCCGTACCTCCGCCTCGACGGCGAGGAAGAGGAAAACCCGGCGATGGGGTGGCGGGCGCTGCGTCTGGCCCTGGAACGCGATACGCTGATGAAGGCGCAGGCACGGGCATTGCTGGAGGCCGCGGCGGGTCGCTCGCTTCAGGTGATGTTTCCCATGGTCAGCGAGCCCTGGGAGTTCGATGCGGCCCGGGTCATCTTCGAGGCCCAGCGAAACTGGCTTGCCGAGCGCAGCAAGAAACTGCCGGTATCGATCCGCTATGGTGCCATGCTGGAAGTGCCTGCACTGGCCGAGGTGCTCGATATATTGTTGCCCAAACTCGATTTCCTGTCGATCGGGACCAACGATCTGACCCAGTTTCTGTTCGCCGCCGACCGCGCCAATCCCAAGCTTGCCGAACGCTACGATTGGTTGAGCCCGGCGATCCTGCGCTTCATCGCGCGGGTCAGTCGCGAGGGACGCGCCGCGGGTGTTCCCGTTGGCGTGTGCGGCGAAATGGGCGGCCGCACGCTGGAGGCGATGGCCCTGATCGGCATCGGAATCGATCGGCTGTCGATCACCCCCGCCGCAATCGGCCCGGTCAAGGCCATGATCCGGTCGCTCGACGTCACGGCACTGCGCGAAACCCTGCCGGCCATGCTGGCGGCACCACCGGGCGACATGCGGGCTGCGCTGACCGACTGGGCGCGGAAATCGGGCGTTGAACTCAGCTGACGCTCGTTTCGGCCCATTCCGGGCTTTCGGTTGACACCGGTCGCGCGGATTGTGAGACAGAGGCACGCGCCGGATGCCGTGGACGCGGGCAGCGGCCGGGAGAGAGCGACTTCATGGTCAATACCGACACAGCAGTCGAAGGTACCGAGGGGGGTCTGTTTCCGCAGCGCGTAGGCGACCGGCTGCGGGCTGCGCGCATGGCATCGGGGATGGACCTCAACGACATCGCGACGCGGACGCGCGTCCCGATGCGCCATCTGGAAGCGATCGAGCGCTCCGAATATTCTGGCCTCCCGTCGATCACCTACACGCTCGGCTTTGCCCGCTCCTTTGCCCGCGCGGTCGGGCTCGATGACGCGGGGGTCTCACGCGACCTTCGCGTCGAACTCGGGCGCGCGCCGCCAGAGAGCGCAGCCTCGACCCCCTATGAGCCCGTCGATCCGGCCCGCGTGCCCTCCCGGCTGCTCGCCTGGACGACAGCGATCATGGCGATCGCGCTGCTGGGCGGCTATCTGGCGTGGCGAAACGACATGTTCGGCACCCCTGCCCCCGGGTCCCCGCCCCTCGCTGCGTCGCCAGCGCCTGAGGCAACGGCGGCACCGGCCCCAGTCGTCGCCGCTGCCCCGGTCCAGCCGCCGCCGGCCACGGGAACCGTGGTGCTGACCGCCACCGCACCCGTCTGGGTCCGCGTCTACGATCGGCATGACAAGGTACTCATCGGGCGCGAGCTGGCGCAGGGTGAGAGCTGGACGGTCCCGGCCGATGCCGACCAGCCGATGCTCCGCACGGGCCGCGCCGACGCAATCCGTGTAACCGTAGACGGCCACGAAGTGGCGCCGCTCGGCCCAGCGCAAAAGACGATCCGGGACGTTGGCCTCACCGCCGCCGCTCTCGCCGCGCGGCCGGTCGCGACACCGGCATTGACACCGGCCGCGGGCAACACCACCGGGGCGCAGTGATCTGGACAGGAAATCGATGAGCGCAAAACGTCATCTTGCTTTGGGTGTTGGCGCGCTTGCGCTCGTAACGATGACAGGCGCGGTGTCCGCCCAGTCGCCAGCGCCCCTCGATCAGCGCGTCGGCAAGCTGGAAAAGGAAATGCGCGCGGTCCAGCGCACCGTGTTTCCGCAAGGCGCGCCGGTCGAACCGGAGATGACAGCGGCGACGCCGGCCGCGACCCAAGCCGGATCTGCCGCGTCCACGCCGGTGGCCGACCTGACCGCGCGCGTCGACACGCTCGAGAAGCAGGTTTCGGCGTTGACCGGGGCCGGCGAACAGAGCGGCTACCGCATCAGGCAACTGGAAACCGCGCTTGCTGCCGTCGAGGCACGTCTGACCACGCTTGAAGGCGGCATCGCGCCCGCGTCGGCAGGCGGTGCGGCGACGACGCCGATCGTAACCGAAACGCCCCGCGCGGCGTCACCCATTCGTCCGGAAGTGGCGGCCACGACCAGGCCAGCGACAACGCCACCGCCCCCGGCTGCCAAGTCAGCGTCCGTAAAGCTCGATCCTCAGCGCAAGGCAGCACTTGCCGCGATCGAAATACCCGCGACGGGCGATGCGGCAGAGGATGACTATACGTATGGCTTCCGCCTCTACACAGCGAAGCTCTATCCCGAAGCACAGGCCAAGCTGAAGGAATTCACCGACAAATATCCGCCGACGCAAAAGCGGTGGAGCTATGCCAAGAACTTGCTCGGCCGGGCTTATCTCGACGAGGGCAAACCCGCGCTGGCCAGCGTCGCCTTCTACGACAATTACCAAAAAGCGCCGGGAGGCGAGCGCGCCGCCGACAGTCTGACCTGGCTTGGTCAGGCGCTGATCAGGCTGAAAAAGCTTCCCGACGCCTGCAAGGTCTTCGACGAACTGAACGACGTTTACGGTCGCCGCCTCTCCGCCGACCAGAAGGCCCGTGCGACGAAGGGACGCGCCGACGCAAAATGCCCTGCCGCCTGACGCCGTCGAGCGGTTCCGGCGCGATTTGGCAGCGCTGACCGGCCCGCTCGCTGAGGTGAAGATCGGCGTTGCGGTGTCGGGCGGTGCCGACAGCCTCGCCCTGTTGCTGCTTGCCGATGCCGCCCTGCCGGGAAAAGTCGCGGCGGCGACCGTCGATCACGGTCTGCGTCCCGCCAGCGCGGCCGAGGCACGATTCGTGGCCGATATCTGCGCGGCACATCGCATCCCGCACAATACGCTGGCCGTCGCGCCGCCGCAGCGCGGCAATGTCTCGGCATGGGCGCGGACGGCCCGGTACGAAGCGCTCGAAAAATGGCGCTGTGCGCAACAGATCGACTGGGTGCTGACCGGGCATCACGCCGACGACCAGCTCGAAACGATTATCATGCGCCTCAATCGCGGAGCAGGTGTCGGCGGCCTTGCGGGCATCCGGGCAGTGCGAGGGACTGTCGCACGGCCCGTGCTGACCTGGCGGCGGACCGAACTGCGCGCGGTGGTCGACCACCAGGGAATCTCTCCGGTCGACGACCCCAGCAATCACGACGACCGTTACGACCGCGCCCGTCTGCGCAAGCAACTCGCCCGCACGGACTGGCTGGATGCTGCCGCCGCGACACGCTCTGCGCACGCCCTTGATCAGGCGAACCACGCGATCGACTGGGTGATCGACGCGGGCCTATTGCCCGGTGTGACCCTGGACCCGGCCGGGTTTGTCGCGACCGCGCTTCCGGAAGAAATTGCGCGGCGGCTCGTCGTTCGCTTCGTCCGCCGGATCGATCCGCTGGCCGAGCCGCGCGGGCCGTCACTCGACACGCTGATCGCGGCGCTGCGCGATGGCAAGGTCGCGACGATCGGCAAGGTGCGCTGTAGCGGCGCCGGGACGCACTGGACATTTACGACGGCACCGCCCCGTCGCGGGACGAAAGCCTAGCTTTCGCGGCCGTTCCATTGCCATTAACCCGCGAATGCCTATCTTCTGCTGCGAAAGGCCCCGACTCATGAACGACGACAAGCAGCCGACAGGAAATCCGTGGATCAAAAGTCTCGCCATCTGGGTGGGTATATTGGTCGCGCTGGCCGCGTTCGTGATGATTTTCGACGGGCGCAGCCACAGCACGCCGTCGACCGGCATCGCCTATTCCGATTTCCTGGCCAAGGTCGAGGAGGGGTCGGTCAAGGACGTCAAGATTTCGGGCGACATCATCTCGGGGACGATGTCGAACGGCGATACGTTCCGCACTTATGCCGTCCCTGATCCGACGCTGACCGAGCGACTGACCAAGGCGAACGTGCGCTTCGCCGGACAGCCCGAGGAAGGGGCGAGCATCTGGCTGATCATTCTCTACCAGGCGCTGCCCTTCGTGCTGATGATCGGCCTCGCGGTATTTGTCATGCGGCAGATGCAGAAGAATTCAGGCTCGGGCGCGATGGGTTTCGGCAAGAGCCGCGCCAAGATGCTTACGGCGCGCGAGGGCCGCGTGACCTTCGACGACGTCGCGGGGATCGATGAGGCGCGCGAGGAACTGCAGGAAATCGTCGACTTTCTGAAAGACCCGTCAAAATTCGCACGGCTGGGCGGCAAGATTCCGAAGGGCGCGTTGCTCGTCGGGTCACCCGGCACCGGTAAGACCCTGCTCGCGCGTGCGATCGCCGGCGAAGCGGGCGTCCCGTTCTTCACCATCTCGGGGTCGGACTTTGTCGAAATGTTCGTCGGCGTCGGCGCGAGCCGTGTTCGTGACATGTTTGCCGAGGCCAAGAAGCAGGCGCCGTGCATCGTCTTCATCGACGAAATTGACGCGGTCGGTCGTCACCGCGGCGCCGGTCTAGGCAATGGCAACGACGAGCGTGAACAGACGCTCAACCAGCTGCTCGTCGAGATGGACGGGTTCGAGGCGAACGAGGGCATCATCATCATCGCGGCAACGAACCGTCCCGACGTGCTCGACCCCGCGTTGCTGCGTCCCGGCCGTTTCGATCGTCAGGTGACGGTATCGCTCCCCGACATCGAGGGCCGCGAGAAGATTCTCGCCGTTCACGTTCGCAAGCTGCCGCTCGCCCCCGACGTCAACATCCGCACGATAGCGCGCGGCACGCCGGGCTTTTCCGGTGCCGATCTGGCCAATCTCGCGAACGAGGCGGCGCTTCTGGCCGCCCGCCTTGGCAAGCGTCTCGTGGCGATGGCGCAGTTCGAGGCCGCCAAGGACAAGGTGATGATGGGCACCGAGTGGAAATCGCTCGTGATGACCGACGACGAGAAAAAGATGACCGCCTATCACGAGGCGGGTCACGCCCTGATCGCCCAACTCGAGCCGGCGTCGGACCCGATTCATAAGGCGACGATCATTCCGCGAGGACGCGCGCTCGGCATGGTCGTGCGGCTGCCCGAACGCGACAGCTATTCCTATCACCGTGACAAGATGTACGCGAACCTCTCGATCGCAATGGGCGGCCGGGTCGCGGAGGAACTGATCTTCGGCTACGACAAGGTGTCCAGCGGCGCGTCGGGCGACATCCAGCAGGCAACGAAGCTCGCCCGTTCGATGGTCACCCAATGGGGCATGTCGGACAAGCTGGGACCGCTGCAATATGAAGAACAGCAGGGTGAGACGTTCCTCGGCTATTCGCAGACCCAGCGTCACAATATGTCGAATGAGACTGCGCAGCTGATCGACAGCGAAATCAAGCGGCTGGTCGATGACGCCTATGTCAAGGCGACGGCGTTCCTGACCGATAACCGCGACAAGCTGGAAACGCTGGCCGAGGCGCTGCTGGAGTTCGAGACGCTGACCGGCGACGAGATCAAGGCGCTGGTCGAAACCGGTACGCGGCCCGACCGCACCGATCGTGATCAGGACAAGCCGCGCCGGTCATCGACCGGCGGATCGGCGGTGCCCAAATCGCGCAAGCCCGGCGGACTGGGCGAGGCGGCACCGGCGGGGGCGTGACGGCGGCGCTAGAGCGTCGAGCGTTTAATCTGCAACATAGCCTGCGGCTTTGAGATAGTTCCAGCATTCATCCGGGGAGTAGAGGTCGCAGATCGACCCGACGGCTTTCCAGAGGTCATTGATGGTTCTGGCTTCGGCTTTGCGC
>JBBRRC010000015.1:0-80241 GCA_038225385.1 Sphingomonadales bacterium | reverse complement strand
GAGGTCACCACCGCCTGATCGACGACGACAACGATATGAAGAGGGCCCCGATCGGGGCCCTCTTCATATCGTCAGGCCCGCATCAACAATGGCCTGCTTTTACTCCGCCCCGCTGGCCTGGAATCCGACCGGCGTTGACACGCCGCGCTGTCGCGGTTTCTTGAACCGCTGACCCAGCCTGCGCTCAACCTGGGGCCGCGTGAACAAATCCGGCCAACAGAGGCGGCGCCGATCGTGCGACTGACGGGTGGCACGCCCAGCGTCGCGAGTGCGCGCTGGTGGCTGATCCCGTGGTTCCACAAGGGGAGCGTCAAGGAGTGGAAGGCAACCACGTTCAACGCCCGCGCTGAGACGGTCGCCTCGTCACGCGCGTATCGGGATAGCTACCAGCGCCGCCGCTGTCTGGTGGTTGCTGACGGCTGGTATGAGTGGAGTGGTCCGCGTGTGGGTGACGAGACCCGCAAACAGCCCTGGCTGTTTACGCCGACCAACATGGACCCGATCATGTTTGCGGGGATCTGGGACCGCTGCGAGACCTCCGACCAAGGCCCGGTCGAGAGCTTCACGATCATCACGCAACCAGCGGGTGCACCGTTGAACGGCTATCACGACCGCGCGCCCGTTATCCTGTTCGGCGATGAATGGGCACGGTGGCTCGATGTCGACGCTGACGTTAGCGACCTGCTTGGCCCCGAAAGTCGTGACCGGTTCAGGGTGGACCGCTGCTCGATCAAATGAGCGAGGATCAGCGTCAGACGTTGCCCTGCTCGTCCTCGGGAACAACGTCGTTCGGGGCGTAGTACAGCGCTGCACATTCCTGGGCGAGGCAGCCGCCCTCGATGGTCAGATCATCGCGGTATGCGTCGCGGATAAAATCCATGGTATCGAGATTACGGTCCTCAAAATACATCCGGTGGACGTCCTTGCGTCCCGCCCCGTAAACGATCCGTCCGACCTTGGCCCAGATGCTTGCCATCGTGCACATGCCGCAGGGCTGCAGCGTGGAATAGAGCGTCGCGCCGCGCAGCTCCATGTCGCCGACGTGCGCGCCCGCCGCCCGGAACGCGCAAATCTCGGCATGCGCGGTTGCATCATTGTCTTCAGCGGTCCGGTTGGTCTCAGATGCCAGCACCGCGCCGTCGCGGACAATGATCGCAGCAATCGGCGTATCGGAGGGGTGTGTGCCCTTGGTCTTGGCAAGCGCGATCGCCTCGCGCATCCAGCGTTCGTCATCGTCGGTCATGCCGAAGCCACTGTCCCGTTACGCGAAAAATGGCAACTGATGCGGGACGGGATTGCACCGGGGAAGAACGGGCCAAGTATCGTTTTTATACCTGCCTTGCTTTCGCTCGCATGTGGGGCCGCTACTGCCGATTGCGCGGAAGGGGATTTAGGACGATCATATGTTCAAACCACTTCCCGACTTCGCCAAACCTCCCCCCATATTCATATCCTTCGCGTCGCCGAAACTTGGCATTTTTGAGTACACGGGCGAGTGCAGTTTGCTGGGCTGCGATTTGCACGTTGAGCGACAAGAAGGTCTTTTCGCGCAGCGTGCCGACACACCTTTTCAACAGTTCTCCGCCAAGACCGCGTCGCCGATAGGGCTCTGCGACGTAAAGCGCGGTGATCGTCGCCGTCACCCCGTCGTCAGGCACGTCCGACTGATCTGAACCAGACATCACCAAGCAGCAGCCGACCGGTCGGTTAGCAATGTTGGCCACAAACCCACATGGATACTCGGCTGGCCATCTTTCGAGCTGCAACGCCATGATCCGTGCTGCATGCGCGATATAATTTCTATTCCACCCCAGTTCCTGACGGAGGTTCGTCGACATCCAATGAAATACCATTGGCATGTCTTCCATCTTCGCGATCCTGATGTTCGGCTCGCCGGTGGCAGGCTTTTCCAGCGACCGACCATCGACCGCTCTCAACAGAGCTTGCTGCTCCTCGCGCCGTAACGCGGGCCATTCAACATCAAACGCATCTTGCCGTGCGGACGCGATTTCATGAGCCACCTCGAGCCCCGCCTCTGTCAGCTCGAGCAGACGCTGAGTCTTGTTATCGGGCGATGGCCGCGATCGCACCCAACCCTTTGCGATAAGCGCCGTCATATCCCTGCTCAGTTGCGGGCTGCTCATGCCGAGCTCAAGTCCGACCGCGCGGTCGGTGCGGAGCGGTTTATGATGAAGCGCCAGCAGTACCCGTTGTGATGTTGGCGAGTAGCTGGTTTTGCCAATGCGCGTCCCTACCCGCCGCTCGAGGCGCGTGGCGAGAGCGGCGACGGCCATTAAGCGCTCGAGGAGTTCCTGTCGGGCCACTCAGTTATGATTTCCGACATGCCGGGGCTCTCCGAATTCGACGCCGCCGTAAAAAAATCGTCCTTGCCACCCACTGTTCCGAGACAATGCTGACACACGCAGCGACCTCGCACATTTGGCGTTACCAGTGTCAGAGATCATCTTCCCTCAATCGCTTCCATCGGCAATGAACGTGCGTCACGAACTACTGCTTGTGGTAACAGATGTTGCGCGATCTGCTGACGAAAATCAACGCTGATGTCGCGCGTTTTAGGCTAGTTAAATCCATTTGATGTGCTTTAGCACTACCTCTAGACTCATATTTAAGCCAGGAAAAAGCGTGTAAATTGTTGCTGGATCTAAGTCGTTGCCGTTGCGTATATTGAGCTATGTGATTGAAATACCGGGATATTTTATGAATGCCAGTACGATAGGGCCCGCTCCAAAACTGTACTAGGCGCGCATTAAACGGACTTGCCCGAAAAACAACCACGGGCTCTCGGGGGAGAGGCGCCCTCAGAAATTGCAACAATGATGACAATGAAGAGAAGCCAGGAATTACGTAAATTGAGCTCGCGGCACTGCTTCCGTACTGACCGTAACGACGACAGAGAAAGACAGACCAAAGGGCCGCGATTTTGGATTAAAGCCCATTCTCCGGATGTCGGACAGAACGCCAAACCGCGCTGAACTGCGCCAGTTTGTGCAGGTTTATCTAATTCTTTCAAATACTTAAAGACTGGGTGGCGGAGAGGCAGGGATTCGAACCCTGGGTACCCTCACGGGCACGCCGCATTTCGAGTGCGGTGCTTTCGACCACTCAGCCACCTCTCCGCAGAGGATTGCGCCCCGGGAACAGCGCGCCGGATCGATCGAGCGCGGCCCTTAGCGGGTCATCCCCGACTTGCCAAGCAGCCGACACAACGACCGCTTGTCTATCGCGAACAACACCCTAAATTACATGGATGAACCTTGATCATTCGGCCCCGGGCCGGCCACCTCTTCCTCCGGTTTCCAAGGCTCGCTTCGGGATCGGCGACGTCGTCAAACACCGCCATTTCGAGTTTCGCGGGGTCATATTCGACGTCGATCCGGTCTTTGCGAACAGCGACGAATGGTATGATTCGATCCCGGAAGCGATCCGGCCCCGGAAGGACCAGCCGTTCTACCACCTGCTCGCCGAAAATGCCGAAAGCAGTTACGTGGCGTATGTCAGCCAGCAGAACCTCGTGGTCGATGACAGCGATGAGCCGGTCGATCATCCGGGGATTGCCGGCATGTTCGACGGTTTCGATGGCACCCGTTACCGGCTGAAGTCGTCGCACCGCCACTGATCGATGATTGACAGACGTGGCCCCTTTGCATATTGGGCCGCTTTCCCGGAAAGTTCGTCTTCCCGGTTCAGTTTCGTTTGACTTTTCGAAGTGAGAGCCATGTTCGCAGTCGTGCGCACGGGCGGCAAGCAATATCGCGTTGCCGCAGGAGACAGGATCGTTGTCGAGAGACTCGACGGCGAAGCAGGCTCGCGCCTGACACTGGGAGACGTTCTGTTCACCAGCACGGGTGAGGCAGGTGTCACCGTCGCAGCCGAGGTCGTGGCACAGGCGAAAGCCGAAAAGGTCATCGTTTTCAAGAAGAAGCGCCGCCACAATTATCGCCGCAAGAACGGCCACCGTCAGCAGCACACGATCCTGAAAATCCTCAGCGTCGGTGCGGCGGACGAGAGCAAGGGCGAAGAAAAGAAAGCTGCGCCAAAAAAATCCAAGGCCAAGACAGAAGCCGCTGCGCCGTCGGCACCCGCGACAGCCCCGGCAGAAGCAAGCGCGGAGTAGAACGAGATGGCACATAAGAAAGCTGGCGGTTCGTCGCGCAATGGTCGTGATTCGGCCGGTCGGCGTCTCGGCGTGAAAAAGTTCGGCGGCGAACATGCGTTGGCCGGTAATATCCTTGTCCGCCAGCGTGGCACCCGCGTCTGGCCGGGGCGCAATGTCGGCCTTGGCAAGGACCACACGCTGTTCGCGCTCATTGAGGGCCGCGTGGCGTTTCACGAGGGCAAGCTGGGCCGTAAATACGTCTCGGTCGACATGGTCGCTCAAGCAGCCGAGTGACCGGCGGTCCGATATCCGGGTCGCCTGATGGGTGACCCGAGGGTCTGGCGTGCCGGACCGCAGGGAGTCAGGGTCACCCTCGATCTCCTTTTTTCTTATCTCCCTCAAAACAAATGCTCGCTTCGTCATGCTCCTGACTCAGGATCATGGTTGGGCGACGTGAGGAGAGACCTGATGTTCATCAGAACAGCCAATTTGCTGCTCCGGCCCGGCTGGGTCGATGATGCGCCCGCCCTGACGCAGGCCTTCGCGCGTCAGGAAGTCATCATGACGCTGGCCCGGGCGCCGTGGCCCTATGAGCTGGAAGACGCGGTTGCCTATCTCGGCCGCGAGCGGCAGGCGGACGAAGTCGGCCTGCTGATCTTTCTGCGCACACCGGGAGCGCCGACACTGATCGGCGGCATCGGCCTCGTCGATGTACAGGGTGTTACGGAGCTCGGCTATTGGATCGTGCCGTCGCACTGGAATCGGGGCTACGCGACTGAGGCCGGGCACGCAGTGATCGCCGCGGCGCGCGATTCACTCCGCATCGACAGGCTGGGATCGCGGCATTTCACCGGAAACCGGGCGTCGGCGCGCGTTCTTGAAAAATTGGGTTTCAGGGCGACCGGAAATATCGAACCGCGCGAGTGTCGCGCGCTAGGTGTCCTGGCCGACTCCGCGACTTACGCACTCGACCTGCACGAGACAGTGGCGGCCTAGGCCGCCACCGCCATCACCGCATCGGCATAATCGCTCTCGGCCTTCGCAATCAACGCGCGATCGTCGTGGTTCCAGGGATGAAAGCCGGGCATGAAGAATGCGACCCAGGGCAGGAACATCCGCCGCAGGGGGCCGGGCGTGCCTAACAGATACCAGGCCAGACGCGCCTTCGCCTTCCAGCCCGTGATACCGTCCTGGGCGAGCAGGTCGAGTGTCCCCTGCCAGCGCCTGACCCAGAACGTCCGGCTGACGAGCAGCATCATGATCGACTTGACCTTCCACCGCTTGAAGCGCGTCCAGTCGCGGGTCGCGTGCATCCAGGTGTCATAGGCCACGCCCTTGTGCTCGATTTCCTCCATCGCATGCCATTTCCACATATCGGCGAGGTCCTTGTCGGCACCGGCGAAAATCCGGGGGTCGCGCAGCATCATGTGCGCCATCATCGCCGTGTAATGTTCGAGCGCCATCGTCACGGCGAGATTCAGTATCTGCGGCCGCCCCTTGGTCATTTCGAGACTGTCGATCACGACTTGCTCGAGGTGCGCGATTTCGTACCCTGCATCTGTCACGCGCTGGTTGAACGAGACATGTTCGCGACTGTGCATGACTTCCTGCATGACAAAGGCCTTGATCTCGTGCGCCAGACGCGGCGGCGCGCCATTGCGAAAGGCCTTTACCGATTCGACGAAGAATGCCTCACCGCGCGGGAAAGTGATGGACAGCGCGTTGTGGAACGCCGTCGCGACGGGGTCACCGTTCAGCCACCAGCGGTCCTGCCGTGCGTTACGTCCGAATCGCCGGTCACGCGGCGTTATGACCAGGTCCGCCGGGGTTTTGTTAGTCGGTGTCTTGTCGCTCGCGGCCATGCTAAAGGCTCCTTCTTGTCCCGATGAAATTAGAGCTTACTTACATCAATGTCAATAGACCGTAAACGACTGTCCCCTGACGAAAGCCGTTCCGCGGCGCTCGAAGCAGCCCGCGACCTCCTGATTGCCGAAGGACCGCAGGCAGTGACGCTCAAGGCTGTGGCGGCAAGGGTGGACCGCACCCATGCCAATCTGCTGCACCATTTCGGCTCGGCGCTCGGCCTGCAAAAGGCGCTGGCAGCAATGCTCGCGACGAGTGTCTGCGACAACATCGCGGCGGCGGTCATCCGGGCGAGGCGGGGCGAAGCCGATCCGCGCCGGATCGTCGATCTCACCTTCGATGCATTCGACCAGCAGGGGGCGGGCGCGCTGGCGACATGGATGATCATGTCGGGCAATCGCGACGCGCTCGACCCGATCCTGACCGCGATCCGCGACCTGGTCGACGAGCTGAGCGACGAGAATGAAGATGGCGTCTTGCGCGAGGACACCCTGACGCTGGTGTTCATGGCGCTGGGAGACGCTCTGCTCGGCAAACCGATGGCCGACGCGCTGGGGCTACCCCGTGAAGCAGCACGCGACATCGCCTACCGAATGCTGATGGCATCGCCGGGCGTGACGGCGCGGATGGCGGCGCTCTGACATGCATTTCCTCGATCAGGCGAAGATCTTCATATCATCCGGCCAGGGCGGTCCCGGCGCGGTCGCGTTCCGGCGTGAAAAGTTCATCGAATATGGCGGTCCCGACGGCGGCAACGGCGGCAAGGGCGGCGACATCGTGTTCGAGGCGATTCCCGGTCTGAACACCCTCATCGATTTTCGCTACACCCAGCATTTCCGGGCGCCACGGGGCAAAGGGGGTGCAGGGTCGAACATGACGGGTGCCGGCGGCAACGACCTCGTCATCAGGGTGCCGGTCGGCACGCAAGTCCTGAGCGAGGACAAGGAACATGTCCTCGCCGATTTCACCGAGCCTGGGGTCAAGCGCGTATTCCTGCGCGGCGGCGATGGCGGGCGCGGCAATGCGACTTACAAGACATCGACCAACCGGGCCCCGCGTCAGCACGGGACTGGATGGCCCGGCGAGGAAGCGTGGGTCTGGCTGCGGCTGAAACTGCTTGCGGATATCGGTCTGCTCGGTCTGCCCAACGCCGGCAAGTCGACCTTCATCAACGCCGTTACCAACGCCAATGCCAAGGTCGGTGCCTACCCGTTCACGACAGTGCGCCCGCAACTCGGCGTCGTCACCCACCGGCACCGTGAATTCGTCGTCGCCGACATCCCCGGCCTGATCGAGGGCGCTGCCGACGGAGCAGGTATCGGCGACCGCTTCCTAGGCCATATCGAGCGTTGCCGCGTCCTGCTTCACCTGATCGACGCGACCGGCGATGATCCGGTCGGGGCGTGGCGGACGGTGCGCAATGAACTCGACATCTATGGCGCCGGCCTTACCGACAAGCCCGAAGTCATCGGACTGAACAAGATCGACGCGCTCGCGCCCGATGTGGTCAAGAAACTTGCCGCCAAGCTGAAGCGTGCCACGAAATGCGAGATCATGCCGATGTCGGGTGCGAGTGGCGAGGGGATCGGGACGGTGCTCGACCGCCTGACCGACGCGATCCCGACACCCGGAGGAGTTGCGGCGGATGCCACCGAAGAAGCCGCCGAATGGTCGCCAGTGTAGTGGCCGAACGCTTCGAACGTCACCGTCAGCCCTGGACGACCGAGGAGATTCAAAAGCTCCATATGCTCGCTAAAAAGGGCATGGCGCTCAAATCCATCGCCAAGGCGCTGACCCGCAGCGAGGAATCGGTGCGGGATCGGGCGAGGAGCGACGGGCTGCAAATTTCGAAATTGCGGTAGTCTGGGCTCGGGCGTCGCTCTTCGCCCGGCAACCCTGGCTCGACGCCCCTCTCCCCTCTTAGTGCCGCGCGGATCTTGCTAGAATCACCACCGACAGGGCCAGCAAGACGATAGCCGCGGCCTCGAACAGCGTGTTCTGCGGGGCCATTGTCTTGCCCTGCAGGACGATCAGACGCGCCAATGCGGTGATCGCGATAAAGATCGGATAGACGAACGGCGATCCCGTGCCCGTATAGAACACGGCAATCATCCCGATCACCTCGGTGTAGAGGAACATCAGCAGCAGATCGGACAGGTTGATCGTCTGATCGAGATAAACGCGGTAGAGTTCGACGCCGACGGCGCCGAGCGTCAGCAGCGCGATGACGATCAGCAAGACGCGCTCGACGATCCGAAAGCCGGCCAGCGCGATGGCGTTTTCAGTTGGGCCTATCTTGGCTGCCGAAGGGTGCTCGACACCCAGCACATCAGCCACGGGGCGTGTGTCATCGCTGTTGGTTCTGTTCGCTTCCACGGCGTGACCATATCAATTCTTTCCGCGAAACCAATGGATAGTCGGAAAAGTGGCCAAGCGCGGTCCGAACGCGGCTGGCGAACGGCGTAATCGATGCTAACACCTGCTGGTGCCAACCGATCTTGAAATTGCCCGCAGCGTTTCGCTGCTCCCGATCGTCGACGTTGCCGGACGTGCCGGAATCCCGGCAGACGCGGTCGAATCCTATGGACGCTACAAGGCGAAGGTGGGCCTCGCCGCTCGCAAGACCGAGCGGACGGGCAAGCTCATCCTCGTCACCGCCATCAATCCAACCCCTGCAGGTGAGGGCAAGACGACGACGTCGATCGGCCTTGCCGACGCGCTGAACCTGACGGGTCGAAAGACCATCCTCGCCCTGCGGGAGCCTTCGCTCGGGCCCTGCTTTGGTGCCAAGGGCGGCGCCACTGGCGGCGGCCGGGCACAGGTGGTGCCGATGGAGGACATCAACCTCCATTTCACCGGCGATTTTCACGCCGTGACCGCGGCGCACAATCTACTTGCGGCGATGATCGACAATCATGTCCACTGGGGCAATGCCCTCGGCATCGATGTCCGCCGCGTCGTCTGGCGACGCGTTCTCGACGTTAATGATCGCGCCCTGCGCCACATCGTCCAGTCGATGGGCGGGGTCGCCAACGGCTACCCTCGCGAATCGGGCTTCGACATCACCGTGGCATCTGAAGTCATGGCGATATTATGCCTCGCCGACGACCTGCACGATCTCGAAAAGCGTCTCGGGCGTATCGTCGTTGGCTACACCTTCGACCGACAGCCGGTGACCGCGGGCGACCTGAAAGCCGATGGGGCAATGGCCGTACTGCTTAAAGAGGCCATCAAACCGAATCTCGTCCAGACACTCGAAGGCAACCCCGCGCTGATCCATGGCGGGCCGTTTGCCAACATCGCCCATGGCTGCAATTCCATCATCGCGACCAGGCTGGCGCTGACCCTTGGCGACTATGTGGTCACCGAGGCGGGCTTCGGGGCCGATCTGGGCGCCGAAAAGTTTTTCGACATAAAATGCCGGGTTGCCGGCCTGAGGCCAGACGTGGGCGTCATCGTCGCAACGGTGCGTGCGCTGAAAATGAACGGCGGCGTGACAAAGGGCGACCTTGCCCATGAGGACGGTGGCGCGGTGCGCCGCGGTGCGGTCAATCTGATCCGGCATATCGAGAATGTTCGCCAGTTCGGCGTGCCCGTGGTCGTCGCGATCAATCATTTCGTCACCGATACGGCGGCCGAACTCGCCGTCATCGAAGAAATGGCGGCGGCCCACGGCGCGCGCGCGGTCATCTGTCATCACTGGGCCAGGGGGGGCGCAGGGGCGCGCGATCTCGCCGACGCCGTGGCGACGCTGGCCGCCGATGGTCAGGCGCAATTCGCACCTCTCTATGACGACGATCTGCCGCTGTTCGACAAGATCAATACGGTCGCCACACGCATTTATCGCGCGTCAGAGGCCGTCGCCGAACCCCGCGTCCGTGCGCAGCTGAAGCGGTGGGAGGGGGCGGGCTACGGGCATCTGCCGGTCTGCATCGCCAAGACTCAATATAGTTTCTCGACCGATCCCTCCCTGCTCGGCGCGCCGACGGGGCATGTCCTCGATGTTCGCGAGGTGAGGCTGGCAGCTGGTGCCGGATTCGTCGTGGCGATATGCGGCGAAATCACGACCATGCCCGGCCTGCCCCGCGTTCCTTCCGCCGAGCACATTCGGCTTGACGCGCAAGGCCTGGTCGACGGGCTGTCATGACCCGGATTGTCGTCAAGGTCGGATCAGCGCTGCTGGTCGACGCCGGTGCCGTGCGGCGCGAATGGCTGAGTTCACTGGTCGGAGAGATCGCCGAGCGACGGGCGCAGGGACAACAGGTCGCCGTCGTGTCATCGGGCGCGATCGCTCTCGGTGCGCGGCGGCTGGGTCTCGTCAAGGGCGGTCGTGCAAGCCTGGAGGACGCCCAGGCTGCCGCCGCCACGGGCCAGATCGCCCTGTCGGGCATATGGGCCGAACTGCTCGACAGTCATGGCCTGACGGCCGCGCAAATGCTGGTGACGCTTGACGACCTCGAGGACCGGCGGCGCTATCTCAACGCATCGGCGACGCTCGACCGGCTGTTGTCGCTCGGCGTCGTGCCCATCATCAATGAGAATGATTCGGTCGCTACCGAGGAAATCCGTTTCGGCGATAACGACCGGCTGGCGGCGCGGATCGCGCAGGCCGCTGGAGCTGCACAGGTTATCCTGCTGTCCGATGTCGACGGGCTCTATACAGCGGACCCGGCACGCGATGCCGCCGCCACCCGGATCGCCCGCGTCGACCGAATCGATGCCCGCATCGAGGCGATGGCCACGCGGGGAACGACGTCCGGCATGGGCTCTGGCGGAATGGCATCGAAGATCGAGGCCGCGCGCATCGCGACGTCGAGCGGTGTCGACCTCATCATCGTCTCGGGGCACGAGCCACGGCCGCTTGCCCGCGCGGAGGCAGGTGCCGGAACCGTGTTCGTCGCCGATCGCAAGGCTCAGGGCCGCAAGGCGTGGCTCGCCGGACGCCTGACGGTGAAGGGAACGATCGAGGTCGATGCGGGCGCGGCAAAGGCCCTGGCGGGAGGCGCCAGCCTGCTCGCGGCGGGCACGCGCGCGGTCGTCGGTCGGTTCGCACGGGGCGATGTCGTCGACATCCTCGGGCCCCTTGGCACCGTGGTGGCGCGGGGCCTTGCCGAATATTCGTCGGACGAGGCAACCCGGATCTCAGGAATGAAAAGCGATGCCATCGGCGAGGCGCTGGGCTATGCGCCGCGCTCGGCGATGGTCCACCGCGATCACATGGTTCTGCTGTGAAGATTGCGCTGACGGGCAGCACCGGTTTCGTTGGCGGCCATGTCCTCGACCGGTTGACCGCGCTGGGGCATGCCGTCCAGGCGCTGACCCGCCGACCTCAGCCGCCGCGCGAACGGGTGAGCTGGATAGAGGGAACCCTCGACAACGACACCGCGCTCGCGACTGTGTGCCGCGATGCGGAGGCGGTTATTCATGTCGCCGGCGTGGTGAATGCGCCCGATGCGGCGGGGTTCGACAGCGGCAACCGGCTCGGGACGCTGGCGATGCTCCACGCGGCCGAGGCTGCCGGCATCACCCGTTTCGTCCATGTCTCGTCGCTTGCCGCGCGTGAGCCGCAGCTATCGGTCTATGGCGCGTCCAAGCGGGCAGCCGAAGATGCGGTCGTCACCTCGACGCTCGACTGGCGGGTCGTGCGCCCACCGGCCGTCTATGGGCCCGGCGACACCGACAATCTCGAACTGTTCCGCATGGCGCGGCGCGGGTTCATGCCATTGCCCCCTGCTGGCCGTATGTCGGTTGTCCACGCCGCCGACCTCGCGCGCCTGATCGTGACGCTTGCCGACAGCGGTCCCTCACATGGCTTTTACGAGGCGGACGACGGCATGCCGTACGGCTGGTCCCATCTGGATTACGCCCGCGCGATCGCGAGCGCGCTCGGGTGCAAACCACTGATCGCCCCTCTGCCCCGCGCCCTTCTGGCTGTCGCAGCGCGCGCCGACGTCCTGATCCGGGGTGAAAGGGCGAGGCTGACGCCGGACCGCGTCGCCTATTTCTGCCACCGCGACTGGACGATCGATCCCGAAAGGCGGGTCCCCGTCGATCTGTGGCGGCCCGAAATCGCCACTGCGGCGGGCCTCGCGGCAACGGCGCACTGGTACCGTGAAAAGGGCTGGCTCTAGGTCATCGCCCGCCCCACGAAGACCAGTGCCGACGCGACCAGCCCGGTCAGGAAAATGCGATAGCCGAATTCGAGGTAGCGGTACTTCTTGTCGAACAGCACGCGGCCATTGCCATAGACATCGGTGGCGATCGTCCGCAGCATCGTTTCCTCATCGGCCATCGCATCGACCACCCGGTCGACGAAGACATCCTGCGACAACTGGGCAAACGAGCCAAAGAACAGCAGGTTTGTCGGCGCGCCGGCCGGAACCTTCGTCTTGGGCAGAATGGCCAAGACCGTGCAGATTGCGCTGACGAAGGCGAAACTGCCGAGGACGAGCAGCGGCAACGGCGGCAGATGTCCATTTGCCTGGTTGATGGTGATCGTGAAAACCACGAAGCTTGCCGCCATCAGGATGCTCGCCTTCTGGTCCGCCATCGCCGAAAGCTGGACATGGATCATCTGAACCGTGCGGATCATGTGCACGGCATTGGGAGCAAATGAGCGGGGTGCGGTCATGTCGACAGAGTGCCATCGGCGACATGCTTTGCCAATCATTCGCCGCAATCAGGTGACACGGGGTCCTGACAGCCCCTAAGGACAATGAATGACCGACCGCGCGCATATCCACAACATCGTCGAAGCCCAGATCAAGCCCTTCAACAAAAAGGGCGTGGCACTGACCGAGGCGACCACGTTCCAACACGACCTTGAATGGGATTCGCTGACCGTCATGGATTTCGTCGCAGCGATCGAGGACGAATTTGACGTGATGATCACGATGAACATGCAGGCCGAGATCGAAACGGTCGGCCAGCTGATCGACGCGGTCGTCAAGCTCAAGGCCGAAGGCGCTTAGATGTCAGATCTATTTTCGAAATTCGACCCGCTGATCCAGCAGCGCGAAGAGCTGCTCGCCACCGGGCAGCGTGACCCCTTTTCGCTGGTCATGGAAAAAGTGCTCTCGCCGACGCGCGCGATCTGCAACGGGCGCGAGACCATATTGCTTGGCACCTACAACTATATGGGAATGACCTTCGATCCCGACGTGATCGACGCCGGAAAGCGTGCGCTTGAGGAGTTCGGATCGGGTACCACGGGGAGCCGCGTGCTCAACGGCACGTATCAGGGGCACAAGGCGTGCGAGGACGCGCTCAGGGAATTCTACGGAATGGAGCATGCCATGGTATTCTCCACCGGCTATCAGGCCAACCTCGGCATTATTTCGACGATCGCGGGGAAGGACGACTTTGTCGTTCTCGACGCCGACAGCCACGCCTCGATCTATGACGGTTGCGCGCTCGGCAATGCGCAGATCGTGCGGTTCAGGCATAACGACGTCGACGACCTCGACCGCCGTCTGGGCCGCATCCCTGCAGACGCCGGCAAGCTCGTCGTGCTGGAGGGCGTCTATTCGATGCTCGGCGACATCGCGCCGCTGACGGCGATGATTGCCGTCGCCAAACGGCACAAGGCGATGATCCTCGTCGATGAAGCGCATTCGATGGGTTTTTTCGGTGAACACGGCCGGGGCGTCGCCGAGGATCAGGGATGCCTGGCCGACGTCGATTTCGTCATCGGCACGTTTTCCAAAAGCGTCGGTACCGTTGGCGGCTTCTGCGTCTCGAACCATCCCAAGTTTGAGATCATGCGGCTGGTCTGCCGCCCTTATGTGTTCACGGCCTCGCTGCCGCCTAGCGTCGTGGCGACAGCTGAAACGTCGATCCGCAAGCTGATGCACGCGGGCAACAAGCGAGCGCACCTGTGGGAAAATTCGCGCATTTTGCACAAGGGGTTGCGGGATTTGGGATTCGAGCTGGGCACGCCCGAGGCGCAAAGTGCGATCATCGCGGTGATCATGCCCGACCTGGAGCGGGGCGCGGCGATGTGGTCGGCGCTCCTCGAGAACGGCGTGTATGTCAATCTTGCCCGCCCGCCGGCAACGCCAGCCAACATGACCCTGCTACGCTGTTCGCTATGCGCTGAGCATAGTGCAGAGGAGGTCGGGACGATCCTTGACCGCTTCGCGACAGCCGGCCGCGCAACGGGCATTATTTCCTAGCCCTTTCGCCCGCGAATCGACCGCGCTAAGGTCAGGTTATGCGGGACGAGGCGATCGACAATGTGCGGCGCAGGCCCTGGCTGTGGCTGATCCTGGCCGCCGTCGGTGCGGGCGCGTTTATTGTCACGCTGGTCTTCGCGCTTGCCGCCGCCAATCGCGAGCGCGACGACGCCCTTCGCCTTCAGGAACGAAGCTCGAACCGCATCATCCTCGCCGCGACGCTCGACGCAACGATGGCGCGCAGCGAAGCGGCGCTGGGCCGCTTTGTGATCAGTGGGGCCGGCGATCACTCTCTCGGCGCCCTCTATTCCGACGAATGGCGCACGGCGGGGCTGTTGCTCGACAGGCTCGAAAGCGCGAGCCACGAGGACACGGCGCAGGCATCGCGCGTCGCGCAATTGCGTATCGCCTTCGACGGGCGCGGCAACGAACTGGCACAGACCGCGCTACGCACCACCTACAGCCAGAACAACGAAGCACTCGCCACCTATTACAAGATCCGCACGTCACCGTCGCTCGATCGCGTCAATGCCCTGATTCAGGGCATTATCGACCAGGAGCGCGACGTCCTGACGCGGCGGAGCAGGACTGCCGACGTGCGGATCAGCCGGGCGAACACGCTCGCGACGATCGTATCGATTGCCGGCATAATCCTGCTGACTGGTGCCGGCGTGCTGGCATTCCGGTCGCTGAGCGAAGCGCAGCGCCGGCTGCTCGAGGAAGAGCGCAGCGCAGAACTCGAGGAGGCGGTCGAAAGCCGCACCGCCGAACTCAGCGCGGCCAATCAGCGTCTGCTAGAGGAAATGGAGACGCGGCAAATGGCCGAGGAGCGCCTGCGTCAGGCGCAAAAGATGGATGCCGTTGGCCAGCTGACTGGCGGCATTGCCCATGATTTCAATAATATGCTGTCGGTGGTGCTGGGCGGCGTCGAACTCGCGAAGCGACGGATCAAGGATGGAACGGGCGACCCGACGCGTCACCTCGACAGCGCCTATGAAGGGGCCAATCGCGCCGCCGCGCTCACCAAGCGCCTGTTGTCTTTCGCGCGCGCAGAGCCCCTGCTGCCGACCACCAACGACGCGGACATATTGATCGCCGAAATGTCCGAGATGCTTGACCGCACGCTCGGTGACCGGATCGTGGTCCAGCATCTCGCCCGCGCTGACGGCTGGCCGATCTTCGTCGACCGCCACCAGCTGGAAAACGCGCTGCTCAACCTGGCGGTAAATGCGCGCGACGCCATGGAAGAGGGGGGGACGCTGACCATTGCCACGGCGCGCGTCGTCCTGACCGAGGGCGAGGTCGCCGAACTGCCGGCGGGCGACTATGTGCGGATCAGCGTCAGCGACACCGGCATCGGCATTCCGAAACACCACCAGCATCGGATTTTCGATCCGTTCTTCACCACCAAGACTGCCGACAAGGGCACGGGGCTCGGGCTGAGCCAGGTGTTTGGCCATGTGCGCCAGGCGAACGGAACGGTGACCGTCGACTCGTCCGAAGGGATCGGTACCACAGTATCGCTCTACCTCCCCCGCCATGGGCACGCGAGCGACCCGATGGAACGGCCAAAAGCGGTCACCCCGGACATCGCACCAGCCGCGCAACAGCTCCGGATATTGGTTGTCGAGGATGACACGCGTGTCCTCGCGTCAACGGTGGATGCCCTGCTTGAGATCGGGCACGACCCGATCGCGTGCCTCGGCAGCGAAACGGCGCTGGAGTTGTTGAGGGCCAATCCTGATATCGACCTGGTGCTGTCCGACGTGTTGATGCCCGGCTTGTCCGGGCCTGACCTCGTCGCGGAACTGGCGCGTGAGCGACCCGACCTCAAGGCGATCTTCGTCACCGGCTTTGCCGGTGACATTGAGGATGCCAAGGCCTTTGGCGAGAGCCCGGTCCTGCGCAAGCCATTTACCATCGGTGCACTGGCCAGTGCCATCGCCGCGGCAACGCAAACGGTGCCGCCGCCCCGGTCGGCGCTGGAAACACGGGCCGCCGCTTGATAGGGGCGTTGCTCCTGCTCCCCTTTCCGCCCCTCCCGGAGCCTGCATCCACGTCGTGACCCTGTTTTCCGCCACCGATCGTTATCTTGCCCGGCTGATCCTGGTGCCGCTGCTCAGTTCGCTGGTCATCGCCGCCATGCTGCTGGTCCTCGACCGTATGCTGCGGCTGTTCGACTTTGTTGCGTCGGAGGGCGGGCCGGTCAATGTCGTATGGCGGATGCTCGCCAATCTGCTGCCCGAATATCTGTCGCTCGGGATTCCCATCGGCTTGCTGCTGGGCATCCTCCTGGCGTTCCGGCGTATTGCCCTGTCGTCGGAGCTCGATGTGATGCAGGCGGTCGGGCTCGGCTATACCAGACTGCTGCGCGTCCCCTATCTTTACGCTCTTGGCCTCGCGATCGTGAACCTGGCGATCGTCGGATACGTCCAGCCAAAGGCACGCTATGCCTATGAGGGCCTGCGGTTCGAGTTGCGCTCCGGCGCCCTCGGTGCGTCGATCAAGGTCGGCGAGTTCAACAAGCTGGGCAAGGACATGACCCTGCGCATCGACCGCAGCGCCGACCAGGGCCGCGAGCTGTCGGGGATTTTCGTGATGGCGCGGTCAAAGGGTGGCAAGACGCTATCGGTCGCGGCAGAGCGTGGCCGCTTCCTCGCCACCGACGATCCCGACGTCATCATCCTGCGTTTGTCGAACGGGACACTTGTCCACGACGCGCCCGATTACCGCGCGCCACGCGTGCTGACCTTTACCGCGCACGACCTGCCGATTGACCTGCCGAAAATCGAAAATTTCCGCAAGCGCGGCGAGAATCAGCTCGAACAGACGCTGCCCGAACTCGTTCAGACCGGGCGCGACACCAAACTGACAAAGGTGATGCGTGACGAGGCCCGCTCCAATTTCCATTTCCGCCTGGCAGAGGTGATGATGATGTTCCTGCTGCCCCTGCTCGCGGTCGCCCTGGCCGTGCCGCCCAAACGATCGACGTCGGCGCTTGGCGTGTTCGTCTCGATCGTGATGGTTGTGACCTATCACAAGGTCAACGAATACGCCTCGGGCATGGGTTCGCTCGGCCTGATCGATCCGTTTTTCGCCCTGTGGGTTCCCTTTGCGCTGTTCGCAGCGCTGATCCTCTGGATGTATTATACGATCGCTTTCGTGCCCGGTGGTCAGCCGATCGGCGGGCTCGACCGCGTCGCCGGCAAGGCGGTCGCTGCTGTCCGTAGCCTGTTTGCGGCCCGCGCCTGATGCTGCCCCAGTTCTTCCCGTCGCGCACCGTCAGTTTTTACATGGCAAAGCTGTTTCTGACGCGGGGTCTCGCCGTGCTGGCGATGCTTGTCCTCGTGCTACAGGCACTCGATCTGCTCAGCGAAAGCGACAAGATCCTGAGCGCGGCCGGAAACGGCCAGGCGCAGCTGCTCACTTATGTATCGCTCAGAATCCCCGAGATCATCCAGCGTTTTCTGCCTTTTTCTATCCTGCTGGGGACGCTGATCGCGTTCATGTCGCTGAACCAGAATAGCGAAGTGATCGCGATGAAGGCGTCGGGCCTGTCTGCGCATCAGGTGCTTGCTCCCTTTGTTGTGGCCAGCCTCGGCGTCGCGCTCGTCGCCTTTGCCTTCAACGAGCGCGTCGTCACGCGAGCGGCGGCCACACTGAACCGCTGGCAAGCGGTCGATTATGCCGCAATGCCGAGCGGGCATGACGGACAGACGAATGTCTGGGTCAAAAGCGGCGACGACCTTATCCACGCCGATGTCGCGACCGGACGCGGTGCTAACACACTGCTGACCCGTATCGCCGTTTATGACCGCAACGGTGGGGTGATGAAATCGATCGTCACCGCCGACACCGCGCGCCCGGTTGCCGGGGGCTGGGAAATGACCAACGCGAGGCTGTTCGACGTGACGACGGGTGTGCGCAGCATGCTGGGCACCATCACCGTCGCGCCGAATGTCCGTCCCGACCAGTTCACGCTCAATTCGGTCGATCCCGCAGGACTGTCGTTCGGCGAGCTGAATCAGGCTATCGACGATCTCGACGTTGCTGGCCGACCGACCGACGCGCTGAAGGCGGCGCTGTGGCACAAGCTCTCCGGACCGCTGTCCACGGTCCTGATGCCGCTGCTCGCCGCCGTCGCTGCCTTCGGCCTTGCCCGTTCCGGGCGATTGTTCGTTCGCGCGGTCATTGGCATGGCACTTGGTTTTGCGTATTTCGTCGCGGACAATTTCGGGCTGGCGATGGGCAATCTCGGTGCCTACCCACCGCTGCTTGCCGCGTGGGGTCCGTTCCTCTTGTTCCTGCTTATCGGCGAAGCGGTGCTGATCCGCACCGAAGAATGATGCGGCTCAGCGCGTAGTACCTTGCACCGTCTTGCTTGCCAGCCGCCCGACCAATCCGCCCAATCCCGGGTAGCTCGCGCGGTGATACGGCGATTCGGCGACCAGTTCGGCTTTTAGCCGCCGGTGGGCTTCGCCCAGGGCATGATAGGGCACGCTCGGCAACAGATGATGCAATGCGTGATAGCGCAGTCCGACCGGCGCCCAGATAGCGGCGAGCGGCGATGGCGGCGGTACATTGACCGAATCCAGGTATTGCGCGGTCACCGTCATTGGCTCCCCTTCATTCTCCCACAGATGGGCGACAAGCGTGCGCACCTGATTGATGACCGCGACACCCGAGGCAACCGCAAGAAAGATGAGGAATGCGCGCAGCGGGATGACCCCGGTCGCGACCATCGCCAGCAGTGCGACCGCCCATATGCTGGTCGCCACCTCGAGCCGCAGCCAATAGGCCCTGAACGCGCCTTCTGACGGACGACGCCGGAAAGCGGGGTTGATCGCCAGCGCGGAAAAGCGCTCGGTAACGAATGTCCGCAACGACGGTGACACCACCGACAGCGGCGCCAGGACCGCAAAACGCGCCAGCAGCGCAACCGGCGCAAGCAGCGCCGCGGTGACGAACAGCGGCAGCGACCACGGTTTCATCAGTGCGAGCGCCAGATATTCCGGGTCGTCTGCCGTTCCGTACCGGGTGCGCGCGTGGTGAAGGGTGTGCACCCCCTCATACATGAAAGACGGCACCATCAGGGGAATGCCGATGACCATATTCCAGCCAAGGCGGAAACCAGGCAGCGCCGATTCCTTGAGGTGAGTCAGTTCATGAATGAAACTGCCCGCGCGATAAAGGGCGAGGACCGCAACGACGCCCGCAGCGATCGCCAAGCCCGTGGATGCCGTCAGCATCGCGGCAAGGAGTGCCGCATAGCCCGTGATGGCCGACGCGATGAGGTCGTTCCAGTAGATGGCGGCACTCGGCTGGGCCAGGTCGCGGCTGACCTCCACCGCAGTACGCAACATCACGGAGTCGTCGGGCACGCGCGCGCGGGCGGCGCGCGCATTTGCCGCCGTTGAAGGATCGGCATTGTGCCGCTCGAGAAGAGTTGTTTCCATATGCTTAGCTGAGACTGCCATTGACCACAGATAATGGCGCGAGAGTGGCAATGCCACCCGACTTGACAAAATCGGTCACAGGCGGGACGCGAAAGGGAGCGTCGTCAACGGGACTCAGGCTTTGACCACCAGCAAGATCATTGTTCGGCCCGTCGCGTCGAAGGCCGATCGCCGGGCGTTCGTCGACCTGCCGTACCGACTATATGCGAACGATCCTAACTGGATTCCGCCGCTGAAGGACGAGGCCCATGCGCTGATCACGCCGGGCAATAACCCGTGGTTCGAGCACGGCGAGGCGCAATTGTTCCTGGCCGAACGCGACGGCCGCGTCGTCGGGCGGATTTCAGCGCACATCGACCATCTCGTGCAGAGCCAGCCGGTCGAAATAGGTCTGGGCCCCGGCACAGGCAATTGGGGACTGTTCGAGGCCGAGGATCAGGAAATTGCGACGGCCCTCATCGCCCGCGCCGAGGACGAGCTTCGCGCCCGTGGCATGACCCGGGTCCTTGCGCCGATGTCGCTGTCGATCTGGGACGAACCCGGTCTGCTGACGATGGGATTTGACCATCCACCAACGGTCATGATGGGCCACAACAGCGCCGCCTATCAGCCCTGGGTCGAGGCATGCGCCTATCGCGCGGTCAAGCGCCTCAACACCTATGATCTCGACATAACGGTCCCGTTCCCGCCGTTGGTCGAACGCATCATTGCATCGGGCGAGCGCAACCCGCGCATCACGGTGCGACGCGTCAACAAAAAGCGCTTCGACGAAGAAGCCGCCCTGATCCTCGGCATATTGAACGATGCGTGGAGCAGTAATTGGGGCACGGTGCCGCTGACCGACGCGGAGATCGCCCATGTCGGCAAAAAACTGAAACCGATCGTCTTCGAGGACCTGATCCGCGTCGCAGAGGTCGAGGGAGAGGCTGTCGCCTTCATGATTACCCTTCCGGACATCAACGAAAAGCTGGTCGGTTACGGGGGATCCCTGTTCCCGTTCAACTGGGCACGGCTGTTATGGTGGCTGCGCGCACCCAAAGTGCGGACCATCCGGGTGCCGCTGATGGGCGTCGTCAAACGTCTTCAGGCCACGCGCCTCGCCAGCCAGCTCGCCTTCATGATGATCGAGTTCAGCCGCCGTGACGCCATTGCCAAATTTGGCGCGACGCGCGGCGAGATCGGTTGGATCCTCGACGACAATCAGGGGATGCGCGCCATCGCCGACACGATCGGAAGCAAGATCAACAAGACCTACACCGTATACGAAAAGGGGCTGGCCGAATGATCCGGGGCCACAACGCCACGACACTGGACGGTTCTGCGACCTCGTGACAGCAGGCGATCACTGGGCGGAACGCCGCGCCGCATTCCGCGCGCTGCATGAAAGCGGCTGTTTCATTTTGCCCAATCCCTGGGACGTCGGCAGCGCGCGGCGGCTGGCAGCGCTCGGCTTCAAGGCGCTGGCATCTTCGAGTTCGGCGGCGGCGCGGTCGATGGGCTTCGAGGATTATGAGCTGACCCTCGACCAGGTGCTCGATCACCTGAGGATGCTGACTGCGGCGACCGACCTGCCGGTCAATGCCGATTTCGAGAACGGTTTCGCCGACGCGCCTGACGAGGTTGCCGCGAATGTCACGCTGGCAATCGACACCGGCATCGCAGGTCTGTCGATCGAGGATCGCCAGAGCACCGGCCTGTATCCCTTCGACCTGTCGGTCGCCCGCATCGCCGCCGCGCGGTCGGCGATCGACGCGTCTGCGACGGGTGTCATCCTCGTCGCCCGAACCGAGCGCTATCTGACCGGCGCGCCCGATCTCGACGAGAGCGTCAGACGTCTGGTCGCCTTTGCCGATGCCGGCGCCGATTGCCTCTATGCGCCCGGCGTCACCGAAGCTGCCGATATTGCCACGATCGTCCGCGCGGTCGCTCCAAAACCGGTCAACGTGCTCCCGATGTCGGACGCGATGCGCGTCGCCGATCTGGCCGCACTGGGCGTACGGCGGGTCAGTGTCGGTGGCGCGCTCGCCGGGGCGGCGTGGCGGGCGTTCGACAGGGCGGCTGAAGCGCTGGCAGCGCAAATGCCCCCGGCTTCTGGCTAGCGCAACACGATCCACGTCGGCGCATGATCGCTCGCCTTTTCGCGGCCGCGGTATTCCCGGTCGACACCGGCATCGACCAGCCGGTCCGCGGCCTCGGGGGAGAGCATCAGATGATCGATGCGAAAGCCGGCGTCGCGCGGCCAGGCGTTCATCTGGTAATCCCAGAACGTCCAGAGCTGCCCGGTCGGATGGCGCACGCGCAGCGCGTCGGTCCAGCCCTGTGCCGCCAGCCGGCGAAAAGCCGCCCGTGATGCCGGCTGGACCAGCGCATCGTCGCCCAGCCCGTCCGGCCGCCAGATGTCCTGATCGGTCGGCACGACGTTATAATCCCCGGCCAGCACCACCGTTTCTTCGCCGGCAAGCAATTCGGCGGCGTGCGCGTTCAGCCGTTCGAACCAGGCAAGCTTATAATCGAACTTGGGGCCCGGCTGCGGGTTGCCATTGGGCAAATAGATCGACGCGACGACCAGCCCGTCGATGCTGGCCTCGAGGTAGCGACTATGCGTATCGTCGGGATCGCCCGGCAATCCCTTCTGACGATCGACCGGGTCGACGCCTCGCGCCAGGACGGCCACTCCGTTGAAGCCTTTTTGCCCGTGCCAGATAGCGCCATAGCCGGCATCGCGAATGTCGCGCTCGGGGAAAGTCTCGTCGCTCGTCTTCAGTTCCTGAAGGCAGACGATATCCGGCTTTTGCTCATCAAGCCATTCGAGCAGGCGCGGCAGACGCGACTTGATGCCGTTGACGTTGTAGGTCGCGATGCGGGTCAATGTGGTGGACTAGATCGAAAAGCTCGACCCGCAACCGCATCCCGAGGCCGCGTTGGGATTGGTGACGCGGAACGCCGCCCCGCCGAGCGATTCGACATAATCGACCTCGCTGCCCGCGATCAGATCGAGGCTCATCGGATCGACGATCAGGGAAACACCGTCGCGAACCGCCACGCTGTCATCGGCCTCGGCACGCTCGGCCAGTTCGAAGCGATATTGGAAACCCGAACAGCCGCCGCCCTCGACCGCAAGCCGCAACATGGCCGGCCTGCCCTGCCGCGTCGCAATCGCCGCAACACGGCGAGCCGCGGATTCGGTAAGGTCAACGGTTGCAGTCATGCAAGAGAGATAGGCGCGAAGACCGCTCCCAGCAAGTTTGGCGGCTTAATCGCCAGCGGGTCCGCCCATTGCTACCTTCCCCTTGGGGATCGGCTGCATGGCGAGCAGATAGCTGGCCGACTGGAGGAAAGGCATCGGATTGACCGCGTGCCCGTCGAGCCTGACCTCGTAATGGAGGTGCGACCCCGTCGAACGCCCGGTAGACCCCATGCGTGCGATCAGCTGGCCGCGCGTCACGCGCATGCCCGGCTGGACCAGGATCGCCGACAGATGGCCATAGCGGGTCTGAATGCCCTTGCCGTGGTCAAGCTCGACCAGATTGCCGTAGCCGTTCACCCACTGCGCCCGCGATACGATGCCATCGGCGGTCGCGTGGATCGGCGTGCCGACGGGACCCGGCATGTCGACGCCCGCGTGCATTGCCGCTGTTCCACGGAACGGGTCACTGCGCACCCCGAACCCGCTGGTGAACGTGACCGAGTCGACGGGACGTTGTGAAGGGATGGAGACGATACCCTGCTGCAGCTGCTCGAGCCGCTTCCACGACTGGAACAGAGCGCGAAACTGGGGATCGGCCTGTCCGGCGACCACCGTCCCGGCGGCGGGCAGCGGTTCATAGGGACCACCCATTGCCCCTGCGATCTGGTGGAAACGGCGTGGGTCGAGGCCAACCTTGTCGAGCGCGGCTGCGGCCTGATGATAACGTGCTTCGGTCACTGCCGTCAGACGCGACGCCAGCATATTCTGACGACCTTCGACGGCGGCGAGCGGCGCGATGACCGAATTGGCCTGCGGCGACAGAGGAGTGGAGGCGGGGACGGAGGCAGGCATGATCGCCTTGCCGCTGATCACCGCATCGAGCATCGCCTGTCGCGCCTCCAGGCGCCTGGCATGCTCAGTGGCCTGCTGGCGGATGACGGCGAGTTCGGCCTGCATGGCGCGTACCTTGCTATCCATCTGAATCACTGCAGCGTCGGCCGAAACCGTCGACACCAGCGCATTGGCCATAACGGGCGTGCCTACCGCAATTTGCGTGATCGCAACCAGCGACAGACCGACCGTCGCCATGCCGGTTGCGGCGGCGGTGACCTGAGCCTTGGCCGAAATATGGATTTGCCGCATTACGGCGCCGTCGTGAAAAAACAGATCCCGCGAACGAAAAGAGGAGCGGACCGCGGACATGAAGTCATGCCCGAAAAATTGCGCCAATTTCATTCAATCCCCCGCGACCAGTAAGGGTAAGCTGGAACTTTTTCCTGCGGCAATTGTTCACCATTGCTGCCCGAACGTTTCAGTCCCTTGATAGCCGTGGCGTGGCGCAGTCTTCAGATTGTCGCAAATGCCCCGCGTCAGACGGGGCGGTCGACGCGACGAGCCGTGGCAAAACCGATTTTTTGGCTTAATTTCCCGTTACCGATGACGTGATCAGGCAATCATCGCGCGTGCGGCGGTCAGGACCGATTCGGCATGGCCGGGCACTTTTACCTTGCGCCAGACCTGGGCGATACGACCATCGGAGCCGACCAGAAATGTCGCGCGTTCGATCCCCATATATTTCTTGCCGTACATCGATTTCTCGACCCAGACACCCAGTCCCTCGCACAGGCTGCCGTCGACGTCGGACACGAGCGGCACCTTCAGCTCGTATTTTTTGATGAACTTCTGGTGACTGGCGACAGAGTCCTTCGACACGCCGACTACCGCCACACCGAGCGCTGCGAACTCCGGCATCAGGTCACTGAATGCCTTTGCTTCGGTTGTGCATCCGGACGTGTCATCCTTCGGATAGAAATACACGACAAGAGGCTTCCCCCTGTAATCGCTCAATTTCGCGGGCTTGCCCTCGGTTGTCTCGAAACCGAGATCGGGCAGGACATCACCGACGTCGCTCATGCTTGTTCCTCTGCTTGCGCCTTTACGGCTTGCCAGTGTCGCGCCACGCAATGACGCGCCGTTTCGAGATCGGCAAGCAGTGTTGTCCAGTCCGCTTTATCGCAGGCGCGTGCAACGAGTGCTCGGCTTGCCATGACGGGTTCGCTGAGGTCGGGCGCGACCAGCCGCAACGTCACCAGCAATCGTGTCATCAGGTCGTGGGCACCGGCAAGGCCCGGTTCGACCAGCCCCCGCCCGGTCAGATCGGCTAGCGCCCGACCCAGGTCCGGACAAAGGCCGATACCGCTCGCCAGCTGATGAAAATGCAGGACGAATTCCAGATCGACGAGGCCGCCCGGCTGTAGCTTGACATCGAGCAAGCCCTTTGGCGGCTTGTGCGTCGCAATCTCGCCTCGCATCGCCACCACGTCGCTCGCCAGACGCCGGGTCGCGATCGGCTGGCGTAGCGCTGTGCCGATGACGGCATCGACCGACGCGCGCGCCGCGGCAGTCCCGAATATCGGTCGCGCCCGGGTCAGCGCCATATGTTCCCACGTCCACGCCGCCTCCCGCTGATAGCGCTCGAACGAATCGACCGAGACGACCAGCGGACCCTGCGCGCCCGACGGCCGCAGCCGCGTGTCGACCTCGTAAAGCGGTCCGATCGACGTGGGAACCGACAGGGCCGCCGTGACCCGCTGGGCCAGCCGGTTGAAATAATGCGTCGCCCCAAGCGGACGTCGACCATCCGATTCTGCCGAATAATCCCCGGTAAACAGATAGATCAGGTCAAGGTCCGAAGCGTGGGTCAACAGCCCGCCACCCAGGCGACCGAGGGCAAGGATGACAAACTCGCTGTCCGGCACCGTGCCGTGTGTGGCCTCGAAATCGCGGATGACGGCAGTGGTCACGACCTCGACGGCCGCTTCGGCCACGCGGCCATACCCGCGGGCGACGTCGATCGGGTCGCTGGTACCGACGACGATCTGCGTGCCCAGCGCAAAGCGATATTCGGCAACGATCCGCCGGACTTGGTCCAGCGTCGCCTCGAGCCCGACCTGCCCGACGCGCATTTCAACCGTCAGCGCGGCGAGGTCCGGTGCGTCGTCGAGCGCCGTCTGGTCGATCAGCCGGTCGAGCAGCGAGGGCGTGCTGGCCAGGGCATCGGCGAGTGTCGGGGCATGACTGAGGATATCGACGAACGTGACGCGCAAGGCCGGCTGCGCGTCGAGCAGTCGGAACAGATTGACACCGCTCGACAATCGCCCGAGCACCTGATCGAGCCGGGCAAGTGCTGCGTCGGGATCGGGCGCGCGCGCCAGATCGGTCAGCATATCCGGCAGCAGCGCCTCGAACGCCGCCACCGCAGCCGGACTGCGAATGGCGCGAACGCCTCCCCCGCGCCAGCGTGCTATCCGCCGCTGCGCCTCCGGCGCACTGGCAAATTGATATGCCGGTACGGCCTGCGCCCTGCCCGGTTCCGGTGCGCGGTCAGCGGCGTCGAGCGCGTCGTAAAGCGATTCAACCCGGGCGACATGTGGCGCGAGCAGCGCCAGCAGGGCATCGCCGTCCAACAGCCCGTGGAGGCGCGATACCTCGTCGCGAGCCGAGGGTTCGACAGGAATATCGTGCGTCTGCCGGTCATCGACCAGCTGCAACCGATGCTCGATCGTTCTTAACAGGCGATACGCCGCGCCAAGTGCCGCGGCGGCATCCTCGTCGATCCATTTCGCTGTGGCGAGCGCGGACAAGGCGGCCAGTGTCGCACCCGATCGCAGCGCGGGATCACGGCCACCGTGGATCAGTTGATGGATCTGAGCATAGAACTCGACTTCCCGTATCCCCCCGCGTCCGCGTTTCACGTCATAGCCTGGACCCAAGGGCGCCCGGCCATGCGTCTCGCGGATCGACCGCGTCAGCGCCCGCAATTCATCGACAGCACCGAAATCGAGACTGCGCCGCCAGACGAAGGGCTGAACGGTATCGAGGAAGAACTCGCCAAGGGCTTTGTCGCCGGCGGCTGCCCGCGCCCGGACAAAGGCGGCACGCTCCCAGGTGAGCGCACTTGATTCATAATGGCCGATCGCTGCCTCGACCGGCAATGCGATCGGGGTCGCTTCGGAGGCCGGGCGCAGCCTGAGGTCGACGCGAAAGACAAAGCCGTCGCCGTCGCGCGCCTGCATCAGATCGACCACGCGCCGGGCAATTCTGACCGCCGCCTCACCAGGCTCTTCGCGCGCACGGCGTGGCAGGGTGGCGGGATCGTAGATAAAGATCGGGTCGATGTCGGAGCTGTAGTTGAGTTCTCGGCTGCCATGTTTGCCAAGGGCGATTGCGGCAAAGCCCTGCGCCTCCGCGCCTGGCACGTGCGCACCGATCGCTTCACCGATCGCCTCGTCCAGCGCATAGTCGGCAAAATCGCTGAGCGCGGCGACCACCTGCTCCAGCGCCCAGACCCCGCTAAGATCGGCAAGCGCGATGCCAAGAAAAACGCGTGATCGTTGCACCCGCAATCGTTTGGTAACCGAGGACTCCTCGACCGCCAGCGCGTAACCGAGCACATCACTGATCGTATCGGTACGGAGGCGATCCGGAATTACCGGATGCTGTTCGATCAGGCGGCGCAGGAATTGCGAGTGTCGGCGGGCGCGATCAATGACCTCGTCCAGGCTATGTTCACAAATTTTATTATTGTTCGCTGTCGATGTCACCGCTTCATCCGGGAAACATTGGCGTTGCGCCACGTTGAACCCAGCATGATGCCGATCATTCCTCGAAACAAGCTCGACAATAGCAACATGGTCGTTGCGCCACATCGATCCGATGGCATTGGCCGGGCGCTGCGGTCCGCATTCTCCCCCCAGCAGGTACCGCCTGAGTTCGTGAGGCTGCTGATGGAGATCGACGAGGCGCCAAGGCTATTGTTGGCTCAGAATTTCAACCTCGCCCATGATGGTATCGAGCGCGCTCAGCTCGCCACGGTGATGCCCCGACCGCGGTGCCATCGCGTTGCCCGACATCAAGGTTTCGAGCGCGACCCGGGCCCGCGCGACTCGGCTTTTGATGGTGCCGACCGCGACGCCGCAGATGTCCGCCGCCTCTTCATAAGCAAACCCACCGGCACCGACCAGTATGAGCGCCTCGCGCTGGGACTGCGGCAAATGCTGCAAGGCGCGCTCGACATCACCTAATTCGATCTGACGGTCTTGACCGGCAGGAGCAGCCAGCAGGCGATCCGCCACCAGATCGTCCCATTCGCCGGTAAAACGCGACCGCCGCATCTGCGACAGGAAAAGATTGCGCAAGATAATGAAGGTCCATGCGCGCATGTTCGTCCCGGCCTGGAACCGGCTGCGTGCCGCCCACGCCTTCAAAAGTGTCTCTTGAACCAGGTCGTCGGCGAGATCGCGATTGCCCGACAGCGACCGCCCGAAGGCGCGCAGTTGCGGTATGACCAGACCAAGCTCCGCCCGGAAATCTTCGTCGGAGAGCGCAACCCGCTCGGCTTCCCGGTCGAAGCTCTGTTTGTCCGGCGTCTTGAAACTAGCCATCAACTCATCCAGCCTGCAGCGACGATGATCGCAAGGAATACCACGACCAGCACGATAGAAGTAAGCAGAACGGTGCGCATTGCCTTAGGCGCCGTGCCACCACGTGCTTCGGTCGTGGTCAGGTGCGTCGGTTCTTCATCGGCCATTGTTCGCTCCCGGCAAGCATCTCAAACGTTGAACGCCGCCGCGGGTTCCGTCACACTACCGGAACGGTTGCCTCATCGAAGAACAGGGCCTGGGCAATTGCCGCTTTCACCGTGGCGCGCTGGAACGGCTTGGTGATCAGGAAAGTCGGCTCAGGCCTCTCGCCGGTCAGCAACCGCTCGGGGAAGGCAGTAATGAAAATCACCGGGACAGAGAATTCCGCCAGAATTTCTGTCACCGCGTCGATCCCCGAACTGTTGTCCGCAAGCTGAATATCCGCGAGTATAAGCCCTGGTCGTCCGGCCTTCGCGATCGTCACCGCCTCGTCGGCGGTCACGGCCAGACCGGCCACCTCATGCCCCAGGTCGCGCACGATCGTCTCCAGATCCATCGCAATCATCGGCTCATCCTCGATGATGAGGACGGTCGACCTGGTCTGGGCATCGATGTCGGACAATGCCTCGGCGACAAGCGCTTCGATCTCCGCACGATCGGCATCCATCAAATAGGACGCATCCTCGAACGTGAACCCCTCCATCGCCGTCAGCAGCAGCGCCTGCCGCGATCGCGGCGTCATTCGTGAAAGTCGCGCCTGGGTCAGCGCATCTTCACCCGCTCCTGCATCCGCCTGAATGTCAGAGTTCGTTGAGCTCCAGATAACCTGAAACGTCCGGTAGAGGCCCAGCCGCGGGTCGACGTCGACAGGAAATTCTTCAGGCGCTGCGACAATAGCCTGAAGCGTGGCGCGCACATAGGTGTCGCCATGAACCTGACTGCCCGTCAGCGCCCGGGCATAGCGGCGCACGAATGGTAGGTGAGGAGCAAGTTGTTGGCCCAGCGACATGATCGGCATCGTCCTTTACGCAAATTGCCTCCGACTGCTGTCGGACGGACGGGCAAGCGTTGCAACCCCTCGCCCGTCCCAATATGGAGCCCTGACGTTACGGTTGCGAAACTCCCCGCAGGGATGGAACCAACGAGCGACATTTTGGTTTCACCCGATAAGTGGCCAAGCGCCGCTTTTAGCAATTTTGGTTCGTGATCGGGTTTGACGGCGTATTTACTCAACAGATGGCAGACGAGCGAACTCGGGGGATAGGCAGCAAGTGGCCGGTGCAAAGGATAAAATCTCGGTGGAGAGGTCGTTGAAAAGCGCCGACAGCAGCGATCGGCCTGGATCAACGGACGTTAATGCCAGGGGAATGCGTCGCTCGCCGGGGAAAGCAACCGGGGATGACGTCGGTAAGGCGCTGCGCGACGCCTTCGAAAAAACTGTCAATGAAGACATCCCCCAGGATTTTCTCGATTTGCTCAGCCGCCTGAATTGAACATGGCATCGGCTCCGCAACGGCGTCTGGCCGTCGCGTTCGGCCGACTTTCCACCAGCACGAAAATTATCGCGATCCTGTCGGTTGCGCTCATGCCCCTCGGGATCGTCGCACTGCTGGCATCGCTGCAGTCCACGCGGACCGCGGATGCAGAACATCGGTCGCAGATGACGATTGCCGCGACCGAGGCCACGCGCAAGCTCTCGACCGAGCTCGCTTCCGATATTTTCGTGCTCAAACAGGCCGTTCGTGAAATCGATGCCGCGCCTGGTAGTCATGAGCCCTGTAACCGGATCCAGGCGTTGCTGGATACGCGGCGCTCGCGGGGTCTGGCAATTTCGCTGTTCGGGCCCCAATCGATGCCGCTCTGCACAAATATGGTGCGCGCGCCGCTGCGACCCGGGACGTTAGAAGTCCAACCCGACGTTACCGCCGAGGCCGCCAGTGACGCCCTGGAAATCACCGTCCGTTCCCCGGCGGGCCTCAGCCTTGCGATCGTACGGTATTCGCCGGCGATACTCGCCACCTTTGCCCATCCCAGCGGCTATGGATCGCCTTACCGTCTCAGCCTGGATGCCTCCGAACGCGCGATCGTGCTCGAGGACAGCCTTAGCGAAGACGGGTTTGCGCGCACCGAAAGCCTGTCGATGCCGGTGGGCATCGACGGACTTTCGGTCACGATGGTGACCACCAGCGCACCGTTCGGCGCGGCGGAGGCGTTGCTCACCTTTCTGCCGCTGGTGATGTGGGCCTCGGCGGCCGCCATCGCCTTCTATGTGGTCGATCGCCTGTTAATTCGCCCGCTTCAGTCGCTGCGCACTGCGGTGGCCGCCTATCAGCCGGGAACGTCGCAACCGCTCGCCGTTTCAGCCACGCCCTCCGTTGAAATCCGCGAGCTCGGCAGCAGTTTCATGGCGTTCGCCGACCGGCTCGCCGAGCGCGAGCTTCAGGTAGAGGCGGCGCTGGCCGATCAGGTTCGCCTGACGCGCGAGGTTCATCACCGGGTGAAAAACAATCTCCAGGTCATTGCCAGCCTCATCAGCCTCCACGCGCGCGACACACGCCTGACCGACGCGCAATCGGCCTATGCCAGCATCCAGCGCCGCGTCGATGCCCTCGCCATCGTCCATCGCAACCATTTTGCCGAACTCGAGCCCGACCGCAGTATCGATCTGCGCGCGCTGCTCGGCGAACTCGCCAGCAATTTCCGCGCTCATGGCGGCGCACCGAACGCCGCACTCGCCATTGCCTATGATGCCGACAGCTTGTGCGTTGGTCAGGACACGGCGATGCCGCTGGCGTTCCTGTTCACCGAGCTCGCAGAGCTATCGATGTTTGCCGACCCGGGAGCGATCCTTTCGGTCAGTGCCCGCCGGTCGGCGGTCGCGGACATGGCCACGCTGGAGTTGCGATCGGACACGTTTCGTGACCTACCCCGCTTGCCCGCCGGCCCCTCGCTGCGCATCGTCGAAGGGCTGGCGCGCCAGCTTCGTTCGCCGCTCCGGCACGACCCGAAGACTGGGTCCTTCGACATCGATTTTGCCACGATGCCCCCGCTGACGGACCGCTGAAATATTTTTTCTGTCCGGGGGGAACCCTCGTTTGCGATGTGCATTATTATCTTCGGACGACGACTTTTACCCCCCGCTCGCGTCGTCCAACTTACGGACCCGGAAAACCTGCGCCCTCCCCCCCCGGTGCTTCTTTTCCGGGTCCAAATTTTTGGGTGGCTATCCCGCGTCAGGGGCGGCGCTGGCCGTCTTGCCTCGTGACTTCTCGGTAAACCACGTTGCGATGAGCGTCAGCTCATAAAGAATGCACAGCGGGACGGCGAGCAGCATCATCGATCCGACATCGGGCGGCGTCAGCACCATGGCCACGCCGAACGCGCCGACCCAGGCGTAGCGACGTGCCGTGACCAGCTGCGAACGCGTGACGATCCCAGCCGTCTCGAGCAGCATCAGCAGTACCGGCAGCAGAAAAGCAAAGCCGAAGCCGAACAGGAATTGCATGATGAAGGTCAGGTAATAGCCGACATCGGGCAATGCCTCCTGCTTGATGCCGCCCAGGTCACCCTGAAACCCCAGCAGATAGTGCAGTGCCAGCGGCACCGCGACAAAATAGGCAAGGCACGCGCCGAGCGTGAAGAGCACCGGCGTGGCCAGCAGGAACGGCAGGAGCGCGCGCTTTTCGCGTCGATAGAGACCGGGAGCGACGAACAGCCACAATTGGCTCGCGATGACCGGGAACGCGATCATCACCGCCGCAAAGAACGCTGCCTTCAGCTGGACGAAGAACGCGCCAAACAACTCGGTATAGACCAGCCGTTCCTGCCCGGCGACGACGAGCGGATGGACCAGCACCTCGAGGATCGGCTTCGAGAAATAAAGGCACAGGGCGAAAGCTGCGGCCAGTGCCACCAGCGACCACAGCAGCCGTCGACGCAGCTCGATGAGATGGTCGAGCAGCGGTGCCTTGCTCGCGTCGATATCGGGGTCGGCCTCGCTCATGCCGGCGGGTCGGCGGGGGGTGCGGGCAGAGCCGCGACCGGGTCCACGGCGGACGGCCCGGCGGGTGCCTCGATATCCTGGGTCAGCGCGGCATGTTCACGCATGATCCGGGCGTTTTCCTCTTTCCACTTGGCTTCCATTTCCTCCAGCTCGGCCTCGCGCACCATCGCATCGAAACCGCTGCGGAAATGACGGGCCATGCCCCGTGCCTGACCGACAAACTTGCCAACCACGCGCATCGCCTTGGGCAGATCTTTCGGCCCGATCACGACCAGCGCGACAAACGCGAACAGCATGAATTCGGACGGGGCAATATCGAACATGTGACGAAATCAGTCCCTTTTGCCCGCCCGGAGAACGCAGATCAGGCCTGCGCATCCTTCGCCGCGGCTGCCGCTTTCGCACGCTCATGCTCGGCGATGATGTCGGCCGCCGTGCGACCCTCGATCAGCGGCGCGGGTTTCACCGCCGGCATGCCATCTTCTTCGGCCATGCCTTTTTTGAAATTCTTCACGCCCTTTGCGACGTCGCCCATCAGGTTGGAAAACCGGCCGCCGCCGAGCAGCAGCACCGCGATCACCGCGAAGATGAGGATATGCTGGATCGAGAGGCCCATTGCTAAAACTCCATTGCTACGACGTATCTAGTCGTTTGCGTCGTCGCTTTCCAGTTCCTCCGTCATCCACTCGTCCGGTACTGTCTCAAGCAGGCCCGCTGCGCGCAGATCGTCGATGCCGGGCAGGTCGCGCCTGTCCCTCAACCCGAAATAGGTCAGGAACGCCTTGGTCGTCGCATAGGTCAGGGGACGCCCCGGCCCTTCGCGCCGCCCGGCGGGCGCAATCCAGCCCGATTCGATCAGGACGTCGAGTGTCCCCTTCGATATCTGGACCCCCCGGATTGCCTCGATCTCGCCGCGGCTGACCGGCTCATGATAGGCAATGATCGCCAGCGTCTCGACCCCCGCGCGGCTCAGCCGGCGCGACGAGGCTCGTGTGTCACGGAGCAGATGGGCGAGGTCGGCGGCGGACTGAAAATGCCACCGCCCGCCTCGCTCGACCAGCTCGATGCCGCGCCCGGCATGACGTGCAGCGATCGCATCAAGCACCGCCCCCACCTCCTCGACACCGAGCCGCTGGCCGATCTCTTCGCAGGTCAGCGGCACTTCGCTGGCGAACACCAAAGCCTCGACCGCGCGCTCCAGGTCGGTGCCGGGTGTCACGTTGCCCGCACCAGGATCGGGCCGAAGGCATTATCCTGCCGCAGGTCGATCACACCGCGCCGCGACAATTCCAGCGTCGCCACCACGGTCGATGCGAGGGCGGATTTGCGAAAATCGGGACCGGCATCGCCAGCCTCATCATCCCGTGGCAGGAACGCGGCAATCGCCGTCCAGTTCGCGATCCGCCCCAGCATCGCTTCGATACGGGCGATCGCGGCGTCGAGGGTCAGCACCGGCCGCCGCGCGATCTGATGCAGCACCGGCACGGCGCGTGCCCGGACGCGGCCATAGGCGGCGATCAGGTCATAAAGCGTCACGTGCCATTCGATTTCCCGATCGGTCGCCAGCCCCTCCGGGCATGCGCGCATGAAGGTGTCACGGCCGAGCCGGTCCCGCGCCATCAGCCGTGCGCCCGCCTCACGCATCGCATCCAGACGCAACAGCCGCTGCCGCAGTCGCCAGGCCAGTTCCTCGGGACTGGGATCGATCTGCTCGGTCTGCGGCAACAACAGGCACGACTTGAGATAGGCGAGCCATGCCGCCGTCACCAGATAGTCCGCCGCCTGGTCGAGGTGTTCGGCACCGCCGCTCTGCACATAGTCGATATACTGATCGACGAGGGCGAGGATCGAAATCGCGCGCAGGTCGACTTTCTGCGCACGTGCCAGCGTCAGCAACAGGTCGAGCGGACCTTCCCACGCACCCAGATCGACGGTCAGAGCGTCGGGATCGGCCATCTAGCGACCCTCGGTCAAAGCATCATGCCAGGCCAAGCAGCGCATCCCGCTTGGCGATCAGCTCGGCCAGCATCGCGAAATCGTCGACCGGGGCAATCGTCGCCATGGCGCGTGCCAGCCGCTCGCCGGCCTTGTCGGTCATCGACGGCACCCGTCGTGCAATCGCGATCATTTCGTCCATCCGCCCCCAGCAATTGAGCGCCACGTCGCACCCCGCCGCGACGCAGCCCACCGCCCGATCGGCAACATCGCCCTGCAGCGCCTTCATGTCGAGGTCGTCGCTCATCAACAGCCCGTCGAAGCCGATCCGCCCCCGGATGATGTCGGCGATGATCGTCGGCGACAACGTCGCGCAGCGCTCGGCATCCCAGGCCGGAAAGACGATATGCCCGGTCATCCCCATCGGCGCATCATTGAGGCGCTCGAACGGTATCAGGTCCTGGAGCAGGGCATTCTCGTCGGCATCGACTACCGGCAGGTCGTGATGGCTGTCGACCACCGCCCGGCCCTGCCCCGGCATATGCTTGACGACGCCGACAACCCCGCCCTCGCGCAGCCCGTCGAGCATCGCACGTCCAAGTGACGCGACGCGCAACGGATCACTGCCAAGCGCACGGTCGCCGATCGCCGCGTGGGTCTGCGGCGTCCGCACATCGAGCAACGGCAGGCAATCGACGGTGATGCCGACCTCCGCCAGCATCAGGCCGAGTGCCCTGCCGTTGGCCCGCGCCGCCTCCATCGCCGAAATCGGCGCGACATCGTACAGCCGATCGAAGACTTGAGGCGCCGGAAAGGCTGGCCATTCGGGCGGCTGCATCCGCGCCACGCGACCGCCCTCCTGGTCGATCAATATGGCCAGCGACGGCCGCCCGTCGATCGCCCGCAGACTGTCGGTCAACGCCCTTAGCTGGTGGCGATCGGCGCAATTGCGCTTGAACAGAATATAGCCCGCGGGCTTTGCATCGGCAAAGAACGCGCGCTCGTCGGGGGTAAGCGTCGGCCCGGACAGGCCGAAAATGGCAGGCGTCATGGGCACAAGGCTTGGAGCGCGGCGATGGCCGCGTCAATTCACCTGAATGCAGTTCTCGCCGGCCGCGCGCAGTTTCGAACATACCCCCGCCGCATCGGACCCTGCATCGGCGCGGAGGCGATAGACGGTCGACCCGCCGACCTCGGCCGCCACGATCGATTTCGGCAATGCCGCGATGTAGGGATATTTGCCCTTCAGCATCGCCCAGCCCGCAGTCGCCTTTTCCTCCGAACCATAGGCACCGAGCTGGACCAGATGACCGCTTGTCCCGGTGGAAGGCACGGTCACGACGACCGGCGTCTTTGCCACCAGCTTGCCTGCCGGCTTCGGCAGGGGAACCGTAGCGTTCGTCACCGGCTTTGCCTCCGCCACCGGCTGGGTACCCTTGACGCCCTTGACCGGGGCTTCCGGCATCGCGTTGGTGTCGATCTTGCCGTCGGGTTCGGACCCATCGGACGTCGCAAATGCGCTGTCGCCCTTGCCCTCAACCTTCATGCCGCCGGGGTTCGCCGGCTTTACCTTGTAATCCCCCTCGGGTGCCGCGATCAGCGTCGGATCCTTCGGCGGCGGTGCCGTGCGTGACCGCAACGCCCAGACGCCGCCGATAACGATGCCGAGCGCAACCAGCGCCGATATGATGAGGGCGACGAGCTTGCCGACCGACACGCCATCACCGGCACTCTCGTTGTCGACCGCTTCGAGCCACGGCAGGCGGTCCTCGTCGGCCACACCCGCGTCGCGTCCAACATCGCTCATCTACATCTCCTCAACGGCGCTGACCCCCATGATTGACAGGCCGTTATGGATGATCTGCCCTATCGCGTTGACCAGGAAAAGCCTTGCCCGCGTCAGTTCGGGGTCGTTAACCATCAGGACGCGCCGTTCGGGCCGATCATTACCCACATTAAAAAATGCGTGAAAGGCAGCGGCGAGGTCGTAAAGGTAGAATGCGACCCGGTGCGGTTCGCGTGAAGCCGCCGCCGATTCGACGATTCGCGGGAATTGCGCCGCCAGCCGGACGATCTCGAGATCTTCGGCGTCGAGTCGCGCGGGGTTGGTGATGCCGCCGCCAATTCCTGCCTCGACCGCTTTCCGCCCGATCGACCTGATCCGGGCGTGGGCATATTGGACGTAGAACACCGGATTATCCTTCGACGCCTCGACGACCTTGGCAAAGTCGAAGTCCATCTGTGCGTCGGCCTTGCGCGTCAGCATCGTGAAGCGGACGACGTCCTTGCCAACCTCGTTCACGACATCGGCGAGCGTCACGAAATTGCCTGACCGTTTCGACATCTTGACCGGCTCGCCGCCCCGCAGCAGTCGCACCATCTGGACCAGCTTCACGTCGAACGGCTTGCCATTGGTCAGTGCCGTCACGGCGGCGCGGATGCGCTTGACCGTGCCCGCGTGATCCGCGCCCCAGATGTCGATCAGCGCGTCGGCATTCTCGCTCTTCTGGAAATGATAGGCCATGTCGGCCCCGAAATAGGTCCAGCTGCCGTCGGATTTGCGGATCGGCCGGTCCTGGTCGTCGCCAAATTGCGTCGAGCGGAACAGCGGCAGCTCGACCGGCTCCCATTCGTCGTCGGTCTGGCCCTTCGGCGCTTCGAGGACGCCGTCATAGACCAGCCCCATTTCGCGCAGCCTTGCCTCGGCCGCCTCGGGTTTTTTTGCCGCCTGCACCGCCGCTTCGGAGGCGAACACATCGTGGTGGATACCGAGCAGGGCCAGATCGGCCCGGATCAGCTCGATCATCGCCGCGACCGCCCGGGTCCGGAACAGCGCCAGCCATTCGCTCTCCGGCTGCGACACGAACCGGTTGCCGAACTCGCTGGCCAGTGCCTGACCCACCGGCACCAGATAATCGCCCGGGTAAAGCCCGTCCGGGATTTCGCCGATGTCCTCGCCCAGCGCCTCGCGGTAGCGCAGGTGGACGGAGCGCGCGAGCGTATCGACCTGGCCGCCGGCGTCGTTCACATAATATTCGCGGATGACCCCGTACCCCGCCCATTCGAGCAGGCTGGCCAGCGCGTCACCGACGACGGCCCCCCGGCAATGCCCCATGTGCATCGGCCCGGTCGGATTGGCCGACACATATTCGATGTTGACCGTCTGGCCCGCGCCGACAGCCGACCGGCCATAGTCGGCTCCCGCCGCATGAACGGCGACCAGCTCGTCCCGCCAGACATCGTCGCTCAGTCGCAGATTGATGAACCCGGGACCCGCGATCTCGACCGCAGTGACGCCGGGCACGCGTTCCAGCTCCGGCTTGAGCGCCTCCGCCAGCGCGCGTGGCGCTATCCCCGCGCCTTTTGCCAGCACCATGGCGGCATTGGTCGAGAGATCGCCATGACTGGCATCGCGCGGCGGCTCGATGGTCACATGGCCACGCGGCACACCCGCCACTGCGGGAACGGCATCGAGTGCCGCGTCGAGGTGGACAGCGAAATCTTTGTAGAGCGTCATGGCACGCCCTTAGCCGCGTTCGCGATGAAAAGGGTAGCGCCTTAGGATTTCTTCTTCGCTGGCGGGTCCTCGGTGAACCGCTTGACCTTGACCGGCAGGTCCTTGCCCTTCGTCCGCCGCGAGGGGATCTGCACCGGGTTCTTCTTTTTCCACTGCGCCCATGTCATCGGCCCGTCGGGCGTGTCGATCATCTCGTCATCGAGCATCAGCTGCGCACCAGTGTTTCACCGAATCGCGCGTCGCTCTCGTCAGGGAACAACGCCTTGCGCACCTGCGCCGGATCGAGCGCATAGTGCTGCGCCAGTGCGGCCGAGATGAAAATGTCGAGACTGAGCGTCGGCTTCAGGTCACGCCCCTCATACAACTGCGACGCGCCAAGTCCCGGCCAGTCGGCAACGACCCTGCCGCCCGCCACGCCGCCACCCAGGAGCATCGCCGCCGATCCCGTACCGTGATCGGTGCCGCCCGTGCCGTTGACCGCCACGGTCCGTCCGAACTCCGTCGCGACCAGCACGACGGTGTTCGCCCATTGCGCGCCGAGGCCAGTCCGGAGCGCGCCGATCATCGCGTCGAGCCCCTTCAGCTGACCCGCCAGCCGCCCGTTCTGCTGGGCGTGCGTATCCCAGCCGCCGGTTTCGATCATCGCGATGCGCGCCGTCGGGCCGGACAGCAGACGTGCGGCCAGGGTCCCCGTCGCTGCCGCATTCTGGCCGCCACCCTGGGTCAGGTCGCCGGTCATCGCCCGCGTCGCCATCGCCTGTTCCCACAGCCCGTGCAGCTGGCCATCGCTGGCATACATCGCCGATACGCGGGCCAGAAGGTCGTCCGGTGCCTGCGGCAGGGCGGAAGGAGCATAGGACGCGACCTCGACCCTGCCCCTGAGTGCCGCAGGAATTGTCGCCGAAATCGCGATCGCCTCGGACTGGGACTTTGGCAACAGCGCGAGGAAACGGTTCAGCCAGCCGTCCTTCAGCTGATAGGGCTGGGTGCCGCCGGTTTCGAGCACGTTCTGCCCGTCGAAATGCGAGCGGTCGCGGTAGCGCGACGCAACCGCATGCGCGAACAATGCCTGCTTCTGGTCATAAAGCTTTGCCGTCTCGACCAGCGCCGGATGCAGCGTGAACAGCGAATCGAGGGGCTTCCCGCCCGCCACGGCAAGCTGCCCGCGCGCGGCAGCAAAGCCGGGATCGCCGGTCGGCATGACGATGTTCAGCCCGTCGGCTGCCCCGCGCTGAATGATGAAGACGAAGCGCCGCTCGCCCGGTGCCGCTGCAAAGGCGACACGCGGCAGTACCGCGACGCCCGCACCGATCAGCCCCCCAGCCAAAACCTTGCGCCGGTCAAATTCGTTCTTGGACATGGTCATCTCCGCATGAACTCCGGCGCGACGAGCATCAGCGCCAGCCCCTCGATCGGGGTCTCGGCGCGGGCGATGGCGGTGAGTGTCGGCCCACTGCCGCCGCCTGGCAAGACCCTTGCCGCGATCGCGCGCGGATCGATTGCGGCGCTCCCGACCCTGGCGGCAATGCGCGATGCCGCTTCGACGCGGCGCATCAGTGCGTCGGGACCCGCCCAGCTGGCGTCGATGTCGTCATAACCCGCCGGCGATCCGGGCTTCCACACCGCCTGCCCCAGCTGCGCCTGCAGCCCGGCCACCACCTGTCCCTCCACTTGCGTGCTGCCGACCGCGCGCAGGGCCGAGATCGACCAGTCCCACGGCGTCTTGAACTTGGCGGGCGCGACACTCGCCAGCTCGGGCGCCGCGATCAGCACACGATAAAGGCTGGGCAGGTCGCCGTCATGGGTGATGAAGGCATCGCGCAACCGCCCGACCAGCGACGGCGGCGGTATATCTCCGGCGAAATGACGCGCCAGCTTCGTCGCGATATGCGTGGCCGTCGCGGGTGCCCGGGCAAGATCGAGCATCACCGCCCGCGCCTGCCCCTCGCCCCCGGCTGCGTAGCGCCTGCCCATGATCATGCGGTCGCCGGGCTGATGCAGTACGGCCGCGAACACAAAATCGCCCGGCGCGCCCCCGGCCCCCAGAAATCGGTTCGCCTCGGGCCGCGCCAGTCCGGCGACCGTCCAGCCAGTCAGCGCCCGGGCGAACTCGGTCACGTCCGCCTGGTCGTAACCGCTGCGCACGCCGAGCGTATGCAGCTCCATGATCTCGCGCGCTAGGTTTTCGTTGAGGCCCAGCTTGCGCTTGCCGCGCGCCGCGACCCGCTGGCCGATCGGGCTGTCGGGGCCGACGGATTCGGCCTGGTCGAGGTAGAGCAGCATCGCCGCATGATGCTCGACCGCCAGCAGCATGTCGGAAAACCGGCCCAGCACGTTCGGCCGGATTGCCTCCAGCTCGAGCAGGCCGCCCATCCCGATCAGCGCGAGCTTGTCGACCGATACCGCGAAATGATTGGCCCAGAAATGCACCATCCGCTCGACGAACGGTGCCGGCGTCTGCAGCGCGGTATTCGCGCGCGCGCCGACCAGCGCTACATATTCGCTGCGTGCGACCTCCCCGGTGTAACGCCGCGCCGCCTTGATCTCGTCCTTCGGGCCGGTATCGACAGGCACCGCCGTCATGACGGCGGGCGGAGACATTGCCGCGTCCGGTGTGGCCTTCTTCAATCCGGGATTCTGCTGCCGGAACATCCGCGCTTGCTGGAGATAGTCGGCAAGACCCCTGGCCACCTGCGCCCGCGTCGGCGCGTCCGCCAGCCCGGGCGGACGCGGCTCGTACCGGCCGAACTGGTCGAGCAAGGCATGGAGCGGGTCGCGCGGGCGATCGTCACCGGGCCGTGCACCCAGCCCGAACCGGTTTGCCGCCGTTGCGTAATCGATCATCCAAGCACCTCAAGGACCTCGAGCGCCCTTCATGGCACCTGTTCCCTTAACGCTCGACAACCCGACTCCCTTTGCCCGGTCCGCTAAAAGCCTTCCGGCATGTCGATCGGCCCGATGACCTCGCGGTGGCGCGCAATGGCATAGCGATCGGTCATCCCGGCGATGAAGTCTCCGACGTGGCGGCCCCGGCCGGGCTCGCTGGCGGGCAAGGTCGCATGCCATTCGGCAGGCAGCAGCGCCGGATCGTCGCGATAGGCCGCAAACAGCGCCCCGATCAGGCGGGACGCCTGGTCGGCAACCTCAATCTGGCGGGGGTGGTGATACAGGTTCGCGTACATGAACTTTTTGAGCGCGCGTTCCTCCTCGCCCATGTCGTGCGAAAATCCGACGATGGCGGTCGAGGCGGCGCGAACGTCGTCGGCAGACGACACGCCGCTTGCCGCCAGACGCCTGCGGGTTTCGTCGATCACGTCATTGACCATCCGCCCGATCTGCTGGCGGATCAGCTCTGCCCGCAGGCGGAGCGGCGCGACATCGGGATAGCGGCGCAACACTTCGGCCCAGCCGCGCGCGACAAACGGCAGCTCGATCAGCGCGTCGAAATCGAGGATGCCGGCACGCAGCCCGTCGTCGATGTCGTGGTTGTCATAGGCAATGTCGTCCGCCACCGCCGCAACCTGTGCCTCGAGCGAGGGATAGCTGCCCAGCTCCAGCGGAAAGGCCGCATCGACCGCCGCGAGCGCCCAGCCGGGGTCAGCAACCGGCCCGTTATGCTTGGCCAGCCCCTCAAGCGCTTCCCAGCTCAGGTTCAGTCCGCGCCAGCGTGGATAGGGCGCCTCGATCAGCGTCAGCACGCGCAGGGTATGACCGTTATGATCAAAGCCACCGATGCCCGCCATCGCCGCCTGCAGCGCGTCTTCGCCGGCATGGCCGAATGGCGGATGGCCAATATCGTGCGCCAAGCACAATGCCTCCGTCAGGTCTTCGTCGAGGCCGAGCGCCCGCGCGATCGTGCGTCCGATCTGCGCTACCTCCAGACTGTGTGTCAGCCGAACCCGGAAATGGTCGCCGTCGGGCGCCACAAACACCTGTGTCTTGTGGCGCAGGCGCCGGAAAGCAATCGAATGGATGATGCGGTCGCGATCGCGCTGGAATGCGGTCCGGGGTCCGCGCACGTCGCCGAGCGTCTCGAAATGCTGACGCCCGCGACTGAGCGCCGGATCGCTGGCTTGCGCGGCACTTGGCCTCATCTGACCGCGATCTTTACGACCTCTTCGCCTGCTTCGCTTTGAAAGGTCATGGCGGCGACACCGCCCTTCGCCAGTTTCTTGACCAGCTCGCGCGCGGCGGCGGCAGACTTCATCGGCCCGACCAGGATGCGGTTGGTCGACTTATAGGGTGTCGACCAGCCGGACTGGCCCTTCAGCGCCGCTTCGTTGTCGGCCCTGATCCGTTTCCATGTCGGGCCGAGGCCAGCGTCGTTGCGCCCCGTCGCCACCTGCACCCAGGTCCGCGCCGGGAACCGCTTGGCGGCCAGCGCTTCGGCAGCAGCCGCTTCCTTGGCGGCTCTCTCTGCTGCGGCCTGCGCCGCAAGCTCGGCCATTTTCTTTTTGGCGGCCGCGCGCGCCAGACGAAGTTCGCGCGCGGTCGGCAGTTCGACCGCGGTTTCGCGCTCGGTCTCGAGGCCCGCGAGCAAGCCCGCCAGCCGCGAAGCAGGAGCGGGCGGGCTGGTGCGCGGCAATGCAACCGGAGCGGCCGGCGACGCCGCAACGGGCGCTGCGGCCACCGTGGACGCCGGACGGTCTGGTGCAGGCGCCGGAGACACGGACGCTGGCGCAGCAGGCGTGCCGTCGGCCAGCGGTCCCTGCTTTTCAGCAATGCGCACGACCGATGTCGGCGTCGGCGTGCTGTTCGCCGCCACTTTCGGTACCGCGCGATCGACCACGGCGACCCGCGCATCGGTGACCGGCGCTCCCGGACGGCGACGCGGTGCGGCCGACTCCGGTTCTACCTTGCGCGCGGGCGTGACGCCCTCCTGACGCGGTCCGAGGGGGTCACCCGACGGGATCAGGCCTGACCCCGCCGCCGGGGACGCGGGCGATGATGATGACGGGAGTGACGAGGCGGTCCGCGCGGCGGCATAGGGATCGCCGGTCTGCATCGCCAGGCGCGTGCCGTCGGCGGGCACTGTCCCGAAATTGACGGCGTGCGCACGCTCGGCTGGATTCAGCGTCGCCAGCCGCGACAGCAGCGGCACCATCGCATCGGCCATGGCGGGGACCATCAACTGGCGTGCCACACCGTTTGCGCCTGTGACATCGCCGTTCATTGCCATGATGAAGGCGCGCGCCCGCCAGGCGCCCTGGTCCTGCCGGCGCAGCAGCGGGTCGAGCATGTCGAGCGCCGCCTGCCGGTCGCCCGATATCCCCAAGGACAGGGCATACCGGCGAATGAGTTCATCGTCGCGACCCTGCGTCAGCGCCAGCGCATAGTCGCGTTGCGCGCGGCGGTTGTCCCCGCGCAGGTCATAAGCCAGTCCCCGGTCTCGTGCGATGGCGGCCTCGGGCACGCCCATCGAGACGGCCTGCGCGAACAGCCGCAGGGCATCGTCGGGCTTTTCGATCATGACGAGCGACGAGCCCAGCCCCGCTTTCGCCGCGCCGCTGGTTGGCGCGACTTCCTCGGCGCGCGCGAAAAAGCCTAGGGCGGCATTGGCATCGCCGACGTCGAGCGCGGCACGCCCCGCACCGAGCAGCGCGGTCAGGTCACGCGGGGCACCGGACAAAATGCGGATAAACCGGCCCAGCCGTTCGACCGAGTCGTCCGTGGACGAGCTGTTCGTCGAAAGCTGTGCGGCGACAGTCGACGGGATGGCAAGGGTTGCGATCAACGCAAGAGAAGCACCGCGCGTCGCCATACGAAGCAATGTCATAGTTGGCGCCGGGATAGGCTCGAGTGACTCATCCGGCAAGACATCCCGCAAGCGACACCCTGACCGATGCGCCGGGTTGCCCCCCGCGGGGACGAACCCGGCGACCCTTGCTACTGGTTGTTCTGGCGGTTGAGGAAACGCGGGATGTCGAGCGGGTCGCTGCGGGTCTCGGTTTCCTCCGGCTTGATGGACGTCCGGGCGATGTTCGACATCCGCTCGAACAATGTCGCCGCCGGCGCCGCTGCCTGCACCGGCGCTTGTGCCGTTTCGGGCTCGGGGGCGAGCCAGCGGCTCCCCGGCTTGGGCAGAGGATTGCCCGTCACCTGCTGTTCGAGCAACAATTCGTCGGCGGGATGCGGCGTCGCCATGCCGACGACGGCATCGTCTTCGAAGCGGATCGGCTCGACAATGTCGACCGGGTTCGTCAGTTCGAGCGTATCCGCCGGCTCCGCTGCTTCGGGCGCCTCGAGCGTCATCGGCGCATCCTCGACGGCGACCGGTGCAGGGGTGACGACTGCCTTGGATTTCAACCCTGGAAAGGCGAAGACACGTGCCGGTTCGGGCGCCGTCGCCGCCTCGGCCTCGATCCCCGTTGCCACCACCGATACGCGGATCTTGCCGTCGAGGTTGTTGTTGAATGCCGATCCCCAGATGATGTTCGCATCCGGGTCGACCAGTTCTTTGATGTGGCTCGCCGCTTCGTCGACTTCCATCAGGCGCATGTCCTCGCCGCCGGTAATCGAAATGATGACGCCCTTGGCACCTTTCAGCGACACGCCGTCGAGCAGCGGGTTCGCGATCGCCTTTTCGGCGGCCTCGATCGCGCGATTTTCGCCAGATGCTTCGCCCGTCCCCATCATCGCCTTGCCCATTTCGCCCATCACCGACCGCACGTCGGCAAAGTCGAGGTTGATCAGGCCCGGCATTATCATCAGATCGGTGATGCCGCGCACGCCCTGCTGCAGGACCTCGTCGGCCATCTGGAACGCTTCCTTGAACGTGGTCGACGGGTTGGCGATCAGGAACAGGTTCTGGTTCGGAATGACGATCAGCGTGTCGACATGCTTCTGCAGCTCGGCGATGCCGGCCTCCGCCGACTTGGTCCGCCGCGATCCTTCAAAGGCAAAGGGCTTGGTCACCACGCCCACGGTCAAAATGCCGCGATCGCGCGCTGCCTTGGCGATGACGGGGGCCGCCCCCGTGCCGGTGCCGCCACCCATGCCGGCAGCGATGAAGCACATATGCGCGCCTTCCAGCGCGCGCTCGACGTCGTCGATCGTTTCTTCGGCTGCTGCCTTGCCGATCTCCGGCCGCGAACCCGCGCCCAGGCCCTGCGTGATCTTCAGCCCCAGCTGGATCCGCCGCTCGGCCGCGCTGGTGTTGAGCGCCTGCGCATCGGTATTGGCGACAATGAAATCGACGCCCTGGACGTTGGAGGCGATCATGTTCGCAATGGCGTTGCCGCCCGCGCCGCCGACGCCGATCACGCTGATCCGCGGACGGAGTTCATCAACTTCCGGCGTCATGAATTCGATGCTCATGCGGTTACCCCTTCATCGTTTGGTCGGCACGGCAACGCGCCAACCCACCCCAGTAACAGGCGTTGTGCCCTATCCGATTCGCCGAATCACCCAAAAAGTTAACGACACATCGAAATTCTTTAGTAGCCATAGCGAAACGCCGCCATCAGCCGCTTGATCAGCCCGCCGCCAGCAGCCCGCGACACCATCTGATCCGGGAACTGGGCACGCAGGTCGATCGGGTTCGACGCGGCGAAATGGATCAGCCCGGCCAGCGTCGCAAAGCCGGTGCCGCTGTGCGCCTCGGGCAGGCCGCTCAGCCCGCGCGGCCGCCCCAGCCGTACCGCCCGACCCAGCGTTCCCTGCATGTAATCGGCAAACCCTTTGAGCTCGGCCCCGCCCCCGGTCAGTACCACCTGACGCCCGACGGGCCCGGTAAAGCCCAGTTCCTTCAGCTCGCGCGCGATCTCACCGACCAGATGGTCAAGCCGCTGACGAATGACGGAAATCAGCTGAGCACGGGTGATCCTGCTGCCCTCACCCGCATCGGCCTCGGCGGAAACCGGCGCCACCTCGATCATCTCATGGTTGTCGCGCGGGCTGGTCGTCGCCGATCCGAAGAAACATTTCATCCGCTCCGCCTGGGCGCGGTTGGTGCCGAAGGCGCTGGCGATGTCGTCGGTGATGTCGGCACTGCCGAACGGGATGGAGGCAAGCCCGACCAGCATCCCGCCCGCAAACAGCGAGACGTTGGTCAGCCCCGCGCCGATCTCGACCAGCGCGACGCCCAGCTCGCGCTCCTCCTCGGACAGGCAGGCCATGCCCGTCGCGACCGGCGACGCGACGATGGACTTCACCTCCAGGTGTGCCGACCGCACGCAGAGGTCGAGATTGCGGACCGGCGATCCGTCCGCCGCGACCACGTGAATATCGACGCCCAGCGTATCCGCGTGCAACCCCAATGGTTTCTTTACGCCCCGCAAACCGTCCAGCGTGTAAAGTGTCGGCTGTGCGTGAAGGACCATCCGGCCATCGGGGTCGATCGCCCCGCGTCCCGCGCTGAGCAGCTTGTCGATGTCGTCCTGTTCGACCCGGTGCCCGCCCAGCTCGACCTCGACCGAGGCGAGGTTGCTGACCAGCCCTCCCGCTGAAAAACTGACCCAGACGTCTTCGATGTTGGTGCCCGCAATGCGCTCGGCCTGTTCGACGGCTTCGCGCACCGACCGCTCGGTCGCGTCCATGTCGGCGATATAGCCGCGCCGTACCCCTTTCGACTCGCGCTGGCCGGTGCCCAGCACGTTCAGCTCGCCATCCTCGCCGCGCTCGGCGATCAGCGCGGACACCTTCCACGACCCGATGTCGAGGGCAGTGATCAGGCGGTCGGGACGGGGCTGTGCCATTGTTCTATCGTCCTTTCAGGTCGCCAGCGCCGGGTCGACGGGCTTGTCGCTCGCGGGCTCACCGGGCTTCGGGGCATTGTCGTGCCTCGGTCCGGGCTGAATGATCATCTGTTCGGGGTTGCGCATGTCGAAGCGCACGATCCCCTGACCAAGCAGCCGTTCGGCAGCGTCGAGCTCGGCAAATTTCCTGAGCGCCGCACCCGCACGCGACACACCCTCGGGCAGCATCAGCGTCTCGCCCGACTGGAACCGCAGGTCCCAGCGGCGGTCGCCGATCCAGATGGCGCCATCCAGCACCGGCTTCAACTGCGGCGCATTGGCCATCAGGGCGGTCAGCTCCGTCGCTTGCGCATTCGCGTCGGGCCCGATGATCAGCGGCAGGTCGGGCATCGCGTCGAGCTTCACGGGTTCGAGCGCGACGCCGCTCGCATCGACCAGCGTCAGCTGCTGGGCATGTTGCCACACCGCGGCCGGCTTGCGCTCGACGATCTCGATCGCCAGCGTATCGGGCAGGCGCCGGGAGACGCGCGCATCAGCAACCCAGCCATAGGTGAGCAGCTTCCTGCGCACCGCCTGCAAGTCGACCAGCGGCATCGCAATCGACTGCTGGTCGAGCGCCACCGCATAGACGCTCAGCCGGTCCATCCGGTCGATACCGGTCACGTCGATATGCTTCACCGAATAGCCCGCGCGCCCGATCGCCTCGCCCATCGCGATACCGGCGCGGCGCGGCACGTCGAGCATCAGCGCGATGGCGATGACCCCGACCGTGACGATCGCGATGATCGCGACCGTGATCGCCCGTTCGACAGTGCGCGCACTGATCGGGATCGACGTCGCGATCCGCGCCAGCATCGGCGGCCGCTTGGCTTTCTTGACGATACGAACCGGCGTGCGACGGGCCGGCGCGCCGCGCCTTATGGCTGCTGCTCCGCTCATGATGCCTTCTCCAGCGCTTGCTCAAGGATCGCCGCGACCAGCTCGTCATAGCTCATGCCGACGTGCCGCGCCTGCTCGGGAACCAGGCTCAGCGGGGTCATTCCCGGCTGAGTATTGACCTCCAGCAAGAACAATCCGTCGATCCCGCGCTCGTCGTCCCAGCGGAAATCGGACCGCGACGTGCCCCTGCAGCCGAGCACCCGGTGCGCCTTCAGTGCCGTGTCGAGGCAGGCCTGCGCGATGTCGTCGGGAATGTTCGCGGGGCAGATATGCTCGGTCATGCCATCGGTATATTTCGCGTCATAGTCGTAAAAGCCCGACTTGGGCCGCAGCTCGGTCACGGCCAGCGCCCGGTCGCCGAGCACCGCCGTCGTCAGTTCGCGCCCGCGGATGAACGGCTCGGCCAGCAGCTCGTCGAACGCCTGCCACGGCCCCGCGACCCCCCGCCCGATTGGTTGACCGTAATTGCCCTGCGCGGTCACGATCGCGACGCCCACCGACGACCCTTCGTTGACTGGTTTCAGCACATAGGGGCGGGGCAATGGGTCGCCGAGGTAAAGGCTTTCGGATTTCACGACATGACCTCCCGGCAGGCGGATTCCATGCGGCGTGAGTACCATCTTGGTGAGTAATTTGTCAATTGAAATAACTGATGTGGTTATTCCTGAATGGGTATAGGCGATGCCCATCAGGTCGAGCATCCCCTGTACCGACCCGTCCTCGCCGGGCGTCCCGTGCAGCGCGTTGAAGACGACGTCGGGCGCGATTTCGCCCAGCACTCTTGCCACGTCGCGGCCCATGTCCACCCGCACGACTTCATGGCCCAGCCGCTCGCAGGCGTCGGCGACGCCCGCACCGGTGACCAGCGAAACCTCACGTTCGGCGGACCAGCCGCCCATCAGCACCGCCACTTTCACGTCTTGCTCCCTGATGGGGAGCGAGCGTTATGGAGCGGCGAGCCGACCCGCTGGATTTCCCATTCCAGCATCACGCCCGACCGCGCCTTGACCCGCGCGCGAACCTCCTCACCCAGCGCCTCGATGTCGGCGCTCGTCGCACCGCCCAGGTTGAGCAGGAAATTGCAATGCTTCTCCGACACCTGCGCATCGCCCCGCCGCAGGCCGCGGCATCCGGCTTCGTCGATCAGCTCCCACGCTTTGCGTCCCGGAGGGTTCTTGAATGTCGATCCGCCGGTCCGCGAACGCAGCGGCTGCGACGCCTCGCGCTCGGCGGCGATGCGTTCCATCTCCGCGCCGATGATCCGGGGATCTCTTGTGACGCCGCGCAGGGTCGCCGATACCACCACAGCCCCCTCGGGCAATGTGGAATGGCGGTAGGAATAGCCGAGATCGCCCCTTGTCAGCGTAACCCGGGCGCCCGAGCGCAGGACGACGTCGCACGCGACCAGAATGTCGCTGACCTCACGGCCGTAAGCACCGCCGTTCATGCGGACAAAGCCGCCGACGGTACCCGGAATGCCGCGCAGAAACTCCAGCCCGGCGATACCCGCGTCCCGCGCGCTGCTCGCCACCAGAATACCCGAAGCCCCGCCGCCGCAGGTGAGGGCCGTCGCGTCGGCGCGCTCGACCTTGGCGAACGCCTTGCCCAGCCGCACCGTCACGCCCGGCACGCCGCCATCGCGCACGATCAGATTCGAACCGAGGCCAAGTGGCCAGACCGGTGTCGCGGGGTCCAGCGTGCGAAGGAACTGTTGCAGGTCCGCGACGTCGGCCGGCTCGAACAGAATCTCCGCCGCACCGCCCGACTTGAACCACACCAGTGGTGCCAGGGGCGCATGGGACGTGACCCGTCCGCCGATCGTCCCGTCGGCGGAAGCTGTCGTTGCCTTACGCGAAAGGCCAGAGTGGACGACGGCGGCCTCGGTCACGCTCGCGCCTCATCGATGGCAGCCGCGAGCCCTGCGGCCCATTTCGTGATGTCGCCCGCGCCGAGGCAGACGACCATGTCGCCCGGCTGCGCTTCCAGGGCAAGCGCATCGGCCAGTGACGCCGCATCGGCGACAGTTGCCGCCGCGCGGTGTCCGCGTGCCTTCAGCCGGTCGACCAGCGCCGCCGCATCGACGCCCTCGACCGGCGCTTCGCCCGCGGCATAGACCGGTGTTACATAGACCTGATCGGCATCGTTGAACGCCTGGGCGAACTCGTCCATCAGATCGTTCAGCCGCGAATAGCGATGGGGCTGCACGACCGCGATGACGCGCCCGCCCGAACCCGCGCCGATGCCTTCGCGTGCCGCCGACAGGACGGCGCGAATTTCGACGGGGTGATGGCCATAATCGTCGATGATCGACACGCCGCCCGTTTCGCCGACTTTGGTGAAGCGCCGCTTGACGCCGCCGAACCCCGCGAACCCCTTTTGGATGGTCGCATCGTCGAGGCCGAGCTCGATCGCGACGGCGATCGCGGCCAGTGCATTCTGAACATTATGGCGACCCGCCATCGGCAGCACGACGTCCTCGATGCTGCGCGTGGTGCCATCGCGGTGGCGGATGATGACCTCGAACCGGTTGCCGCCATCCCGTGGGAGGACGTTGACACCGCGCACATCCGCCTGAGCGCTGAACCCATAGGTGACGATCCGCCGGTCGCGCACCCGTGGCAACAGCGCCTGCACTTCCGAATGGTCGAGGCACAGCACTGCCGCGCCATAAAACGGGACGTTTTCGATGAACTCGACGAACGCGTCCTTCACCCGCTCGAAATCGCCATAATGATCGAGGTGTTCCGGGTCGATGTTGGTCACGACCGCGATCGTGCCGTCGAGGCGAAGGAAACTGCCGTCGCTCTCGTCGGCCTCGACCACCATCCAGTCGGATGCGCCCAGCCGCGCATTCGAACCGTAACTGTTGATGATTCCGCCGTTAATGACCGTCGGGTCGACCCCGCCTGCGTCAAGCATCGCCGCGATCATGCTGGTCGTCGTCGTCTTTCCATGCGTCCCCGCAACCGCGACCGTCGATTTCAGCCGCATCAATTCGGCAAGCATCTCCGCGCGCCGCACCACCGGAATGCGGCTGGCATAGGCCGTCGCTACTTCCGGATTGTCACGCTTGATCGCGGTCGAGGTGACGACAACCGCCGCATCGCCCAGATTTTCCGCCGCATGACCGATGGTCACCGCGATGCCCCGCGACCGCAGTCCTTCGATCACATAGCCGCCCGCCACGTCGGAGCCCTGCACCTTGTATCCCAGATTGTGCATCACCTCGGCGATGCCCGACATGCCAATGCCGCCGATGCCGACGAAGTGGATCGTGCCAATGTCGGTTGCCACGCCCTTCATGCCGCCGCGCCCATGACCCGGGCACCTTGTTCCCATGACGGCCGTGCGCCGATCTTGCCGACGAGGGTGGCACCGGGACCGATCCGCTCGATCAGGTCGGCGAGGTCGCGCGCGGCATTGGGCCGGCCGCAGGTCAGCGCCTGACGCGCCGCATTGGCAAGCGCAACGTGATCGAGGCCCAGTTTCTGCATTTGCTTGGCAAGCTCTACGGGCGTGAAATTGACTTCGGCAATCGCCCTGGCACCGCCCGCCGCCACCATTTCACGCACATTGGCGGTCTGATGATCGTCGGTCGCCGACGGCAGCGGGACCAGAATTGCCGGCCGGCCGGCCGCCGTCAGCTCCGCTATCGTCGATGCGCCCGCGCGTCCGATTACGAGGTGCGCCCAGGCCAGTCGCTCGGGCAGATCGGTCAGATAGGTCTGCACTTCGGCCGGGATGCCGTGTTCGGCATAGGCCGCGCGGACGCTATCCAGGTCCTCCGCCCGCGCCTGCTGGACGACCTGCAGGCGCCGACGCAGGCTGACCGGCAACATCGACAGGCCGTCGGGCACCACCCGCGACAGGATGCTCGCCCCCTGGCTGCCGCCGGTGACCAGCACGCGGAATATGCCGTTCTCGTCGAGGGGCGGGTAATCGATCTCGCGCAGCTTGAGCACGTCGTCGCGCACCGGATTGCCGACGAGATGAACCTTTTCCCGCCACGCAGGCTTCATCCGCTCGGTGTCGGGATAGGATGTGGCGATGATATCGACGCGGGGCGCCAGGAAACGGTTGACCCGACCGAGAATGGCGTTCTGCTCATGGACCGCAGTCGCCGTCCCTGCCGCCAATGCCCCGAGCAACGCGGGCAGGGCGGGATAACCGCCAAAGCCGACAACGGCCATGGGCTCGAAACTCTTGTAGAGTTCGCGGGCCATGGCGCGCCCCTGCCAGATCGCCCGCGCCGCGCCGGGCCAGCTCATCGGGCTGCTCGTCACGCGCCCAGCGGGCAGGACATGCGTCTGCACGCCGTCGAAAAGGCCGGGGATTTTTGCACCGCGCGCATCGGTGATCAGCGCAACGCGGTGCCCGCGCGCGATGAGTTCCGTCGCCAGCGCATGCGCCGGGACCATGTGCCCCCCGGTGCCGCCCGCGGCGAGGACGAAATGTTTCACGATGCTCAACGCCTGCGCCTCATCGTTGCGCCCATTTGACCACATAGGGGCTGCGCTTCAGATACGGGTTTCGCCGCGTGAACGCGAGCAGCAAGCCGAAACCCAGGCACAGCGCGATCATCGACGATCCGCCATAGCTGATGAACGGCAGGGTCATGCCTTTCGACGGCGCCAGACCCACGTTTACCGCCATGTTGATCGTCGCCTGCACGGCCAGCTGGGTCACGAGGCCCGCAGACGCCAGCACCAGGAACGGATCATCCTCATCGAGCAGTTTGACGAACACCCGGACCACGATCGCCAGGAACAGCGCGGCGATCGCGATGCAGGCGATCAGCCCGAATTCCTCGCCGATCACGGAAAAGATATAGTCGGTATGTGCTTCGGGCAGATTGAACTTCTTTTCCCCGCCGCCGGGCCCCGTCCCGAAAAAACCGCCGGCGGTCAGTGTCGCGTTGGCACTGTCGATCTGGAAAGTGTCGCCGGTCTGGAACAGGAAATTATCGATCCGCTGCGTCGCCACGGGATAGAAAATATACGCGAGCACGATGCCGATGCCGCCCGCCCCGGACAGCAAGCCCATGATCCGCAGCGAAACGCCCGAAAGTAGCAGCAACGCCAGCCACATGCACCCGAAGACGATCGTCTGCCCGAAATCCGGCTGCTTCATCAGGAACAGCGCGACGATCGCCGTCAGAGCGCCCGACAATGGAATGACCGGCAGAGTCTTGTCGTGCGCCCGCAGCGACAGCATCCAGGCGAGTGCGACGACGAAACAGGGCTTCAGAAATTCGGAAGGCTGGATCTGCGCAAAGCCGTAACCGATCCAGCGCCGGGCGCCATTCGCATCCGAGCCGAACAACGGCACCAGAATGAGGAGGACGGAAAAAAACGCAGCGCCGAACAATGCCAGTCGCCGCGCCTGCACCCGGGGCAGCATCGACACGCCGATCATCACCGGCAGGCCGAGTCCGACCCAGACCAGCTGACGCCAGAAATAGTTGAGCGGCGTGATCGTCACGCTGCCGCCCGAATAGCGCGCGGCGGCGGCGGGCGAGGCGGCGGCGACGGCAATCAGTCCGACCGAAATCAACACGAACGCGAGCAGCAGCAGCACGCGGTCGATCTCCCAGAACCACATGCCGAAACTCGACCGGTCGGTCCGGCCAAGCCGCGCGCCTTTCGTTGCGAGCACTGCCATCAGAGCGCCTCCACCAGTTGCCGGAATTGGTCGCCACGGTCTTCGTAATCGCGAAACTGGTCGAACGACGCACAGGCCGGCGACAGCAGGACGGTATCGCCGGGCTTTGCCGACTGGCTGGCGTGCTTCACCGCGACGTCGAGCGTGGCGCTCTGTTCGACCGCAACGCCGTGTCCGCGCAGGAGGGCCGCCAGCATTGCCCGGTCGCGCCCAATGGCGAACGCCGAGCGCACATGATCAAAATAGGGCACGCACGCATCGAGTTCCTGCGTCTTGGCCTGCCCGCCAAGGATCCACCGCACCGCCGGATAGGCAGCGAGCGCAGGCGCGGTCGACGTCGGGTTGGTCGCCTTGCTGTCGTTGACGAACAGGACGCCGTTACGCTCGCGGATGCGCTCCATGCGGTGGGGGAGGCCGGGGTAGGTCATCCACCCTTGCTCGATCGCCTCCATGGACAGACCAAGTGCGCGACATGTGTCGCCGGCGGCTGCGGCGTTTTGTGCGTTGTGCGGGCCATTCAGTGACGACGCCACGGGCAGCGGACCTATATCGGCCCGGCCGAGGACATGCTGGCCGCTCGACATCTCAAACAACCGCGCCTTGCTCGCCGCATAGGCCTCGAAACTCGCATACCGGTCCAGATGATCAGGTGTTACGTTAAGCAACACCGCCACGTCGCAGTCGAGCGTGAAGGTCAGGTCGATCTGGAAACTCGACAACTCCAGCACATAGACCCCGCCTGCAGGCAACGGCTCCTGCCCCAGGATCGGCAGCCCGATATTGCCGCCCATTGTCGTCGGCACACCCGCCGTCTTCAGGATATGATGCACCAGCGCGGTCGTCGTCGATTTGCCGTTGGTGCCGGTGATCCCGACGACCTTGTGCGGCGGCAGCTCTGCACGGGCCTGCGCGAACAGCTCGATATCGCCGATGACGGGGGCACCATATTTCGCCGCATGAGCCGCGATCGGGTGGCGGTTGAGCGGCACGCCGGGGGAAACGACCACACTGTCGAACCCGGTCAGGTCCATTGTAAGGGGATCGGCAAAACTCAGCCCCTCCCCCTCGGGGAAGGGCTTCAGGGCATCCCGCTTCTCCGCATCGCTATCCCACGCGACAACCTCGGCCCCGCTCGCTCGCAATGCCTCAACCGTCGCGCGCCCTGACCGCGCCAGGCCAAGCACTGCGTAGCGTTTGCCGCGCCAGACGCTGCTCTTGATCACCGCAGCTTCAACGTCGACAGGCCCGCCAGCGCCAGCACGAAGGAGATGATCCAGAACCGGATGACGACGGTCGGCTCTGCCCAGCCCAGTTGTTCGAAATGGTGATGAATGGGTGCCATGCGGAACACGCGCTTGCCCGTCCGTTTGTAGAAAAACACCTGAATGATGACGCTGGCCGCCTCGAGCACGAACAGCCCGCCGATGATCGCCAGCACGATCTCGTGATGCGCGGTCACGGCGATCGCGCCAAGCGCACCACCCAGCGCCAGACTTCCGGTATCGCCCATGAACACCGCCGCCGGCGGCGCATTGAACCACAGGAAGGCGAGGCCCGCGCCAACCACGGCACCGCAGAAAATGGCGAGATCGCCAGCCCCCGGCACGTGCGGGATGCCCAGATAAGTCGCGAATTTCGCGTTGCCGACCAGATAGACGATGATCATGAACGCAACGCTGGCGATGATCACCGGCATCGTCGCCAGCCCGTCCAGTCCATCGGTCAGGTTGACCGCGTTGCCTGCCCCCACGATCACGAACGCCGCGAACAGGATATAGGCTGGCCCCAGGTTCACGTGGAAATTGTTGACGAACGGCAGGTAGAGTTCGGTACCGTTGTTGTGGGTGATCAGCAATGCGGCCAGCCCCGCGATCCCGAATTCGGCGACCAGACGCACCCGGCCCGAGACGCCGGCGTGGCTGTTCTTCTTCACCTTGTCATAATCGTCCAGGAACCCGATCAGCCCGAAACCGAACGTGACCGCAAGGCAGGCCCAGACATAGGGGTTGGTGAGATCCATCCAGAGCAGGCTGGCCACGCCGAGCGAGGTAAGGATCATCAGGCCGCCCATCGTCGGGGTGCCGCGCTTCGCCAGGTGCGATTGCGGTCCATCGGCGCGAATCGGCTGCCCCTTGCCCTGGCGCAGACGGAGCCAGCCGATGAAGCGTGGCCCGATCAGCAGGCCGAGGAAAAGCGAGGTCGCCACCGCGCCGCCGGTTCGGAACGACAGATACCGCAGCAGGTTGAAAATGCCCGGAAAATGCAACCAGTCGGCAAGCAGATAAAGCATCGTTCAGCCGTTCCCAGCGATGAGGCGCGTAACCAGCGCGGAAAGGCCTACCGAATTCGACCCCTTGACCAGGATCGCGTCGCCCGGCGCGATCCTGGCGGCAAGTGGAACATATGCGGTTGCGGCATCGGCCACATGACGCAACTGCACGCGCCCCTCAAGCGCTTCGGCCAGCGGCTCGATGCCCCGTCCGACGAGAAGAGCGAAATCGACGTTCGCTGCCAGGACATCATCGGCCAGTGCGGCGTGGAGCGCGTCGCTGTCCTGGCCCAGTTCGCGCATGGCCCCGAGGACCGCGATCCGGCGCCCCGCCGTCTCCATCCGCAACACCGCAAGCGTCGCAGCCATCGATGCGGGATTGGCGTTATAACTCTCGTCGATCAGCAAAGCCTCGCCATCCCCCAGCTTCAACGTCATCCGCGCGCCCCGCCCGGCCATTTCGCCAAGGTCGGAAAGCGCCAGCGCCGCAATGCCAAGATCTGCGCCCAGGGCATGCACCGCGGCCAGCACCGCGAGTCCGTTCGATACCCAATGCGCACCCGGCTGACCGATGGTCAGCGTCAGCTCCGCGTCGGGCAGCACCACCGTCACCGTGGTGCCCGTCGGGGCCGCAATCGCCTCACGAGCGCGGACGTCTGCCCCTTCGCCTTGGCCAAAGGTCAGGATGGTCGCGGCATGGGAAGCGGCATGGGCGATCAGCCGGTCGCGGTGCGGGCTGTCGAACGGGATAATGGCGACCCCGCCCTCGACAAGCCCCTGAAAGATCTCGCCTTTGGCATCGGCGATGCCTTCGATCGAGTCGAAATACTCGATATGCGCCGGGGCGATCGCAGTGACGACGACGACATGCGGCCGCACCAGACGCGTCAGTTGGGCGATTTCCCCGGCGTGGTTCATCCCCATTTCGAACACCGCATAGTCGCTGTCGGCGGGCAGCCGCGCGAGGCTGAGCGGGACGCCGGTATGGTTGTTGTAGCTTTTGACGGAGCGATGCACTCGGGTGTCGGGCTTGCGCGCCAGTGCAGCGGCCAGCGCCTCCTTGGTGCCGGTCTTGCCGACCGATCCCGTAATGCCGACCACCCGCGCTCCCGCATTCAGCCGTTGCCGGCCCGCAACGCCCAGCGCGTTCAGCGCGGCGACGGTATCGGCGACCAGCACATGCGGTTGGTCCACGGGCTGCGACACGAGAGCGCCCGCCGCTCCCTGGCCAAATGCCTGCGCGACGAAGCGATGCCCGTCGGTCGTCGTCCCCGGCATGGCCACGAATAAATCGCCTGGCCCGATTTCCCGACTGTCGAAGGCAACGCCGGTCGCGGCAAATGGCGCCGACACGCACCCGCCCGTCGCGGCGGCGATTTCTGCGGCGGTCCACAGGTCCGTCACAACGCACATTCCCGCGCGATTTCGACGTCGTCGAACGGCAGGACGAGATCGCCCACCGACTGGCCCGTCTCGTGCCCCTTGCCCGCGATCAGCACGATGTCCTCGGGCGCGGCCTCGGCAATCGCCGCAGCAATCGCGGCACGGCGGTCACCGATTTCGGTCGCCTCGGGTGCCTTCGCTAGGATCGCGGCGCGGATCGCCGCAGGGTTTTCGAAACGCGGGTTGTCGTCGGTAACGATGACCCTGTCCGCCATCGCCTCGGCAATAAGTCCCATTTCGGGACGCTTGCCCGCATCGCGGTCGCCGCCTGCGCCCATCACCAGGATCAGCCGCCCGACGGCATGAGGCTTCAGCGCCGAGATCGCAGCGGCCAGTGCGTCGGGCGTATGCGCGTAATCGACATATACCGGGGCACCCCGACGGCTGATGCAGGCTCGCTCCAGCCGCCCGCGCACCCCCTGAAGCCGCGCCAGATTGGCCAGCGTCTGGCCTGCATCGCCGCCCGTTGCGATGACCAGTCCTGCCGCCATCAGCGCATTCGCCGCCTGATATGCACCGATCAGAGGCAGCACGATCCGCGTTTCGCGGCCGTCATACATGACCGTCAGTGTCTGGCCGAGCTGCGACGGCGTCCGGTCGATCAGACGGATCGTGCCCCCGCGGGCCCCTACCCCCACCAGCTTCAGCCCGCGCGCATGGGCAAGGTCGATGACCCGATCGGACGCCTCGTCGTCCTGCCAGACGACGGCCGTCCCGTCGGCATCGACAACTTCCGAAAACAGCCGCAGCTTTGCGGTCAGATAGGCCGCCATATCACCATGATAGTCGAGGTGATCGCGACTGAGATTGGTGAAGGCCGCCGCCTGTACCGGCAACCCCTCGGTCCGATATTGATCGAGGCCGTGGCTCGACGCCTCGAAGGCCGCATGGGTGACCCCCTCGCGCGCCAGCCCTGCCATGTTCGACAGAAAAGTCACGACATCGGGCGTCGTCAGGCCGGTTCGCACCGTTTCACCGGCGGTCGTGACCCCCAGAGTGCCAATGCTGGCGGCGTGATGTCCGGCCATGCGCCACAATTGGCGGGTGAGTTCGACCGTCGAGGTCTTGCCATTGGTCCCGGTCACCGCGACGGTCGTCGCCGGAAAGGGCGCATAGAATTTTCCCGCGAGCAGCGCGAAGCGGCGACGTGGCTCGTCGGCGTGGATAGCCGTCGCGCCCTCGACCGGCACACCCCGGGCGGTAACCACGGCGATGGCCCCCGCCGCGACGGCTGCGGGAATAAAATCCTCGCCGTTGAACCGCTGACCCCGAAACGCACCGAAGATGTTACCCGGCGCGACCTTGCGATGGTCGATCGCGAACCCGGTGACACGCCCCGGAACCTGGCTGCCGAGGAGTGCGCCGAGTTGCATTATTGCTGGACCTTGGCTTTCCAGAATAACGGCATCAATTCGCTGACGTCGATGTCGGTCGACGCGTCCGGAACAATGCCGAGCATTGGGCCGATTCTCGCGATGACGCGTCCCATCGCGGGGGCGACGGTCCACGCTGCGGTGCGCTGGCCGTGGCTGAGCGCCGATCCCTTTGGTTCGTCGAGCATCCCGATCACGACATAACGCGGCGCTTCCATTGGAAAGGCGGCGGCAAAGGTCGCGACGATCGAATGGTGCGCATAGCCGCCCTCGCTCGCCTTTTCGGCGGTACCGGTCTTGCCGCCGATCCGCATCCCTTCGACATTTGCATTGCGCCCCGTCCCCTGGGTCACGATCAGCCGCAGCAACTGGCGCATGCGATCGCTTGTTGCCTGGGTGAAGACGCGCGTCCCCTTCGGTGCTTTGGCGGGATCGATCTTCATGAGCGTGGACGGACGCCAGATGCCGCCATTGACCAGCGCGGCATAGGCCGCCGCCAGATGCAGCGGTGTCACCGCAATGCCGTGGCCATAGCCCATCGTCATGACGGTCGTGCGCCCCCAGCTGCTCGGCCAGATCGGTCGTCCGCGCTCCTTCAGTTCGATGTCGGGCCGGCTATCGAAATGCAGACGATGGAACATGGCCACCGTCCGGTCCTTGCCCAGCTGATCGGCGATCTGCGCGGTCACGATGTTCGACGAATAAGCCAGCATCTCGGGGATATTGTACCACCGGCCGGCCGGCTCGTCGTCGTGAATGGTGTAGCCACCGACGTGCAGATTGCTCGTTGCGTCATAGCGCTTGCTCATCGACGTGACGACGCCGGTGTCCATCGCGTTCGCAACGGTGATCGGCTTGAACGTCGAGCCGAGTTCATAGACGCTTTGCGTCACGGAATTACGCCAGAGCGAATTGTCCTTATCCCCTTCCGGCTTGTTGGGGTTGAACACCGGCAGCGAGGCCATCGCGACGACTTCTCCGGTATGGACATCGAGCACGATCCCGCCGGCACCCTGCGCCTGCTGATCGACCATGGCTGCGTAGAGTTCGCTCTCCATGACGGCCTGCACCCGGGCATCGATTGACAGCGCAATCGGTTCGCCCCGCGAACGCGTGCTGTTGAGCTGCGGGTTCAGCACCCGCTCCATGCCGGTCACACCCTGACCAGCAAGGTCGGTGTAGCCAAGGACATGCGCGGCAAGCGTGGTCTGCGGGTAAAGCCTTTCGGGCTCACGCATGTAATCGATCGCCGGCTCGCCGAGGGCATTCACCTGGGCGACCAGATCGGGCAGCGCGCGGCGGCGCAGATAGGTGAACGACGCGCCGGACTTCAGGATGGCGAGATACTGGGCCTCGCTCTTTTCGGGCATAAGCTGCGCGAGCTTGGTCGCGATCTCCTCCGGCGGGTTCAGCAAATGCTTGGGATGGATACCGATCGACCAGGCCTCGATCGTGCGCGCGAGGACCTGGCCATTGCGATCGGTGATGTCGCCACGCATCATGGCTGCCTGCACGAGCCGCGCCTGCGCGGCACCCGAAAACGCGCCCATCAGGATGATCTTGCCTGCGAGGACGATGGTCGATGCCGCAAACAACAACATCAGCAGCATCAGCCGCTGATGAGCGGTGACCAGCGCGATCGATTTGTCGTCGGGATCGCGGGTGCGCGTAGGTTGGGCGACGAGAGTGGTCACGGACGCGTGCCGCGCTCCACCGCGGCGGTACGAACCAGGTCACCCAGCGTCTGGCGATCGATGACGGTTCGCTCCGTCACAGCAATATGAGAGGGACGGGCAGCGGACGTGACGAACGCGATATGTTGCAGCGCGCCGCGCGGCATCTCCACCCGGGAGGCAACAGCGGGGATCAGGCGCGGTTCAGCCACTGCAGTCGTGCGCGCGGGGCTCGCCGCGACCAGCACTGCGCGCGGCACTGCGGCAGAGGGCAGCGCACTCGGCTGTTCGGTCGAAAGCGAAGCCAGTTGCGCTTCGCCGTGGAGATATTGCTCGGCCCTCGGTGCCGACAGCGCCAGCACATCGTCGTTCCATTTCTCCAGTTGGCGCATGTTCGCGCGCGTGCCCAGTTCGGTCTGCAGCTGGCGCATGTCGCGGTGGGCCGCGGCGATACGACGATCCACATCCTCGAGCTTTGCCCGTTCCGCAGCGACTTGAAGCGAGATCAGATAGAGGCCGGTCGCGGCAGAAGCGATGCCGGCAACCCATCCGAGTGCGCGAAAGCGGTGTGCGATCATCACAAACTCCTCTTGTCGGTCGATGCTGACGTCCACGCCGGATGCGCAGTGCGGCGGCCGCTGCGCAGGGTTGCCGAACGCGAGCGCGGGTTGCGCGCCACTTCGGCGTCGCTCGCCCGTATCGGCTTTGCGACATTCTCGAATGTCGGCTGCGGCTCACCCACCACCTGCGGCAAGTGGCGCGATCCGGTGGAGGCCGCGCCGCTCCGGCGACGAAAGAACGTCTTGACGAGCCGGTCTTCGAGACTGTGAAAGGTCACGACCGCGAGCCGACCGCCGGGCTTCAGGATGCGCTCGGCCGCCGCAAGCCCGTCCTCGAGCTCGCCGAGTTCGCGGTTGACGTGCATCCGTATCGCCTGGAAGGTCCGGGTCGCGGGATCTTTCTTTTCGTGCGGCTTGTATCCGACGGCTCGCCTGACGACGCTTGCCAGCTGCGCCGTCGTCGCCAGTGGGCGCGCGGCAACGATCGCGCGCGCGATGCGGCGCGATTTGGGCTCGTCGCCCAGTGCATAGATCGTATCGGCGATGTCACCTTCCGACGCGGTATTGAGGAAATCGGCGGCACTCGGCCCTGTACGGTCCATCCGCATGTCGAGCGGGCCATCCGTCTGGAACGAAAAACCGCGCTCGGCCCGGTCGAGCTGCATCGACGACACGCCCAGATCGAGCACGACCCCGTCCGCTGTGCCCACGCGGTCCATGGTCGAATAACGGTCGCCCACCAGGGTCAGTCCCTCGCGCGCTGGTGCCGCCGCCACGGCATCGGGATCGCGATCGAATGCAACGACCGCTGCCCCGCGCGCGAGGATAGCATCGCTGTAGCCGCCTGCGCCGTAGGTTCCATCGACATGGCGCTCACCCGCAGCCGGCGCGAGAGCCTCCACCACCTCGTCGAGCAGCACGGGCACGTGCGGCACGCTCATGCGATGCCCCGTTGCTTCATGGCCCAGCTGCAACGTTCCCGCGTCCCCGCACGAACGCCTTCGGAAGCAAGCAGACGCTCGGGACTCCAAATCTGAAAAGTATCTCCGCTGCCTGCAAAAAAGGCGAGATCGTCAAGCCCGGCAGCATCGCGGACGAACTGCGGCAGGATGAACCGGCCCGATTCATCGAACGCGACCTCATCGACGTTGGCGAAATTGTGCAGCCCGTCGTCGGACCGATCGATCTGCGCACCCGAGGCGTTGGCGCGCTCATAGTCGCGCTCCAGCCGGTCGTAGAGCAAACGCGACCAGCCCCGATCATAGCCGATCATGCAGGGATGGCGATCGTGGTCACCGATCAGCAGCAGCCGCTCACCGGAATTATTTTCGATTGCGGCACGCAAGCCAGAGGGGATGGCGACACGACCCTTGCGGTCGATCGCCTGCAACGCATAGCCCTGATACAAGTCGCGTTGACCGCCCACTATTCGTCCCCTCGGGCACGGCTCGCCCGCACCGAAAAGCGGCCCTCGCCACCATTCCGGCTGTTCTGGGTTTGCGTCAGGTGAACCCCGCCCTTGTACTCAAGTCGTACCAAGGGTGAGCGTGGGCAGCAATGGGTTTTTCGGGGAAATTACGGGCAAGTAAGCTGATAAATTGCAATAACAGTCAGCAACCCGCGATCTGTTCTATAATTGTTCCAGACGAAGACAGATATTACGGGCGAAAATTCGCCCGCAGGGTGTCACCGACTCAGTGTTTGGCGGTGCGGCCGTTCGAGTCGTCCGACTTGCCGCCCGGCGCGGCACCCAATTGGGCAAGCGGCTCGGCGGTCGCGTCCAGCCCGTTCGACGGGGCAGCGGAGGTCGCGACAACCGTCGGCGCGGCGAGGACGTTATTCCCATCGGTGCCCGCGCTGTGCCGGACCCCTGTGGCGATCGCTGTTGCCAGCAGCACGACCAGCAACACTGCCGCGAGGCCGGTAACACCGACGCGTACGCGCTGCATCCGGTCAGTGACCGGCGCGACCGGCAGGTGCGCGTCGTGGGGACGATCGACCATGGCCCCGAAAACTAAAGCCAGTAACGCCGGTATGCAACATCCCCGGTCAGAGGCCTCGCCACGCTCACGTCAGCCAAGGCAATACCGGTAGCCCTTTTGAGCGCAACCACTCAGCATTGTAGAGCGTCGACAGATAGCGGAAACCCGTATCGCAAAGGATCGTGACGATCGTCTTGCCCGGGCCGAGCGCCTTTGCCAGACGCGCCGCGCCGGCCACGTTGATGCCTGACGACAGCCCGAGGCACAGCCCCTCGTCGCGTAACAGCGCCTCGACCTGCGCCAGACCCTCTTCATCGGAAATGCGGAACTGGGTGTCGATCGGCGCACCGTCGAGGTTCCCGGTTATGCGCCCTTGGCCAATTCCTTCTGCGACCGATGACCCCTCCGCTTTCAATTCACCGTGCGCGTAGAAATTGTAGAGCGCCGCGCCGAACGGGTCGGACAGGGCGATGACCACGGCGTCGTTCTTTGCCTTCAGCCCCAGACCCACCCCGGCCAGCGTGCCCCCCGTGCCCACCGCACAGGTGAAGCCGTCGACCCGGCCCTCGGTCTGCGTCCAGATTTCCTCGGCGGTGCCGACGATGTGCGCACGGCGGTTGGCAATATTGTCGAACTGGTTGGCCCAGACCGCGCCCGCCGTTTCCCCGGCGATCCGGCGCGACGTGTGAACGAAATGACACGGTGAGGAAAACGGCGCGGCGGGGACCAGCACCAGCTCGGCCCCAAGCGCGCGCAGCGTGTCCATTTTTTCCCGACTTTGCGTTTCGGGCATGACAATGATCGACTTATAGCCTTTGGCATTGGCGACCAGCGCCAGCCCGATGCCGGTATTGCCCGCCGTGCCCTCGACGATCGTTCCGCCGGGTTTCAGCGTCCCTGCGTTTTCGGCGTCCTCGAGAATAAACAACGCCGCCCGGTCCTTCACCGATCCCCCGGGATTGGTGAACTCGCACTTACCCAGAATGTCGCAGCCGGTTGCCTGGGACGGCCCTTCGAGCCGGACGAGCGGGGTGTTGCCGATGAGCGCGAGCGGGTTGGGAACAATGGCCATGATGATCTCTACCCGGCCCGGCTCCATTGCTGCAAGCAAGGCTCGCTTGACCCGGCCCAAGCTGAGAGTGTATTATCTCCACAACACAGTGGAGATCCTAATGCCAAAACCATCTTTCGCTCTGGTCCTGGTCGCGACGCTCGTCCTCGCAGCATGGGATAAAGAGGGAAAGGGAGTGACGATCAACGCAAGCATCGATGGCAATGACAGCGAACCCGCCGGCAATACGGCCGATGTCAACGGCGATGGGGGCAATGTATCGCTCAGCATTCCCGGCTTTTCGGCGAATATCAAAATGCCGGGTGGCCTCCTCGCCAAATCGGAATTCGATATCGACGGCGTAAAGCTGCCCCCCGGCGGCCAGGTCACGGCGATGAACGTCGATGCGAAGACTAAAGGGAAATCCGGCGTAAAGTTCGAATTTGCCGCGCCCGGTGCCCCGGCTGAAGTTCGGGATTGGTTCGCCAAATCCTTTGCCGCAAAATCGGTCGCGATCGTACCCAGTGGCGCTGGCCTCGCGGGCAAGACCGCCGATGGCGATCTGGTCACCATGACATTCGCGCCGGCCGGTGGCGGGCAGACGCACGGTTTCGTGGATATCATCGACTCGGAATAAATGTTCTTCTAATGTTCCTCGCTTTAGTGCGAGTCGCCCGACATGGATATTCCTCCCAGTCCGCTTCGCTGGCTGTTCCTCGACCTCAACGCCTATTTCGCGAGTGTCGAGCAACAGGAACGTCCCGAACTGCGCGGCAGGCCGGTCATCATCGCGCCGGCGGGCGTGGAGACAACAGTCGCGATCGCTGCCAGCTATGAGGCCAAGGCGTTCGGCATTTCGACCCTCACCCCGGTGTGGGAAGCGCGAAAGCGTTGTCCGCAGATCATCGTCGTATCGCCGCGCCACGCGCTCTACGTCGATTATCATAATCGCATCGTCGCAGAGATCGCGCGCCACATTCCGGTGACCAAGGTCTACTCGATCGACGAAGTCGCCTGTCGTCTGCTCGACAATGAAAATGGTCTCGATCAGGTTCGGCAGTTAGCCGCGCAGATCAACACCGGCATCCGCGACAATGTGGGCGACTGGCTCCGCTGCTCGATCGGCGTCGCGCCGAACCGGCTGCTGGCCAAGCTCGCCTCAGACATGATGAAGCCCGACGGCCTGGTCATCCTTGAGGCAAAAGACCTCCCGCACCGGCTTTATCCGCTGAAGCTGACCGACATTGCCGGGATCGGGACCAAAATGGCGGCGCGATTGGCTCGCGATGGCGTCAATGACATCGCCCAGCTCTGCGCACGACCGCCGCGCGGGGCCGGCGCGGCATGGGGCGGCACCGACGGCGACCGGCTGTGGTATATGTTGCACGGGTTCGACCTCCCGGAAAAGGCGACGCAAGAGCGCACGGTCGGTCACAGCCATGTCCTCGCGCCCAAAAACCGGGGCAATGAAGAGGCTCGGCTGGTAACGCGACGGCTGGCGTTAAAGGCCGCCAGCCGCCTTCGCGCCAAGGGTGTCGCCGCACGCCTGCTTGTCCTTCATGCCCGCTTCGAAGACGACAAATCGAAATGGAAGACGGGGATCAAACTGCCCGCAACGCACGACAGTTTCCGCATCCTTCAGGCGGTCGATGTGTTGTGGCCCCGGCTGGTTGCGGCTGCGGCGACGCGCCGGGGCGGGTTCCGACTGCGCCTGGTGGGCGTCACCCTCGCGAATCTCATCCCTATTTCGCACGACCAGGGCTCGCTGTTTGAACGCCTCGACCCCAACCATGAACTCGCCCGCGCCCTGCGCACGGAGTCGCTGAGCCGCGCGCTGGACCGGATCAACATGCGCTTTGGGCGCAATGCCGTGACCGTCGGTCCCGAGACCGGAGGGCGGGCCGACCGGATCGGCACAAGCATTGCCTTCGGTCGCATTCCCCAACCGTCAGATTTCGTGAATTGATCTGCAATCGCGCTTGACGCGGTGCAACAATCGCGGCCATCCCACAGTGATGAAGAAACGCCTTATTTTCGCCGCTGTCGCGGCCACGCTTGCGCTCTCCGCCTGTGACAAAAAGCCGACGCAGGTTGTCAACACCGATCCCAATTCGGCCAATTTCACGGCGCCCGCGAAGCCCGTCGACCTGCCCCCGGCGGTCAAATCGAGCAAACCTTATCGCTGCAAGGACGATAGCATTGTCACCGTCAATTTGTTCCAGGGCGATAAGCAGGCGAACCTGCGGGAGGGCAATGGCGCCCCGGTCATCCTGAAGGCGGAGGAAGCGGGCCAGCCGTTGATTGCCGACGGTTACGCACTGACGGTGAAAGGGGATGCGATAACGTTGACGCGGCCGGGGCACCCTGAGCAGGATTGCGTCAGCTAACCCAAGAATAGGTCGCAATATACCATTGCAATAGGCATGATCACTCCGGAAACGGAGATGCTCCTTATGTTCGTGGGTCATTACAGCGTGTCGCTCGCCGCCGCCGCCCAGCCCCGGTCACCTAAATTGGGAACGCTGTTCGTCGCGGCACAGTTGATTGATATCGGCTTTTTCGCGTTCCTGCCGCTCGGTATCGAACACATGCGGATTGTCCCTGGTATCAGCGCGATGAATCCGATGGACCTGTACGACCTGCCCTGGACCCATTCGATGGTCGGGGCGATTGGCTGGAGCATAGGCTTTGCCCTTCTGCTCAGGATCTGGCTCCGCGATTGGACCAGCGCGCTGATCGGCGGTGCTGTCGTTTTTTCGCACTGGCTGCTCGACCTGCTGGTGCACGTCCCCGATCTCACGCTTGCGGGCAGCCCGCCCAAACTCGGCCTCGCCCTCTGGAACCATCCCGCGATTGAGATGCCACTCGAAATCGGACTGCTTCTCGCCGCTGTCGCTTATTACGCGCACCGCACGCGCTCGACCGGCAACCGCTGGGCACTGCCATTGCTGGTCGCCGCGCTGCTTGCGTTGCAGGCGTTCAACTGGTTCGGCCCGCCCCCGGTTGCCGTCGATGCGGGACTATGGGGCCTTGGTCTCGCCGCTTATGCGGTCGCCGCCGCTCTGGCGTGGTGGGTGGCACGGAACCGCGTCGCCCGCTAGAGGGCAGCGATGTCTGCCATCACGCCCGAAATCGTCGCCGAACACGGCCTGTCCTCCGAAGAATATCAGCGCGTCCTCGCCGCGATGGGGCGCGAGCCCAATCTGACCGAACTCGGCATCTTTTCCGTGATGTGGTCGGAGCATTGCAGCTATAAATCGTCGCGCATCCACCTCAAGAAACTGCCGACCAGGGCGCCCTGGGTGATCTGCGGCCCCGGTGAGAATGCCGGCGTCATCGACATCGGTCCTGGCCCCGAGGGAAAGCCCCAGGCCGCGATCTTCAAAATGGAGAGCCACAACCACCCGAGCTATATTGAGCCCTATCAGGGCGCGGCGACCGGTGTCGGCGGCATCCTGCGCGATGTGTTCACCATGGGCGCGCGACCGGTCGCCAACATGAATGCGCTGCGCTTCGGATCGCCCGATCACCCTAAGATGCGTCATCTGATCGCCGGGGTTGTGCGCGGGATCGGCGGGTACGGCAATTGCGTCGGCGTGCCCACCGTTGGCGGCGAAGTGAACTTTCACCCTGCCTACGACGGCAACATCCTCGTCAACGCGATGACCGTAGGGATCGCCGACCAGGACAGGATTTTTTATTCCGCCGCGTCCGGCGTCGGCAATTCGATCGTCTACGTCGGGTCAAAGACCGGCCGCGACGGCATCCATGGCGCAACGATGGCGTCGGCCGATTTCTCCGAGGATTCGGAGGAAAAGCGCCCCACGGTTCAGGTCGGCGACCCGTTTACCGAGAAATTGCTGATCGAGGCCTGCCTTGAGCTGATGGCGTCGGATGCGATCGTCGCCATCCAGGACATGGGTGCAGCGGGCCTTACCTCCTCCTCGGTGGAAATGGCGTCGAAGGGCGGCGTCGGCATCTGCCTCGACATGGGCAAGGTACCACAGCGCGAAACCGGCATGACGGCGTACGAGATGATGCTGTCCGAAAGCCAGGAACGCATGTTGATGGTCTTGAAGCCCGGCCGTGAGGACTTCGCAGCAGAGATCTTCAGGAAGTGGGAACTCGATTTCGCTATCATCGGTGAGGTAACCGATACCGGTCGCATGGTCCTGATCCATCACGGTGAAACCGTGGCCGATATTCCGCTCGGACCGCTGGCCGACGACGCCCCGCTTTACGACCGGCCGGCGATGAGCCGCGACGACTACAAGGCCTGGGCGCAGGTAAAACCGCTCGGCACCATTCCCGAAAGCACCGATATCGGGCGAGACCTGCTGAAGCTCATGGCGAGCCCCGACATCGCCTCACGCCGGTGGATTTGGGAGCAATACGACCAGAAGGTCGGTGGCAATACCATCCAGCCGCCGGGTGGCGATGCGGCGGTCGTGCGCATCCATGGCACGACCAAGGCGCTGGCGATGACCACCGACTGCACGCCGCGCTATTGCTACGCCGACCCCTATGAAGGCGGAAAACAAGCGGTGGCAGAGGCCTATCGCAACCTGTGCGCGGTCGGCGCAAGGCCGCTCGCGATCACCAATTGCCTCAATTTCGGCAACCCGCAGCGCCCGGAGATCATGGCCCAGCTCGTCGGGTGTCTGGAAGGGATGAGCGAGGCGTGTATCGCGCTCGATATGCCGATCGTGAGCGGTAATGTCAGCCTCTACAACGAGAGCAAGGCAACCGGCGGCGGCAGCGCGATCCTGCCGACACCGGCGATCGGCGCCGTGGGGCTGATCGACGATTGGCGGGCGAGTGTCGGTGTCGGGTTCAGGGCTGAGGGGTCGGCCATCGTGCTCCTTTCCGACGGCGAACGCAGTGATAAGACCAGTCCGGGGCACCTGGGTCAGTCGGTTTGGTTGCGCGAGATCGTCGGCCTGGAGGCCGGTGCCGCGCCGCCCGTCGATCTGGGATTCGAGCGGCGGATCGGAGAATTTGTCCGCGACCTGATCGCGCGGAGAATTGCGCTTTCGGTCCACGATGTCTCCGACGGAGGGTGGCTCGTTGCCATCGCAGAAATGGCACTCAGCGGAAACGTCGGCGCCAAAATCCTGTCCGACTGGCTCGCGGTGCCAAGTGCGCCCTTTGGCGAGCAGCAAGGTCGGTATATCATTGAAGTGAAAGATTATTCCGCGTTGCTGGAAGCAGCCAAAGGTGCAGGGGTCGGTGCGGACTGCCTCGGGACAGTAACCGGCTCAGCGCTGGTTGCCGATGGACGAACGGCGGCGCTGAACATCCCCCTCGCCGACCTCCGCGCCGCGCACGAAGGCTTTTTTCCCGCGCTGATGGACTGACTCCTTCGATCGGTCACATCCCGTCGATAGCCCTGCGGCACCAATCAAGGAGACGATCATGCCCCTACCCGAAATGACAGGCGCAGTGAACGATCCGAAGGTGCAGGCGATCGTGGCGTATCAGGCCAACGTCGCGGCGGGAAACATCGATGCTGCGCGGACAGTGTTCGACCCCGAAGTCGTCTATACCGTGCCGGGGCGGAGCCAGCTTGCAGGCACCTACACCGGGCCCGACGCCGTCATGGGATATTTCGCGCGGCTGATGGAATTGACCGGCGGCACCTACACGATCCCGGCGATGCACTGGATGGTCAGCGATGATCATGTCACCCTGTTTACGACGAACGTGGCCGATCGGAACGGGCAGACACTGACCTGGACCGAGACGATCGTCTTCGAGTTCAGAAACGGTCGCAAGGCACGCATCGACCTGCTGTCCGGCGATCAATATGGGGTTGATGCGTTCTTTGGCTGACACGCAGCGGGCGGCTGATCTTATCGGGCATGACTTTCAGTATCCTGAAGTCGGTGCGCTGAGCCAAAGCCGCATTGCCACACTCGATGCCGTGCGCGGTGTTGCCGTGCTGGGCATATTGCTCATGAACATCGTGGGCTTCGGCATGCCCGACTATGCCTATATCGATCCGCACTATTTCGGCGGCGCGACTGGCGCGAACTGGTGGGCCTGGGCAATCGGGTTCGTGCTGTTCGATGGCAAGATGCGCGGCCTGTTCACGATGCTGTTCGGCGCCAGCGCGATCCTCATCGCCACCCGCGCGGTTGAGGGCGGTGAAAGCGCTGCGCGCGTTCATTACGCCCGGATGTTCTGGCTCTTCGTCTTCGGCATGGTCCATGCCTGGCTCATCTGGAGCGGTGACATTCTCGTCCTCTACGCTGTGGCCGGAAGCCTCGCGTTCCTGGCGTGGCGATTGCCCAACCGAGTGCTGATCCTCATCGCCATGAGCCTGATGATCTTCAAGCTCGCCGATGGTTTGACCGAACATTCGCAGCTCACCGCGATTGAAACTGCCGCGAGCGTGCCTGGTGCGTCACCGCAATCGATCCACGCCTGGCAGGTCGCGCGCGACGATATCGCCCCGCCGCCGGCGACAGCCAAAATCGAGATCGACGGGTATCGCGGTAACTATGCCGATGCCTTTCGCGTGCGCGCCGGCACCACGCAGTTTATGCAATCGGTCATTCTGATCATCTCGTTGCCCGACACCATCGCGCTGATGCTGCTGGGCATGGCCCTTTTTCGCGACGGTTTCTTCTCGGGCGAATGGTCGCAGCGGCGCTACCGGAAAATTGCGCTGGGCGGCTTTGCCATCTGTGTACCGCTTTACCTGCCCCTCATTCACTGGATCGATAGCACCCACTTCTCCCCGGCCACGCTGGCCGCAACCGAGGCGATCCACCTGACGCTGCTTCGTCCCTTGCTGTCGCTCGCCTGGGCCAGTCTCGTGATCCTGTACGTAACGTCGGCTCCCACGCACTGGCTGACAACACGGCTTGCGGCGGCGGGCCAGATGGCATTTTCCAACTATCTCGGCACCAGCGCCCTGTGCACGCTTTTCTTCAACGGCTACGGCCTTGGCTGGTATGGCTATCTCGAGCGATGGCAGCTTTACGGGGTCGTCGTCGCCGTCTGGACGGTCATATTGCTGTGGTCGAAGCCATGGCTGGACCATTATCATTACGGCCCGATGGAGTGGATGTGGCGCAGCCTGGCGCGCGGACACTCGCAACAGATGCGGCGTCAGATCCGGCCGAAACCCTGATTGGCGACCAGCGGCTTGCGACCGAAGCCGCGCCGTTCGACCAGCGGATTTGTCTCGGCCTCAAACGCGGCGAGCGTTTCTTCGAACAGCGGGCGCAACTTGACCACTTCCGGCAGTAATTCCTCGGGCGTTTGCCGCCATTCGACGCACTGACGCGCGACATCCTCGATAAGTTCGGCAAGGGTCGCGACGCTGTCGGCGCCGAACTGACGCGCCTCGCCTTTGAGCGTATGGCTTGGGATGATCAGCGCGACCGAACTCTTTTCGCGCATTGCTGCCTCGATCGCGGCGACCGACTTGACCCCGTCCTCCCGAAAATAACCCAGAATCCGGATGAAATCGGCACCAAGCTCCGCGCGCGCGGCGGAAAAGGCGTCCCAGTCGATAATCGCCGTGTCTGACACGTCCCCAGTCTCCGGTAAAAGCGTCCCTGCCCCCCAACCCCGGATGTAGGCGTATAGAGTAAAGAGTGAGTTACCGATCCAACCGCCAGCCCGCGCCCAGTTCGGTGTCGACAGCCTTCACAAAATAGCCGCGTTCGGCGGCAAATGCCGCGATCTCACCGGCCGCCGCCGGGTCATCGGCGACGATCGTCGCGCCGCCGGCTTCCTCGCGCAGGGCGCGCGCCAAACGGGCGACCGGCCACGGACAGCGCAGTCCGCGCGCGTCGATCATGCGGTAATGCTCATTTGGTGCTGAACGGGTTTTTCGAGGCGCGGAACGTCAGGCGGATCGGCACGGCGCCAAAGTCCAGTTCGCGGCGCAGGCCATTGACGAGGTAGCGTCGATAGCTTTCAGGCAGTTCGTCCACGCGCGTGCCAAAGATGACAAAACTCGGTGGCCGCGATTTGACCTGGGTCGCGTAGCGCAGCTTGATCCGGCGGCCACCCGGTGCAGGGGGTGGATTGGCCTCCACCGCGCGTTCGAACCATCTGTTGAGCTGTCCGGTGGAAACCCGCCTGCTCCACGCGTCGCGTGTTTCGAACGCCACCTTCAGCAGCGTATCGAGCCCTTTGCCGGTGGTGGCCGAAACCGTCAGCAGAGGCACGCCGCGCACCTGGGCAAATCCGTCATCGAGAGCCGCCCGCACGCCCTGGAACAACGGCGAACCGTTTTCGACGGTATCCCATTTGTTCAGCGCGACCACCATGGCCCGTCCCTCTTCGTAGATCTGATCGGCGATCCTCAGATCCTGGGCCTCGAGGCCGCGCGTCGCATCGAGCAGCAGGACGACCACCTCGGCAAAGTCGATTGCATGCGCAGTATCGGCGGCCGACAGTCGCTCGAGCTTGTCGTCGACCTTCGCCCGCTTGCGCAGACCCGCTGTGTCGATAAGGCGCACCGCCCTGCCCTGCCATTCCCAGTCGATGCTGATCGAGTCGCGCGTAATGCCGGCTTCGGGCCCGGTGATCATCCGGTCTTCGCCCAGCATCCGGTTGACCAGCGTCGACTTGCCCGCATTGGGTCGACCGACGATCGCGATTTTCAGCGGTGCATCCGGGCTTTCGTCATCGCCCTCTTCTGCTGCGGCGTCGGCAACCGCCGTCACCGCATCGACGAGGGGGGCCAGCGCTTCGAACAGGTCGGCAATGCCTTCGCCATGTTCGGCGCTCAGCGGTACCGGATCGCCAAAGCCGAGGCGAAATGAATCATAGACGCCCGCATTCCCGCTCGACCCTTCCGCCTTGTTCGCGATCAGCACCACCGGCGTTTTGGACCCACGCAGCCAGCGGGCAATCTCCTCGTCGAGCGGTACGATGCCCGCGCGCGAATCAACGACGAACAGCGCGACATCGGCCATGTCGACGGCGGCCTGTGTCTGGGCACGCATCCGCCCGGGGAGCGTTGCTGCGTCCTCGTCCTCGAATCCGGCAGTATCGACCAGCGTGAAATCGAGGCCGAGCAGGCTCGCCTCGCCCTCGCGACGATCGCGCGTCACGCCCGGCCGGTCGTCGACCAGCGCCAGGCGCTTGCCGACCAGCCGGTTGAACAGCGTCGATTTGCCGACATTGGGGCGGCCGATGATGGCGACGACGGGTTTCATGTCAGTAGGTCCCTTCCCCGGGGAACCGGGATGACCAGCTATTTGAACGCAGTGATGCGTCCCGAATTATCGAGCACATACAGCACTGAATTCGCCACGACGGGGGACAGGAATACCGGTCCCCCCACTGCGCGCGTGCCGATGACCTTGCCGTCCTCGGGATTGACCTGCGCCATCTGCCCTTCGGAGCTCGCAAGATAGAGTCGGCCGCCCGCAAGCACGGGCCCGGTCCACGAAACCGGCCCGTTCTTCGACTTGTTCTTGTGATACCGCGTCAGCTGCGCGACCCAGCGCACTTTACCTGTGGCGCGCGCGACGCACAGCAGCTTCGATTCATCGGTAACGACGAATACCCACTCCCCAACCACCCACGGCGTCGAAATGCCCGCGATATTCAGTTCCCAGATGCGCTGGCCGGTGACCAGCTCGAGGCTGACCATGCGGCCACCCTGTCCGATCGCGAAGACCCGCCCCTGGTCGATGACAGGATCGGCGTCGATATCGGCAAGTGTGGAAACCGAGGTGTTGACGCTGGTGCGCGACAGCGCGTCACCCCACAAGGTGCGGCCATTTTCGTAACGATAGGCGACGAGATCGCCCGACGAAAAGCCCGCGACCACCGTCGCCTGGGCAATCGCAGGGGCGGCAACGCCGAACACGCCGGCGGTCTGCACCGCCGCGGCCTCGGTCCACTGCGTCGTGCCGTCCGCTGTGTTGAGCGCAAAGATCTGGTTGTCCTGACTCATCACATAGATGCTGTTGCCGGAGATCGAGGGAGCGCCGCGCAACGGACCGCCCGGGCGTTTTTTCCACACGATCTTGCCGTCGGCAGCATTCAGCGCCGCCACGTCGCCGAGGCCGTTCGTCGCGTAGAGCATCGTGCCATCGGCACTCACGCCGCCGCCAAATACGGTGCGGCTCTGCTTCTTGCCCTCGCCGCCGAACCGCACCGACCACCGCTTCGCCCCAGTTGCCGCGTCGAAGGCGTGGATCGTTGCCGTTGTATCCATCGCGTAGAGCGTGCCACCCACGACAACCGGCGCCGCCGCCAGCCGCTCGGATTTGGTCACGCCGGCGATGCGCGCTTCCCAGGCGCGCACCGGCGATGCGCTCAAGGCAGGGTGACCCATCGACTTGGCTGCATCGCCACCGGGCTGGCCCCAGCTGTCGTTCGCCGTCGGAGCGGGGAGCAGCACCTGCACGTCGGCAATCGACGGCTCAACCGCCGCATCGTTCTCACTCGTCAGGATCGGTACCCGGTTGCCGAGCACGGCCGTCTTCGGCTTGTGGCCCTTGAGCGCATTGCAGCCACCAGTGAGCATGACCATCGCCAGTGCCGGGGCCAGCGCCATGGCGCGTTGAAATCTCGTCATTGTCAGTTCCTGCTCAGGCCGGTCGTCGGCTTTATGTCCACGCCCAATACGGTCGCCAGCTGAATGCTGCGCGAACGGATGGATTCGGGGACACTCTCATCGCGCGCAATTCCCGCAAACACAGCCGCGGCCTCGCGATTGCGGTTCAGCCGCATGTAGGACACCGCGGTCATTTCGCCGGCGGTGCCAAACCAGGGGTTGCCCACCACGGCCAGCGGCTTCAGCCGCGCGATCGCCTCCTCGGGTTTCATTGTGTCGAATTTCGCAGCGACCGATCGGATCAACGCAAGGTCACGATAGGGCTGGGCCAGCGACGCATCGGCAGCGATCTTGTCATAGGATGCCGCTGCGGCCTTGGGGTTGCCCTTGGTCTGCTCCACATCGGCAAGCGCGAGCTGTGCAGCGACGCGGTAACCGGGGACGCCCGAACCCGCCAGCGTCGTCAGCGCCGGTTCGGCCTTGCGCATATTGCCGGCGGATAGATTGTCGAGCGCGACCGAGAGATTTTCGCCCTCGACCCCGGCGGCCGCGACCTGGCTGCTCCGCCACCACAGATAGCCGCCGAACGCCGCCAGCGCGATGATGAACAGCACGACAACCGCGCGACCCCAGCGCTTCCAGAACCTCGCGGCCTGGTCGAGGCGAACCTGTTCGTCGACTTCGCGCAGGAAAGCTTCATTTGTCTGCGGCGGAAGCGCCAAGGATCGTCCCTTTCACGAGCTGAAGTCGCGCAGCCTTAGCGACGGTCGACGCGCACGGCTAGCCCCGCGAAGCTATGGCTTTGGCGCGTAAATCTGTTCCGATGTCGGAAATGCCCGCCCGCGCACGTCGGCGGCATAGGCAGCGGCTGCCTCGCTGATCGCGTCCGCCATCGCGCCGTAGCGCTTCACGAAACGCGGCGTGCGATCGAACAGGCCGAGCATGTCCTCCGCGACCAGCACCTGTCCGTCGCACTGCGCCGACGCCCCGATGCCGATCGTCGGACAGGCAACACTGCGGGTGATCTCGATGGCGATGGGCTCAACCACGCCTTCGATCACGATCGCAAACGCCCCTGCTTCATCGACCGCGCGTGCGTCGGCCAATATCTTCTCCCGCTCGATCTCGCTGCGCCCGCGGGCACCATATCCGCCAAGCTGATTAACCGCCTGTGGGGTGAGGCCGACATGCGCCATGACCGGCACGCCGCGCTGCGACAGGAAAGCGACGGTCTCGGCCATCGCTTCGCCGCCCTCGAGCTTGACGGCGGCTGCAGCGGTTTCCTTCAATATCCGTGACGCACTTTGGAAGGCCTGTTCAGGCGAACCCTCATAACTGCCGAACGGCATGTCGATGACCACCACGCTGTGATAGCTGCCCCGCACGACCGCCGCGCCGTGCGCGCACATCATGTCGAGGGTCACCGGCACGGTCGATGGCAGGCCATAGATCACCTGGCCAAGCGAATCGCCGACCAACAGGATATCGCAATGCGGGTCGAGCAACTGCGCCATCCGCACGGTGTAGGCCGTGAGCATGACGAGCGGCTCATTGCCCTTGTGCGCCCGGATGGCAGGGACGGTCAGTCGACGCATCGGTGCTGGTGTCGGGTTAGCGCGGCTGGTCGATGTGTCTATTGTGTAAGTCGCGGACATGGATGACGCCGTATCAGAGTGCATCGACAATCGCACGCCGCAACGCCGTCACCTCGATTTCGATCTTCATTTCTGGCCGCACCAACCCTGCCACGATGCACGTCGCCGCCGGCCGAATGACACCGAAACTTTCCCCAAGCACCGGTCCGACGAAGTCCCAGTCCGCGGCATCGGCGATTATGTAATTGGCCCGGACGACATCGGACATGCCGAACCCCGCTTCGCCGAGCGCCCTGGCAATCGTGCTCAGCGCATTGCGCGCCTGATCGCGCACATCCGCAGGCATGACCATCGTTTCATAATCATAGCCAGTCGTACCGGCGACAAAGCACCAGTCCCCCTGCACTACGGCCCGGCTGTACCCAACGATCGCTTCGAACGGGGAGCCCGATGAAATCAGACGTCGCGTCTCCGCGCTACTTCTGCTCAATTGTTCCATCCTGATATAACTTGTTGAATCAAATGATAGAAATCTCGTTTGCCAGAATGATTCCTCCAAAAACGAGAGGAATATGCGCTGAGGCAGTGTAAAGACGCCGTCTATGACCAGGTTACACCGCGCGCGCAAAACCCCATTTTCTGACCCACCCCCAACTCACCGCTCTCCGCTGGCGGCCCCCGCATGATTCTGACCGAGACCATCCGCGAGGGCTGGCCTGCCGGCGAATGGGCGACGATCGCGGCGCGGGCGGCCGATGCGGCGGTCGTCGCCAGTCCGCAGGGGGCACTGGCGACGTCACCCGCGACGATCGAAATCGCTGTCCGCCTGACCTCTGACGCGGAGGTGCGGACGCTGAACCGTCAGTATCGCCGTCAGGACAAGCCGACGAATGTCCTGTCCTTCCCGATGGTGCAGCGCGACCTGATCGAGGGACTCGCCGATACCGATGACGGCGAAGTTCTGCTCGGCGACATCATCCTCGCCCACGGCGTCTGTGTGACGGAGGCAGGGGACAAGGGCGTGCCGCTGACCGACCATGTCGCGCATTTGATTGTGCATGGGGTGCTGCATCTGTTAGGTCACGACCATATGGACGAAGCCGACGCAGAGGCAATGGAAGCGATCGAGCGCGCCGCGATGGCGGCCCTCGGCCTGCATGACCCCTATGGTCAAGACGAGGACACCGACCCCCCAAGATGAAAGAAGGCGACAGTAGCAACGGCATCTGGGGCAATCTTCGCGCGCTGTTCGCGGACACGCCCGAACCGTCCCTACGCGAACAGATCGCCGAGGCGATCGATGAGCACGAAGACGACCCCGCGCCCGATAACGAAGGCGACCTGTTGCCGGTCGAGCGTCAGATGGTCAAGAATCTGCTCGATTTCGGCAAGCGCACCGTCGATGACGTAGGCGTGCCGCGCGCTGACATCGCCGCGGTTGCCGAAACGATCAGCTTTGCCGAACTGGTCGCGACACTGGCCGAGTCTCCGCACAGTCGCCTGCCCGTCTACCGCGACAGCCTCGATCACGTCGTGGGCATGATCCACATCAAGGACGCCTTTGCGACGCTGGCGAAAGGCGGTCCGTTTCCCGACACGATCGCGCCACTCATCCGGCAACCGCTGTACGTGCCGCAGTCGATGGGTGTCCTCGACCTGCTGGGAGAGATGAAGGCGAAGCGCGTCCACCTGGCGATCGTCATCGACGAATATTCGGGGACCGAGGGGCTGGTCACGATCGAGGACCTGATCGAGGAAATCGTCGGCGACATCGAGGACGAAACCGACGACGAGGCGCCGCCGATGCTGGTGGCGCTCGACGACGGGCTGTGGGAAGCGGACGCCCGCGCCGAGCTTGAAGATGTGGCCGCGACGATCGACCCGAGCCTGGCGATGATCGACGAAGATGTCGACACGATCGGTGGCCTGGCCTTCGTCCTTGCCGGGCACGTTCCCCAGCCCGGAGAATGCCTGACCCACGACAGCGGGTGGCGGATCGAGATCACCGAAGGCGACACGCGGCGGGCGACGCGGCTGCGCCTCCACCCGCCACCGGGCCATGCAACCACTGGCGGAGCGGCGGCGTGATCGCCATATGCGGCGAATGAGTGTTCGTTCACGTATTCTGTTCGCCCTGTTTTTGGTTGTCATCCTACTCGGTGGCACGCTCTTCTTCCTGACGCGCGGCGACACGGCGCGGCTGAGCGTTGAGGAGGTCTCCGGCACGCGGCCGAAGATCACCGCTGCCCGGCCGCAGGACATCCCAACGGTCGGCATCGCCAGGCCGATCGGCTGGCACGGCAACAGCCGGCCAGTGGCGGGCAAGGGGCTGTCGGTCGGCGAGTTCGCACGCGACCTCGACCATCCGCGCTGGCTCTATGAACTGCCCAATGGCGACGTGCTGGTGGCGGAGACCAACTCACCGCCACGCACAGGCGGCGGCATCACCGGCTGGGTCATGGACCGGATCCTGGCCTATGCTGGTGCGGCGGTCCCCTCGCCAAACCGGATCACGCTGCTGCGCGATACCAATGGTGACGGCGTCGCGGATTTCCGCTCGGCGTTCCTGACCGGCCTCAACTCGCCGTTCGGCATGGCCCTCGTCGGTGACCAGCTCTACATCGGCAATCACGACGCGCTGATCTCTTTTCCGTACCACGACGGCGATACGCGGATCACGGTGCCGGCGCACAAGGTCGTCGACCTGCCGGGGGGCGGCAATCACTGGGCCAAGAATATCGCCGCTTCGCCTGACGGCCAGTTGCTCTACATTGCCGTCGGGTCATCCTCGAACATCGCCGAAAACGGGATGGAGATAGAGAAGAACCGCGCCGACATTCTCGAGCTGAACCTGGCGAAGAAATCCATCCGGATCTATGCGGCGGGCCTGCGCAATCCCGTCGGCATGGCGTGGGAACCGCACACCAAGGCGCTGTGGGCGGTCGTCAATGAGCGCGACATGCTCGGCTCCGACCTGGCACCCGACTATATGACTCGGGTCGATTTCGGGGCCTTTTACGGATGGCCCTACAGCTATTGGGGCGGTTATGAGGATACGCGGGTGGAGCGGCGTCCCGACATGCTCGAATACACCCACCGCCCGGAATATGCGCTGGGGCCGCACACCGCGTCGCTTGGCCTGGCATTTGGATCGCTCGGTCCGTTCCGCGACGGGGCGTTCATCGGGCAGCACGGTTCATGGAATCGCAAGCCGATGTCCGGGTACAAGGTGGTGTTCGTTCATTTCAATGCGCTCGGCTTTCCTGACGGGCCGATGCAAGACGTGCTGACCGGCTTCCTCGACCGCGACAACCGGGCGCAGGGGCGACCGGTCGGCGTCATCGCGCGACACGTGGGCGACCTGCTCGTCGCCGACGACGTCGGCAACCGCGTGTGGCGGGTCAGCGCGAAATAGCGTTCGCGCCTAAGCGGCGAGCAGCTAAAGGCGAACCAGCATCTTGCCCGTATTCGCGCCCGAGAACAGCCCGAGGAACGCGTCGGGTGCCTTCTCCAGCCCGGCAAACACCGTCTCGCGCGCCTTCAGCTTGCCGGTCGCGATCATGCGGCCGGCATCGGCGAGGAATTCGGGCATGTGCGCCATATAGTCGGTGAAGATGAACCCCTGCGTCCGGATACGCGCCGGGATAGTGCGGATGAAATAGCGCAGCTCGAGCGGCTTGCCGTCGTTATAGGCATCGATCATCCCGCAAATCGCAAAGCGCGCATTCTCGCGCGCGACGGCATAGGCCGCGTCGAGATGGTCGCCGCCGACATTGTCGAAATAGACGTCGATGCCCTTGGGCGCGGCATCAGCCAGCTGCTTCAGCACGGGGCCCGCCTTATAGTCGATACAGGCATCGGCGCCCAGTTCGCGCACCCAGGCGCATTTGTCGGGCCCGCCGGCGGCACCGATAACCGTCATCCCCTTGTCCTTGGCGATCTGGACGACGGCCGACCCCACTGCGCCGCCCGCCGCCGAAACGAAAACGATGTCGCGCGCCTTGGCCGCCGCAGTATGCAGCAGCCCGAAATAGGCAGTCGCCCCCGTCAGCCCCATGTTGTGGAGGAAGGTCTGAATGGGCAGCCCGGTTTCCGGCAATTTGGTGGCACCCATCGGACCCGCCGCGGGGCCGGCGGCGACAACCGCGACATCGCGCCACCCCCCCATGTGCATGACACTATCGCCCACCGCAAAGCCGGGCGCGTGACTCTCGATCACCTTGCCCACCGCACCGCCGCCCATGGGCTCACTGATCTGGAATGGCGGCGTGTAGCTTTTCACGTCGTTCATGCGGCCGCGCATATATGGGTCGACCGACAGCCAGCTGTTGGCGACACGAATCTCTCCTTCGGCCAGCGGCGCGTCGGGAAATGCCTTCAACTCGAAATTGTCGGCTGTCGGCAGGCCCTGAGGCCGCGATTTAAGACACCAGGCACGCGCCATCGACTCTCTCCTCCATGTTTTGTTGCGTCGGGTTGTAAAGCGAAACGGATCGAAGGGAAGCCGTTGCATCGCCCAAAGCGCGTCGCTATTGCCTGCCCCCTTCGCGCGCCGCCTTGGCACGCGGACCGGCAGGCGTGGGGCTGTAGCTCAGTTGGGAGAGCGCGTCGTTCGCAATGACGAGGTCAGCGGTTCGATCCCGCTCAGCTCCACCAGCCTGTTTTTTCCTCTTGATAACAATTACTTAGCCGAAGACCATCGCGCTTCTTGGGCCAATTTCCGGCCGTTTGCGGGACTTGTTTTCAGCAACTGGTCACACCGAGACGCTTTCCAACTCGCTGTCGCGCCG
>JBBRRC010000014.1:0-88852 GCA_038225385.1 Sphingomonadales bacterium | reverse complement strand
GACAAAGGAAAATACGGCTCAATCCGGCGCATCTGCGCCTCCGACAACCAGATCAGATCACTCATGGCAGCGCCTCCTTGCGCCGCCATTGAATCAACCAATCCGCATCCCTGCAAGCTATTTAACAGGTCCTGAGCCTAGATGCTCGCTGAGACGGTCTAGAAGCGCTTGCGAAATTCTATGTTGATGAAGCGTCCGCGCGCATCGAGATACCCGGGCTGATAGCCAAGGGGTACGGTTCCCGTTCCGTCGCGGACGTCGCGGACCGCGTTGGTGAGGTTCTGAACCTGTAGCCGCAAGCGTGCGCCTTTCAGGAACGGAATCGTCTGTACCAGTTTCTTGCGGCTGTCGAAATTCATGAATACGCTTGCATTGATCGTGGCGAGCGAACCGAATTCCAGAGTGGATGCGGTCGTCGATCCGATGACGGTCGAGCCGCTCTGATAACTTCCGGTCAGCCGCACGCCGAACCCCTTGTTGAACCAGCCGGTATCGAGATCGAAACTGTGCCGCGCGGCACCGCCGCTGCTGCCCGTCGCATTGCCACCGAGCAGATCAAGGACAGGCAAGCCCGGTCTGATCAGGATTTCGTCGCGAAACCGGATGCTGTCGTAGAGCGCGATCGTCCAGCGACCGCCCTGATCATTGTTTCGCCCGAACCCACCGCCGCCGCGCCCGAACCCTCCGGCGCCCGCTCGCGGTGCCCCGGCAGCGTCCGGTCGGGGTCCGCCAGAAATACCAGGTATTCCGGCTCCCCGGCCGCCCGCAGGCTGGCCAAATTCCTTCTGAAAGGTGAAGCCGACGCGCACGACGTCGCTTCGTGCTTCGGCAAAATTGACCGATCGCTGGTCGATCGAGACCAGCCGCCCGGTCGGATCGCGAACCACCCGACCCGGGAATGCCGCCTCGATATCGGGGGTTAGGATGGGGAAGGAGGCAACCGGATTGCGGCTGCGATTGCGGAAATAGTCGATGCCTAGAGTCAGCCCCTTGAGTTTGGTTGGCTGATAGTCGACCGAAAATTTCTGGTCGCGCTGCACTTCGGTAACCAGCGCCGGGTTGCCGCCCGATATGCGCGTCGCCAGCACCGTCTCACCCCGCGCAAAATCATAAGTCGGAACGGCGCCGGTGATGATGACGGGATTGCCCAGATCACCGATCGCGGGTTCGTTGTCCGCACCGATCGCACTGGCCAGGATCGTAAGGCCGGCCACCGGCTGCCAGTTCAGTCCATAGCCAAAACTGGTCAGTCCGCCGAAATCCGACAGGCGACGATAGGCAAGATTGCCGTTGATCGACAGCTTGCCCAGCACCGGGGCGACGTCGCGGTCGGCATTCGCCAGCGGAATCTCGACGTTGACGCGACCGTTCGCTTCGTTGCGGGCGAGCCGCGTCGCGACCTGGCCGCCGTTGCGTAGTGCAGTGCTCGCAAGGCGCGTCGTCGCAAAGCCACCGCGCACGGTGGCGCGGACCGCCCCGGCGGGCAGGTTCAGCAAGGGACCTGAGATTGTATAGATGCCGTTCGACGTGTCAGTCTGCGACCGGCTGTCGTCGCGGGGCAACAACGGCAAGGTACCTGGCGAGGGGGCGAAAGGGTTCAGCGTTCCGTTTGGATCCGTCACGTCCGCCTGCAACAATGTGGCATTGACGCCGCGATCGGTTGCAGTCCTTACCGTAGTGCGGTCGTAATTGGCGGTGAGGGTCCACGTCCATTTGATGAGATTGCCGTTGACCGTGAGACCACCGTGCAAAGCGTCGGTCGTCGATTCCCGGAGCAGCGCCGGATCGAAATAGAAAATGTCGGTCAGCGGTGCCGCGACGGGAGAAAATGACTTCCCTGCGGGAATAATCAGGGTCGCGGCCGGCCGGCCGAGGAGGGCTTGGCTGTTGTCGCGCTGCCAGCTGCCGTTGAAAGTTGCCGATACAGTGTCCGTGAGATTGCGGTTGAACACCCCGTTGACCCGCAACATGTCGGACGCCGGCAACAATGTGCGGTAATCGCCAGGATTTCCGGCTTGATTTTGCTCGATAATCCCGTGGTCGCTTTCGAGGACACGAGTGTTGTTGTCATATTCGCCGGTAAGCGACAGCCGCCCCTTTTTTCCGATCGTGACCAGGGTCGACTGAAGCTGGGTCTCGGTGCGTTCGCCCGCCGTGGATCCGCCGCCCTCGGCCTCGACCACGAGCGACCGGAAATCATCCTTAAGGATGAAATTCACGACTCGCTGATCCGCCGAATAGCCGTATTGGAGCGCAACCTCCTCGGGGAGGATCTGGACTTTCTGGATTGCCTCCGGGGGAAGGTCGCGCAATTCCTGAAAGCCAGAGATACGCTGTCCGTTGACCAGCACGACTGGTCCGCCCCCGCCGCGTCCGCGGCCAGGTCCGGTCTGGGGTGCCAGCGCGGACAGCAGGTCGGTGATCGACGTTGCGCCGTAACTCTCGACCGCCTGAGCATCGAGCTCAACGACCGGGGGAAAGTCGCTGACGACCTCGCCGCGCGGGCGCTGCGCCGTCACGATAATTTCGTTGTCGTCCGGGGCAGGGGTCGCCGGTGCGGTGGTAGAAGGGCCAGCGGTCTGTGCCAGAAGCGAAGCGGGTGTTGTGGTTGCCGACACGGCAAGCAGGAACAGAGGTCGACTGATACGCATGGCTGCTCCCGTAAAACGGGAAGGCTGAACATCAGATTGCAGAGATGATGACGAACCCCCGGCGCGCATGGGTGGGGAACGCGCCGGGGGCTCTGTCCGCGCCACTGCCGGGGACCAGACCGGCAACAACGGCTCTGCGCTGGATCCGGACGCTGACCGACCTTGGCGTGTTTGTCCGCGTCGCCGACCCGACCGACGGTCGGCGTGTCTTCATCGAGCTGTCGGAAACGGCCGCGACGCTGGTCCTGAAACTGCTCGGCGAAGCAAAGACCGAGGGCGTCGCCATGGTTTAGGCTATTCCGGCAGGAAGTCGGGAACCGACAGGTAGCGCTCGCCGGTATCATAGTTGAAGCCGAGCACCCGCGCACCAGGACGCAGCTCGGGCAGTTTCTGCGCGATGGCGGCGAGTGTCGCCCCCGAACTGATACCGACCAGCATACCCTCTTCGGCGGCGGCGCGTTTTGCCATTGTCTTGGCATCGACCGGATCGACCTTGATCACGCCGTCTAGCAACTGGGTGTGCAGGTTCGCCGGCACGAAACCGGCACCGATGCCCTGAATGGGATGCGGCCCGGGCTGTCCGCCCGAGATAACCGGTGACAAGGTAGGCTCGACGGCAAAAATCTTGATGTCGGGCCATTCCATTTTGAGCACCTCCGCACAGCCCGTGATGTGCCCGCCGGTGCCGACCCCGGTGATCAGGGCATCGATCGGCTCATCGGCGAAGTCGGCAACGATTTCGCGTGCCGTCGTATGGACATGAACCGCGATATTCGCAGGGTTTTCGAATTGCTGGGGCATCCAGGCACCGGGCGTTGTCTCGACGATCTCGATCGCCCGCTCAATGGCGCCCTTCATGCCTTTCTCGCGCGGGGTCAGGTCGAATGTCGCGCCATAGGCCAGCATCAGCCGACGCCGTTCGAGGCTCATGCTTTCCGGCATGACCAGAACGAGCTTATACCCCTTGACCGCCGAGACCATCGCCAGGCCAATGCCCGTGTTACCGCTGGTTGGTTCCACGATTGTCCCGCCCGGCTTCAACGCGCCGGAATTTTCGGCGGCGGTTATCATGGCGAGTGCGATGCGGTCCTTGATCGACCCTCCGGGATTGGCGCGCTCGGATTTGATCCAGACCTCTGCATGCGGAAACAGGCGGCCCATGCGAATATGTGGCGTTCCACCAATGGTTTCGAGGATGGTTGCTGCTTTCATGCTGGTTTCTCCTGCATCACTGCGTTGGACAGACTAGACTGCGGCGGGTCGAAGGTCCGCGCCTGGCGGAGTTCGGGAAACAGATACGACCAGCCGATGGCGATTGCTACTGCCGCTGCACCGCCGGCCACGACTGCGCCGACCGGACCGAGCAGGGCGGCCGCCAGGCCCGACTTCAGTTCGCCCAGTTCATTCGAGGCCGAAATGGCAAGGCCCGAGACTGCCGAGACACGACCCCGCATTGCGTCCGGCGTGTGAAGCTGGACCAGGGACGACCGCACATAGACCGACAGCATGTCGAAGCCGCCAAGTGCGACCAGAATGATGAGTGACAGCATCATCGATCTGGAAATACCGAACCCGATCGTGGCCAGGCCGAAACCGGCGACGGCGGCGAGCATCTTGATGCCGACATTTTCGCGCAGCGGGCGCCAGGAAAACCATAAAGCCAATATCGCCGCGCCGACCGCAGGCGCAGCGCGCAATTGCCCCAGCCCCTGTGGTCCCACATGCAGAATGTCGCGCGCATAAACAGGAAGCAACGCGGTCGCGCCGCCGAGCAACACGGCAAAGAGGTCGAGCGTAATTGCGCCAAGCAAAAACCGATGATTGCGGACATAGGCGAGGCCATCCGCCATCTGATGCAGGGGATGCGTGCTGCCGCTGAACGGCGGGGGTGCCACTCTCCGTATCGGTGCGAGCGCGACGATTTCCACGGCGAGCAGCAATGCCGCAAACCAATAGGGCAGGGCCGCATCGGCCGCATACAGGAAGCCGCCGAGAGCAGGGCCGCCGACCGAGGCACTTTGCCAGGCGATCGAACTCATCGCGATGGCTCTGGGAAGCAGCGCCGCTGGCACTAGATTAGGGGCGATCGCCGACATTGCCGGGCCGATGAAGACCCGCGCCACGCCGTGCATGGCCGCCAGCGAGAACAGCAGCGGCAGACTGAGCGCGTGGAGCGTCGTCGCAGTACCGAGCGCGATTGCCACGACCATGTCGATCGCCGTTGCCAGCTGGGCAACCCGTCGCCGCTCGAACCGGTCGGCGACCCATCCCGCTACCGGTGTCAGCAGCGCAAGCGGTACGAACTGAACGGCACCGAGCAGGCCCAGCTGGAATGCCGCCTCGCGCGGCGTCATGTGGTAATCCGACCGGGCGAGGTCGTAGACCTGCCAGCCGATGACGACGACCATCGCCATTGTGGCCAGCACCCCGGAAAACCGCGCGATCCAGTAAAGGCGAAAATCCGGCACCGAAAGCGGGGAGGAGGGGGCAGATGCTGGAACGGCCACGTCGTCTCCCTTGGCGCATCAACACGCGCGCCGCAATCTGGCATCACCAACAATGGGGATTGTTCGTCGTACTTACCGCAAGGGATTTCTTCGTGCCCTCCAAGCGCTTCTCCTGAAGAAATGGGCTTTTCGACGGGGCGGAATGGTCAAAGTGCCGGTGCCAGCGGGTTTGTGATTTACCTGGCGTGGATGCTGTCGCCGACCTTCATGACCGCGCCGTTCGTGATGACGACAACATCGCCAGGCGTCGCTTCGCCGAACACACGCTGGGCAAATGCATCGGGAATGCCGACGCAGCCATTGCTGCCCCATTCGCGGCGGACCATTGCGCCATGGATGAACACGCCGTCGCGCGTCAGGCGCATGGCCCAGGGCATGGGCGCCGGACGGCCGCTGGGATCGACATAAATGGTAGAGCGGTGATGGGCATCCTTCTCGAGGATCGGAAAGACACCGACCGGTGTCGGCTTTCCATCAGCCCCATGCTCGATGACAGCTACGCCTATTTCGTATCCGTCGCGGAAAACCGACATCAATTGCGCTTTCAGGTCGATCGTGATCAGGATTTCGCCTGCCGGCACACCGGCATCGTTCCAGACCCAGTCACCATGTTTCAGCTGCCGGTCGAGCTTCAACGCGCGTTTGATGGGATAAGCGCTGGGGTCGGTAGCGGGCAGGCGTCGGACGCTGGTCGGCGGCGGGGCCGGGGGGCGGGGGACCGGTACGGCTTGTGGCAGAGTGAGGTATGCAAGTGTCACGGCCGCCGCGCCCAGTAGCGCGCAGCAGACTGTCACGGTTGCAAGCCAGATCAAGACAGGCGGAGCTGGACGGGTCGTCATGTCGGCGGCTTAGCACGATCCGGTTGTCACGGGGTGAACGATGCCCGTGGCCGGTGCGCCCCGAGACCGTGCCGAAGCAGCTAGATCGACGTGGTTGGACTGCCCAGGAGGTCGATCAGCGCCATCGCGGCCGCCGGGTTTCTCACTTTTGCTCCGCTGATGAAGAACACATAAGCATCGCGGTTACCCGTTGCCCATGATCGTGCCGTGCTTGCCCATCGTTTCAGCGCGCCCGCGTCATAACCCGTCGGACAATCCTCCACCGACCGTTGCAGCCGCGCGTAAGTGAACCCGGCGGTAGGCTCGTCGATCACCGGAAATTCGTCACTGTCAGCGAAGACGATCGCCGCGCCGGCAGCTTTGGCCAGTGCGATGAACGCCGGATCGCGAAAGCTTTCATGACGAACTTCAAGCGCATGGCGCAACGGCACGCCGTCCCGCGCCGAAGGCAGCAACGCGAGAAATGCGGCGAAGTCGGCGGCATCGAATTTTTTGGTCGCCATGAATTGCCAAAGGATCGGCCCCAGCCGGTCGCCGAGTTCGACAATGCCCTGCGACAGGAACCGTTCGATCGATTCTGCACCTTCGGCCAATATCTTACGGTTGGTGGTAAAGCGCGAAGCCTTGACGGCGAAGGTGAAGCCGTCCGGGACCGCTTTTGCCCAGCTGGCGAAGGTCGCGGGCCGCTGACTGCCATAATAAGTCGCGTTGATTTCGATCGTCGACAGCCGCTCGGCCGCGTAGGCCAGCTGCTTCGTCTTTGCCAGACCATCGGGATAAAACGTCCCGCGCCACGGATCGAAGTCCCAACCGCCGATCCCGACGCGGATTTTGCCCTCGGTCATTGCGCACCTATAACCGTTCAATGCGCGAAATCGAGAATATCGTCATCCTCACCGGTGCCGGCATCTCCGCAGAGAGCGGACTGGCGACCTTTCGCGGTCCTGAGGGATTGTGGGAGGGGTTTCGGGTCGAGGATGTCTGCACGCCCGAAGCATTGGCTGCCGATCCTGATCTGGTGCATCGATTTTATGACGCCCGGCGTGCGGCTTTGGCGACGGTCGCGCCTAATGCCGCGCACGAGGCTCTGGCATTGCTCGACGCACAATGGCCGGGGGAGCTATTGCTTGTGACCCAGAATGTCGACGATCTGCACGAACGCGCAGGGTCGCGGCGTCTGACCCACATGCATGGCGAACTGCTGAAGGCGCTCTGTGGGTTATGTGGCGCGCAACAGCCCTGGGTGAGCGATTTGCCACCAGGAACCGCTTGCGGTGAATGTGGCATGCCATCGCTCCGTCCAGACATCGTCTTCTTCGGCGAAATGCCCTACGAGATGGACAGGATCGAGACGGCACTCCGGTCCTGTGATCTGTTCGTTTCGATCGGTACCTCTGGCGCTGTTTATCCGGCAGCAGGATTTGTCCAGATCGCGCGGCACGTGGGCGCACATACGCTCGAACTCAACCTCGACCCGTCCGCGAGGAGCAGCTCTTTCGATGAAACGCGTGCGGGCCTGGCGACTGTTCTCGTGCCCGAATGGGTGACGACAATCGTTCAATCCACCCAGTCGAGTCCGATCGCGCGGTAGACGCTGCGGTCCTCATCCCAGCCGGGGGCGACCTTTACGTGGAGATAGAGGTGAACGGGCGCGCCCAGCAAGGTCGCCAGTTCTGCGCGTGCCTTGCTCCCGATATCCTTCAAACGTGCACCATTTTTCCCCAGCACGATGGCCCGCTGGCTCGTGCGGGCGACCAGAATCTGCTGGTGAATTTCGATCGAACCGTCCGGGCGCTCACTATATTTCTCGATTTCCACCGCGCATGCCTGGGGGAGTTCTCGGTAAAGTTGGAGGAAAATTTGTTCACGGGTGATCTCAGCGGCGAGCGCGCGGTCGGTTGCGTCGCTCGCCTGATCCTCGGGAAACATCCAGGCCCCCTCAGGCATCGCCCGCAGAAGTCGGGCTTTCAGATCGTCCAGTCCGTCCCCGGTCGCGGCGCTTACCATCATCGTGTCGGTGAAGCTCAGTCGATCGTTCAGGGCTTGCGCATGGCGAAGCAGCTTTTCCTTGTCGGCCACATCGACTTTGTTCAGCACGAGCAGCTTGGGCTCCGGGCGTTGGGCAAGGCCGGTCATGATCGCCTCGACCTTCGCGCCCAGTCCGGCCTTGGCATCCACGACCAGCGCAATCAGATCGGCGTCAGCCGCGCCGCCCCACGCGGCCTGAACCATTGCCCGATCGAAGCGACGACTCCCCGCGAAAATGCCCGGCGTGTCGATCAGGACAATCTGTGTATCGCCAGTGATCGCGACGCCCATCAGCCTGGTCCGGGTGGTTTGCGCCCGGGGGCTGACGATCGCCACCTTTTGCCCGACAAGCGCATTTACGAGCGTCGATTTTCCCGCATTGGGTGCGCCGACGACGGCGACGATACCGCAATGCTGGGTCATGTCAGGATTGCCAGCAAGGCGGCGGCGGCGGCGGTCTCTGCTTCCTGCTTGGATGCGCCGGTTGCCGTCGCCTCGCCCGCCGGACCGAGACTGGCGAGAACCGTGAACTGGGATGCGTGCTGCGGTCCCGAGCGTTCCAGGAGTGTGTAAAGCGGTGCGCGACGGTTGTTGGCGGCGGCCCATTCCTGAAGTGCCGATTTCGGATGGCGCGGCGCCTCCGCTTTTCCCTCGACCAGCGCTGACCAATGCGCCCGCACGAATGCCTCGGCCGCCTGCATGCCCTGATCGAGATACAATGCCCCGATCAACGCTTCCGTTACATCGCCCAGGATGTTCTCGCTGTTTGCGCCACCGTCGTCGCGGGCTTGCTTCCCGAGACGAAGGTAAGGGCCTACGCCGATTGCTCGCGCGACGTCTGCGCACACCGCACCCGTCACGAGAGCGTTGAAGCGCCTCGATAACTGCCCCTCCGGTTCGTCGGGATATACGGTGTAGAGCCAGTGAGCGACGGTCAGCCCTAGTACCCGGTCCCCGAGAAATTCCAGCCGCTGATAGCTTACAGGGCCGGTGCTGCCGTGCGTAAGCGCGCGTTCGAACAGCGAGGGATCACGCGGCGACACGCCCAAAGCAGTCGTGAGCCAGGCGGTGACCTCCGTCAGAATCCCGCTCCGATGCGATCCCAGCGAGCGGCTGAAAACCAGGTCCATGGCAAATACCAGACCGCCGAACCATCAGTCGAAAAGACCGAGACAGTGGCTCGACCGACAAGATTTTCTATCGGCACCATGCCGATGCCTGCCCCCTCCACCGCAGGGAAACGACTGTCGGCGCTGCGGTCGCGGTCGTCGCCCATCAGGAACAGATAACCGGCCGGCACGGTGAAGACGCGGGTGTCGTCGGCGTCGGTCGTATCCGTGTCGAGTACCTCATAGCTTCTCCCACCCGGTAACGTTTCGCGAAAACGCGGATAGCGGCACCGCGTCGTACCGTCACCGGCGGCCTCGGTAAATTGGGCAGCGAAGCAGGGGCTGTTGGGCGTCAACGGCGCAACATAGTCGGCGATCCGTTGCTTCGGGATAGCCCGCCCGTTGAGCCATAATTGGCCCCGCTCCACCTGTACGCTGTCACCCGGCAGCCCGATGACGCGCTTGATATAGTCGACCCGGTTGCCCGGCGGTGCCTTGAAAACCACGACATCGCCCCGTGCGGGAAGGTGCGCGAAGACTCGCCCTTCAAAAAGCGGTGGTGCGAACGGAAAGCTGAAGCGCGAAAAACCGTAAGGCCATTTTTCGACCAGCAGATAGTCCCCGATCATCAAACGCGGCAGCATCGATTCGCTGGGAATCGAGAAGGTCGCGATGACCAGGCTCCGGACCATCGCGACCGCAATTACCAGCCTGAAACAGAAGACGACGAAATCGCGCGCGGGCGATTTGGCGGGTCGCAAGGTTGCGACGGAACTTGTATCAACGGTTGTCATGGATGCGCGCCGCATGGGACGCGTGACCGCGACCGTCAAGTTTCGCTCTTTCCGGGGCAATTGATTATGTTCATTTTATCGTTGGTGGTTGCTGCTGTCGCATCGACGCCCGCGGCAGAGACGGTCGCCCGCCTCCGCTGTGGGCGGGATCCGGTGACAGCCGTCTATCGTGGTGGGCGTCTGGACCTGGCCGTTGGCGGGAAACGCTATGCGCTCGCTCGGGCACGTGCCGCATCGGGCACTTACTACAGGGGCAGCAATGCAGAATTTCGCGAGCATCACGGTGCCGCAACACTGACAATCGCTGGCCATGCGCCGCTCGACTGTCTGAGGGTGGAGGCGGATGCTGGCGGTGTCTATTATGCCCGGGGGCAGAAACCGGGCTGGACGCTCGTCCTCTTCGCCGGTCACGCGAGACTCGACTATGATGGCAACGCGACGCTCGATCAGGTGTTGCCGCCCGTCCGAACGACAGCGAGTGGGCGTCACTATGCCAGCCGGGCGCTCACGATCGATCTCACCCGCACCGCTTGCGTCGATCCGCTCAGCGGCAAAAGCTTCCCGGAAACTGTAAGGGTCGTGGTTGGCGCAAGAGTGCTGCACGGGTGCGGTGGCGCCGCGACCGGGTCGATCGAGAATGTCGAATGGTTGGTCGAAAATATTGGTGGCGGTGGCGTCATCGATGGTTCCCGGGTAACGATCGAGGTGCACGACAAGCGGGTCGTCGGGCGGGCCGGCTGCAACCGTTATTCGGCAAGTGCCGCACTCGACGGGAAAATCATGAAAATCGGCCCCGTGATTGCTACACGGATGGCCTGTGCCCAGGCCGTTATGGATCAGGAGACGAAGTTCATGGACATTTTGCAGGGCGTAATGCGCTATCGCCTGACGGAAAACGGTGCGCTGATCATGACCGCGGCCGATGGTCGTACGATCATCGCGAGGCGCGCGTCATGAGCGACTGGTCTGCGATCGAGGCGTTGCCCAACGCCAGCCTTATCGACCTGTTTGCCGCCGAGCCGGACCGGCTGGATCGGCTAACATGTTATTTATGCGGTATATATTTTGATTTCACGAAGACCCATCTGTCGGGGGATGCACTAAGGGCGTTTGAAGCGCTGGCAGATAACCGGGGGTTGCCGGCCCAGCGCGATGCGTTGTTCGCGGGAGCGCCCATCAACGCAAGCGAAGGCAGGGCGGCAGAGCATACCGCCGAGCGCGGCGAGGGCAGTGTCGAGGGCGTCGCAAAGGCGAAGGCCCTGCATGTCCGGATGCGGGCGCTGGTCGATGCAATCGAGGGCGAGGCCCTGGTTCCGGTGCGGCATATCCTGCATCTCGGCATTGGCGGTTCTGCCCTGGGCCCTGACCTGATCGTTGACGCGCTGTCGGGTGATCGCCTGCGCTACGATGTGGCTGTGGTATCAAACGTCGATGGCTGGGCTCTGGAACAGGCAGTGGCCGACTTCGACCCTTCCGCAACGTTGATCGTGGTCGCGTCGAAGACCTTTACCACGACCGAGACGATGCTCAACGCGCGGTCGGCGCTGGCGTGGATGGAGGCCGACGGGGTTGCCGATCCCATGGGGCGCGTCATTGCGCTTACCGCCGCGCCCGAAAAGGCAATGGAATGGGGCGTCGACGAAACCCGTGTGCTGCCGTTTTCCGAGACGGTTGGCGGACGGTATTCCTTGTGGTCTTCGATCGGCTTTCCGGCTGCGCTTGCTCTCGGCTGGGACTGTTTCGAGGACCTGCTTGAGGGGGCTGCGGCAATGGATCGCCATTTTCGCCTCACGCCCTTGTTGCAAAATGCCCCGGTACTTGCTGCGTTTTCAGACCTCTATTACGGCCAGGTGCGCGGTTGCGAGACGCGCGGGGTTTTTGCGTACGACGAACGTCTGCGGTTACTTCCATCCTATCTTCAGCAGCTCGAGATGGAATCAAACGGCAAGTCCGTGACCAAGGATGGCAACCCTGTCGGTCGCAAGACGGCCCCAATAACCTGGGGCGGTGTCGGCACGGATGCGCAGCACGCGGTCTTTCAACTCCTGCATCAGGGAACTCATTTGGTACCAACGGAGTTCGTTGCGACGATCGAGCCGGGGGATGTGCTCGATCCGGAGCATCATCGACAGCTGCTCGTCAATGCGTTTGCGCAAGGGGCCGCATTGATGGCGGGCCGGGCGCATGAAGATGCGGCACGGGCCTATGCGGGAGACCGACCCTCGACGACGTTGCTGCTCGACCGCCTCGACGGCCATACTCTCGGCGCACTGCTCGCGTTTTACGAGCACCGGACATTCGTCAATGCGGTATTGCTGGGAATCAATCCGTTCGACCAGTTCGGCGTCGAGCTCGGCAAGGAGATGGCGAAAAGCAGCGATGATGTGCACGCAAGAAACGCTTTCGACGCTTCGACGCGTGCGCTGATGGAAAGGGCCGGTGTTTGACCTATATGGTAACCAATCACGGTGACAGGGGCAGATAATGGCAAAGTTCGACTATGACCTCTTTGTGATTGGCGCCGGCTCTGGCGGTGTCCGGGCTGCACGGGTCTCGGCGGGCCACGGTGCAAAGGTGGCGATCGCCGAGGAATATCGGATCGGCGGCACTTGCGTCATTCGCGGCTGCGTGCCCAAGAAACTGCTCGTTTACGGAGCGCATTTTGCAGAAGATTTGAGCGATGCGCGTCGGTTCGGCTGGGAGGTCGCCGACACGAAATTCGACTGGCCGACGCTGCGCGACAATGTGCAAGCCGAAGTTGACCGCCTGGAAGCGATATATGGCGAGACGCTGGGCAACCAGCATGTCGATGTCATCAAGGAACGAGCGGTCGTTACCGGCCCGAACAGTGTAGAGCTGGCGAGTGGGCGTGTCGTTACGGCCGGGAAAATTCTGATCGCAACCGGCGGATGGCCGGTAAGGCCCGAGTTTCCGGGGGCCGAGCACGGCATTACGTCAAACGAGGTGTTTCACCTCGAGACCCTGCCCAAGCGCGTCGTGATTGCCGGCGGAGGATATATTGCGAACGAATTTGCCGGGATTTTTCATGGGTTCGGCGCTCATGTCACGATAGTGAACCGCGGCGATACGATCCTGCGCGGTTACGATGAGCAAATCCGTGACCGGCTTCTCCAGATTTCGATGACCAAGGGTATCGAGTTTCTGTTCAACGCCCCGTTCGAGGAAATCAGGAAGAACGAGGACGGCACGCTGCATGTCATCATGACTGGTCGCGACCCGATCGATGCCGATATCGTGCTGTTCGCGACCGGACGAGCGCCGAATGTGGCGGGGCTGGGCCTGGAGCAGGTCGGCGTGGCACTCGCCGCCAACGGCGCAGTCAAGGTGGACGAGGACAACAAGTCGTCGGTCGACAGCATTTATGCGGTCGGCGACGTCACCGACCGTGTCCAGTTGACCCCGGTGGCGATCAGGGAAGGTCAGGCTTTCGCCGATACGATCTTCGGCAACCAGCCGCACCGCGTCGACTATAGCTCAATCCCCAGCGCCGTGTTCAGCCATCCGCCTCTTGCAGGGGTAGGACTGACCGAGGCCCAGGCGAAGAACAAGCTCGGCACCATCCGCACCTACACGTCGGATTTCCGCGCGATGAAGAATGTTCTCGCGGGACGCAATGAACGTGCCCTCTACAAAATGATTGTCGATGCGGCCACCGATGTGGTCGTTGGACTGCACATGATCGGACCCGATGCCCCCGAAATTCTTCAAGCGGCGGCGATTGCCGTCAAGGCGAAGCTGACCAAGGCCGACTTCGATGCGACCGTCGCGCTCCACCCCTCGATGGCCGAAGAGCTGGTCCTGCTCAGATAAATTCAGGCTGGCAGGCCGACCAGCGCCGCACTGTCCACCCAGAGTTTTGCGCAGACCGCATCGTCGCGCGAGAGGGGCGATGGGTCGGGCCAGGTTGGTTTCCCGTTCCGGAGCGCCATGTAGAGCCGTTGATTGTCGATACTGCCGTCAGCGAGACCAGCCAGCGCCGCGCCGCCATCGTGTGCCACGTTCATCCCCGGCATCAGCCGCGCGAACAGCGAAACCACGGGCAGGACAACCGACCGGATGACCATCGGCGATTGCCGGGCAAGTCCGGTCGTGGGAATAAAGCCAGGATCATAGGCATGAAAGCGCAGACCGCGGTCGGCGACTTCGGGCTGTGTTGCTAACGTCCGGGCGGTCATCAGATTGCACAGCTTCGACGTGGAATAGGCGCGCAGTCCTGCGATCTGGGCGCGCGTATCGCGTTCCGGATCGGTCGCCGGGTCGGCCAGCTTGCCGGCATCGGCATGTCTTGGTGAGGGTATGCCGGTCTTTTCGGCCGGATCGTGCGTACCGCTGGACGTCAGAATGATCCGCCCGCCCGGGGCGACCTGAGGCAGCAGGAGCCGGGCAAGCAGATAATGCGCCAGGTGGTTGGTTGCGAACGTCTGTTCGAACCCATCGACCGTGCGCGCATCGACGTCCAGCCGCTGCATTCCCGCGTTCAGAACGAGCGCGTCGATCGGCTCGGTCACCGTCGCGGCAAAGGCACGGACCGACGACAGGCTGCCGAGGTCAAGGGGCCGGCTCTCGACGCCTTCGGGTGCACCGCTGCCCCGGGCGCCCACGATGACCAAGTGCCCCTGAGCAATGAGCCTCTGTGCGGCAATCTGGCCAATGCCCGATGTTGCACCCGTCATGACGATTGTCTGCACTGCCCACCTTTCGCTTCTCGATCGAGTTTTTGATTGCTACTAGATCGGGACAATAGCGACAAGGAGAGCGACGATGGCGGACACGGTCCTGGTTTCGGGCGGTAGTGGCTACATCGCGGGCTATCTGATCCGCCAGCTTGTCGGCGAGGGCTGGACGGTCCGCACGACCATTCGCAACCTCGGCAGGGAACGGGACGTACGCAGCCGGCTGGCCGTCGACGACAGCAAATTGTCGTTCTTCGCCGCCGACCTCGAATCCGACGCCGGCTGGACCGAGGCGATGGCCGGGTGCAGCCATGTGGCGCACGTCGCCTCGCCGTTCCCGTCCCACGCGGTGAAGGACCCGCAAGAGCTTATCCGTCCGGCACGCGAAGGTGCCCTGAGGGCGTTGCGTGCGGCCAAGACCGCGGGTGTCCGCCGCTTCGTCATGACGTCGTCGGTGGCAGCCGTCGCTTATGGTCACGCGTCACTCGCGCGCAAGTTCACCGAAGCAGACTGGTCGAACCCCGACAGTCCCGACACATCAGCCTATGCACAGTCGAAGACGCTGGCCGAGCGCGCTGCGCGCGACTGGGCTGCGGCGGAGGCCGGCGACATCGAATTCGTGACGATCAATCCCAGTGCCGTTCTCGGTCCCGTCTGGGGGAACGATTATTCGACCTCAATCGAGGCGGTCAAAAAGCCGCTCGAAGGGGCGCTGCCCGGCTATCCCGATTTCGGCTTTGGCATCGTCGACGTGCGCGACGTCGCCGACATCCATGTCCGCGCGCTTAACGCTCCAGGCCTGGTCAACGAGCGCTTCATCGCCTCTGGTCCGTTCCTGAAGATGCGCGATATCGGCATGATCCTGCGCGAACATCTGGGCAGCGAAGCGCGGAAGGTTCCGACCCGCAATCTGCCGGACTTTCTGGTGCGTCTGACCGCCATCTTCGACCCTGTTGTCCGTCAGGTGACGAGCGAACTGGGCAAGGTTCGCGACGTGGACGCCAGCCATGCCAGAGACGTGCTCGGGTGGATTCCTCGCCCGGCGTCCGAAAGCATCGTCGACACCGCGCGAAGCCTGATCGACCTCGGTATCGTCAGGGTCTGAGGGTGGTCGACGCTGTTATCGTGTCCACTGCGCGCACCCCGATTGGCAAGGCCCATCGCGGTTCGCTTATCGACACCGGGGGCTCGACGCTCGCCGCGCATGTGATCAAGGCCGCACTTGAACGTGCTGGGGTCGCAGGGGCCGATGTCGAGGATGTCGTGCTGGGCACGGCACACCCCGAGGGCGCGACCGGCAACAACGTGGCGCGTGTTGCGGCGATCGAAGCCGGGTTGCCGGTCAGCGTCGCGGGGATGACGCTCGATCGCAAATGTTCGAGCGGGCTCGCCAGTATCGCGGTTGCTGCGCAGCGGATCAGGGGCGGCGAAGAAGGTGTCTATGTCGCCGGGGGGCTGGACTGCGTTTCACTCGTCATGCCCCACAAGAATTTGAACCATTACTATTCACCGTGGGTCGAGGCTCATCGCCCGGACCTGATGCTGCCGATGATTCCCACTGCCGAAAATGTGGCGCGCCGTTATGGCATTTCACGCGAGCAGCAGGACCAATATGGTGCACAGTCACAGCAGCGAGTTGTGGCTGCATCGCAAGCTGGTCGGCTCACGCGGGAGATCGTGCCGATCACCGTCACCAGAAAGGTACGCGACGAACAGGGTGCGATAGTCGGCGAAGAACAGGTCACGCTCGACCGTGACGAGGGAATGCGGGCCGGAACCACTGCCGAAGGCATTGCCGGGCTAAAGCCTGTGGTCGAGGGCGGCACGATAACCGCCGCCAACGCGAGCCAGTTGTCCGACGGCGCGAGCGCCTGCGTCGTCATGTCGGCCACCGAGGCAGCACGCCGCGGGCTGACACCCATGGCAATTTTTCGGGGTTTTGCCGTCGCGGGTTGCGAACCCGATGAAATGGGTATCGGCCCCGTCCTTGCCGTGCCGAAATTGCTGCAGCGGCACGGTCTCACCGTTGGCGACATTGATTTGTGGGAGCTGAATGAGGCTTTTGCGGTGCAGGTAATCTACTGCCGCGATCGGCTGGGTATCGACAACGATATCTTGAACGTGGACGGTGGCGCGATCGCAATCGGTCACCCCTTTGGGATGAGTGGTGCACGGCTCACCGGCCACGCACTGATCGAGGGCAAGCGACGCGGCGCCAGGCTTGTCGTCGTGACGATGTGCGTCGGTGGTGGAATGGGCGCGGCGGGATTGTTCGAGATCGTCTAGCCGGTGGCATTAACGCCGCTCAGCTCCATGGACAGTGGACCGGATTTTGGTCGCACCTTATAGCCGGCGTAAAACGGGCGTAGAGCGACGCGGACGCGCGGATAATTGGGGAGATAAGACATGCCTGGATTGTGGTTCGACGAACTCCACATCGGCCAGGGTTTTGATCACCCGATCCGGCGGACAGTGACCGAAACCGACAATGTTCTGTTCAGCGCCATGACCCACAACCCTGCACAACTTCACCTCGATGAGGAATATATGAAGGGGACCGAATATGGGCAGCGCATCGTCAATTCGGCGTTCACGCTTGGGCTGATGGTTGGAATTTCCGTGGGCGACACCACGCTCGGCACGGCAGTGGCGAATTTGGGATGGGATGAGGTCCGGTTTCCCAAGCCGTTATTCCACGGTGATACGGTGCGCGTCACGAGCGAAGTGATCGACCTGCGCGATTCCAAATCCCGGCCGGATCAGGGCATCGTCACTTTCCGCCACTGCGCCTATAATCAGCATGACGAACTGGTTGCTTCATGCACTCGAACCGGGCTGCAACGCCGAAAGCCCGTCGCATGAACTTCTTGCGCTCGCTGCTGTTCGTTCCAGGCGATAGCGAAAAAAAGCTCGGCAAAGTCGATGATTGCGGTGCGGACGCCTGCATTCTCGACCTGGAGGATTCCGTGGCGCCGGCGCGCAAGACGACCGCGCGTGACATCGTGTCCGCATTCATCGCAGCTCGCCCGCCGGGTGATCGGAAGGTACAACTGTGGGTGAGGATAAATCCGTTCGATAGCGGTCTGACGTTGGATGATCTTGTGGCTGTAGTAGCCGCTGCGCCCGATGGCATCGTTCAGCCCAAAATAGACCGTCCGGCCGATGTCGAACGTCTGTCTCACTATCTTGACGTCCTAGAGGTTCAGCACGGGCTCGCCCCGAATAGCGTCCGCATTTTGCCGGTTGCCACCGAAACCGCGGTTGCCCCCTTTCACCTCGCGGCTTTTGCGGACGTTCACCTGCCCCGGCTGGCGGGGATAACCTGGGGGGCGGAGGACCTCGCCGCTGCTCTGGGTGCCGCGACCAATCTCGATGCGTCTGGCGACTGGGCATTTACCTATCGCATGGTGCGCTCGCTGAGTTTGCTCGCGGCTCATGCCAGCGGCGTTCAGGCGATCGATACGCTTTACGCCGATTTCAAAGACGATGCTGGCTTGCGGGCGGCCTGTCGCACGGCGCGCGCGGAGGGATTTACGGGGCGGCTGGCAATTCACCCGTCGCAGGTGGCCGCGATCAACGAGTGCTTCATGCCCTCCGAGGAAGAAATAGCGCATGCGCAGCGCGTCATCGCCGCGTTTGCGGGATCGCCGGGGGCAGGAACGGTCGGCCTCGATGGTCGCATGCTCGATCTGCCTCATCTGAAAGCAGCAGAACGAGTGCTGGCTCTGGCGTCGGCTCGTCGGTGATAACGCGGGGGCACTGCCGTACAGCCCCAATTATCATGGTGCCGGCTGCAGGAATCGAACCCGCGACCCCCTGATTACAAATCAGGTGCTCTACCAACTGAGCTAAGCCGGCGTACCCGAGCGTCTCCTAGCCTCAGCGCACACCAAAGGTCCACCCTTCGGTGTGTGCGACCGGGTCGAGGCCGTGGGGAGCCCAGAGCTGCTCATGATGCGCCACTGTGCGCAGCCACGCGGCGGTCAGGAGCGCGTCCGTCGCGTGGTCTGTGTAACGCGCCAAGGGGACATGGGGGGCGCTGCCGAGCGCAAGGAGTGCGTTATCCAGCGACGCGTCCGTGCGCATCTTTGTCCGTCCCTTCGCCAGCCCGGCGGCGATTGCAGCGAGGCTGGTGTAAATTTCGACGATGACCGACCCATGCGAGGGCAGGGCATCGATGGGCCAGACCGGCAGGCGGCTTGCCAGACGGTTCAGCATCCGCATCCCGGTCAAGCTCGACTTGCCGACTTGTGCCGCGCCGACCAGATTGAAATTTGAATAGGGATTGAGGCCCTGTTCCTGCTGCCGCTGCTCGGTCACCCGCATTCGTCCCCGACCTGCACCGAACAACTCGCCCGTTCGATTGCCGTGCCGCCGGAAATGACGTGCCGCCTCCGGGTGATCGACAAAGCTGATCGCGCCGAGGTTCAGCTCATCCGCGCAGATATCGTCGATCCACGCCCATAAATCGCGCGCCTCGCGGGGACTGGCTGACCATCCGGGAAAGTAGGCATCACAATCCGCGAACGGCAACGAGATGCCGAGATCGAGCCCGACTAACGCGTTGGCCGGCAACTCGTTTTCCAGCCAGTCGAGAACCTCGGCTCGGGACCACACATGGTTCGGTCGCACCAGATGTGGCGCATGATTGGTCGCCGAGCACAGTGCGACCGCGATCCCGGGCTGGCGCGGTCCGACAGCGCCCGACCAGTCGATCGCGACAAAATGGTCGAAAACCCGAATCATGGACGCAACGGCAAGTTACTCTTGGAAATTGGCCCGTCGCAGCCAGAGGTATTGCGGCGAGAACTGGCGAAATGCTTCACGGCCGTCCGCCTGCAATCATTCCCGTTCAGCCCTGAGCCTGTTCCAATGTGCCATGCGCTCGGCAATCTTGGCCTCGAAGCCGCGGTCGACCGGCGTGTAGAAATTTTCCCCTGTCATCCCATCGGGCCAGTAATTCGCTCCCGAAAATCCGTGTTCGGTATCATGGTCATATTCGTAGTTCTTGCCGTAACCCAGGGTTTTCATCAACTTTGTCGGCGCGTTGACGACATTCATCGGCGGCATCAGCGAGCCCGTATCGCGTGCTGTTCTCCAGGCGGATTTCTGCGCCGCATAGGCGGCATTCGATTTTGGCGCGGTCGCGAGATAGAGGCACGCCTGAACGATCGCGAGTTCACCCTCGGGGGAGCCCAGAAAGTCATAGGCATCTTTGGCCGCCAGGCACTGAACGAGTGCCTGCGGATCGGCGAGCCCCACATCTTCGCTGGCAAACCGGACAAGTCGACGCAGGACGTAAAGGGGTTCTTCACCTGCCACGAGCATTCGCGCCAACCAGTAAAGCGCCGCCTGCGGATCCGACCCGCGCAGTGATTTATGCAGAGCGGAAATGAGATTATAGTGCCCCTCGCGATCCTTGTCGTAAACCGGCATCCGGCGGTGGAGCAACAGAGCAAGTGCTTGCGGATCAAGCGGGTCGGCGATGTGGGTCGAGAACAGGATTTCGGCCTGGTTGAGCAGGAAACGCCCGTCGCCGTCCGCACTGGCAATGAGGGCGGTGCGCGCATCCGGGGTGAGCGGCAATGTGGCCGCCTCGACACTCTCAGCGCGGCGGAGCAGTTCCGAAAGTGCTGTCGAATTCAGCCGATTGAGAACCACGACCTGGGCGCGACTGAGCAGCGCTGCGTTGAGTTCGAAACTGGGATTCTCGGTGGTCGCACCGACCAGCGTAATCGTGCCGTCTTCGACATAGGGGAGAAAACCGTCCTGTTGTGCCCGATTGAAACGGTGGATCTCGTCGACGAACAACAACGTTGGCTTACCCAGCATCCTTGCATCACGCGCGGCGGCGAACACTCGTTTCAGATCGGCGACACCTGAAAAAACCGCAGAAATGCTCTCGAATCTCAGGCCCACCGCATCGGAGAGCAGGCGCGCGATCGTTGTCTTGCCGCTGCCGGGCGGGCCCCACAGGATCAGCGAGGCGAGCTTTCCCGAGGCGACCATCCTGCCGATGGCGCCATCCGGTCCGGTGAGATGTTCCTGCCCTACGACTTCGCCGAGCGTTGCCGGACGCAAGCGATCTGCGAGCGGAGCAGGGGGCGGGGGAGCGGCAAAAAGATCGGCCATCATCGTTGAATAACGCTTGCCCAGAAAAAAACACCTTGCGATGTCGACCTATCGAAGATATATCTTAGATGTAATTGTTCCTTATTAAGAAGGTTTTGAATGTTTCATATGAATGGAAAGCGTGGCTGCGGGCCACGCGGATACTACGCTGTCTGGGGTCATAATGGCCGCGGCAGTTTTACGCTTGGTCACGGCCGTGGTCTGCGGGGTGGTGGGGACGGCGGCGGGCGTCGGCGGGTATTCGACCCGGGCGAGCTCAAGCTTGTCCTGCTCAAGCTGATCGAGGAGAACCCTCGGCACGGCTACGACCTGATCAGGGATATCGAAGAGCGCACTGGCGGGGCTTACGCGCCCAGTCCCGGCGTTATTTACCCGACGCTGACCCTGCTTGACGACATGGGCCTGATCGAGGCGACGGCGGAGGGTAACAAAAAGCAGTTTGCGATTACCGATGCCGGCCGGGCCGAACTGATAAGCAGGGCCGATGAAGTCGGCGTATTGTTCGAGCGACTGGCCGAAATGGGCGCGATGCGCGCCAAAACCGACGGTGCTCCGATCAGGCGGGCGATGGGCAATCTGCGAGCCGTGCTTCAGAACCGGCTGAGCAGTGACGATGTGACCGCCGAGACGCTGCACGACGTAGCCGCACTGATCGACGAAGCCGCACAAAAGATCGAACGGTTATGACAAGCAGTATCGCGGTGGTGCCGACAGCCAGCAGCCGGCGGTACCTGCAGCAATTATGCAAACATTGGTCCCATAATCTGGAGGTATCCTGCTCCGCCGAGGAAGGTACGGTCGTGTTCCCACGCAACGCCCGAGGATGCGACTGGCCGGGCGATGGACGGCTCAGCATGGTTGCGCACCCGGAGTCCCTTGAGTGCAGGATCGATGCGTCGGTCGCCGGGCAGCTGGCCGGGCTGAAGGAAGCGATCATGCGCCACCTTGATCGCTTTGCGTTTCGTGAAGCGCCGCTGACGTTCGTATGGTCAGACACTTAGCGTCGGTTGCCGTGATTATGGATCACTCTCAGGTAGGTATCGGCTAGAGCACCGTTGATCGCGTCCCAGCTGTAGGCGGCGGCTGCCTTCTCGGCCGCCGTTCCTGCTGCACGACGGGCGTCGCCGTCTTGGATGTAATGCTGAAGCGCGTTGGAAAACCCGTCGATATCCCCCGGGGTGACCAGACGCCCCGTGACGTCGTTTATTACCAGGCTCGACGTACCGGTTGCGTCGGCACCGACCACCGTGACGCCGCACGCCATGGCCTCTAGCGTCACGTTGCCGAACGTTTCGGTGACGCTCGGGTTAAGGAGGATGTCGAGCGAAGCGACGGCCTGGCCGAGCGCAACGCCTGACTGAAATCCCACGAAGATTGCTTCGGGTACGGCCTGGGCAAAAATGTCCCGTGCGGGTCCTTCGCCGATGATGAGCACCCGGTGCCGAACCGCGCGGCGCTTCAGTTCGGTGACCGCGCCCGCAAACACGTCGATACCCTTTTCGAGCACGAGCCGACCGACGAAGCCGACGACAATTTCATCATCGCCAATGCCGAGCGAGCGCCGCCATTCGAGGCTGCGGGCGCGCGAATTGAAAATGTCTCGCTCGACCCCGCGGGACCAGATGCCGACGTCGGCATTCATCCGCTGCGCCCGCAGGACATCTGCCATTGACTCCGATGGTGTCACGATCGCGTCGCAGCGCCGGTAAAACCGGCGGAGCATGGCGGTGAGCGCAGGTTCGATGAAGCCAAGCCGGTAATAGCGAAAATAGGTGTCGAAGCGCGTATGGACAGAGGCGACCACAGGCAGGTCGTGCCGGCGCGCATAGCGAACCGCGCTGTGGCCGAGGATTTCAGGGGCCGATACGTGGATCAGGTTGGGCCGGAACGCATCGACGTCGGCGGCTACATTCGCCAGCCCAAGCGGTATTCGATATTCAGGCCGTAGCGGCACTGGGACCGATGGCGTCCCGACGAGGTCCCCGGTCGGCGCGAAAGCGGCGTTTTCGACCACCGGCGAATACACTCTTACCGCGGCTCCCCTGTCCAGAAGATAACCGACCAGCCGGTTGAGCGATTTGTTGGCACCGTCTCTCGTATAATTATAATTGCCGCTGAACAGCGCGATGCGAAGGTCCGAAACATTCATGTCCCGCGCGTTACAGCGGGCGGGGGGAAATTGCCACGCCGGGCTCCGGCGCAATGTCCGCCCAGACCGGGAGATGGTCGCTGGCGACCCGCGAACGGGCGCTGTGATGGACGCCGCAAGCAACGAGCCGACTGCCCCGGTCAATCATGATCCGGTCCAGCCGGGCGATGGGCCGCCGGCTGTGGAAGGATGGTGCCGTCGGGGCGATGTGAAACGTACGGCCAAAGTCCCGCAGGCAGCCGCCATGAAGACTCCACTCGTTGAGATCGCCCATCAGGACCGTTGGCATCGGCGAGCGACGACCCAGGCTCGCCATGATTGCTCGTGCCTGTCCCCGGCGACGGATGCCCGACAAATCGAGGTGCATGCCAACGATCCGCACCTCCTGACCCGCGATGCGGACCTCGCCAAACACCGCGCCACGCGGTTCCAGGTTAGGCAGATCGATATGACCGCAAGCGAGCGTCTCGATCCCGGCGCGCACCAGGATAGCGTTTCCGTGCCAGCCGAGACTTGCGGGCCGTTTGCGTAAATCGAGCGGCTGGTAGCCAGTATGCCGTGCGATCATTTCGATCGGCAGGGCCGAATCTCGTTCGCCGAAACGGCGATCGGACTCCTGAAGCGCTACGACGTCGGCATCGATTTCACGAAGAACATCGAGGACACGTTCGGGGTGACGCACGCGGTCAAGGCCGATGGCCTTTCGGATGTTATAGCTTGCAACTCTGAACACGATATGGGCTTAGCCGATTGGTGCGCGCGGTAAACCTTCGGTTGGACGGGCAAGCGTCGCAGTTTCCCGTGGTCTGCCGCACGAGGACGATGGCGGATTGCCGGATTTCAATACTGCGATGCGTCGCCACTCTGGCCGTGCTGTCTTTGGGAACCCCAATTAATGCAGCGGTCGAGGACACTCAACAATGGTCGATCGTGAGCATAGGCAAGACGATCGGGCCCCGTTCAACGATCATCGCGGAGGTTCAAGGGCGACTGGTCGATCACGTGGATCGGCTCGGCACGACCGTTGAGCGCGCTACATTCGCCTATCGCCTCGACCCGCATTGGACGTTGGCAGCGGGATATTCGCACATCGCGACTTTAAGGGCTGGCAAGTCAGCAAGCTACGAAAACAACGTCTTTCAGCAGGTGTTGTGGACCACCACGTTTGGCCGCCATGCCAGCCTGAAAGTGCGATCGTATCTGGAAGAACGCCAGGTTTCGGGGGCCCAGGAGACAGGATTGCGTTACCGGCAACGCGAGCGTTTTGAGTGGCGGCTCGGTAAGAACAGGCCCACGCTGGTTGGATCAACCGAATTGATGTTGAACCTGAATACGACCGACTGGGGTGCTCATTATGGGTTCGACCAGATTCGTAATTTTGTCGGCGTCAATGTCGCGCTTGCGCCGCAGCTTACTTTGGAAACTGGGTATTTGAACCGCTATCAGCGGCGTGACGGACAGCCTGACCGGGACGATCATGTGATCCCGGTTTCGCTTGCGCTTCGGTTTTGACACTCTTTTGAGAGTCGATAAGGAGCTTCGCGCCAACCACCGCCAACACTATCGCCAGTAGCGGACGCAGAAACCGGTCGGATGACCGGCTTCCGATCAGGCTGCCAACGATGATGGCTGGTATCGAACCCACCAGCAAACTGAACAGCAGGTCGGAGTTGACGTTGCCGCTCAGCCAGTGGCCGAAGCCTGCAACCAGTGTCAACGGCACAGCGTGGGCAATATCGCTCCCGACGATGCGCGCCACGGGCATCCCCGGGTAGAGCACGATCAGCGCGGTCACGCCGATGGCCCCCGCACCGACCGATGAAACGGTAACAAGAACGCCCAATATGGCGCCGAGAGCGATCGTGGCCGACGTGCGATGGCCACGCTCGCGCGTGCCGAAACGGCGTGTGGCCCAAAGGACAATCTGTGTGCGAAACAGAACCGCGATCCCGGTGGCAATCAGGGTGATCCCGAGCACTGTCGTGATAATCAGCTGAACCGGCGGATTGGGCTTGCCCATGGCGTTCAGCGCCAACAGCGTAGCGATCGCCGCCGGGAGACTTCCTGTGGCGAGGCGCCGCACGATCTTCCAGTCAACCGTACCTCGGCTGCCGTGGACGGTACCGCCGACAGTCTTTGTAACCGAGGCGAACAGCAGGTCGGTTCCGACTGCGGTCGTCGGGGCGAAGCCGAACAATAGGACCAGCAACGGCGTCATCAGCGACCCGCCACCGACGCCGGTTAAACCAACCAGAAGGCCGACCGCTGCGCCCGCGATGGCATAACCAGGTTCGATCGAAGCTAAGATCATGATCGTCCCGCAGCTAATGACGATCAGGCTGATAGACTATGCGTGAGCGAAGGGAAATGGTTTTAGCAGACCTGTCGATCAGTCGACCACTACGCCTTTCCAGAACGCGATCCGGTCGCGAATTTCAGACGCTGCCGGTTTCGGATCCGGATAGTACCACGCCGCGTTCGGGTTCTCGGCGCCGCCGGCCGCGAGCGTATAATAATGCGCCGTTCCCTTCCACGGGCACACCGTCGTCGTGCTGCTGTCACGCAAGGTCGACGCGCCAACGCTCGCTCGCGGGAAATAGTGATTTCCCTCAACGACAACCGTGTCGTCCGACTGAGCGATGACTGTTCCGTTCCAGCGAGCGGTCGGCATTGTGATCTCCTCTTCCCCTCCGGCAACCGCCGGAGGGGATGTTGCCTCAGTTCAGATAATCGCCGGCATCTGCATCGGTGCCGTGTCCCGACGTGACCACCTGGCCAAGCGCATCGTCGCCGGTGTCGCCTTCAACTGGCTGAGCGAGCTCGGCTGCATGTTCCTCGGCCGCACTGTTGGGGGCGATGAGGCTCGCCTGCCAGGCACGTTGTTGTGCACGAAGAGCAACGTCACGACTGGTCGCCGCAATGCGCATCCGGTGCATCCCCGCACCTGTTCCCGCCGGGATCAGGCGTCCCACGATCACATTCTCCTTGAGGCCTGTGAGCGTATCCTTTTTGCCCTGGACTGCCGCCTCGGTAAGGACGCGGGTGGTTTCCTGGAACGACGCTGCCGAAATGAAGCTGCGCGTTTGCAGTGACGCCTTGGTAATGCCCAGCAAGACGGGCTTACCTTCCGCAGGCGTCTGTCCCTTGGTCAGCTTGGCGTTGATCTCGTCCATCTCGATGCGATCCACCTGTTCGCCCACCAGCAGGGTCGTATCGCCAGACGCGATGATCTCGACCTTCTGCAGCATCTGTCGGACAATCGTCTCGATGTGCTTGTCGTTGATCTTCACGCCCTGAAGCCGGTAGACTTCCTGGATTTCCGCAACCAGATACTCGGCAAGCGGCTCGATCCCCATGACCTCGAGAATGTCGTGGGGGTTCGGCGATCCGCCAATCAGATTGTCGCCCCGTTTGACATAGTCGCCCTCCTGGACGTCGATGACCTTGGACTTCGGAATCAGGTATTCCGCCAGCTCGCCGCCGTCCTCGGGTTGAATGCCGATCTTGCGCTTCGCCTTATAGTCCTTGCCAAACACCACCCGGCCGGAGGCACGCGCGATGATTGCATTTTCCTTGGGAATACGTGCCTCGAAAAGCTCGGCCACACGCGGCAGACCACCGGTAATATCGCGTGTCTTGGCGGCTTCACGGCTGACCCGGGCAAGAATATCGCCGGGCGACACCGTGGCGCCGTCCTCGACCGAAAGCGTCGCTCCGATCGCCAGCATGTAGCGAGCAGCCTCACCCGATTCCTCGTCGAGGAGCGTCAGGCGCGGACGCAGATCCTCTTTCGACCGGCCCTGACGATATTCGGTCACGACCTTGTTCGCGATACCGGTCGCTTCGTCGACCTGTTCGGTGAGCGTCTGACCCTCGACAAGGTCCTGATATTTAACGATACCGCCGGTTTCCGTAATCACGGGCATCGTGAACGGATCCCACTCGGCGAGGCGATTGCCCTGCTTTACGAGCGCGCCATCGTCGAACAGCAGATAAGCACCGTAAGGCACGCGATGTACCGCGCGCTCACGACCTTCGGCATCGACGATCGCAATTTCGCCCTGGCGTGACAGGGACACGCGCCGTCCCTGCTTGTCCACGATGATGCGAAGACCGCGATATTCGAACGTGCCGTCTGCCATTGCGTCGATATTCGACTGCTCGTTGAGCTGCGCCGCACCGCCGATGTGGAAGGTGCGCATTGTCAGCTGCGTGCCGGGTTCACCGATCGACTGTGCAGCGATGACGCCGACAGCCTCACCGATGTTGACGGGCGTGCCCCGGGCAAGGTCGCGACCGTAGCAAGCGCCACAGACGCCGCCGACACTTTCGCAGATCAACGGGCTGCGAATCTTCACGGCCTGCGTGCCGATCGCCTCGATCGATAGGATGTTCGCCTCGTCGAGCAACGTGCCCGACGGGATGATCACCTCGTTAGACTTGGTATCGACGATGTCTTCGGCAGTGGTACGGCCGAGGATACGTTCACCGAGCGAGGCGATAACCGACCCGCCCTGAACGATCGCCTTCATCTCCAGAGCGCGTTCGGTGCCACAATCGAGTTCGACGATGACACAATCCTGCGATACGTCGACCAGACGACGGGTAAGATATCCCGAATTCGCCGTTTTCAGCGCGGTATCCGCGAGGCCCTTGCGCGCACCGTGGGTCGAGTTGAAATATTCAAGAACGGTGAGACCTTCCTTGAAGTTCGAAATGATCGGCGTTTCGATAATCTCGCCCGATGGCTTGGCCATCAGGCCACGCATACCCGCGAGCTGCTTTATCTGTGCCGGCGAGCCGCGCGCGCCCGAATGCGCCATCATGTAGATCGCGTTGATCGGCTTTTCACGTCCGGTCTCGGGGTCCTTCTTCACGCTGCGGATTTCATCCATCATCGCGGCCGCGACCTGGTCACCGCAACGGCTCCAGGCGTCGATCACCTTGTTGTATTTCTCCTGCTGCGTGATCAGCCCGTCCTGATACTGCTGCTCGAAATCCTTCACGAGCGCGCGCGTGTCGTCGACGGTCGCTTCCTTGCTGTCCGGGATGATCATGTCATCCTTGCCGAACGAAATGCCCGCCTGGAACGCATGCTTGAAGCCCAGTGACATGATCGCGTCGGCGAACAGCACCGTCTCCTTCTGTCCGGCATGGCGATAGACGATGTCGATGACGTCGCCGATTTCCTTCTTGGTCAGCAGGCGATTGACGACGTCGAACGGCACGCGGTGGTTTGCCGGCAGGCATTCACCCAGCAGCATGCGACCGGGCGTGGTCTCGAACCGCTTCAGGTAGGATTTGCCGTCGGCGTCGGTCTGCGGAACGCGGGTCGTGATCCGCGTGTGCAGGGTTACCGATTTCGAGAACAGCGCGGCGTGAACTTCCGACATTTCGCCGAGCAGCATCCCCTCGCCGGGTTCGCCTTCCTTGAGCATCGAAAGATAATAGAGCCCGAGGACCATGTCCTGCGAAGGCACGATGATCGGCTTGCCGTTCGCCGGCGACAGGATGTTGTTCGTCGACATCATCAGGACGCGCGCTTCCAGCTGTGCCTCGAGGCTCAGGGGAACGTGAACGGCCATCTGGTCGCCGTCGAAGTCGGCATTGAACGCTGAGCAGACCAGCGGGTGAAGCTGGATTGCCTTGCCCTCGATCAGTACCGGCTCGAACGCCTGGATGCCGAGGCGGTGGAGCGTCGGCGCGCGGTTGAGCATCACGGGATGTTCGCGGATCACCTCATCGAGGATATCCCAAACTTCCTTGCGCTCCTTTTCGACCCACTTCTTGGCCTGCTTCAGCGTCATCGACAGCCCCTTGGCGTCGAGGCGAGCGTAAATGAACGGCTTGAAGAGCTCGAGCGCCATCTTCTTGGGCAGGCCGCACTGGTGGAGCTTGAGTTCAGGCCCCGTCACGATGACCGAACGGCCCGAATAGTCGACGCGCTTGCCGAGCAGATTCTGGCGGAAGCGGCCTTGCTTGCCCTTGAGCATGTCGGACAGCGACTTGAGCGGACGCTTGTTCGCGCCCGTGATCGTGCGACCGCGGCGACCGTTGTCGAACAGTGCATCCACCGCTTCCTGCAGCATCCGCTTTTCGTTGCGGACGATGATGTCGGGCGCGCGAAGTTCCATCAGTCGCTTCAGGCGGTTGTTGCGGTTGATGACGCGGCGATAGAGATCATTGAGATCGGACGTTGCGAAACGTCCGCCGTCCAGTGGCACCAGCGGCCGCAGCTCGGGCGGGATAACCGGAACAACCTCGAGGATCATCCACTCGGGGCGGTTGCCCGAATCGATGAAACTCTCGACCACCTTCAACCGCTTGATGATCTTTTTGGGCTTCAGTTCCGACTTGGTCGTTGCCAGTTCCTCGAGCAGGTCGCGGCGTTCGCCCTCAAGGTCGAGCTCTTCCAGCATACGGCGCACTGCTTCGGCACCGATCCCGGCGGAAAATGCGTCCTCGCCGTATTCGTCCTGCGCTTCGAGAAGCTCGTCCTCAGTCAGCAACTGGAACTTCTCAAGCGGGGTCAGTCCAGGCTCGACGACAATGTAGGCCTCGAAATAAAGCACGCGCTCCAGCTGTTTGAGCTGCATGTCGAGCAGCAGGCCGATGCGCGACGGCAGCGACTTCAGGAACCAGATGTGCGCAACGGGAGCAGCGAGCTCGATATGGCCCATCCGTTCGCGACGAACCTTCGATACCGTGACTTCGACGCCGCACTTCTCGCAGACGATGCCCTTGTACTTCATGCGCTTGTACTTGCCGCACAGGCATTCGTAATCCTTGATCGGACCGAAGATGCGCGCGCAGAACAGTCCGTCACGCTCGGGCTTGAACGTCCGGTAGTTGATGGTCTCGGGCTTCTTGATCTCGCCGAACGACCAGCTACGAATACGCTCCGGCGACGCGATGCCGATCTGGATCTGGTCAAAAGTCTCGACCTTGGCGACCGGGTTCATGAAATTGGTCAGTTCGTTCATGGGTTAGACCCTTCCTTCAATTCTGTCCCTCTCCCATCGCGGGAGAGGGGGCGCCACCCTTCGGTGGGGGGAGGGTGAGGGGAGGTTGCCGACCCCTCACCCGGCGCTGTGCGCCTCCCTCTCCCGCGGTGGGAGAGGGGCCGATGCTACTCCGCTGCGATCGCGGTCACGTCGTCGTCGGGGATGATGTCGGCATTGTTCAGTTCGACATTGAGCCCCAGCGAGCGCATTTCCTTGACCAGCACGTTGAAGCTTTCTGGAATGCCGGCCTCGAACGTGTCGTCACCCTTGACGATCGCCTCATAGACCTTGGTGCGGCCGACGACGTCGTCGGACTTCACCGTCAGCATTTCCTGCAACGTGTAGGCGGCACCATAGGCCTGGAGTGCCCAGACCTCCATTTCGCCGAACCGCTGTCCACCGAACTGTGCCTTGCCGCCCAGCGGCTGCTGGGTGACGAGGCTGTACGGCCCGATCGAACGCGCGTGAATCTTGTCGTCGACCAGATGGTGCAGCTTGAGCATATAGATGTAACCAACCGTCACCTTGCGGTCGAACGCGTCACCCGTGCGCCCGTCGAACAGCTCGACCTGACCCGAGGTATCGAGCCCGGCAAGTGTCAGCATGTCCGACACGTCCTTTTCGCGCGCCCCGTCGAACACCGGCGTCGCCATCGGCACGCCGTTCTTCAACAGCCCCGCCATGTCGACGATGTCTTCATCGGTACGTTCGTCAATTTCGGCGTGATACTTCTCACCGTACACCGTTTTCAGCCGCTCGCGAACGGCATCCGGTGCCTTACCCGCTTTGGGGTCCGGATTTGCCTCACGCCACGCTTCGAGTTCGGCGGTGATTTGCTTGCCCAGGCCGCGAGCAGCCCAGCCAAGGTGCGTCTCGAAGATTTGCCCGACGTTCATCCGTGACGGAACACCGAGCGGGTTAAGCACGATATCGACCGGCGTCCCGTCCGCAAGGAACGGCATGTCTTCCTGCGGCAGGATGCGGCTGATGACGCCCTTGTTGCCGTGACGGCCGGCCATCTTGTCGCCGGGTTGCAACTTGCGCTTTACCGCAACGAACACCTTGACCATTTTCAGGACGCCTGGCGGCAGCTCGTCACCACGCTCAAGCTTTTCGACGCGATCTTCGTACTTCGCATTGATCAGGCCAACCGCCTCATCATACCGCACCTTGACCGCTTCCAGATCCGTCTGCCGTGCGTCATCGGCAACCGCGATTTTCCACCATTCATGGCGTTCAATCGTGTCGAGCAATGCGGCATCGATGACCGCGCCCTTCTTGACACCCTTGGGAGCGGCAGCGACCGTCTGATCAAGCAGCATTTCCCGCAGGCGCGACCAGCTGGCGCGGTTCAGGATCGTGCGCTCGTCGTCGCGATCCTTGGCCAGGCGTTCCTTTTCCTCGGCCTGAATGGCGCGGGTACGATCGTCGATGTCGATGCCGTGGCGGTTGAACACACGGACCTCGACAACGGTGCCGGCCACGCCAGGCGGCAGGCGAAGCGACGTATCGCGCACATCGGACGCCTTTTCGCCGAAGATCGCGCGAAGGAGTTTCTCCTCAGGCGTCATGGGGGATTCGCCCTTGGGCGTTATCTTGCCGGCAAGGATGTCCCCCGGTTCGACCTCTGCACCGATGTAAACGATGCCCGCTTCGTCGAGATTGCGAAGGGCTTCCTCCCCGACGTTGGGGATGTCGCGGGTAATATCTTCCGGCCCGAGCTTGGTGTCGCGCGCCATCACCTCGAACTCTTCGATATGGATCGACGTGAACACGTCGTCCTTCACGATGCGCTCGGAGATCAGGATGGAATCTTCGTAATTATAGCCATTCCACGGCATGAACGCGACGAGGCTGTTACGCCCGAGTGCCAGCTCGCCGAATTCGGTCGACGGGCCGTCGGCAATGATCTGACCCTTTTCTACCGCATCGCCTACTTTCACCAATGGTCGCTGGTTGATGCAGGTATTCTGGTTGGACCGCTGAAACTTCATCAGCGTGTAAATGTCGACACCGGAATGTCCTGAATCGACGTCGCCAGTGGCCCGGATGACGATACGCGCGGCGTCGACCTGATCCACGATCCCGGCCCGGCGCGCGCCGATGGCGGCACCCGAGTCGCGCGCAACGGTTTCTTCCATGCCGGTTCCGACGAAAGGTGCCTCGGCCTGAACGAGCGGCACCGCCTGACGCTGCATGTTCGATCCCATCAGCGCGCGGTTGGCGTCGTCGTTTTCCAGGAACGGGATCAACGATGCCGCTACCGAGACCAGCTGCTTAGGGCTGACGTCCATCAGCGTGATCGTATCGCGCGGGGCCATCAGGAATTCGCCCGCCTGACGCGACGAAACGATGTCCTCGACAAAGCTCTTGGTGCTGTCGAGCTCCGCGTTCGCCTGGGCGATGGTATGCTTGGCCTCTTCCATCGCCGAGAGATAGACGACGTCGTCGGTGACCTTGTGGTCTATGATCTTGCGGTAAGGCGTCTCGATGAAGCCATATTTGTTCACCCGGCTGAACGACGCCAGCGAGTTGATCAGGCCAATGTTCGGACCTTCTGGTGTTTCGATCGGACAGATACGACCATAGTGCGTCGGATGAACGTCGCGCACTTCAAAGCCCGCGCGCTCGCGGGTCAGACCACCCGGTCCAAGCGCCGACACGCGACGCTTGTGGGTCACTTCGGAAAGCGGATTGGTCTGATCCATGAACTGCGAGAGCTGTGACGAGCCAAAGAACTCGCGCACGGCAGCAACCGCCGGCTTGGCGTTGATCAGGTCGTTCGGCATCACGGTCGATACATCGACCGATGACATGCGCTCCTTGACCGCGCGCTCCATGCGGAGCAGCCCGACCCGGTACTGGTTTTCCAACAGCTCACCGACCGACCGGACGCGACGATTGCCAAGATTGTCGATGTCGTCGATCTCGCCCTTGCCATCTTTCAGTCCGACAAGCGTTTTCACGACTGCGAGGATATCCTCGCTGCGCAGCGTCGTGAAATCGTCGGGAGCGTCGAGTTCAAGGCGCATGTTGAGCTTGACGCGACCGACCGCCGACAAATCATAGCGGTCGGGGTCGAAAAACAGCCCGGCAAACAGCGCTTCCGCAGTCTCTCGCGTTGGCGGTTCGCCCGGACGCATGACTCGGTAGATGTCACTCAAGGCATGGTCGCGGTCCTCGGCCTTGTCGGCGCGGAGCGTATTGCGGATCCATGGCCCCGTGTTGACGTGATCGATATCGAGCAACTCGAGCCTGTCGATCCCGGCCTTATCGAGCTTTTCAAGGTTTTCGGCCGATAGTTCATCGCCCGCTTCAATGTAAATCTCGCCAGTGTTTTCGTTAATCAGATCGAGCGCCGAATAACGACCGAAGATTTCTTCAGTCGGGATCAGCAGGCTTTGGAGGCCGTCCTTCGATGCCTTGTTGGCAGCGCGCGGGGACACTTTTTGACCCGCCGCGAACACGACTTCTCCCGTGGCGCCATCGACCACGTCATAGCTCGGCTTCTGCCCGCGCCAGTTTTCGGCGACATAAGGGACTTGCCATCCACCGGGTCCACGGACCCAGGTGACGGTATTGTAGAATTCGGCGAGGATTTCCTCTGCATTAAGGCCAAGCGCAAACAGCAGCGCCGTCACCGGCAGCTTGCGCTTGCGATCGATGCGAACGTTGACGATGTCCTTGGCATCAAATTCGAAATCGAGCCACGATCCGCGATAGGGAATGACACGCGCCGCGAACAGATATTTGCCCGACGCATGTGTCTTGCCCCGGTCATGGTCGAAGAGAACGCCCGGCGACCGGTGCATCTGCGAGACGATAACACGCTCGGTGCCGTTGATGATGAACGTGCCGTTCTGCGTCATGAGCGGCATGTCGCCCATGTAAACGTCCTGCTCCTTGATATCGAGGACCGAACGCGTCTCTGTTTCCGAATCCACTTCGAAAACGATCAGGCGAAGGGTGACCCGCATGGGCGCAGCATAAGTGATACCGCGCTGGCGGCACTCGTCGGTGTCGAACTTCGGATCCTCGAGCTCGTAATGAACGAAATCGAGCTCGGCGGTGCCGGCGAAGTCCCGGATCGGAAATACGCTGCGCAGCGTCTTTTCGAGGCCGGAGACATAACCCGTCGCAGGGTCCGAACGTAGGAACTGCTCATAGCTCTCGCGCTGCACCTCGATCAGGTTGGGCATCGCCACGACTTCGTGGATGTTGCCGAACACCTTGCGGATGCGCCGGGCATTCGCGGATGTGGACGGTGCGGAGGGGGCCAGTTGAGTTGCCATAGAATATTTGCTCGCCTTCGGTTCATCGAAACGCAGCGGCGACGTGCCTACGGTTCCAGCGGTGCCGAAACATGTCTGTCACGTCGCATGGGAACCAGGATGGATCATCCGTGCGGTGCACTGCGCGACGGCGCACCATGTCTCGATCTATCTGGCGAAGACGCGATATAGGAAGCCGCCACGGGCTTGTCCAGCGTGGCAAAACGAAAAGGCGACGACTTCTTTCGAAGCCGCCCCCAATCCGCGCCGTGCAGAAAGAGCTACTTGAGCTCGACCGTCGCGCCTGCTTCTTCAAGCTGCTTTTTGAGCTTCTCGGCTTCTTCCTTGTTGACGCCTTCCTTGACGGCCTTGGGAGCCGACTCGACCAAGGTCTTGGCTTCGGTCAGGCCGAGACCCGTGATCGTACGAACTTCCTTGATCACGTTGATCTTCTTGCCGCCGTCACCAGTCAGGATCACGTCGAACTCGGTCTTCTCTTCAACCGCCGGGGCAGCTGCACCGCCGCCACCGCCCGGAGCCGCAACGGCAACTGCGGCTGCTGCAGAAACGCCCCATTTTTCTTCGAGCAACTTCGACAGCTCAGCGGCTTCGATAACGGTCAGTGCCGACAGGTCGTCGACGAGCTTGTTCAGATCGGCCATTTGAAAATTCCCTTAAATTCATTGTTATAGACAAAAACTATGCTGCTTGCTTCTCGGCATACGCGGCAAAGACGCGGGCAAGCTGCCCGGCCGGTGCCTGGATGACCTGAACAATCTTCGTCGCCGGTGCCTGGACGAGACCCAGGATCTTGGCGCGCAGTTCGTCCAGCGAAGGCAGCGTCGCGAGCGCCTTGATGCCATTCGCATCGAGGAGCGTATCGCCCATCGCACCGCCCACGATTTCGAACTTGTCGTTCGTCTTCGCGAACTCGACCGCCACCTTCGCTGCGGCGATCGGGTCGATCGATGTGGCAAATGCCGTCGGGCCGGTCAGCATAGGGCCGATCGACGCGTATGGCGTGCCCTCGATCGCGAGCTTGGCGAGGTTGTTCTTCGTGACTTTGAAACTCGCGCCGGCATCCCGCATTTTCGTCCGCAGTGCGGTCGACTGGCCGACGGTCATCCCGAGATTACGAGTGACCACGACCACACCCACTGTGGCGAGGCTTGCGTTCAGCGCGGAAACGAGCTCGGCTTTCTCCAGCCTGTCCATGCCATTCTCCACAAATGCATGCGCCGACATGACGCACACGTTGAGCCGGTTTGGAAAGGCGCGGTAGGGTCCGGGCCCGCCAAAGCGGCCCGTCCGAGGGGTCTGGTTACCCGCAGCAGCATACGCTGCCTTGAAAACTATTCCCCGTCTCGGCTGGAAATTAAGCCCCGGTTCTGATCCGGTGCACCAACTGTCTCGGACGGCCTATAGGACGTCGCCGCCCTCAAGGTATGCGCGGCCCGTTAGCAGGCAGGGCAATAAAGTCAATCTCGCGGCGCGTCAGATCTTGTCCGAATACAACATTCGCCCAGGTCCGAGCAGCGCCAGCACCGCTTCGAGCATATGTGGTGCGACCGCGAAACAACCTTCGCTCCGTCCACATTTTCCCCAAGCCGCGATATGGTTCTCGCTCACATAGTCTGCACCATGAATGACAATTGCGCGCGGTTCTGCGTTGCTGTTGACGTCATCCAGACCGACGAGGCGCATTGAACGGCCGTGGACGCCTTCGTAGATTTCGCCGGTCAGATATGCCCCTGCCGAGGTGGCGAGCGACCCCATCTCATTCGAAAAGCGCTGCAGCCAGCCCGAATGTTCGGGATCCGATCCCTTGCCATGAGCAACGAGATACGACCAGCTTTGTCCGCTGATCAAATCGACGATGTGGAAGCGCAGGTCGCGCGATGCCCGGGTAAAATCGGCGAGCGCCACACGGTCCCGCAACGCCACCACATTGCTATGCTGACCAAGCGCGTCGCGCGCCCGCTCGAAAAGTGTCGGGTAAGCGCTGGGAGAGATGCTTGGCGGCACTGCACCACCGCCCGTGCTCTGATCGGCGCGCGCCAAGGAAAGGGGCAGGGCACCGATACCTGCGCTGGCAAGCATCAACTTGTTGAAACTGCGACGGTCCATGTCGGTCAGAATAACATGATCGGGCGCACATCCCTAGTTACGCGGATCATTTGGCCGGTTGTGTCTCATTTGTGGCCTGATCGGTCACGGGAGCTTCGGGTTCATTGTCGCGCAGTCGCGCGGTCATCCCCGTCGCATCGGCGTCATCGTGCATCTGGACGTCGTCATTGATCTTGGGTGGTGTGGCAGTCGCCGTATTGCTAACATTTACCGGGGGCAGCGGTGCCGTAATGATGTTTTCAGGCGCTGCTTCGTTCATCATCTCGGCCGCGTTATCCCCGTCTCCGGGAACGCGTTCGGGAGGCGCGCTGTGACAGCCGGCAAGCGCCAGCGTGCCCAGCAGGACGACGGTCCAGGTTTTTGCAGGAAGCCCCATTCTCATTCCTTTGCAGCAATCATCGTAGCGGCAGCGCGTTTCGTCGATGCCTCGATCTTTTCGGCGAGCAACTTGTCCCATCCATAAGGATCATCACGGAAGTTCATCGTACCGTTCGCACTGGCAAAGGCCGTCCAGTAAAGCAGGTACACGGCAACCTGCTGCGGCAGGGGTAGCCGCTGCGTCTTGCCAGTGTCTATCGCCGCCTGGATCTGGCCCGACCACACGGGATCACCGCGCATCATGAGTTCCGCGAGAGGAATGGGCTTTTCGAGGCGAACACAACCATGGCTCGCCAGTCGGTCATAACTGGCGAACTTTGCTTGCGCGGGCGTGTCGTGGAGATAGACCGAAAAAGGATTGTCAAAATCGAATTTCAGGCGGCCAAGCGCGCTCTTTGGCCCTGCCGGCTGAACAATGCGCTCACCGGTTTCCGGCGTGCCTACGATCTTATATCCCTCGGCAAGCAGCGCTGCTCGGCCTTTCGGCCAAAGTTCCCGTTTGGCAATGGAGCTCGGCACGTTCCACGGCGGATTAACCACGATGGAATGGATGCGTGACACGAGCATCGGCGTTTCGTTGGCCGGACTACCCGTCACCGCACGCATCGATGCGACCGGGGCATCCCCTTCGAAGACGGTCAGCACGGCCGCGGCGATGTTGACCTGCACGCGATTGACAGGAAGTTCGCGCGGCAACCAGCGCCACCGTTCCATGTTTGCGACGATGGCGTCGATGCGCGCGGAGACCGGTACGTTCAGCGCCGCGAGCGTGCGCGCGTCGAGGGCACCCGTGGGGTTCAGGCCGTAACGACGCTGTGCGCGCTGAATTGCGTCGGAGAGCTTGTCGGCCGGTCCCACGGTGCGGTCCTCGAGTGCGAGACGGGTGCGGACCGTACGGGCATCTGCCGCAGCGGTGAGCGTCTGCCAGCCGCCCGCGTCGCGAATGGCTTCGTACGCCACCAGCCCTTTTTTAAGGCCCTCGTAGCCTGCGTACGGGGGCGTAAGGTCGGTTACCCATTGCTGCAAATGATTGGTCGCGACAGCCTGCGCGAACGTCGGCAGGGGGTCGTAAGCGGCCGGGCGCAACGCCCATATATCGAGGAAATCACTTCCCTCGATCCGACCCGTCCGCAGCGCCTTTGCCCGGTCTAACGCAGCCCTTACGAGTGCATCGCCCGCCAGTGGCGATGTGTCGGGTGCGGTCGTCGAAGCCAGACCCTGGGCATCGCCATTGCCCAGCCACGACGCGATAAACGCCGCCTGTACGGGCGACAGCTGGGGCAGGGGAAGCGGGCTCGGAGGCGCAACGAGCAACGGTGTGGGTGCAGGCACCGACACGGTCGGGACGACGGGTGGCGGTGCCACCTGAGCCAGCGCGGGAAAGGCCAGGGCAACCAAGGCGAGGACGACGGCACGGATCATGGACGCACGAATAGAGGGTTGCTGCCCGCGAGGGAACCATATTTCCGATAAAATCGAATGATTAGCGTTCGCTGCGCCAGTCGATAAAAATGGGACCGGAAATCGTTCCGGTCCCATCTGGCTCCGTGTCTGCCCTAGGTCAGACTGTGATCTCGGCCACATCCACCTTGATGCCCGGCCCCATTGTCGAGGATACGGCAATCTTTTTCAGATACTTGCCCTTGGCTCCGGCGGGCTTGGCTTTGGTAACTGCATCGACCAGCGCGTCGAAATTGGCACGCAGGTCTTCCTGAGGGAACGACGCCTTGCCGATGCCCGAATGGATAATACCCGCCTTTTCAACGCGATATTCGACCTGGCCGCCCTTGGCTGCCTTGACCGCCTCACCGACATTCATCGTGACCGTACCGAGCTTCGGGTTCGGCATCATGCCCTTTGGACCCAGAATCTTGCCCAGGCGTCCGACCAGGCCCATCATATCGGGCGTGGCAATGCAGCGGTCGAAATCGACTTTGCCGCCCTGAACGATTTCGAGCAGGTCTTCGGCCCCGACAACATCGGCACCAGCCGCCGTTGCTTCTTCGGCCTTGGCACCGCGGGCGAACACGCCAACGCGGACGGTCTTCCCCGTGCCCTTGGGCAGCGTAACGACGCCGCGGACCATCTGGTCGGCATGGCGCGGATCCACGCCCAGGGCGAGTGCGACTTCAATGGTCTCGTCGAATTTCGACGTCGCGTTCGCCTTCGCGAGCGCAATTGCCTCGTCGACCCCGTGCAGCTTTTCACGATCGACGGTATTGGCTTTCGCCTTTTTGCTTTGAAATGTCATCGAATCAGCCCTCCACAACTTCAAGGCCCATCGCGCGGGCAGAGCCCTCGATGATCTTGGTTGCCGCCTCGATGTCGTTGGCGTTCAGGTCCTTCATCTTGGCCTGGGCGATCTCCGACAGCTTCGACCGCGCGATCTTGCCTGCTGACACCTTGCCCGGCTCTTTCGACCCTGACTTCAGGCCGGCCGCCTTCTTGATGAGAAAGCTCGCCGGCGGCGTCTTGGTCTCGAAAGAAAAGCTGCGGTCGGCATAAACGGTGATGACCGTTGGAATCGGCATGCCCTTTTCCAGATCAGTCGTCTGGGCATTGAACGCCTTGCAGAATTCCATGATGTTGACGCCGCGCTGACCCAGCGCCGGACCGATCGGCGGCGCGGGTTTCGCGTCGCCTGCAGGTACCTGCAGCTTGATATATCCTGTAATCTTCTTCGCCACTTAATCACCCTTTCTCAGGTTTAGCGGTAATGACGGCGATCCCGGCATCCAGGTCGCCTCCCGCGGTTATTTCGAGCGTTCCACCTGCTCGAATTCGAGTTCGACCGGCGTTGCCCGGCCAAAGATACTGACTGAAACTTTGACACGACTGCGGTCGAAATCGAGTTCCTCGACAATGCCGTTGAAGCTTGCGAACGGGCCGTCCAGCACCTTGACCGAGTCGCCGATCTCGTAGTCGACTTTGATTTTCTGCTTCGGTGCGGCGGCGGCTTCCTCGCGGGTATTCAGGATGCGTGCGGCTTCGGCTTCGCTGATCGCTTGCGGTTTGCCCATCGAGCCAAGGAAACCAGTGACTTTCGGCTGGTTTTTGACGAGGTGATACACGTCGTCATTCATGTTGAGCTTGGCCAGAACATAGCCGGGGAAGAATTTTTTCTCGCTCGACACCTTCTTGCCGCGGCGCACTTCGGTCACCGTTTCGGTAGGAACCTCGACCGACTCGACCAGAGCGTCCAGGCCGAGGCGCGTCGCGTCGGCCATAATCTGATCGCGGACCTTGTTTTCGAACCCTGAATAGGCGTGAATGATGTACCAGCGCGACATCAGCCAGCCTTTCCGACGAAGCCGAGCAGGAACTGAACGACTGCGCTGAATAATGAATCGAGCCCGAAGAAAAAGACGGCCAGCAGTGTCGTCATGAGTACGACCATAAGCGCGGTGATCATGGTCTCGCGCCCGGTCGGCCAGACGACCTTTTTGGTCTCGGCCTGAACTTGCCGGACGAATTCACCTGGGGACGTGCGTGCCACTATCTGTTGTTCCAATCCTTCGGACAGCCACCCGGCCCCGCAGCTGCGGAAAAGGTCTGCTCGCCGATTTTTGCGAAGGTAAGCAGTTAGCGAGGCCATACATGAAACGCAAGGCCGCTGCAGAGCAACACCGCGAGGCGCGGAGGCACCGGCTTTGAAGACCGTTTTGCCGCCGAACTATCGCGCCGCTGATAGGAGCGGCCTGGCAGGAGTGGAGGGGCTCGAACCCCCGGCCCTCGGTTTTGGAGACCGATGCTCTACCAGCTGAGCTACACTCCTGCAGCGCGTGGCGGGCGGCGTTTAACCTCCGGCAACAGTCCTGGCAATCCGGCGAATCCGGTCAGGCGACCTGTCGGTTGCTGGCGTCGAACAACGCGCGTGCATCCGTGGCCGCCATGGGACGCCCGAACAGATAGCCTTGCACTTTTCGACAGCCAAGTCGGCGGACGAGCTGATATTCCGCATCCGTCTCAACGCCCTCGGCTGTGGTGCTCATGCCGAGGCTGTCGGCCATCGCAACGACCGCGCGAATGATGGCAAGCGCGGCCGGGACCTGTTTAGACGCCTGCTGGACGAAGCTGCGATCGATCTTGATCGTTGAGAAGCGTGTCCGCGACAGATAGCCGAGCGATGAATAGCCGGTGCCAAAGTCGTCGAGCGCAAGACGGACGCCCAGCTTGAGCAATTGTTCGAGCACCGCCACGGCACCGGTGCCTTCGCGCATGAACACGCTTTCGGTCACCTCCAGCTCGAGCCGGTGGGCCGGGAGGCGCGTGTGCGCGAGGACAGAAATCACCGATGTCACGAAATTCGAATCGCCCAGTTGTTCGGCCGACACATTGACCGCAACGCGGACCCGCTCTGGCCACAGCATGGCTTCCTGGCACGCCGTGCGCAGCACCCAATCCCCGATGGGACCGATTAATCGTGCTTCCTCGGCAACCGGAATGAAGCGAGCCGGGCTTACCGTGCCAAGTTCCGGGTGGTTCCAGCGACACAGTGCTTCAAAGCTTTCGATCGTTCCGCCTTCGGCGCTCACGACCGGCTGATAGAAGATGTCCAGCTCGTTCTTTTCGAGAGCCTTGCGAAGGGCAATTTCCAGTACCCGACGCTCTTCGGCGTGCGCATGCAATTGCGGTTCATAGGCATGGTGCGTACCGCCGCCCTGGTCTTTCGAACGATAAAGGGCGAGATCGGCTGAGCGGATCAGCATTTCGACCGACCGCCCATCGCGCGGGCCGATCGCAGTCCCGATCGATGCGCCGATATAGAGCGTATGCTGGTCGACTTCATAGGGTTTCGACAATGACTCAATGATGCTGCGCGCCAGACGCTGCAGCTTGCCGGCATCACTCGCATCCCTCACGACGACGCCGAACTCGTCGCCGCCCAGGCGCCCGCACATGTTCTTTTCGGTCATGAGGTTGTTGAGGCGTTCGGCCACCCGGGTGAGCAACCGGTCGCCGATAGGGTGGCCCAGCGTGTCGTTCACTGCCTTGAAGCGATCGAGATCGATCATCATGAACGCGCAGCGCCCCCGCCAGCGCTCCGCCTCGGCCATTGCCTCGCCGAGTGCTTCGGTCACCTGAAGCCGATTGGGCAGTCCGGTCAGCGTGTCGAAACGCGCCATGTGATTGATTTTGTCGGCAGAGCGACGCTGCGCAGTAACGTCCGAACCGACGCCCCGAAAGCCAAGGAATGATCCGCGTTCATCGTACCGCGGTGATGCCGACAGTTCCCACCAATGCGCCTCGCCATTGATTGTGACGGGCAGGATCAGGTCCGAGAAGCTGTCGCGCCGTTTCAGCTTTTCGGCGAGGTCGCGCAGACCGGCGGTGAAATTTCCCGCTTGCCACGCTTCTCCGGCGAGAATCTCCAGCAAAGGCTTGCTTTCCAGCGCCTCGGTTTCCATGCCCAGAGCGTATGCAAATCGCGGGCTGACGTGAGTGAGGCACTTGGCGGCATCGGTTTGCCACATCCAGTCCCCGCCCGAATCGTCGAACTCGCGTAGTAAAAGGCTCACAACTTCGTTTTTCTCGGCCAGTGCGAGCTCTGCTGATTCGTGGATGACGAAAGTTCGACCTGCATTCAGGCACGCGCCGATGAAACCGCCGGTGAAGACCATTGCGATGGCAGAAACCAGTTTCAGGTCGAGCGCGAACATGGCGTACGTCACTGCGCCGCCGACGGTCAGCAAAAACGCGCATGTAGCGAGCGGAATTGCCGACAGGGCAAAGGATGAGCCCGCCATCAGCGCCGTCATCAATGCCCAGAGCAGAAGCTGCTGCGGCGGTGCCGCGTGTGGCGCAAACAGGACGAAAGCAGCCCCCCACGCAAGTCCCATCGCCGTAGACCATATGGTTTCGAGCTGCAGTTCCGCGCGCGTCGCGGTTTGTATCGTGAACGAAAGGTGTCGAAGCTTTGGATAAGCCGAGATCAACACCAGCATCGTACAAATTGCTGCCCAGCCGTAAAGATACACGGGCGCTACACGCGACAGCATGGTGGCGACCACGGTGGCAATGGCCAGCAGCGAGACCGTCATCCTGACGATGACCAGGCTGTGTACGACTTGCAGCTGGGCGCCGCGCACCCGACCCCAGTCTATTCCCTTTGGTTCTGTCAAGCCGAGGACGGTCAGCCAATCGACGCGAGTCGAGGCTGAGGATGAAGCGGACGGGGACCGTTGTTTGCTCACCCCGTCGCGATATCGACAATCCCTTAGCTTTTCGTAACTTGGCCCGGAATTTTAATCGCGCGGTCAGGCCGCCAGGTCATAGGGCTGTATCTCGCCTGAAAGGTAGAGATTGCGGGCCTTTGCACGGCTTAACTTGCCGGAGCTCGTGCGCGGGAGCGTCCTTGGCGGCACGAGTTCGATGACGCAATTCATGCCCGTTATTGCCCGTACCCGCTCGCGGATTGCTTCTCGCAGGCGGGCTCGCTCAGCCACGTCCGTGGCTCGACATTGGACAAGCACGGCCGGCGTTTCTTCGCCTCCCGGTGTCGTTATCGCGAAGGCGGCGATGTCGCCGGGCTTGAATCCGGGTAATTGCTCGATCGCCCACTCAATGTCCTGCGGCCAGTGGTTCTTGCCATTGACGATGATCATGTCCTTGGCCCGACCGACGATGTACAGATAACCATCGGATAAATAACCCATATCCCCGGAATCGAGCCATCCATCCACCATACATGCTGCGGTCGAGACGTCGTCCCGGTAATAGCCGGTCATGATCGACGGACCGGAAGCCCACACCTTGCCGATCGCCCGCTCCGGAAGGACCTTGCCATCCTCCTCGCGGATCTCGACCCGCATATCGCGTACCGGCTTGCCGCAATTGACGATCGCGCGATATCGTTTCGGTCGTTTGCCGCCCGTAAGGCCACCGGCCAGATCGGTTTCCTCCACCAGTTCGACGACAATTCCCTCTCCTGGCGGCATGATCGAGACCGCAAGTGTCGCCTCGGCCAGACCATAGCTCGGGAGGAAGGCGCTGGCGCTGAAACCTGCGGGTGCGAAGGCGTCGACGAATGCCTGCATCACGTCGGGGCGTATCATGTCGGCGCCATTGCCGGCGATCCGCCACCGGGAAAGGTCGAACCGTTTGTCCGCATGCGTCTGTGACGAAATCCGCCTCGCGCAGATGTCGTACCCAAAGGTCGGCGAATAGCTTAACGTCGTCCCGGGATTACGGCTGATGAGATCAAGCCACGCGAGCGGACGCCGGGCAAAGTCTTCGGTTTTCAGATAATCTGCCGAAACCTGGTTGGCGATCGGTGACAGAAAGCACCCGACCAGCCCCATGTCATGATACCACGGCAGCCATGAAATGCAGCGGTCGCCAGGCACGAGCTTCATCCCGTGGCTGTGCGCCGCAAGATTGTTGAGCAATGCTCGATGGGTGATTGCAACGCCATGGGGAAAGCGTGTCGATCCACTTGAATATTGCAGATAGGCAATGTCCTCCGAGGAGGCAGCGTGCGGGACAACCGGTGCTGCAGCACCTGCTGCAAAACTGGTCCAATCAGTTGACACCACGTTGGCATGTCCGGCGGCTTCCGATGCCAAGGAGCCGAGATCGGGAGGGTAGAGGAGCAACGCCGGGTCGGCACTGCGCATCTGCACGCTCAGTTGTTCGACATAAGCGTCTCGCCCGCCAAACGATGTCGGCAGCGGCAAAGGCACCGGCCATGCACCGATAAGCACCGCACCGAAGAATAGTGCCGCGAACTCGGGCCCCGTTTCGGCAACCAGTGCGACGCGATCGCCCGCGGCAATGCCACGCGCCAATAGGCGCGCTGCCATTGCGTATGAGTCCGTCTTCAGCTCGCTGTAGGGATAAGCCCGTGTGAGTACGCCTCGCGGATCGTGAAAATTGAGACCGCATTTCCCTTCTGCGGCGAAATCAAGTGCATCGGACAATGTATGGAAATCGGAAAACCGACGGTCGCGACCGTCGTCGCTTGGCGTTGGGCCAGTCGGGCCATCTACTGCAATTTCAGCGGTATCCTGCAATTCCGGCGCTCCGTTGCGACTAGCTGTAACTTGCATGAACCATTCTCAATCGCGTTCGACTGTGGCACAAAAGTGGCACTTTGCAGCCCCGACGATCCGATCCCCGCAGCCGCCCGCTCGACGCCGCTGGCCTCGAGTCGTTGGCGCTTCGCTATCTCGGGCGATTTGCTACGACCGAAGCTCGGTTGTCGCAGTACCTGTTGCGCAAGGTCCGTGAACGCGGTTTCAGCGGTGCCGAAGACTCCGAAGCTCAGCGGACGGTGATTGACGCCATCGTCGGTCGGTGTGCCGAAAGGCGCTACGTCGATGATCGCGTTTTTGCCGATGCAAAGGCCGTGGCGCTCGAGCGTCGCGGTTTCGGTCACCGCCACATCGTTCAGGTGCTGCGCGGCTCTGGCGTCGAAACGGAGATAATCGATGGCCTCGTTTGCAATGATGAAACCGCTTTCAGCGCCGCCGAACGTTTCGCTCGTCGCAAGAGAATCGGGCGGTTTGGCGAAGCAAATACTGATGCGCGGCTCGCTGCTCGTCAGCTCGCGGCTATGCTCCGGGCAGGCCATAGTTACGCTTTAGCGCGATATTTCGTAGCTGAGCGTCCCGAAGACGTTACGTTGTTGGACACCGTCCCCGAATAACCGATTGTTACGAATCAACACCGGTTGTGTTACCATTTCGCCGGGGGTTGCGTGGTGCCATGGAAACTGAACGGGGCGAGGTACACCGTCAAGACGCGGAATTCGCGACTTTACCTGAGCTAGTCCGTTGCAGCGGACCGATGAAGTGGTTCGATTCGACGCGCGGCTTTGGATTTGCGGTTACCGATCTGGGTGATGTGCTGGTGCATTTCAGCCTTTTGCGTGACCACGGACGACGGACGCTGCCCGAAGGTGCTACTGTCGTGTTGGACGCGGGCAAAACGCAGCGCGGTTGGCAGGCCGCCAGTGTCGTTTCATTTGATCTGGCCACTGCCACCGGCCCCGATGCAGATGCCCGCCTGGCCGAGCGGCGCATGCGGCCCGATCCCAGCAGTCTTGTCGACAAGGCGGGCCCCGTCGAGGCCGTCGTTGTCAAATGGTTCAATCGTCTGAAGGGTTATGGCTTCGTCACCCGTCCCGGTGAGGCGGAGGATATCTTTATCCATATGGAGATGTTGCGGCGAGGTGGGTATGGCGATGTCGAACCCGAGCAATCCTTGCAGGTTCGTGTTGCGCAAGGGGTGAAGGGATGCCTCGTCGTGGAAGTGGAGCCCGAGTAATGCGTCGCTACTCTCTGTTGCTGCTTGTCGCCATCGCGGCGGCTGCCTGTTCCGCAACGGACGGTGGGGCGGCGGCGAGCGCGGCTTCGCGATCGAATACCATTGCGCTGACGATCGCTTCGGCGGGCGGGCGCCATCAGTTCAAAGTGGAGGTCGCCCGGACGGAGGCCCAACAGGAACGCGGACTGATGTTCCGCGATCACCTTGCCGGCGATGGCGGGATGATCTTTCCGATGACGCCGCCGCGCTATGCCAGCTTCTGGATGAAGAATACCGTCATTCCACTGGACATGATCTTTATCCGAGCGGACGGAACGATCGTGAACATTGCCGCGGAAACCATCCCTTATTCGCTTGACCAGGTGACATCTGACGAGCCGGTTGCGGCGGTGCTGGAGATCGCCGGCGGGCGCGCGGCGCAACTCGGCATCAAGCCCGACGACAAGGTCGTGTGGAACGCGGGTTGATCGCTCGATCGTCATTGCACGCTCATTGCCGGAGGCTTAAGCGGCTCGCATGAGCATTCTTGGCAAGATTTTCACCTGGTGGAATGGGGCGACGATCGGCACGTCGCTGGGCCTCCTAAAGACAGACATCGTCGGCAGGGATACGCTCGGCAACATCTATCGCGAGGGCGCGCCACTGCCCGACGGCCGGCGCCGCCGGTATGTGGTCTATCCAGGTGCCAACGACGCCAGTCTGGTGCCGCCCGAATGGCATGGCTGGCTGCACCACCAGATCGATGAGCTGCCCGATATTTCACTGCCACCGCCACGTCGCTGGGAGAAGAAACCGAAGCCCAACGCGACAGGCACGATTGGGGCTTTTGTTCCGGCCGGGGCACTTCAGGCAGGGGGTAAACGAGCGGCGGCGACAGGCGATTACGAGGCGTGGAGCCCGGACGAGAGATGAAGCGGATCGCGGTCCTCATGACCGTTTTGGCAGCCGTCGGCGGCGCGGTGGCGGCACCGATCGTCGGCAATCTTACTCAGCCCGCTGATCCCGTGCGCGCGACGCCGAAACCTGCCGAATTGGTCGAGCCGGCCAAGAGCGACACGCCGATGGGCGAGCGCATTGCCACGCTCGGTATCCTCAACAAGCGCAACGGTCTGTCGAGGGACGTGTCGATGAAGCCGGGGCAGGCCGTCAGGATTGGCGATCTGGTTGTCCGGCTGAAGGCATGTGAGACCAGCGCCGACTGGGAAGCCGATCAGCTGACCGGAGCGTTCGTCCAGGTCATCGTTCACGGCGCGGACGATCACTGGCGCAAGGTGTTTTCGGGTTGGTTGTACAAAGAGTCACCGTCGCTCAATGCCGTCGAGCATCCGATCTATGACGTGTGGGCCAAGGCCTGCAAGATGCGCCACGCCGAGATCGGACCCGATACGGTGACGGTCGATGCTGGCTCGGATGCCTCCGGTGGCAAGCGGTCCAATGCGCCGAAGTCTCCCGACGCCGCAGCCGCTGGCCCCGACCCGATCACGCCGGAGACCGCCGCATCCAGCAACGCCATATAGGCGTTGCGACTGACCTCGACCGCGCCGAGCGATTCGAGGTGCGGGGTCTGAAACTGGCAATCGAGCAGGGTGAAGCCGCCAATGCGCAACCTCGCGACGAGGTGGGCCAGTGCCACCTTTGAAGCGTCGGTGGCGCGGCTGACCATCGATTCGCCGAAGAAGGCGCGGCCGAGCGATATGCCGTATAGGCCGCCGACCAGGCGTCCATCCTGCCAGGTTTCGATCGAGTGGGCATAGCCGCGTTCATGCAGGGTCGCCACGGCACGTTCGATCTGGGTATTGATCCAGGTGTCCGGGCGGTCCGCCGCCGCTTCGGCACACAGCTGGACCACGCCGGAAAAGTCACGATCGGCGGTCGTTTCGAAGGTACCGGCGAGAAGGGTCTTCTTCAGCGAGCGCGACAGGTGGAACCCGTCGAGTGGCAGGATGCCCCGCACCTTGGGCTCGACCCAATAGACCGATGGCGCATCACGGCTGTCGGCCATCGGAAAGACGCCGACCGTATAGGCGCGCAGGAGGAGTTCGGGGTCGAGCGGCGGGATGCGTCCCGTCATGCCGCCCTGGCCGTCACGTCGTCCTGATCCGCGACAGCTTGCGCTCGACGCCGATCCAGAGGCGCGAGAACGCCTCGCCAGCCGGGGAGGCTGCGGCAAAGCCGCCGACGGGTAAGCGGCGCACGGTCATCTGCTCGACCGCACTGGCCATCGGAATGACCGGCCAGGCGGACTCGCGCTCCAGTGCCTCACGGTGCAGCGCGCGCCGGCGGTCGACCATCGAATAGACCGGAAGGATCGGCGCGTGCTTGCCGTGTTCGTGCGCGAGATAGGCGATGACCTCATCGAGTGCACGACGCGATAATGGCGAGGGGATGACGGGCACGAGGATCAGGTCGGCAGCGCGCATCACCTGCTCGCTGGTTTCTGTGAGCCCCGGCGGGCAGTCCAGGATGATCCGGTCGTAGGTCTTGTTGAGATCGCCGAGGAGCTTTGCCAGCCGCTTGCGCTTGCCAAGCTCGAAGAAGAACTGGTCGAGGCCGCGCAGCGAGGTGTCGGCCCGCAGCAGGTCGAGGCCGGGGATCGCGGTCGACGCGATCAGCTTTTCGGGCGCGACGTCGCGGGCAAAGACGGCGTGGGCGGCATCCTTTGCCTTGGTGTCGCCGCCCAGCAGCCAGCTCGACGCGGCCTGCGGGTCGAGGTCCCAGAGCAGGGTGCGACGCGATGACTGGACGGCGGCGGACCAGGCAAGGTTCACCGCCAGCGTCGTTTTCCCGACACCCCCCTTCAGCGAATAGACCGCGATCGTCGCCATGGTCGGACCTTAGCGCGGCGAAGGCAGCTTTGCGAGCCATGCCTTCAGGTCGTTGGCGCTCCGGTCGGGGATTTCCTCCATGACCAGATGGCCGACACGGGGGTAGACGATCGTCTGTGCGCCCGGCACCTGATGCGCGAACCACGCCGCCGACGCCACCGGGATCAGCTTGTCGTCGGCACCCCAGAGGATCAGCACCGGCATGGGCACGGGACCGGTCACCACCGGGTCGGGCGGCGCTGCAAAACGGTCGAGCGTCGCCGCGCGGTTGCCGGGGTACCGCAGCAATTCCCAGTAGCGGTCGATATTGGCCGGGGTCACGACCGACTGGACGGTGACCGACTGATGCAGGCCATCGGCAATCAGCGAGCGCGGCGTGATGTAGGCAGCAAGGTTGCGCAGTACCGGCAGCCGCGCGATGCGGAAGGCGAGCGGGGGCGACGCCCCTTGCGGATCGGGCTGGCCGCTGGCGTCGACGAGGACCAGACCCGCCAGCTTGTCCGGATGGCGGTGCGCATAGGCCCAGGCAACGCCGCCGCCCATCGAATTGCCCGCGATGACAAAGCGGGTGATGCCGAGGCGGGCGACGACCCGGTCGACGACATCGACGAAAGCGCCTGTCGAATAGGCGCGTCGCGGGTCCTCTCCGGTCAGGCCGTGGCCGGGCAGGTCGAGCCGGACGACGCGGTAGGTCGGCGTCAGGCGGCGGGTCCAGCCGTCCCAGGTCTGGAGAAAGGAGTTCGACCCGTGGACGAGGACGATGACCGGCGCGTCGCGCGGCCCCTCATCGCGGAGGTGGACGGTCAGGCCATGCCCGATGTCGACGAATTGCGACGCGGGCGATCCGTATTTGGCGCGCATCGCGGCGCGGTCGGTGTCGGGGGTCCAATAGGCGACGACCAGCCCGGCGACGATGACGATCAGGGCGACGCCCAGCCATTTGAGCAACGACCTCATCGGGCGGCGTCGCCGGTGCAGTGCGGAGGGGCATCATTGCTGATAAAATGATTGGGGAGGGGTGATTTCGACATGCGGGGAGTGTTGCAGGATAAATCGACGTAGGACAGACTTTCGTGAAACATCAGCAAAGACAGTGGGTTGCCGGGGCCTTCGTCCTGCTGAAAACAGCCTTGCCCGGCAAAGCGGCGGGCACCGCCAGTTGCGAATGAGATTCGCAATAAGGCAAAAATGGCGGAAATCCGGGACGCGGACCGCTTGCGCCGCCGACTGTCCGAAAGCGAGCCCCTTCGGCCCAATTTGCGTCGGTTATTCAGACGGTTGCGGGGACGCGGCCGGACAGATTGAGCCATCGCGGCCACAAAACGTCAGATCGGCGGAATTTCGCCCTGTTGTCAGAGTGTTGACCCAAGACAGAGGGGTTTGCCGACCGGTGCGGATTCGGCGGTACGTCAAAGCCTGCGGACGACATCGTTCGCGGACGGGCCAAACGATGCTATCGTCCGGCCTGCGGACCCGAGTCATGGAGAGAGCGTAATGAAGAAGATCCTGATTGCCGCCATTGGCGCAACTGTGGTGATGGCGATGGGCGTTCCTGCCCTGGCGCAGCGTGCGGGGGGCCGGACGATGGCTTCGCCGGGCAGCGGTCATCACAAGGGCAAGGGCAGCAAGCATCACGGCAGTGGCCACAAGCACAAGACGTTCTGAGCAACCGGTCACGCCGCCGTCCGGGTGGACGGTGGCGTGACCGAATGGTCGTTACTTCGCGGGCGTCGTTATTTCGCCATCGTCATTTCGGTCCACATCGCGTCATCGACGAACTGGCGGTATTTTTCGTAACCGGCGACGGCGATCTTGCCGTCTGCCTCGCTGAATTTGGCTTCGGCTTCCTTGTCGATCATGTCGTCGCGCGCCTTGTCGGGGGCGAGCATTGCCGCGCTGACATAATGGGTCATGATCAGCACGTTCGGTGACCCTTTGACATAGCCGGTGCGCACGACGAATTTATAGGCGTCGATGATGCCGTGCGCTTTCATCGCGTCGAAATAGGGCGTCTGCGACTTGCGCAGGCCGGTCAGATAATCATCGACGTGGTTGACGTCGACTTCGACGGCACTGATCTGCCAGATGCCTTTTTCAGGGGAATAGTCGACATATTCTTTGGCAGTGGCGGCATGTCCCATGAACAGGGCCGCGGTCGCGGCCAGACCCAAAAAAGCTTTGCGAATCATGTTGGTTCCCTCCTGAGTGGAGGGCACAATCAAAACCTGTTTCGGTCGTTACGCAAGCGCAATTGCTGGCCGGTATCAGGGCTTTGGCATGGCCGCAGGGTTGACCGCGACATTGTGGAAGGCGGCGACCCACCAGCCGTCCGAGCGGCGGACAAGTACCTGTTCCAGGCGGGCGTGGATCGCGCCGTCGATGGTGCCGATACCCGGCGGGGCGTGATGCTGGCCGCTGACCACCGCCAGCGTGTCGACGATCGCCACGTCGGGCTTCAGCAGGGTGATATGCTGGACCGACTGGCGACATTCGCTGCCGTGGTAGATTGTCGCGAAGATGTGCCCGTGCTGGGCCACAAAGGGCGGCTTACCGACCGAGAACATGCCGACGACGTTGGTGAACACCACCTCGGGAAGCGCGCGCGCCGCAAAACTGTCGGCATCGCCCCGGTTCCAGGCGTCATCTTCGGCAGCGATCAGCGTCTCGATCTCCTGCCGGACGTCGTCGGGGATGCTTACGTCGTCGGCCATCGCTGTCGCCTTCCAGGATTCGCCATGACGATAACATGGCGGGCGAGGGCGGCAAGGGGGCGGGCCGGGACACCGGATGCGGGCGGATGCGCGTGCCCGCCGATGCCCGTTAGCCGATGCCGGTCATCCAGCGGCAGATCGCGACCCACCAGGCCGGATGCAGCAGCCAGAGCGTCATCGCGATGCCTTCGTCGAGCAGGATCAGGGGCACGCCCCAGCGAAAGACCGGATGGACATGGCCGCGGGTCAGCCGGTCGTGGATCACGCCGGCGGCGAACAGCGGCAGATTGCCGATGTAGAACCAAGTGCCGAGGCCAGCGAACGGCAGGCGGCCGAACCCGGCCTCGGCGATCGAGGCAATCGACAGGAACATCAGGCGGCGGTGATATTCGGGCCGCTTGCGCAGGGCGATGCCGAGCCACGCGCAGGGCGTGAAGGCAAGGATGTCGGCAAACGTCGTCGCGAGAAAGGCGAGGTCGTGCGGGACGTCGGGCGAATGGAAGGTGAGGATGTCGAAGCGCCGCATGATGATCGCGGTCGCGATGCCGAGCGGGGGCATGACCAGCGCCAGCGCGACGCCCAGCAAACCGAGCGTGCGGTGGAGGCGGACCTGGCGGGCCTGAATCAGCAGCGTCTGCACGACATAGAGCAGCATCCAGCCGATGAACGCGATCGAATGGTAGAGGAGGATCGGCGGGAAGGAGACCCGGGGGTGGAGAACGTACTTGGGCAGCTCGACACCGAACCCCACGATCATGAACGCGAGGATGATTAGCGCGACAACGGCGTGAAAGCGCGGCCGGCGGCGGCCGGTCCGCCGTCCGGGTTGCGGTCCGTCCGCCACTGCCCCCGAAGCTGCCGTCGCCACGCGTGCCCCCGCCCGTCCAAAACGCCCGCCAAAGTTTTCGGCGCGCCAATATGGCATGAGCGGCCCTAAGGCGTCGTTAAGTGGTTCGGCAAGGGCCGCGCGGTGGTGGTCCCCCTTCGCCTGCCGACGTCGAATTTATCCTATACAGGCGGGGGCGGGGCTTTCAGTTTTGCGGAGGCCAGACAAAGGAAAGCGGGAACATGCCCCAATTCGTGATCGAACGTGAAATGCCGGGAATCGGCGGGGCGAGTGCCGCCGACCTGAAGGGCGCGTCGCAGACGTCATGCAGCGTGCTCCGCGAGCTGGGGCCGGAAATCCAGTGGGTCCACAGCTATGTGACGGACGACAAGATCTACTGCATCTACCGCGCACCGACCGCCGAGCTGGTCCGCGAACATGCGGCGACGGCAGGCTTTCCCGCCAATGCGGTGTCGGAGGTCAGGTCGGTCATCGATCCGACGACGGCGGAATAGCGCCGGGCGAGTGGCCGTTCACAGGATTTCGCGAACCACGTCCTGAGGGCGGCAGAGGCGGACGCCCTTGTCGGTTTCGACCAGCGGACGCTGGATGAGGATGGGGTGCGCCAGCATCGCGTCGAGGATGGCGTCGTCGGTGACGGCGAGATCGGTGAGGCCCAGCGCCTCGGCCGGGGTCCCCATGACGCGCATGCCCTGTCGCGGGGTGATGCCGGCGCGGGCATAGAGGTCGACCAGGCGGGCGCGGGTGGGCGGATGCAACAGATATTCGATCACATTTACCGCGACGCCGGGCGTTTCCTGAAGGATCGCCAGCGTCTTGCGCGACGTGCCGCACGCCGGGTTGTGATAGATGGTCGCGTTCATGTCGGTTCCTCTGCGATGAGCCCGCCGGCGGTGGCGTAGCCGGTCGCCGCCCCGAGCAACTGCGCGATGATGAAGCCTGGCGCATCAATTGGGGCGATGCCGGCAAAGCTGTCGGTAAGCGCGCGGGCGATGGTGACGGCAGGATTGGCAAAGCTGGTCGACGAGGTGAACCAGTAGCCCGCGATGATCCACCCGGCGACGAGCGCGGGTACGGCGGGCGCACGGTAGCGGAGGCCGAGGCGGATCGTCAGCAGCAGGCCGAAGGTCGCGGTGGCCTCACCCAGCCACTGGCCGACGCCGGTGCGCGGTTTGGTGCCGAGTTCGAACAGCCGGTGGTCGAACATCGCGTGCGCGAGCAGCGTGCCCGCGACCGCCGCGACGAGCTGGACTGCGATCATCGGCCAGCGGGCACGAGGCGGGGCCATCAGCAGCGACACCGCGGGATTGAACTGTGCGCCCGAGACGGGACCGAGGATGGTGATCAGCACGAACAGCACCGCCCCGGTGGCGGCGGTATTGCCGAGCAGCGCGACGGCGGCATTCCCCCCGGACAGCCGCTCGGCCATGATGCCCGAACCGACGACGGTCGCGACGAGCAGCGCGGTGCCCAGCGCCTCAGCCGCGAGGACGCGCCTCATGCGGCAGCCGATACGGAACAGTCGGGGACGGGCGCGCAGGTCGCCGCGCCGCCGCAGCAATTTTCGGTGAGATAGGCGAGCAGCGCGTTCATCCGGGTGAAGTCGGCGGAATAGATCAGCGAGCGGCCGCGGCGGACGCGCAGGATCAGTCCGGCATGTTCGAGCTGCGCGAGGTGGAACGACAGCGACGACGGCGCGATGCCGAGATGGTCGGCGATCGCCCCAGCCGCCGCGCCGCCATCGCCGCGCTGGACGAGGAAGCGGAATGCGGCGAGGCGGTGATCCTGGGCCAGTGCCGCCAGCGCGCGCGTTGCGGTCGTCGATTCCATATTTCGACGAATATCAAAATATCGGCAGGATACAAGCGCGACATGGCGGGATCGCCAGGAGAGGCGCGGTGCGTGGAGCTATGCGGCTTCGCGGGCGAGCCAGTCCTCGAGCCATTTGATGCTGTAGTCGCCGTTCTGGATATCGGGCTGGGCAAGCAGCGCCTGGTGGAGGGGAATGGTGGTCTTCACGCCCTCGATCACCGTTTCCTCGAGCGCGCGGCGCAGGCGCATGATGCAGTCCTCGCGGTTGCGGCCATAGACGATCAGCTTGCCGATCATGCTGTCGTAATAGGGCGGAATCCGGTAGCCCGCATACAAGCCGCTGTCGAAACGGACGTGCATGCCGCCCGGCGCGTGAAACGCCGTGACGAGGCCGGGCGAGGGGGCGAATGTCCTCGGATCCTCGGCATTGATGCGGCATTCGATGGCGTGGCCGGTGAAGGCGATGTCGGCCTGGGTGACCGACAGCGGTTTCCCTTCCGCAATGCGAATCTGTTCGCGCACCAGGTCGACGCCGGTAATCATTTCGGTCACGGGATGTTCGACCTGGAGGCGGGTGTTCATCTCGATGAAGTAGAATTCGCCGTCTTCCCACAGGAATTCGATCGTGCCGGCCCCGCGATAGCCCATGTCGGCCATCGCCTTTGCGACGATGCCCCCCATACGCGCCCGCTCCCCCGAGGTGATGACGGGCGAGGGCGCTTCCTCGAGCACCTTCTGGTGGCGGCGCTGGAGCGAGCAGTCGCGTTCGCCGAGGTGGACGGCGTTGCCCTCGCCGTCGCCGAACACCTGGAACTCGATGTGGCGCGGATTGCCGAGGTATTTCTCGATATAGACGGTGTCGTCGCCGAACGCGGCCTTTGCCTCGGTCCGCGCCTGCGATACCAGGGTTGCGAGATCAGCTTCGCCGGTCACGACCTTCATGCCGCGCCCGCCGCCGCCCGATGCCGCCTTGACGATGACCGGATAACCGATTTCGGCCGCGATCCGTTTCGCCTCGGCGATGTCGGTGACGGCACCGTCCGAGCCGGGGACGAGGGGCATGCCGAGGGCGCCCGCGGTCCGCTTTGCCTCGACCTTGTCGCCCATCGTGCGGATGTGCTCGGGCTTGGGCCCGACAAAAATGATGCCGTGTTCCTCGACGATGTCGGCAAAGCGCGCGTTCTCGCTCAGGAAACCATAGCCGGGGTGAATGGCGTCGGCACCGGAGATTTCGGCGGCGGAGATGATCGCCGGGATGTTGAGATAGCTGTCGGTCGCCGACGGCGGGCCGATGCACACCGCCTCGTCGGCAAGGCGGACGTGCATCGCGTCGGCGTCGGCGGTGGAATGCACCGCAATCGTCTTGATCCCGATTTCGTGGCAGGCACGGTGGATGCGCAGGGCGATCTCGCCGCGGTTGGCGATCAGCAGCTTTTCGATGGCGGGCATCGGGTCCTACTCGATCACGACGAGGGGCTGGTCGAATTCCACCGGCTGACCGTTTTCGACACAGATTTTCGTGACCTTTCCGGCGCGGGGCGCGGCGATCGGGTTCATTACCTTCATCGCCTCGATGATGACGAGCGTCTGGCCCTCGGTCACGGTATCGCCGACATTGGCAAAGGGCTTCGCCGTCGGCTCGGACGCCAGATAGACGGTGCCCACCATCGGCGATTTGACGGCATTGGCGTTTGGCGCAGCCGGGGTAACGTCGGCTGAAGGCGCCGCGGGCGTGGCGGCGGCCGGTGCCCCGGAGGGCGCGGCGTAGGGAGCGGCGGCCGCGACGGTGACGGCACGCGCCACACGGATCTTGCGGTCGCCGTCCTGTACCTCGATTTCAGTGAGCGCGGTTTCGTCGAGCAGTTCGGCCAGCTGGCGGACCAGCGCGGCATCGACCTGCATCGCGCCTGTAGCTTCGGTCATTGAGGACCCCCTGGTTGATTTGCCGCTCATTAGTCAGAGACGGGCCGCCGCGTCCAGCGCGAGCAGATAGGAGTTGGCGCCGTGCCCGGCAAAGCTGGCAACCGCGCCCATGCCGACATAGCTGACATGGCGGAAAGGCTCACGTGTCATCGGGTCCGACAGATGCACCTCGATGACGGGCACGCGAATGGCCTTGATCGCGTCGAGCAGCGCGATCGACGTGTGGGTATACCCCGCCGCATTGAGCAGCACGGCGACCGCGCCGACCGCATTCGCCTCGTGCAGCCAGTCGATCAGGTGCCCCTCGTGATTCGACTGGCGGATGTCGACGGTCAGGCCAAGGTCGCGGGCGCGGTCCTCCACCATGCCGGCGATGTCGTCGAGCGTGGCGGTGCCGTAGATTTCGGGTTCGCGCGTCCCCAGCAGGTTGAGGTTGGGACCGTTGAGAACGAAGACGACGGACATGCGGCCCTTTCGATTGGCGACGATCTGACCTTATATGCGGATCGACACAATCTCAAAAGGCGAGCCATGTGCGCAGACGGGACAATCAGCATTCGCGTGAACGGCGAGCACCGGCGGGTGAACGCGGGGATCAGCTATGCCGAACTGGCGCTCGAGCTGGGACTGGAGCCGACGCGGGTGGCGGTCGAGCGCAATCTGGAGATCGTGCCGCGCTCGACGCTGGCCGAGATGATCGTCGCCGACGGCGACGAGATCGAGATCGTGACCTTTGTCGGCGGCGGCGACCACGAGCCGCAGGACAGTTGGAGCGTGGCGGGGCGGACGTTCACCTCTCGGCTGATCGTCGGCACCGGCAAATACAAGGATTTCGCGCAGAATGCGGCGGCGGTGGCGGCATCGGGGGCGGAAATCGTCACGGTCGCGGTCCGCCGGGTGAACATCAGCGACCGCAATGCGCCGCTGCTGATGGACTATATCGACCCGCGCAAGATCACCTATCTGCCCAATACCGCGGGCTGTTTCACCGCCGAGGACGCGATCCGCACGCTGCGGCTGGCGCGCGAGGCGGGGGGATGGGACCTGGTCAAGCTGGAGGTGCTGGGCGAGGCGAAGACGCTTTATCCCGACATGCGCGAAACGCTGCGCGCGACCGAGGTGCTGGTGGCCGAGGGTTTCAAGCCGATGGTCTATTGCACCGACGACCCGATCGGCGCGAAGCAGCTGGAGGAGGCGGGAGCGGTCGCGATCATGCCGCTGGGCGCGCCGATCGGGTCGGGGCTGGGCATCCAGAACCGGGTGACGATCCGGCTGATCGTCGAGGGGGCAAAGGTGCCTGTGCTGGTCGATGCCGGGGTCGGCACGGCGTCGGACGCAGCAGTGGCAATGGAGCTGGGGTGCGACGGCGTGTTGATGAACACGGCGATCGCCGAGGCCAAGGACCCGGTGCTGATGGCGCGGGCGATGAAACTTTCGGTCGAAAGCGGACGAATGGCATATCGTGCGGGGCGCATGGGGCTGCGGCGCTATGCCGATCCGTCGTCGCCGCTGGCGGGGCTGATCTGAACGGGGAGACGGGCGATGCGCAGGACGACGGTAGCAATGGTGATGCTGATGGCGACCGCCTCGGCCTGCAGCAGCGAGCCCGCGCCGATGCCGAACGGCATGTCGTCGCCCGAACAGCCGTCGATGATGGCGGTGACGCCGGTCGGCTTCATGGCCGATGACGGCGTGACGGTGTCCGGCCTTTATTACCGGGCGACCTCGCCCAAGGCGCTGATCCTGCTGTTTCACCAGGCCGGATCGAGCAAGGACGAATACCGGACGATCGCGCCGCGGCTGGTCGAGGCGGGCTATAGCGCGCTGGCGATCGACCAGCGGGTCGGCGGCGGCCTGTTCGGGCCCAACGAAACCGCCGCGCGGATGACGCGCCCCCAAGGCTATGGCGATGCGCTGCACGACCTTGACGCCGCGCTCGGCTGGGCAAGGCCGATGAACCTGCCCGTGATCGTCTGGGGCAGCAGCTATTCATCGGCGCTGGCGTTCGAACTGGCGGCAAAGCACCCCGGTGACGTGGCCGCGGTGCTGGCGTTCTCGCCGGGTGAATATCTCGGGCCCGGCGAACCGGTCCACCGGGCGGCCGAACGGCTGTCCATTCCCGTGTTCGTGACGGCAGCGAAGGACGCGGCGGAACTTACTGCAGCAAAATCGATTTTCGATGTGGTGCCAGCCCAGGGCAAGGTGTTCGCGACGCCCGCCGTCGCGGGTGTCCACGGGTCGTCGACGCTGATCGTCGCGAAGAACCCCACTGGTGCAGAGGACAATTGGCAACCCGTGCTGGCTTTCCTCCAGAAGGTAGCAAGTTAGCAAAACCTGCGGAACCCGTTTCGGCGCTGGTCGTTTATCCCTTCGACACCACAGCGGTGTAGCCGAAGGAGAATTTCGATGGGTGAGTTCACCGAAAAGTTGAAGGGCGCAGCCAACACGCTGGCCGGCGATGTCAAGGAAAGCATCGGCAAGGCAACGGGCAATGAAAAGCTCGAAGCGGAAGGCGTGCTCCAGCAGGGCAAGGGTGCCGTGCAGGACAAGGTCGGCGACGTGAAGGGTGCGCTCGGCGACAAGATGTAACGTCGGCTCCCGCCCTGGAGCAGATGAGCATGGAGGGTCGTGCCGGTCAGCCGGTACGGCCCTTTTCCATGGTCAGCGCGTGCGCAGGGCGTTGATCGTCGTGCCCGCCGAGATGCGTTCGATATCGGTTTTGAGGTGGAGCAGCGTGACGCCCTTTTGTCCGAGCGCCCGGTCGAGGGCGGGGGTGAAGTCGGCGGTGGCGTCGACCGTCTCCGACCAGCAGCCATAGGCGCGGGCGAGCGCGGCGAAATCCGGATTGTGGAGGACCGTGCCGCTGATCCGCGCGGGATAATCGCGTTCCTGATGCATGCGGATCGTGCCATAGCCGCCGTTGTCGACGATGATGACGAGCATGTCGGCACCGTATTGGACGGCGGTTGCCAGTTCCTGCCCGTTCATCAGGAAATCGCCGTCGCCCGCCACCGCGACGACCTTGCGCGCCCGATTGCGGAGCGCGGCGGCGACCGCAGCGGGGACACCGTAGCCCATTGCGCCAGCGGTCGGCGCGAGCTGGCACACCGGTCCTGCATAGCGCCAGTAGCGATGCCACCAGCCGGAGAAATTGCCGGCGCCGTTGCAGATGAAGGTGTCGGCGGGCAGGCGGTCGCGCATCGCCGCGACGCACGGGCCGAGGTCGAGGCGGGTGTCGAAGGTTTGCGGCGTCGACCAGGTGAGCCACTCGTCATGCGCCTCGTCCCCGTCGCGGAAGCGCAGGATATCATCATCCCACAGCGCGGCCATTTCGGCGAATTCATGCGGATAGGCACAGATCGGCAAATCGGCGCGGTACACCCGGTTCAGCTCGACCGGGTCGGGGTGGACATGGATCAGCACCTGATCGGGGTGGTCGGGCGTGATGAGCGTGTAGCCGTCGGTCGTCGCTTCCCCCAGCCGCGCCCCTACCGCCAGGATCAGGTCGGCGTTGCGGATGCGCTCGACCAGTTTGGGATTGGGGCCGTAGCCCAGATTGCCGGCATAGACCGGACAGGCATTGTCGATTGCGTCCTGGCGGCGAAAGGCGGTGGCGACGGGCAGGCCGATGCGGGTCGCGAACTCCGCGAAATGGTGCGCGGCACCGGCATCCCAGCCCGCGCCGCCGACGATGGCAACGGGCGCGGCGGCGTCCTTCAGGAGCGCCATGACCTGCTCCATCGCGGCGCCGTCGGGATCCTGTTCGGGCGGCGCGACGCGCGGGCGATCGAGGACGGCGACGGCACCGCGCAGCATGTCCTCGGGCAGGGCAAGCACGACGGGGCCGGGGCGTCCGGCCATCGCCGTCGCATAGGCCCGCGCGACATATTCGGGGATGCGGCGCGCGTCGTCGATCCGCGCGGCCCATTTGGCGAGCGGGGTGAACATGGCGGCGAAGTCGACCTCCTGAAATCCTTCACGGTCGCGGTCGCCGCGTGCCACGTCGCCGATGAACAGGATCATCGGTTGTGAGTCCTGCATCGCGACATGCACGCCGATCGACGCGTTGGTCGCGCCGGGCCCGCGCGTGACGAAGGCGATGCCCGGCCGCCCGGTCATCGCGCCGTCGGCGCAGGCCATGAACGCGACGCCGCCCTCTTGCCGGCAGACGACGGTCTGGATCACCGGCGTGTCGTGGAGGGCATCGAGCACCGCCAGAAAACTTTCGCCGGGCACGGTGAAGATGCGGTCGCAGCCCTGGAGAACGAGCTGGTCGACGAGGATTCGGCCGCCGCTGCGCGGGGTGGGGGAGGGGGTCATTGCGGTGCTCTAGCAACTCTCTGCGCGCAAAGGGAAGAGAACCGCTGTCAGGTCGCTGTCGTCCGGGTGTCGCCCGACCGGCGCTCCGCCTGCTGATGCAAGGCGACGATGCGCGCAAAGACGGCAGGGTGGAGCGGCTGTTCGAAGCGACAGCCGATTTCGAAATTGCGGTTCCAGGCGACGATCGCGGCAAGGGCTTCGAGTTCACCGAGTTTCAGCCGCACGCGCGCGCCAACGGGCAAACGGTAGAGCCATTCGGCGCGGAAGCCGGTCGTGGACAGATCCTGCACGGTGATCGCGGCCGAGCTCGCCCCCGTCTCACGCAGCGTCGCATCCTCGAGCCAGAGCGCAATGCGTTCCGACGCACGTTTGTTTATCAACGACCCTTGACCCTGATCACCCGGCTCTTCTGGCCGGACTCAAGGACACAACGCTCCACGGGCGACAAAGTTTAATCGCGCCCGACGGAATTCGGCGTGGCCGGGTCAGGCCTGGTGAATGGCCTTGGTCACGAGGTAGCTTTCGAGGCCCTCGGGCCCGCCCTCGCTGCCGAAACCCGAATCCTTGACGCCGCCGAACGGGGTGTCGTGGCCCGAAATGGCAAAGCTGTTCACGCCGATCATGCCCGCCTCGATCGCGTCGGCGACGAGGTTGGCGCGGCGACCGTTTTCGGTGAAGGCGAAGGCAGCAAGACCGAACGGCAGGCGGTTGGCCTTTTCGATGGCGTCCTCCATCGTCGAGAAGCGGGCGGTGACGGCAACGGGACCGAAGGGTTCGTTCGCCATGATGTCGGCGCTGTCGGGCACGTCGGCGAGCAGGGTCGGCTGGAAGAAAAAGCCGTCGGCGCCGCGTTCGCCGCCGGCCAGCACGCGCGCGCCCTTGCTCCGCGCATCGTCGACCAGCGCGCCGATCGCGGCGGGACGGCGGACGTTGGCGAGCGGTCCCATTTTCGTCGCGGGATCGAGCCCGTCGCCCGTCTTCACGCCGCGCGTCCGACTGGCGAAGCCGTCGATGAAGCGATCGTAGATACTGTCCTGAACGTAAAAGCGCGTCGGCGACACGCAGACCTGGCCGGCGTTGCGGAATTTCTGCGGGACGACCATGTCGAGCGTCTTGTCGAGGTCGCAGTCGTCGAACACCAGCACCGGCGCATGACCGCCGAGTTCCATCGTGACCCGTTTCAACCCGTCGGCGGCAAGACGCATCAGGTGACGCCCGACCGGAACGGAGCCGGTAAAGCTGACCTTGCGGATAACGGGCGAGGCGAGGAGGTGGCGGCTGACGGTATCGGGCACGCCGAAGACAAGCTGTGCCACGCCCGCGGGCAGTCCGGCGTCGATCAGGCATCGCATGACCGCGGTGGTGCAGCCAGGCGTTTCCTCCGGCGGCTTGGCGATCACCGAACAGCCGGCGGCGAGCGCGGGCGCGATTTTTTTGACCATCAGATAGACGGGGAAGTTCCACGGGCTGAACGCGGCGACGGGGCCGACCGGCTGTTTGATGACGATCGAACGCTGCCCGGTCGGCCGGACGAGGACGCGGCCGTAGAGGCGATTGGCTTCCTCGGCATACCAGTCGAACATCGCGGCGCTGCTGATCACCTCGCCGCGCGCCTCGGCAAGCGGCTTGCCCTGCTCCATCGTCAGCGTGTGGGCGATGGTGTCGGCGCGTTCGCGCAACAGGGCCCCGGCCCGGCGCAGGACGGCGCCGCGCGCCTCCACATCGGTCGCGCGCCACAGCTTGAAGCCGGCATCGGCGGCGGCAAGCGCCTGGTCGAGGTCGGCGGCGCTGGCGAGCGGCAGTTCGGCAAGCGCGCCGCCGGTCGCAGGATTGACGACGAGGTGACTGTCGCGTCCCTCGCCCAGCCGCCAGCTGCCATCGACGAACAGGGCGAGGTCGGCGGAATAGGTGTCGGTCATGGCATACTCGCATCGTTTCGGGGTTGCACCCCACATAGGAGCGCGCATGATCGGGTGCGAGAGCAAAACGGGAGGGAAAGATGACCGGCTGGACAACCATCACCGACGGCCTGCGCTTTCCCGAGGGGCCGGTGGCGTGCGCCGACGGCAGCGTGATCCTGACCGAGATCGCGGCAGGACGGGTAACGCGCGTCCACGCCAATGGCAGCAAGGCGGTCGTGGCAGAAACCGGCGGCGGCCCCAATGGCCTGGCGTTCGGGCCCGACGGGATGCTCTATTGCTGCAACAACGGCGGGTTCAGCTATATCGATGCCGGCGGCTTGCTGATCCCGCACGGGATGGCGAGCGACTATTCCGGCGGGCGGATCGAGCGGATCGACGTCGCGACGGGCAAGGTTGAGGTTCTTTACAAATCGGGCGACTTCGGGTGCACGCTGTGCGGACCGAACGACATCGTGTTCGACGATGCGGGCGGCTTCTGGTTCACCGACCACGGCAAGAACGATCTGACGGCGCGGACGCGCGACATCACCGGCATTTTCTATGCCAAGGCGGACGGCAGTCACCTGGCCGAAATCGTCTGGCCGAGCGAGAACCCGAACGGGATCGGTCTGTCCCCCGACGGGCGGACGCTGTACGCGGCGGAAACCTACACCTGCCGCCTGATGGCGTTTGCGGTTACGGGGCCGGGCACGCTCGACCTGACCCAGGGGCTGGGCGGTGCGGGCGTGCCCCTCTATCGCCCGGCAGGCTATAAATTCTTCGATTCGCTGGGGGTCGAGGCGGGCGGCAACATTGCCGTCGCGACGATCGGGGAATGCGGGATCAGCGTGATTTCCCCCACCGGCGCGCTGGTCGAGTTCGTCGCCACCGACGATCCGTTCACGACCAACATCTGCTGGGGCGGTGACGACATGATAACCGCCTATGCCACGCTGTCGGGAACAGGGCGGCTGGTCCGCCGGACATGGGCGCGGCCGGGATTGCGGCTGAACCACTGACCCATTATGCGCACCGCCGAACCGGAGGTCGTCGCCCATGAACAAGCTCTACCCTGATGCGACGGCCGCGCTCGCCGGGCTGTTGCGCGATGGCATGACGATCTGCTGCGGCGGGTTTGGCCTGTCGGGGATGCCCGAGCGGCTGATCGACGCGATCGAAGCCTCGGGCGTGAAGGACCTTACGATCGCGAGCAACAATGCCGGGATCGACGGCGTGGGCCTCGGCAAGCTGCTGCGCACGCGGCAGGTCAGGAAGATGATTTCGTCCTACGTCGGCGAGAACAAGGAATTCGAGCGGCAGTATCTGGCCGGCGAGCTGGAGGTCGAATTCTGTCCGCAGGGGACGCTTGCCGAGCGCTGCCGCGCGGGCGGGGCGGGGATACCGGGTTTCTATACGAAGACGGGTGTCGGGACGCTGGTCGCCGAGGGCAAGGAGGTGAAGTCGTTCGACGGCCCGAACGGCCCCACGGACTATATCCTGGAACGCGGCATTTTCGCCGACCTGGCGATCGTCAAGGGCTGGAAGGCCGACACCGCCGGCAATCTGGTGTTTCGGAAGACGGCGCGCAATTTCAACCAGCCCATGGCAACGGCCAGCCACATGACGATAGCCGAGGTCGAGGAGGTCGTGCCGGTCGGTACCCTCGATCCCGACTGCATCCATGTGCCGGGCATCTATATCAAGCGGCTGGTGTGCGGCGCACCCTATGACAAGCGGATCGAATTCAGGACCGTTCGCCAGCGGGAAGCGGCTTGACATCGGTGTTGACTAAGCTAGTTAGCTAACATGGAAACAGTGACCGTCCATGAAGCGAAAACGCATCTGTCACGCCTGATTGCGCGTGTCGAAGCGGGTGAGGAAATCGTCATCGCCCGAGGCAAGACAGAAGTCGCCAAAATCGTGCCGCTGCGACCGATGGTTCGCCCCGACCGTGTCCCGGGCCGATTTGCGGATCTGCGCCCGCCCGGCAGCAAGGGGATTCTCGATAACGGATTCTGGGACGCCCTGTCGGACGAGGACATGGGGCTGGCCGACCATCAGCTGGACAAGCCGTGAGGCTCCTGCTCGATACGCACGCCCTGTTGTGGTGGACGCATGAACCCGAAGAACTCAGTCGACCGGCACTGGACGCGATCATGAGCGGTGAGAACGACGTCAGCGTGAGTGCGGTGTCGGCGATGGAGATCGCCACCAAAAGCCGGTTGGGCAAATTTGCCTATGTCACGCCGCTGGCTTCGGAATTCGGTACCCATACCGCTGCATTCGGCTTTATTCATTTGCCGATCACGTGCGACCACGCCGAGCGGGCGGGCGGCCTGCCAGGGACACACCGTGACCCGTGGGACCGTTTGATTGCCGCTCAGGCACAGTTGGAAAACCTGACGCTGGTCAGCAGGGATGTGGCAATGGCCGGGTTCGGCGTGACGACGTTCTGGTAGCCGGTCTGGGTGAATAGGATGTCATACCAAACGAAGGTCGCTTGCTCCCTCACGATACGGACTTCATAAACTCGACTTCCGGGACGGAAAAACAGAGGTTCCGCTCCAAAAGATTACGACGATTTCACCGCCGAATATTGGATGTCTCACCGATGACCTGGACCCGTGATGAAATGGCTGCCCGTGCGGCACGCGAATTGAAGGACGGTTATTACGTCAATCTCGGCATCGGGATTCCGACGCTGGTTGCCAACCATGTGCCGCCAGGTATCACGGTCACGCTGCAGTCGGAGAACGGGATGCTCGGCATCGGACCGTTTCCCTATGACGAGGACGTCGATCCCGACCTGATCAATGCGGGCAAGCAGACGATCAGCGAGCTGCCGTCGTCGTCCTATTTCAGTTCGGCGGACTCGTTCGCGATGATCCGCGGGGGGCATATCGACCTGACCGTGCTCGGCGCGATGGAAGTCGCCGAGAACGGCGACATCGCCAACTGGATGATTCCCGGCAAGATGATCAAGGGCATGGGTGGCGCGATGGATCTGGTCGCCGGCGTCAAACGGATCATCGTCGTGATGGAGCATAATGCCAAGGACGGCAGCGCGAAATTCATTCCCGCCTGCACCCTGCCGCTCACGGGCAGGAACGTCGTCGACATGATCATCACCGACCTGTGCGTGTTCCAGCGGCCCGATCACGCCTCTCCGTTCGCGCTGGTCGAGATGGCGCCGGGCGTTACTGCGGACGAGGTCGCGGCGAAGACCACGGCGCACTATCTGGCGCGAACCCACGCCGATGCGTAACATTTTGCTTGCACCCGAAACAAATCACTGATTCCTATGGTTAAGAATTGGTGGACTATGGTCGCGTCATGATGAGCAAACCAGTCGCGCGTGCAGGGGCCATCGCCGGGATCGCCCTGATCGGCGGGCTGTGCGCGGCGCTGAGCCATGCGACGGTGCCCGGGTTCCAGCGGGCGCAGTACCGGACGCTGGGCAAGTCGGCGACGGTGTTCCTGCCGCCCGAGGTGACCCCGCCGCGCGACAGCCGGATCGATTACGAGGGATTCGACGAGCGGATCGAAGCGGTGATGACGCAGCCCGACATGGTCGGCCTGTCGGTCGCGGTCGTCGAAAATGGCCAGATCGCCTTTGCCCGCGGCTTCGGCAATACAGTGGCAGGGGGCGGCGAGCCGGTTGGCCCGCATACAGTGTTCCGCTGGGCCTCGCTGTCGAAGGGTGTGGCGGCCACGATGGTCGGCACGCTGGTCGGCGAGGGCAAGGTATCGCTCGACAAGCCGGTTTCCGACTATTCGACGACGCTGCGCCTGCCGTTCGGCAATGAGCAGCGCACGACGGTCGACGACCTGTTGTCGCACCGCACCGGCCTGGTGAAGAACGCCTTCGACGACCGGCTGGAGCGGGGCGCCGACCCGCATGTCCTGCGCGGCCTGCTGACGACGGCGAAGCAGCAGTGCGATCCGGGTGCCTGCCACACGTACCAGAATGTCGCGTTCGATGCGGCGAGCGAAATCGTCCAGAACGTGACCGGGCGTCCCTATCAGAACATGGTGATGCAGCGGCTGTTCGGACCCCTCGGCATGACCGATGCCAGCGTGACGCGCGCGGGGCTGGTCTCGTCGCGGAGCTGGGCGCGGCCGCACGTCGGCAGGCGCACGGTCGAGGTCAACGACAATTATTACCGCGTGCCGGCGGCCGGGGGCGTCAACTCCTCGATTCTCGACCTGGCGCGCTGGATGCAGGCGCAGATGGGGCAGGCCCCGGAAGTGGTCAGCCCGCGCATCGTCGACCTGATCCACACGCCGCGCATTTTCACCGACCGGCACCTGGGCATCTTCAATCATGCGATGGGGGCGTCGCAATATGCGCTGGGCTGGCGCGACTATAATTACCACGGCCACCGGCTGATCGGGCATCAGGGCGCAGTCATGGGCTACCGGGCGACGATCCTGTTCGACCCGGTGCGCAAAACCGGGATCGCGATGCTGTGGAATTCGCAGAGCGCGCGGCCCGTCGGGCTGCAGCTCGAGCTGCTCGACCAGCTCTACGCACTGCCGCGAACCGACTGGCTTGGCCTCGACAAGCTGTTTGTCGGCGCCCGGATGCAGGGACAGCTGCCGGGACAGGTTCCGGCGGGGCAACCCGCGACGAGCGCGCCGCAGCCCGAGGACTGACCGGGCCGCCAAGGCGTCCGCAGGGGGTGCTAGCGGGGGCGTGCCGACGCTGCTACGCATCGTGACATGTCCGTGACGAGCCGCCTGTTCCCCGCCGTGATCGCCGTCGCCCTGATCGGCGGCTTCGTCACGCTGCGCAACGGCGCGGTCGGAACGCTCAACGTCATCGACCGGGTCATGGGGCACCGCAGCACCTTCATCCACCGCGCCGACATCCCCTTTGGCACGCACGGGCAGGCGCTCGACATCTGGAAACCGGCGGTGACGCCCGGGCCGCGACCGGTGCTGATCTTTTACTATGGCGGCGGCTGGGTGAAGGGGACGCGCCAGGAATATGGCTGGGCCGCGCGCGCCTATGCCTCGAAGGGGTTCGTGGTCGTCCTGCCCGATTATCGCAAGGTGCCGGGTGTCGCGTTCCCGGCGTTCGTCGAGGACGCGGCGCAGGCGGTGAAATGGACCCGCGACAATGTCGCGCGCTATGGCGGCGACCCCAATCGTATCGCGATCGCCGGGCATTCGGCGGGAGCCTATGCCGTGGCGATGCTGGCGCTCGATCCGCGCTGGCTGACGGCGCAGGGGCTGCCGCGCGATACGATCAAGGCGGCCGTCGGACTGTCGGGCCCGTATGATTTCCTGCCGTTCACCGGACGGGCGATTGCCGCACTTGGCAAATGGCCGCGGCCCGCCGAGACCCAGCCGATCAGCTTTGCCCGCGCCGACGCGCCGCCGATGATGCTGGTGACGGGCACCAAGGATACCGAAGTGCGGCCGAAAAATGCCCGCAACCTTGCACTCAGGCTGCAGAATGCCGGTGCCGTTGTCACCGAGCAGGAATATCCTGGCCTCGGCCACGAGGACATCGCGATGGCGCTGTCGGTGCCGTTCCGCAGCAAGGCGCCGGTGCTCGATGACAGTGTCTCGTTCATCCGGGCGATGCTGGCACGGTCGGCGGGCACCGAGGCCTCGCGGCAGGCGGCATTCGGCCAAAGCCCGTTTCACGTTCAGTAAGAAATCGCCTAGAGCACCCGAATGGCCAGCCGACCCCGCACGCTTTACGAAAAAATCTGGGATGAGCACGTCGTCGAGCGGCGCGACGACGGCACCTGCCTGATCTATATCGACCGGCACCTGGTCCATGAGGTCACCAGCCCACAGGCGTTCGAGGGGTTACGGCTGGCGGGGCGACGAGTGCGGCGGCCCGACCTGACGCTGGCCGTCCCCGACCACAATCTGCCGACGACAAAGCGCGTGGATGCGCAGGGCGGCAGGCTGCCGATCGCCGACCCGGAAAGCGCGGCGCAACTGGCCGCGCTGGAGGCCAATGTCGCCGAATTCGGCGTGCCCTATATCGACGCCAACGCGGACCGCCAGGGCATCGTCCATGTCGTCGGCCCCGAACAGGGTTTCACCCTGCCCGGCACGACGCTGGTCTGCGGCGACAGCCATACCGCGGCACACGGTGCGCTCGGCGCGCTGGCGTTCGGCATCGGCACGAGCGAGGTCGAGCATGTGCTGGCGACGCAGACGCTGCAACTGGCACAGTCGAAGACGATGGAAGTGCGCGTCGAGGGAACGCTCGGCTTCGGCGCCAGTCCCAAGGACGTGGTGCTGGCGATCGTCGGGCGGACGGGCGCGGCGGGCGGAACCGGCTATGTCATCGAATATACGGGCTCGGTCATCCGCGACATGAGCATCGAGGGGCGGCTGACGATCAGCAACATGGCGATCGAGGGCGGCGCGCGGTCGGGCCTGATCGCGCCCGACGACAAGACCTTCGCCTATCTGAAGGGACGGCCGATGGCCCCGGCGGGCGCGGACTGGGACGCGGCCGTCGACTATTGGCGGACGCTGCGCACCGACGCGGGCGCGAGCTATGACAAGATCGTGGTGCTGGATGCGGCAGAGATCGGACCCAATGTCACCTGGGGCACCAGTCCCGAGGATGTCGTCGCGATCACCGGCAGCGTCCCCGATCCCGCCAGTTTCGCCGATGCCGGCAAGCGCGAGGCGGCGGCGAAGTCGCTCGCCTATATGGGCCTGACGCCGGGGATGTGGATGCAGGACGTGCCGATCGAGAATATCTTCATCGGCAGCTGCACCAACAGCCGGATCGAGGACCTGCGCGCCGCCGCCGCGGTCCTGAAGGGGCGGCGCAAGGCAGCGGGCGTGCGCTGGGCGATCGTCGTCCCGGGGTCGGGGCTGGTCAAGCGGCAGGCCGAGGCCGAGGGGCTCGACCGGATCTTTACCGAGGCCGGCCTCGAATGGCGCGAGCCGGGCTGTTCGGCGTGCTTGGGCATGAACCCCGACAAGGTGCCGCCGGGTGAGCGCTGTGCCTCGACGTCGAACCGTAACTTTGTCGGCCGACAGGGGCCGGGCGCGCGGACGCACCTGCTGAGCCCCGCGATGGCGGCGGCGGCGGCGGTGACGGGGCGGCTGACCGATGTTCGTGAACTGATGGGAGAGTAACGATGAACCGGATTGCGAAATTGATGCTGGGCGTGGCGGCACTCGTTGCGAGCGCGCCGTCGTTCGCCGCGCCTGCGGTCGCCGACAAATTGTGGCGGCTCGACTGCGGGAACCTGCGCGCCAACGACATGAACGCGTTTTCGGACACGATGGCCTATACGGGTCAGGTCTTCGAGGGGGTCGGCAGCTGTTATCTGATCAAGCACGGCGCGACCTACATGCTGTGGGACACCGGCCTGCCCGCCGCGATGAAGGGCCTGCCGCTAAGCAAGACCGATCCGATTTCCGCCACGCTGAAGTCGACGATCGTCGAACAGCTCGCGCAGATCGGGTTGAAGCCCGAGGCGATCACGCTGATCGGCATCAGCCATTATCATTTCGATCACACAGGCCAGGCGGCAAGCTTTCCCAAGGCCAAGCTGATGATCGGCAAGGGCGACGCCGACGGGATCGCGGCGGGCGCGCCGATGTCGGACAAGACGGTGCTGGCCCCGTGGTTCGGCGGCGGTGCACCGCTCGAGCCGGTGACGGGCGACAAGGACGTGTTCGGCGACGGAAGCGTCACGATGCTCGACATGCCGGGCCACACGCCGGGGCACCACGGGCTGCTGGTGCGGCTGGCGAAAACGGGGCCGGTGCTGCTGTCGGGTGACGTCGCCCATTTCCACGAGAATCTCGACAGCGACGGCATCCCCGGTTTCAACACCAACCGGGCGGATTCGCTGGCGGCGATGGATCGCTATCGCAAGCTGGGCGCGGCGCTGAAGGCGACGATGATCATCCAGCATGACCCGCGTGACGTGGCGAAACTGCCCGCGTTTCCGGCGGCGGCGGATTGATGACACCGGTTTCCGTCGTCGAGGGACGCGGCTACCCGTTCGGGCGCAAGAACGTCGATACCGATGTCATCATTCCGGCAAAATGGCTGAAGACGATAACCCGCGCGGGACTGGCGAGGGGTGCGTTCGAGACGGTGCGGGCGGAGGCCGGGAACGTGTTCGACGATCCCGCCTTCGCTCGTGCGCCGATCCTGATCGCGGGCGATAATTTCGGCTGCGGGTCGAGCCGCGAACACGCCGCCTGGGCGCTGGCCGACATGGGCGTCGCGGCGGTGATCGCGCCATCGTTCTCGGACATTTTTTCCGGCAATGCGTTCAAGAACGGCATCCTGACCGTCGTCCTGCCGCAGGCCGCGGTCGACCGGCTGATGGTGGTCGCGGCGCAGGGCGACCCGATTCACATCGACCTCGATTCGCAAAGCGTCACGACCCGGTTCCAGGACCGGTTCGTTTTCGAGATCGACCCGTTTCGAAAATCCTGCCTTTTGAATGGTACTGACGAGATCGGCTTGACGCTGGCCTCGGGCGACCGGATTGCGGCCTACGAACGGACGACCGCCGGGGTACGTCCCTGGATGAATTCAGGAGTAGGATTGTGAAGGCCTTGCTGTCGACGGGCATCGGTGGTCCCGAAACGCTCGAGCTGCGCGACGTCGATGCCCCCGTCGCCGGACCCGGACAGTTGCTGGTCGCGGTCAAGGCATGCGCGATCAACTATCCCGATGTCCTGATCATCGAGGACAAATACCAGATCCGTCCGACCCGCCCGTTCGCGCCGGGTGGCGAGATTTCGGGCATCGTCGAGGCGCTGGGCGAAGGCGTCACGGGTTTCGAGGTCGGCGACCGCGTCGTGTCAGTCACCGGGCACGGCGGGCTGGTCGAAAAAGTCGCGGTACCGGCGGCGGCGGCCTATCACCTGCCGCCCGAGCGCAGTTTCGAGGACGGCGCGGCGCTGCTGCTGACCTATGCGACGTCGATCCATGCGCTGGTCGATCGCGGGCGGCTGATCGAGGGGGAGACGCTGCTGGTGCTGGGCGCGGCGGGCGGTGTCGGCCTTGCCGCCGTCGAGCTGGGCGTCGCATTCGGTGCGCGCGTGATCGGCGCGGTATCGAGCGAGGAAAAGGCCGAGGCGGTTCGTGCCGCGGGTGCCGCCGACGTCGTGCTCTATGGCCAGGCCCCGTTCGACAAGGACCAGTCGAAGGCATTGGCCGACAAATTCAAGGGCGTGCTGGGCTTCAAGGGTGCCGATGTCATCTATGACGCGGTCGGGGGCGATTATTGCGAACCGGCGCTGCGCGCGATCGCGTGGGAGGGGCGCTATCTGGTGGTGGGCTTCCCGGCGGGTATCCCGCGCCTGCCGCTCAACCTGACGCTCCTGAAAAGCTGTGACGTGTGCGGCGTGTTCTGGGGCGCATTTGCGGCGCGCGATCCCGCCAAGAACGCCGCGCATGTCGCCCGCCTGTTCAGGCTGTGGGCCGACGGCAAGATCGCGCCGAAGGTCACGCAGACCTTTCCCTTGGAACGCGGCGGCGAGGCGATCGCGCACCTCGGCAGTCGCAAGGCGATCGGCAAGGTTGTCGTTACGATATCCTGACGTTGCAGCGGCGCTCGCTCGCCCCTATCTCGATAGCGAAGCGACCAGGGAGCAGCCATGACGACCTTCGACGACCGTGAACGCGCTTATGAAACCAAATATGCGCGCGACGAGGACATGGCGTTCCGGGTTGTCGCCCGTCGCAACAAGTTGCTGGGGCACTGGGCGGCGGCGCTGATGAAGCTGACGCCCGAGGAAACGAGCAGCTATGCGACGGCGGTCGTCCAGGCGGAGTTCGAGGAAGCGGGCGACGAGGACGTGGTGCGCAAGCTGCTCGGCGACCTCGCCGCGGCGGGCGTCGAGACCGATGAAGCCGTGGTCCGCCAGGCGCTGACCGACAAGGCCGTCGAGGCGCGACGCCAGTTGATGGAATCGAAATAATGCCGATGGCCGCAACCGAGATCGAGGCGATGATCGTGGCGGGCATCCCCGATGCGCGGGTCGAGATCACCGATCTGGCCGGCGACGGCGACCATTATGCGGCGCGCGTCGTCGCCGAAAGTTTCCGTGGAATCTCGCGGATCGCCCAGCAGCGCGCGGTCTATGCCGCACTGGGCACCAACATGGGCGGTGCGCTCCACGCACTGCAGCTGACCACCGCCATTCCGGATTGAGGGACATGACAATGACAGACGACAGCCAAGCCCGTATCGCCGACCTTGTTGCCAAACATGACGTGCTGCTGTTCATGAAGGGCACGCCGCTGTTCCCGCAATGCGGTTTCTCGTCGAAGGCGGTCGCGATCCTCGAACATCTGGGCGTCGAGTTCGGCAGCGTCGACGTGCTGCAGGACATGGGCATCCGCCAGGGGATCAAGGCGTTCAGCGACTGGCCGACGATCCCCCAGCTGTACGTGAAGGGTGAATTCGTCGGCGGCAGCGACATCATGATGGAGATGTTCGACGCAGGTGAGCTGGGCGAGCTGATGCGCGACAAGGGGGTCGCGGCGTCGGTCTGAGGTTTTGCCGTTCAGCGGCGGCTTTGTGCGGGGGAGGGCGGGTCGGTTCGCGAGACCAGGGGAGCGAAACCGACCCGCCACTCTAGGCGGGGGACACCGCCGTTGGGACACCAACACTTATGCACCGAGCGTGCCAGTTCGCGTCTTTCGAGGCTTTCCTAGGCACATGGTGGTTAGCAAATCCTTACCGACCGGTCGGCATGTAAGGATTTCCGACACAAGATTGCACCGGAACGGCGGCAACGCCACATAAGGGGCCACATGAGCGTCATGGACCAGCAGCAAACCGACGTTTCCCAGACGCTGAGCCCGCTCGTCAGGCGTGTCCTGGCGCCCAATCCCTCGCCCTTCACCTACACCGGCACCCAGACCTATCTGGTCGGCACGACCGATGTCGCGGTCATCGATCCGGGACCCGCCGAAGCGGCGCATATCGAGGGGATATTGCGCGCGACCGAGGGTCAGCGGATCGTGGCGGTTGTCTGCACGCACACCCACCGTGACCATAGTCCTGCGGCCGCCCCGCTGGCGGCGGCCACGGGTGCGGCAATTGTCGGTTGTGCGCCGCTGTCGCTGACCGACGACGGGCCGCGTGCCGATGCGGCGTTCGACACCGACTATGCGCCCGGGCGGGTGCTGGTGGATGGCGAGCGGTTGCAGGGAGAGGGATGGACGCTGGAGGCGGTGGCGACGCCGGGCCACACGTCCAATCACCTGTGTTATGCGCTGATCGAGGAGCGCGCGCTGTTCACCGGCGACCATGTCATGGGCTGGTCGACGACGGTCGTGTCACCACCCGACGGCGACATGGCAGCCTATATGGCGAGCCTCGACAAACTGCAGCGGCGCACCGACGTGGTCTATTACCCGGCGCACGGCGAACCGGTGACCAATCCGCAGCAGTTCGTGCGGGGCCTGGCCGGGCATCGCAAGCAGCGCGAACGCCAGATACTGAAACTGGTCGGCGAGGGCGTCGGCGTGGTCGAGGCTATGGTGCCGAAGATGTACGCCGGGATCGACGAGCGGCTGTACGGCGCGGCGGGGCGGTCGGTGCTGGCGCACCTGATCGACCTGCGCGACCGGGGTCAGGTGGTCGAGGCGGAGGCGGGCTGGCGCCTATGACGTCGGGGATGCGCGCGGTGCTGCTCGGTATTGCCGCCGGGTTCGCGGTGCTGGTCGCGGCGTGGCTGTGGACGCGCAATCCCGTCAGGTTGCCGCCGGAAGGACCGCGTGCGGCGGACGTATCGCGGATCATCTCCGCGCATTTTGCCACGGCGAACGCGCTGAAGGTCGCGACGCTGTCGGGGGACGTCCAGACGCTGGCGCACGACGACCGGCTGGGCGGACTGCTGCATTCGCGGCAGGCGACGCGCTTTCCCTATGCCGTCGATTATTTCGTCGACCTGTCGCGGGTGTCGCCGGCCGACTATCACTGGGATGCGGCGAGCCGGACGATGACGGTGCGGGTCGGCGACGTGCGGGTCGCGGCCCCGAATATCGACGCGTCGCGCAGCGAAAGCGACCGGTCCGGCCTGTTCATCACGCGCGCGGCGTTCGACGCGATGTCGAGGGAAGTCGCGATGCGGGCGATCGCGGTGGCGGCGGATGAGGCGAACAAGCCGGAAAACCTGAATGCAGCCCGCAACAGCGCGCAGGTAAAGGTGGCCGCGCTCGCCTCTGCACCGCTGATCGCGGCGGGGTTCGGCGGGGTGAAGGTCCGGGTCAGCTTTCCCTGGGAACCGGACGCGGGCCGGGCAGTGAAATGGGATGAGAGCCGGGCGCCGGGGCAAGTCTACAACCGGGCCAATTGACACATCGACTCGGTCGCGCGCGTGATTTATGTTCGCGCACAGGCTTTTGGGGGATGACCAATGGCGACACTTGCGTTTGCACCGCTGCCGATGGCCCGCGACGACCGGTTTTTCATGAAGAGCGCGGTGGCGATGGCGGTGGTCGTCGTTGCCGGTTTCTCGTTCCAGCTGGCGATGGGGCGCTCCACCTTCGCCTCCCCGCCGCTCACCCATATGCACGCCGTCGTCTTCATGGGCTGGGTCGTGATCTATCTTTTGCAGACCAGCTTTGCGACCACCGGGTCGATGGCGCTGCACCGGCGGCTCGGCTGGGTGGCGATGGGCTGGGTGGCGGTGATGGTCGGACTGGGCTTTGCGGTAACGCTGTCGCTCGTCGGGCGCGGCGTAGTGCCGTTCTTTTTCACGCCGCTCCATTTTCTGGTCTTCGATCCGCTTCTGCTGCTTACGTTTGCGGGGCTGACGGTGGCGGCCGTTATCAACCGAAGGCGCACCGACTGGCACCGGCGGCTGCATTTTTGCGCGATGGCCTTGCTGATGGGGCCGGCGTTCGGACGGCTGATGCCGATGCCGTTCCTGATCCCCTTTGCGTGGGAGGCGACGGCGACCGCATCGCTGATCTTCCCGGTCATCGGGGCCGTCGCCGATCTGCGCCGGCGCGGTCGCGTGCATCCCGCGTTCGTCTGGGGGATCGGGACGATGGTCGCATTGGTGCCGGTGGCCGATGCGATTGCCTATGGCCCGCTGGGCCTGCCGCTCTACCGCGCCGCAACCGCGGGCACGCCGGGCGCGCTGGTCGCGCCACTTGCTTATCCGCCACGGCCGGTCGGTCCCTTGCGGACGGGACGTCGCGCGTCCATCTGAAGCCTTTGGCAGCAGGGACGATGCAGAGATGGACGCAAGGGGCGGAATTGGCGGCAGCCTGACGGGGCTCGACCTGCGCAGCGAGATCGACCGGCTGCGCAAGGAGCGCAATGCCGTCATCCTGGCGCATTATTACCAGAAGCCCGAAATCCAGGACATTGCCGATTTCGTCGGCGACAGCCTCGATCTCAGCCGCAAGGCGGCGGCGACCGATGCCGATGTCATCGCGTTCTGCGGCGTGCGGTTCATGGCCGACACGGCGAAGATCCTGAGTCCCCAGAAGATCGTCGTGTTGCCCGACATGGATGCGGGATGCAGCCTGGAGGATTCATGCCCGCCCGACCTGTTCGCGGCATTCCGGGCGAAACATCCCGACCACATCGCCCTGACCTACATCAATTGTTCGACCGAGGTGAAGGCGCTGAGCGATGTGATCGTGACGAGCTCGTCGGCGGAGAAGATCCTGGCGCAGCTTCCAGCCGACCAGAAGATCATCTTTGGGCCGGACAAGCATCTGGGCGGCTATCTGAAGCGCAAGACCGGCCGCGACATGTTGTTGTGGCCCGGCGTGTGCATCGTCCACGAGGCGTTCAGCGAGAGCGAGCTGATCAAGCTGAAGGCGCAGCATCCGGGCGCCCCGGTTGCGGCGCACCCCGAATGCCCCGCCCACATCCTCGATCATGCCGATTATGTCGGGTCGACGAGCGGTATCCTGGCCTTTGCCAACGCGTTGAAGGGCGACACCCTGATCGTCGCGACAGAGCCGCACATCATCCACCAGATGGAGAAGGCGCTGCCCGACAAGCACTTCATCGGTGCGCCGGGGGCCGACGGCAACTGCAACTGCAACATCTGCCCCTATATGGCGCTCAACACGATGGAAAAGCTCTACGTCGCGCTGCGCGACCTGGCCCCGAGGATCGAGATCGAGGAAGGATTGCGGCTGCGGGCGAAAAAGAGCCTCGACGCGATGCTCGCGATGGCGGGCGGGACAGTCGGGCAGGGCGACCTGGGGACGCGTCAGGGCGACCCGGCCCATTAACCCCTTGGTGACGGCGTCCGCCGTAAACCATCGTCACCAGGGCGTGAGTGCGGCGGGACGATGGAATTGGTTTCGGCGATTGCCGCGCGGGGCGGGCATTTCCTGGCGCTTTGCTGGGCGCGGCTGCTCGACAATCTGCTTTCGCCGTCGGCGCAACTGTCGATCTATTCGCTGGGCGTGGCGCTGATCATCGGCGCCGTGTGGATGACGCACGGGCGCAGGCGGAAGGTACGGCTGCGCGCCCTTGTGAAGGTCATGTTTCCGCGCCGCTGGCTCGTCGGCCCCTCGGCACGCGCCGACTGGGGCTTTGCCGTGCTCAACATCTTCATCACCGGATCGCTGCTCGGCTGGGCCATCGTGTCGAGCGGGACAGTCGCCACCGTCGTCGAGGGGTGGCTGATCCACGCCTTCGGTCCGGCGGGTGCAGTGGTTTTTCCGGGGTGGCTGGCGGTGACGCTGGTGACGCTGGGCGTCTACCTCGCCTATGAAACCGCCTATTGGGTCGATCATTACCTGTCGCACCACGTCCCGTTGCTGTGGCATTTCCACCGGGTCCACCACACCGCCGAAACGCTGAGCCCGCTGACCAATTTCCGCGTCCATCCGGTCGACAGCCTGGTGTTCTATAATTTCATCGGGCTGTTCACCGGGATAGTCGGGGGCGCGACCAGTTACTGGCTGAAGGGGACGGACCAGTTCACGCTGGCCGGCGGCAACGCGCTGATCGTGGTTGCGCTCTATCTGCTGACGCATTTGCAGCACAGCCACATCTGGATCGCGCTGCCCGGCCGGCTGGGCCGCTTGGTGATGAGCCCCGCACACCACCAGCTGCATCATTCGGACGATCCCCGGCATTTCAATCGCAATTTCGGCAATACGCTGGCGCTGTTCGACTGGATTGCGGGCACGCTGCACGTACCGACGCGGGCACGGCAGCGGCTGAGTTTCGGTTCGGGGCCCTACCGTGCCGATCCGCACGGCGTGACGGGCGGCCTGATCCAGCCGTTCGTCGAGGCGGCCGAAGCGCTGCGGCCCCCGACGACCGTCGCAGGGATTACGGTCCCCGGGCGCTAAATGCTTCGGATTTCGCGCCGGTTTCGCTAGGCAACGGGGATGAGTTTTGCCCTCGATCGATTCGACCTGACTGCGTTCGTGCGGGACACGCTGGCGGAGGATCTGGGCCCGGGCGGTGATGTCACCTCGGCCGCGGTCATTCCCGAAGACGCGCAGTTTGCGGGCGTGATGGACAGCCGCGACGCGATCGTCGTTGCTGGATTGCCGATCGCCGCCGCATTCTTTCGCGCGCTCGATCCCGCCGTCGCGATCGAGATGCTGGTCGAGGACGGCGCCGAGGTTGCCGCACGGTCGGAACTGATGCGGGTCACGGGGCTAGCGCGCGCGCTGCTGACGGCGGAACGGTCGGCGCTCAACACCGTGCAGCATCTGTCGGGCATTGCGACGATGACGCGCGCCTATGTGCAGGCGATGGCGGGGACGGGCTGTACGCTGCTCGACACGCGCAAGACTATCCCCGGCCTGCGCGTGCTGGACAAATATGCGACGCGGATGGGCGGCGCGACCAATCACCGCATGGGCCTGTGGGACGCGGCGATGATCAAGGACAATCATGTCGCGGTGGCCGGATCGGTCGGCGAGGCGGCGCGGCGCGCGCGCGCGGCGGGGATCGAACGGATCATCGTCGAGGTCGACCGGATCGACCAGATCGAGGCGGCGCTGGCCGGGGGCGCGACGCATCTGCTGCTCGACAACATGGACGTGGCGACCCTGACGCAGGCGGTCGCGCTGGTCGCGGGTCGCGTGCCGACGGAGGCGTCGGGCGGCGTGCGGCTCGACACGATCGGCGCGATTGCCGCGACCGGCGTGACCTATGTTTCGGTAGGCCGGTTGACGCAGAGCGCCCCGGCCGCGGACATCGGCCTCGACCTCTTGCCGGTCCGGCCCTAGCCGTCGATCACCGCGCTGCCCGGATGATGGCGGTCGAGGTAGCGTTTGATGATCTTCAGATTGCGGGTGTTCGAGCGGAAGAAAAAGTCGGGAACAGCACCGATCAGCGGGATCGCGCCGAGCAGCGCGTCGAAGCCGATGTTCCCCGCCATGCGCCAGTACGTGTGGCGCGGCATGCCGAGATTGCGTGCCTCCCACGCGAGGTAGCTGCCCATGAGCGCGGCGATGACGCTGCCGCCGACGGGAATGATGTCGAGCAGCACGTCGAGGCCGACGCGCCGGTTGATGCCGGGAATGACGAACAACCCCTCGAGCAGGTGTTCCATCGCCTCCACCCGCGTGCGTACGGCGGCAGGATCGTTCCCGCCGAGGCCGATCGTGCGGGTCAGCGTGGCGAAATCGGGGGCCGGGTTTGCGCGCCTGGAGTTCATGTGACGGGTTCCTTCACGCAAAATATGGGAACGACGCAGGCGATTACTAGCCGCCCGCCGAAGACGGTGGCCGCAGTTCGGCCAGCGGGTGCGCGGCAAAGATGTTTTCCTTCCACCCTGTCAGCCCCGGATCGACGAGCGACCAGCGGATCGGGACGGCGATCGCGATGAAGCTGCCGCGCGCGGTAAGCGCGCTGTCGGCGTCCGCAATCGCAGCGGAGCGGGCGTCGAGCGTCGTCGCGCTGCGTGAGGCCGCCAGCGCCCGGTCACCGCGCGCATCGCAGACCAGCCCGGCCTCACAGGACAGCCGCGTCAGATACCAGTTGGCGCTGGTGTTGGGGGCGACCGCGTCGATCAGGCGCAGATCGGCGTCGGGGCTGTGCAGCGGCACCGCGATCGCCTGCACCCCGATCGCGCGCCAGTCGGCGGCGAGGCGCGCGAACAGGATGCGCATCCCGGGGCCGGGCGGCAATGCCACGCGCAGCGGCGACAGTGCCGGGTTGCCACCCCGCCAGCGCGCAATGCGCTGGGCCGCGTCGGCGCGACGCTGAACCAACGAAAGCGTGCTCCAGTCGGGTTGCGCAGGGAGGCGCGCCGAGTCGAGCTGGGCCGGCAGCGCGGTATCGGTGATCGTCCAGCCGGGAATCCCCATTGCGCTCGCAATGGCGGTGCGGTCGAGCGCCATCGCCAGCGCCTGACGCACGTCGGCGGAGGCGAGGAAAGTGCCCCGGCCGGTGATCGCCAGGCCGAACAGCCCCTGCACGGGATCGAAATGCAGCCGCCCCGGCCGGATCGTCGCGGCCCGCAGGATCGGAAAATCGGCAAGCGTGCCGCCCATCACCAGGTCGCTCTTGTCGGCGGCAAAGCGGGCGATGGCGAGTGCGGCGCGTTCGCGGCTGAGCTCGACTTCGTCGGGGGCGAGCTGGTCGGGATCGTCGGGCGGCGTCGCCGTCCGCAGGCGCACGCTGTTCTCGCGCAGGCGAACGACGCGGAACGGGCCGGTGCCGGTGCCGTTGCGGCGGATGCCGAGTTCGGGCTGGGCGAGGAGCTGAAGCAGATTGGGCCGCGGGGCCTTCAGCCGGATTTCGAGGACGCGACCGGTCATGCCGACGATGGCGTCGACGGCGGTCAGCAACGGCTTCAGCGGATTGCGGCTGTCAGGACCGGTGGCCGCGTCGAGCGCGCGCGCGACCTGGTCGCCGGTGACTTCGGTCCCGTCGGGCCAGCTGGTCTGACGGATGCGAAAGATGATGCTGAGCCCGTCCGTCGTCGCGATCCAGCTTTCGGCGAGCGCGGGTTCGACCTGGCCATTGGCGTCGAGCGCGACCAGTCCGGCTGCCGTTGCGCTCGCCAGCACGGCCTGCGGCGGCGACAGCGGCACGCGGTCGGGGTCGGCGAGCCGCATCGGGCCCGAACCGATGATGCTGACGTCGATGACGCCATCGGCACGCGGCGACGTGCACGACGAAAGCGCCAGCGAGAAGGTAGCAAGGACCGGCAGCGGCCAAAGGCGACGAAGTCGGGACACGCGTGCGACTATGGTCAGCGCGGGCGGCGGCGGCAAGGCGGCGCGGTATGGGGTCGACGAGGGCATTAATGCCGAAAGCGAGGGCGATGCTGCTCCCGTCCGGAGCTTAAGCGTCTTAGTGTTCGACGACAATTATATCTTTGAGAAAGCAGTTAGCGAGGGGTATGCGTTATGAATCAGGCTCGCGCTGTTCAAGATGATTCAGCGAGGCGTCCACCCGCTCCGACTAACGAATCTATCGATAGCTTCGATGGTTTGAGAGACGCTGTGGGCTAGTTGGAAAATCGTTGGCAATATTGGCTGGCCCGTAATCACCTCAGCCTCGTTGAAAAGTATTTCAGCTACGGCCTTTCCATGGCTGTGTATTTTCACTTCGCCCGGTCCAAAGGTAACCATCGGGGCGAACCCGATTCCGTCGTATCCGAACGTGCAATCTACAATCGCTCCGCCGTTGCTGTGTACCGCGTAGACATTGAGAATTCGCTTTGGGACGACCAGAGTGAGAAGCAGTCGGTGCTTGTCAGTGTTGTCAAGATGCCCAACGACCCAGATGAAGCCGTTCGGAGCTTTGTAAGATTTTATCTCATCGGTGATGAATGCCCCGATGCCTGGAATGGCTTCCTCGATGGCAGCGTTTGTGCCCTTTTTAATCATCTTCTTCCCGACGAGCACTGGAGTAGTTCGGAAGGACGCTTCCAGCTGATCCCGGGATTCATGCATTGGGAAGGTAATGCGCTTGTCGTGTCTGCCGACGATGGCGCTAGCGACATAATCAAGCGCGCTCCGCAAGCAGTGTATGGCGTCCCCGAGAGCAAGCGGAATTTCAACTGGCAGAGGCTTCATGGACCTGATGCCGAGCATCTGGCCTCCGGTCTCAGGATTCGTCTCCACGCAGATTTCTGCGAAATCACTTTCGAGGAAAGAAGCGCAAACGCTTTCAAGCTCTTGGCAGTGGCGCAAGGCCCTCTGAATCTTTAAGGCTGCTTCCGGGAATAGAATGGTTGGCTGAGGCATGGACGACACCGATCAGAAGCTAGAGGACGACGTGCTGCGGCGGATGCTGGCGACACCGCCGACGCTGCACAAGCCCATCGAAAGAGGCTGCCGGACACAAAGGCCCGACGGCAAGTATGAAAGCGCTAGGCCGGGCTAAGCCCAGTGATAACGGCGAACGTGCCACCCTTGCGAACATATTCGTTCGCAAACCCCGACACGCACAACGGCATCCCCACTGACCGCCACGCAAAGCGCCGGCCACCGCCGGTGCCTTGCTGGTGCGGACGGTGGGACTTGAACCCACACTCTCGAACGAGAAGCGGATTTTAAGTCCGCTGCGTCTACCGGTTTCGCCACGTCCGCGCGATGGTGACGCGCTGCATAGCCTCAGACGTTGAGCCGGTCGCGCATTTCCTTGCCGGGCTTGAAATAAGGCACGCTCTTCGATTCGATGTCGACGGCCTCGCCGGTGCGCGGGTTGCGGCCGGTGCGGGCACCACGGCCGCGCGTCGAGAAGGTGCCGAACCCACGCAGCTCGACACGGCCACCCGCCGCCAGCTGGGCAATGATTTCCTCGAAGAAACAGGTGACGATCGTCTCGACGTCGCGGAGCGCCAGCGTCGGATTTTCAGACGCCAGCATAGTAACGAGTTCAGAACGGATCACAGCGAATTCCCGGCTGTGCTGCGCCCCGATTGGCGCCAGGCATCAGCGATCGAACGCAGGCCATACACTGGCTCTCGACGAGCGACTTAGCAAAAGCGGCACCAAGCGCAAGCTCGGTGCCGCCTTTTTAGCGGATCGTTACTCTACCGATACGAAAACCGGCGATCAGCTCTTGGTCGTCTCGCGTGCCTTCAGTGCCTCTCCGAGGATGTCGCCGAGCGACGCGCCCGAGTCCGACGAACCATATTGGGCGACGGCCTGCTTCTCTTCGGCCATCTGCATTGCCTTGATCGAGAAGGTCGGCTTTTTGGAGCGATCGAAGCCGGTTACCATGGCATCGAACTTCTGGCCGGTCTGGAAGCGTTCGGCGCGCTGTTCATCGCGGTCACGGCCCAGGTCCGAACGCTTGATGAAGCCCGTCGCGCCATCGTCGCCGATCTGCACCTCGAGCCCGCCGTCGCGCACTTCGAGGACGGTGACGGTGACGATCGCGTTCTTGTTGACCCCGGTCGCTGTGCTGCTGCCTGCAGAAGCGCCAGCGGCAGCGAGGGCGGGCGCGCCCTTTTCAAGCTGCTTCATGCCGAGCGAGATCCGCTCCTTGTCCGCCTCGACGGCGAGCACGATCGCCTTCACCGTCTCGCCCTTGCGATGCAGGTTGAGCGCGTCCTCGCCAGAGATGCCCCAGGCGATGTCGGACATATGGACCATGCCGTCCACATCGCCGTCGAGGCCGATGAACAGGCCGAATTCGGTGGAGTTCTTGACCTCGCCCTCGACGATCGAACCGACCGGGTGCTTCTCGGCGAAATCGTCCCAGGGGTTCGACACCGCCTGCTTGAGGCCGAGCGACACGCGCCGCTTTTCGCTGTCGACCTCGAGGACGATGACGTCGACTTCCTGGCTGGTCGACACGATCTTGCCGGGGTGGACATTCTTCTTGGTCCAGCTCATTTCGGAGACGTGGACCAGGCCCTCGATGCCGGGTTCGAGTTCGACGAACGCCCCATATTCGGTGATGTTCGTGACGCGACCGCTCAGCTTGGCGCCGATCGGATATTTGGCCTCCGCACCGTCCCAGGGATCGCTCTCGAGCTGCTTCATGCCGAGCGAGATGCGCTGCGTGTCCTTGTTGATGCGGACGATCTGGACCTTGACCGTATCGCCGATCGCAATGACTTCCGATGGGTGATTGACGCGCTTGTAGCTCATGTCGGTGACGTGGAGCAGGCCGTCGATGCCGCCCAGATCGACGAAAGCGCCGTAATCGGTGATGTTCTTGACGACGCCGTCGATGATCTGACCCTCGGCGAGCGTCGAGATCAGGCCGGTGCGCGCCTCTGCCCGGGTTTCCTCGAGAATGGCGCGGCGCGACACGACGATGTTGCCGCGCTTGCGGTCCATCTTGAGGATCTGGAAGGGCTGGACGATGTCCATCAGCGGCTGGACGTCGCGCACGGGGCGGATGTCGACCTGTGAACCGGGCAGGAAGGCGACAGCGCCGTCGAGATCGACGGTGAAGCCGCCCTTGACGCGGCCGAAAATGACACCGTCGACGCGGGCGGATTTGGTGAATTCTTCCTCGAGCTTGTCCCAGGCGGCTTCGCGGCGGGCGCGGTCACGCGACAACATCGCCTCGCCGTGCATGTTTTCGACCCGGTCGACGAACACCTCGACCTCGTCGCCCACCTTCAGATCAGCTTTCTGGCCGGGAGCGGCGAACTCGCTCAACCGAACGCGCCCTTCGGACTTCAATCCGACGTCGATCACGGCGAGATCATTCTCGATCGCCGTTACCAGCCCCTTGACCACCTTGCCTTCAAAGCTGCCATCGGCGCCGAGGGAGGAATCGAGGAGTGCCGCGAAATCGTCGCGGGTCGGAAGTGCCGCAGTGGCCATAAGCGTAAAAGTCCTGTGTCTCGTTGATATTCCGGCCAGCCGGTTGTCTCCGGCGGTCTTTGACCAGATGATGCCGCACGGACCGGATGTCCGAACGGCGTTCCCCGATGCCATCGGTGGTGGAAAAGCAAAAAGCGCGACAGGCAGAACCCATCGCGCTCCAGGTTGACGAACTCAGCGTCCTACCCGCGCCTCCACCAGCGCAATCGCCCGGCGAACGCTTTCTGTTATAGCCATTTCCGTCGTGTCGAGCAAGTCTGCATCGGGCGCCCTGACAAGCGGGGCCGCCGCGCGGGTCGAGTCGCGTTCGTCGCGGGCATGGATGTCGGCAAGGATGTGGGCGAGGGCGACGTGGACCCCGTCGGCGGCGAGCTGATCGAAGCGGCGGCGGGCGCGGATTTCGGGGGTCGCCGTCACGAACAATTTGGCATCGGCGTGGGGGGCGATGACCGTGCCGATGTCGCGCCCGTCGATGACGGCGCCGCCGGGCTGTGCGGCGAAGTCGCGCTGGCGGGCGAGCAGCCGGGTGCGCACCGCCGGGTGGACGGAGACGATCGAGGCGGCGCGCGATGCGGCCTCGCTGCGGATTTCGGGGTCGTGGAGCATGGCGTCGCTGAAATCGGCGGCGCGAAGGGCGTCGATTTCGTGGGCAGGGTCGCCGCCGTGGCGCAATACCGAAATACCGACTGCCCGGTAAAGCAGGCCGGTATCGAGATGCGGCAGGCCGAAATGACCGGCGAGCGCGCGGGCGATGGTACCCTTTCCCGAGGCCGCGGGGCCGTCGACGGCAATGATCACGCGCGGCCTCTCAATTTGCCGATCAGGCCGTACAGCGCGATCGCGCCCCAGGCCCCCTCAAGACACAATGATGCCAGATTGTAATGGATCCACAGCGATACGCCGAGGAGTGCCGCACCGGCGAGGTTGAGCGCGTGGTAGGCGGCGTCCGGCGATCGTCTGCCAAAGGTCTGATAGCCATAAGCGAGCAGGATCGCGGCCGCACCGGCAAACCCCATCAGGTCACCGAACAGCGAAAGGGTCATGCGTCCCCCCGCTGAAGCTGGGCAAGCTGATAGAAGAATTGCGGGTAGCTGGTTGCAACGGCGAACGTATCGTCGATGGTAACGGGTGCGCGACTGACCAGGCCCGCGACCGTCATGCTCATCGCGATGCGGTGGTCGAGGCAGGTGGCGATGGTTGCGCCCCCCGCGAGCGGCTCCCCGCCGTTGCCCTCCACGATCAGGCCGTCGGGCAGTTCCTCGACCCGCGCGCCTACAGCCGTGAGCGCGGTCGCCATCGTTGCGATCCGATCCGATTCCTTGACCCGCATTTCCGCAATCCCGCGCATGACCGTGCGACCCTGCGCCAGCGATGCCGCAACGAACAGCGCCGGATATTCGTCGATCATCGTGGGGGCGAGGTCGGGAGGAACCTCTATGCCGGACAGGGGCGAATGCGTGACGATCAGGTCGGCGACCGGCTCGCCGCCGACGTGGCGCTCATTCGTCATGATGATGTCGGCCCCCATTGCCCGGAGGGCGGTGTAGAGGCCGCTGCGCGTCGTGTTCATGCCGACGTTGGTGATCGTGACCCGGGAGCCGGGCACGATCAAGGCCGCGACCGTGGCGAACGCGGCGGACGATGGATCGCCGGGGACGACGATGTGCTGGGGCCGCAGTTCGGCCTCGCCACGGACCGAGATGGTGCGGACGCCCGCCGCGTCGGTTTCGACGGTCAGATCGGCCCCGAACCCGGCGAGCATCCGTTCGCTGTGGTCGCGGGTCGGCACGGGTTCGATGACGCGGGTGATGCCGGGTGTGTTGAGCCCGGCAAGCAGGATTGCCGATTTCACCTGGGCCGAGGCGACGGGCAGGCGGTATTCGAGCGGGACCGCGGGGCAGAGGCCGCGGACCATCAGCGGGAGGCGGCCCCCCGGACTGGCGGAAATGTCGGCTCCCATCATCGACAGCGGGTCGATGACGCGGCCCATCGGACGGCCGCTCAGCGATGCATCCCCGATGAAGGTGGCGGTGATCGCGTGGCTGGCGATCAGCCCCATCAGCAGGCGCGTCGACGTGCCCGAATTGCCCATGTCGAGGGCCTGTACCGGTTGCAGCAGGCCGCCGACGCCGACGCCGTGGACGTGCCAGCAGTCCCCGCGCTTGTCGATCGTCGCGCCCATCGCGCGGAGGGCGGCGGCGGTCGCCAGCACGTCTTCACCCTCGAGCAGCCCCTCGATCACCGATTCGCCGACGGCGAGCGCGGCAAACATCAGCGCGCGGTGCGAGATCGACTTGTCGCCCGGCACCGCGATCGTCCCGCGCAGCGGACCCGAGGCGATGAAGGAGCGGGCGCTGGTCGGTTTCGCAGTCATGGCGCGCGGCTTTGACAGTGGCGTATCGCTGTGGCAAGGGCGCGCTCCTTCGTCGCCGGTGCCTTGTCGCGCGGCGGCACCAAGCAATTTTTCCGGAGCATCCCGACCGATGGTAAAGCCTGAATGGGGCACAAAGCGCACCTGTCCGAAATGTGGCACGCGCTTTTATGATCTGATGAAGGACGAGCCGGTCGTCTGCATCAATTGCGGCAACCAGTGGGTGCCCGATCCCATTTTGAAGTCGAAGCAGCCGCTGCCCTTCGACGCGCCGAAGAAAGAAGACGACATCAAGGACGATGCCGACCTGGGCGTCGCCGACATCGACCTCGACGTGGTCGATGAGGACGCGGAGAAGTCGCCCGACGACGAAGTCGACCTGGGCGGCGACGACGATCTGGGCGTTGACACCGGCGAGACCGAGCAGGACGTCTGATCCTGCCCAAGTGATGCCGTCCAAGTGACTTGCATGGATGCGCGGCCTGACCTATGCCGCCCATCCCTGAGATGGGGCCTTAGCTCAGCTGGGAGAGCGCAACACTGGCAGTGTTGAGGTCAGCGGTTCGATCCCGCTAGGCTCCACCAAATCCTAATCATAAGTACCTCAGTTTGAAAGAGAATTTCCACTGGGTCGGAGTCAGTTCCCTCAATCGTTCCCACATCGATAGAACAGCTGGCCTCGGTGAGTAGCGGGAACTTCACTGCGACGCGCTTTTTTTAACCTGAAGCCGAATCTTAGCGTTAGGCACCAGTTCCAACGTATTTCCACATCCATCGCGAAATAGTAGATGGTCGATAAGTGCCCAGATAAAGCACAACAAATTTGGGAATCGTGATATGAGACTTGGCCAAGTAATTGCAATCTCGACATTTTTATTAGCCACATCGGCCACAGCGCAGCCAATCGGCCCAGTCGGCAAGCTTAAATCATTTTCGCTATCGTCAATAGATGCAGCGGTTCTCGCCAGGGTTTGCGCCGATTTACCGGATAGCCCGGAGCTAAAATTTGATCCCTGTGCGGCGTATATTTTAGCTGCTGCTGATGGATCGAAAGTCGCAGGCGAGTTTTGCTTGGAGAGCACTTCTTATTCGCTCCAAGTCGTCACAATCTCGCGTCGCTATTTGCGAGACCATCCAGAAAAATGGAGCTTTCACCCTTATTTCGTCATCCGCGATGCTTTGAAAAGTGCGTTTCCTTGTCGATAGTATTTTGCTGGTACGATGATCTGGCTGCCTCAATGAGGCTGGCTATCTTTTAACTGTTCTGCTTACGTTCCTCGATGCGATTCGACCGCGACCACCTGACATTCAAAGCCCTGTGTGCGCTCGACGAGGTAATCGACCAGTGCGATGCCGCACCAATCAAGCCGACATTCGCGCTAAGGTTCGCGCTCGCTTATCTGTTTGCCATCAGCGACGGCCGCCGCGATCCGTACGATGCTTTCTGGCGCGAAGTAAGAGACGCAACCGGCGCTGCCTACAGCGAGACGTCGCGCCGCTATGTCCGCACAACTTACGCCCGGACCGCGCTCGCTGGAATATCGCGGGGTGTTGGCATCGAACTGAATGCCGAAATGATGCAGCGTCTGCGCGATGCGCGTCGCCCTTAATCTCGAGCGAACGGCGCACGCTTACCCTGCGGTGCGCCCGGATTTGTCCCGCCGTGCATCCTGCATCGCCGCCTGCGCGCTTGTGCCAGGTATGCCCGATACCAGCTTCACCGATCGACGTCGCGGACCAGTCGCGCAATGGCTTTGACGTAGCGCACAGCGGCCTTTGCTTTTGCTGAATACGCGCCATGCTTATGGGCGTTGCGGTTTCCCTGCGGTGCGCCCGGATTTGTCCCGCCGTGCATCCTGCATCGCCGCTTGCCGCTCACCGCAGGGGATTGGCACGCCGATCCCGATCGGGTCCGGGCAAGGCAGCGCGGCGCTTTGGCCAGCCGCTCCGGTTGCATGGGATTGATCGGCGATTTTTCCATTTTGCTGCCCCCCGGTGTGGACGGTTTCGGCGATCACGGCTTGCCCGCCGCGATTATCGACGTGGACGTGTCGCACCGTTTGCTCCCGCCCATTGGCGAGCCGGTCCAGCGCCTCGATAGTGGCGCGGCTTTGCGCCTGAGCTTTCAACGCCAACCGCATGTAAGTTTCGGCTGCGCCCAGAAAGTCACCCATGTTGAGCGCGGCACGGCGCGACAGCTCGGTAAATATTGAATTGAGCACGACAGCTTGGCCCGACAACAGCGCCCGATGATGCGACAGGTCGCCAGCCGCTACGGTCTTGTTCACGTCGCGCAGCACCTCGAAGGTTTCGGTTATCCCGATGTTGCTGCCAAAGCTCCCGGCTGTGGATCGGCGTGCAAAAAGGACCCCCTTAGCGGGGTGATCGGCGTCCAACAGGGACCCCTCATTTCGATAGTTTAGACAGCAGCCTGGGTATTCTCAGGCTGCGAGATCGGGATGTTGGTGGTGGAGACTGTGGTT